>DAIMCN010000005.1:0-105857 GCA_036726365.1 Candidatus Cybelea sp.
CGATCGTATGCCCCCTCGGTAGGACGCGGCCCCCACGCCCAGGCCGAGGTACTCGCCGTTGGCCCAATAGTTGAGGTTGTGCACGCATTGGTGGCCCGGCCGCGCAAAGTTGCTGATTTCGTACTGTTGGTAATCGGCGCCCTGCAGCATCTCGATCGCGATCGAGTAGAGTTCTGCCTCGCGCGCATCGTCGATAAACGCGTGAGGCTCGCGCGCTCTCCAGGATGCATACGGCGTGCCCTCTTCGACGGTGAGCCCGTAGGCGGAAACGTGATCGACGCCGAGTTCGATGGCAGCTTGCAGCGAACGGCGCCAGCTATTCGGCGTTTGCCCCGGAACGGCGAACATCAGGTCGATCGAAACCGAATCGAATCGCGCTGCGCGCGCCGCGTTCACGACATCTTGTATTTGTGCCACGGTGTGCTTTCGACCCAGCGTTCGAATTTCGTCGGCCTCAAAGGATTGCACCCCAATCGATACCCTGGAAATTCCCGCCTCACGGTAGCGGGTGAAATCGTCCGTGCGGACGAGCTCGGGATTGACTTCGATTGAAAGCTCGCGCGCCGCCGGAAAGCGGTCGTGTAATTGCGCGACCAAGCCGGTTACGCGGTCGCAACCGTACGCGTTCGGGGTGCCGCCGCCTAGGTAAATCGTGGCAACCGGCATGGATGCTTCACGCTCGATCTCGGCATAGAGTGCGGCGAGGTAACGATCCGAGGCGGAAGCTCGAAGCGGCCACTTGGCAAAATCGCAATACGGGCAGAGATACGGGCAGAACGGAAGGTGAACGTAGACGCCGAGCATGCCGGCCGCGCTCACGTCGCCGCGAAATGCGGCGCCATTAACTCACTGATCTTACCCACAACGTCATGGTTCACTTCTTGAACGGCGGCTCCGATCGCGTGTTTGATTGCTCTGCGGCTCGCACGTCCGTGCGTGACGATGCAATTCCCGCGAAGTCCGAGCAGCGGCGCGCCGCCATACGTTTCATAGTCGAACTTCTTGCCCAAGCGCCTCAGCGCGGGCGCCAGCATTGCCGTGCCGAGCTTCGTTAGCAGGCTGCCGTCGAGCAATGCGTCGCGCATAACCCGAGCGAGATCCGCGATCATACCCTCACCGGTCTTGAGCACGACGTTGCCGACGAATCCGTCGGCTACAATGACGTCGGCAACGTTGTGGAAGAGATCGCGCCCCTCGACGTTGCCGATGAAACGCACGGGCGATGCTTCGAGCAGCCGCGCGGCTTCGAGCACCAGTTGGTTGCCTTTGCTGCGCTCCTCGCCGACCGAAAGCACGGCCACGCGCGGTTCCGCTATGTTTAAAACGGCGCGGGCGTAGGCCGATCCCATGATGCCGAACTGCTCGAGCCACTCCGGCCGGCAGTCAACATTAGCTCCCGAATCGAGCAAGACTGTTGGACCGTTGAGCGCCGGCCACACCGTGGCTATCGCGGGTCGCGATATTCCTTCGATCGTGCGGAGTTTAATTAACGCAATGGCCAGGAACGCGCCGCTGTTCCCAGCGGAAACGACCGCGTCCGCTTCGCCGTGTTTAATGAGTCCGACCGCAACGCCGAGCGACGTGCGTTCGCACGAGCGCAGCGCACTCGAAGGGGAGATATCCATTGCAACGGCGTCGGGTGCGTGAATCACGCGAACGCGCTCCGCGCCCGGTCCACGCAGCAGCGGACGAACCCGCGCTTCATCTCCGATCAGGAGAATTTCGGCGTCGAATTCTTGCGCTGCAAGCAGCGCGCCGGCGACCGTTTCCTCGGGCGCGTGGTCTCCGCCCATCGCGTCGACCGCAATGCGAGGCGCGGTCACGGGGCCGCTGCCTTGCGGGGCGAGGCAATAACGTCCACGGCCGCCCGTCTTTGGGAGCCATCCCGCGAATCCTTGCCTCTCGTCAACATTTCAGCTTGCCCGACGGCCTGGGCCCGTGGTACTATCTGCCGGCTATGGCGAAGCGGTGCGAGGTTTGCGGTAAGGGTCCCAAGGCGGGCAATAATGTCAGTCATGCGATGAATAAAACCAAGCGGCGATGGCTTCCGAACCTGCAATCGGTAAGAATCGACGACCAGGGCGTTCACCGTACGGCGAAGGTCTGCACTCGCTGCCTGCGTTCCCAGCGCGTCACCCGCCGCGCCTAACTTCCACCCGCTTAAGCAAAGTGATCCCAACCGGAGCGCTCGAGCGGCGCTCCATTCCACGTAATCCCTGACTCGGGCCCGAGAACCCCGACGCGAAGCAACTCCCGCCCAAACCTGCGACGGTAGCGTCCAGCCAAATTCTCAAAGGCGCGCGGGCGGATCGCCGTCAGCAGCTCAAAGTCTTCGCCGCCGGCTAAGGCAAAACACTCCGGATCTTCGCCTCGTTGCTCCGCCACGGCCCGAGCGCTATCGGCAACCGGAATGCGCTCCAGCGCGGCGCCGCAATGGCTCGCCCCGCAGAGCCGACTCAAGTCGGTTGAAAGGCCGTCCGAACAATCCATCATCGCGTTCACGTTGCGACTGGCCGCTAGAAAGCGTCCTTCGGCCAAGCGGGGTTCCGGACGACGAAATGCCAGCAGCGCGGCGGCTTCGAGGTCCTCTCGTATCCCGACTCGACCTCGCGTCAGCTCGAGACCAGCGCGTGCCGCACCCAACGCGCCGGTAACTGCGACGACGTCGCCGGGACGCCCGCCAGCCCGCGTCTTTACGTCGGAAGCGCGCACTTCGCCAACCACCGTAATCGCGATCGTCAGGGCGCTCGAGCGCGAAACATCTCCGCCCACGATTGCGAGTTTCGCGCCGGCCGCGCACGCCGCGAGTCCGCGGTAAAGTTCGAGGACGTCACCCAGGCTCGTGGATGCGGGAAGTCCCAGCGCGACGGTCGCGAGAACCGGCCGCGCACCCATCGCCGCCAGATCGCTCGCGTTCGCTGCCATCGCCCTCCAACCAACGTCCTCTCGCGACATCGCATCGAGCTCGAAGTGAAGGCCCTCCACCAGCATGTCGGTGGAAATAACGCTGCGACGCGAACGTGACGGCTGCCATAATGCCGCGTCATCGCCGATTCCGAGTTTGACCGCTTGACCGGGCGTTCCGACGATGTCGCTAATCGCGGCGATCAGTTCATCTTCGGTCACTCGAGAAGCGCGCGAATTCGATCCAGCTGCGCTGCCGGATCGTCTGCACCGAAGACGGCGTTGCCCATCACTAAGACGTCGGCACCGGCCTCAACGAGATCGCGAGCATTCTCGGCCCCGACGCCGCCGTCCACCTCAATCAAACACGTGGGGTTGCGCCGCTCGATGAGGCTGCGCGCTTCCCGCACTTTTTGGAGGGCGCGCGGAATGAAGCTCTGTCCCGAGAAGCCGGGGTTTACGCTCATCACCAGCACCGTATCGCAATACTCGATCACGTCCGCAAGCATCTCGACCGGCGTCTGAGGGCAGATCGCCAGACCCGCTTTCGCGCCGATCTCTCGAAGATGAACGAGCAGCCGCTGCGCGTGCAGCGTCGCTTCAAGATGAAAGGTGATTCGATCGCAACCAACCTTTCGAAAATCGTCAACGTAGCGCTCCGGCTCGACTATCATAAGATGCGCATCGAACACCAGCGGCGAGAGCTTGCGAAGGTCGCCGATGATTTTCGGTCCCCACGTGATGTTCGGAACGAACTGGCCATCCATCACGTCAAGATGCAAATACTCCGCGCCGGCGTCTTGCACGCACGCAATCTGTTCGGCAATTCGCGCAAAATCCGCCGACAATAGAGACGGGGCTAAGATCGTCATGCGTACGCGGGAGAACGGCGGAGTGGCGTTGCGGAGGGGCTCCGACGCGAACGCCATTGACAGGATGTCATGACTTCCTTAGCCTGTGGCGCGAGCGCGGTGCAGCAGGAGCGGAACATGGATGTGGAGCGACGAGCGGCCCGACGCAACATCCCTCCGCCGTTCGGCTGCGGGGGCTGAAATTCATCGGAGGATCTCCCGGCTAAAACGCTGCGCCGGGGGTTGGAGACGGCTTGGCGCTGTAGACCCGTGGCGGTTCGGTGCCGAGACGCGTTTCGCTGGCAAGCTGATCGTCAACGTACATGTCAAGGAGCGACGTCCCGATCGCCGTCACGGTAAAATCGAGTTTCTGTCCGGGTTCGGCATAGGCGTGGTAGAGATCGTAGCGGCCCGTCGCATCGGTAACCGAGAGACGCACGTCCAGCTGCTGACCGTTCTGAATGTTTTCCGGTTCGGGAACCGAGACGAGCACGTGCACTTGGCGGATAATATACCCGGATTCGTTCGGCCCGGCGCTGACTTGCAATGCGACCGGATCAAATGAGGCAATCTTGGCGTTGGGTGGCGGCATCTGGCGCGCAACCAGACCGTGACTCGGCCCTTGCTTACCGAGCGGTGTCCAGACGATCTGCCCAAGCTTGATTCCGGCACGGGCGGCAAGATCGCGAGCTTGATCGATGCTCAGGCCGACGAAGTCGGGAACCGGCACGGTAAGGCGTGCGCCCCGGCTCACAACCAGTCCGATGACGTCGCCCTCATGCACGCTGACCAACGGCAGCGGACTCTGCGAGACGACGTGACCCTCGGGGACCAGATCGCTCCGAACGTACGTCACTTTGCCGAGCTGCAAGCGCGCGCGGGAAAGATCCAGTTGCACCTCGCGCATCGACTGATACCGCAGGTCGGGCATTAGACGGGACACGATGCCGTCGCTGATAACGAACGATACTTGTCGTCCTTGACGCACCGGCTCGCCCGCGTCCGGACGTTGCATGATCACGACGTCTTTGGGATATCGATCGCTAGTCGTGTGGTCAACGACCGCGGAGCTAAGCTTCAGCCGCTCGATCTCTGCATTCGCATCGGTCAGCGTTTGACCGATAAACGACGGAACGGTTACCGTGGACGACGAGGGCAAGAGAAAATCGTAGATCTGCCGTCCAAACCAAACGAGCACTGCAACGAAAATAACCAGGACGATTGGGAAGATCCAATCGCGCGGCAGGTACGGCTGAAGCGCCGACCTCAGGCCAAGGCCTCCGCGGGCACGCTGCTAAAGTCTAGGTTGCTAAAGACCCGCTGCACGTCTTCGTGTTCGTCGAGCGCTTCGAGAAACGCTAGTGCAGCCTGGAGCTGTGGACCCGAAAGCTCGAGCCTGGTCTTTGCGCGCATGCCCAGGTAAACGTCGGAAATCTTGGTGCCGCGCGTACGCAGCGCGTCCCGAATTTCGGCTAGCCGCGTCGGCTGGGTGTAAACGATCGTAAGCTCCCGATCGTACTCGAGGTCCTCGACGCCGTCGAGCAACATCTCCTCCATCAGCGCATCTTCCGATCTTCCGGCCGGATCGAGTTCGACCGCGCCGACTGACTCGAACATCCAGCCGACGCTGCCGCTCTCGCCTAACGTTCCGTCGTGACGGCTGAAGAGAAATCTCAACTCGCCGGCCGTGCGGTTTCGGTTGTCGGTCGCGGCATCGACGACGACGGCCAAGCCGTGCGGGCCATATCCCTCATAGCGAATCTCTTCGATTTCCGCCGCGCCACTCTGCCCCGAGCTGCGCGCAATCGCGCGCTTGATGTTGTCCTGCGGCATGTTGAACTCGCGCGCCTTTTCAACCGCCATCTTGAGACGATAATTGGCTTCGGGATCCGGCGAACCGCCCTTTGCGGCCAAGATGATCTCTTTGCTGAGCTTGGTGAAAAGCGCGCCGCGCTGGGCGTCAACCTTTCCCTTCTTCAGTTTGATGTTATGCCACTTTGAATGTCCCGACATTAAAGGAAACTCTCCTGGGGCGCTCTTTCGCTACCCCGGACCGATAATCCAGGTAGGAAACCACATCCGCTGGTGCCAGGCGCTCCACGATATCGGATGCGCTGCGAGAATGGGGTAAAAGTAAATAAAGCCCAGCGCCGCCGCGGCTACGTAGGCGCCGACTCCAAGCGAGCCGAGCCAGCGAACCGTTTCGCGCCGCTGCGACCATTGCCACAGACGCTGCAACACGATGACGTTGCACAAACAAATCAGCGGGATGTCGACGTAAAAGTGATAGGCAAAGGTAATGCGCGGCGATCGCATCCATGGAAGCCACTGAAGCAAGTAGGTCATGACGATAAGCGCGTACCCTTTGTTGCGTTCTCGCCACGCGAGCACGCCGACCCATGGAACGCAAAACAAGCCAAACCAAAGGATTATTGGATTCGGAAGCGACGTGATTTCATAAACACAACAACCGTTGGGATTGTTGTTGTCCTTACGGCGGTCTTGATAAAAATACGCGATTGGCACGTAATCGATCGGCCACTCCCACCACTTGGAAGAATACGGGTGCGTGGCTTTCAGCGTGTCGTGATACGAGAACATCGTCGACTGCCGATAGACGAGATCGTTAAGGTTGTGGATCTCTCCCGGATCGGCGGAGTGGCGTGCCAGGTCGGGCACCCACACGAGCGCATAGACCGTTGCGCTCACGAACAGAATCGTCGCCAGTGCTCCGTCTAACCGAAAGCCCCGTGGATTCCCCCAGAGCGTCGGACGAAGCTGCATGAAGTATCGCTGCAGCCAAACCGCGATGAGCACCACAAAACTGACGCCAAAGCCCATAACGCCGTACCACTTTGTACTAACCAACAAACCCAACGCCACCGTGAAGAGGATCAGCCACAGTCGCGAGGAGCGGCCCTTTTCGATTGCCGCCGGCGCCTCGGTACGGATTTCATCCTCGGCGTACGTCGCGTTGCCTTCGGGCGTTTCGTACGAGACGCTGGCGTCGCGGCGGTATCGGATGGTTAGCGGATCGTCTTGATAGACGAGCGCACCGGCCTTACCTTCCGAGATCGCCCCCCGTTGCACTCTGCCGCGTGAGTCGATCGTGCCGCCGTCGGCCGAAAAGAGCTGGCTGTTTTCTCCATCGCGCAGCGCATGCGACCCTTCGCCAAATGTAAGCTCTCGCCGTCGGCCACCGAAGAACCGCGCAAAGGCGACGTAGCGCACGAGAATATACAGACCGCAGGCGACGTATAGCGTCACGATCATCGTCGTCGCGGCGTCGAAACCCCATAAGGCTCGCCCGATCAGCGCGACAACGATGCCAGCGATCAACGAAACGCCGGCGCCCGCGACGAATCCGAATGGCGGCACCTCAACGTATGCACGTTCGCCGACTTGCGAGCTGATCCAGAAACGGTAGAACGCGTAGACCGCCAGCGTCGCAAAAAAGACGACGAAGCCTTCCGGCGTTCCAATCCGCGACTGCACGAAATGCATTCCGTCGAAGCTCAACAGCAGTGCGGCGATCGTGGCAAACAGGGTCGAACCGGTTATTCGCTTAGCGAAGACGTAGAGCAGCATCACGACGAGCGCGCCAAAAACCACGTCGAGGAAACGCCAGCCGTACGAGTTATCGCCGTTAGGCATGTGGCCGATGATGGCGTTTAGGCCGGTCCACCCACCGAGCCCGTGGCCCGCCGGCATGCCGCCGAAGAGCACGATCGAAAGCATGATGAGCAGCTTGCTCAGCGGCGGATGCGTGTTTTCATAAATCCGTAGGTTTTGCAGATACTCTTCGCCGGCCCGCGCGAAGTAAATTTCGTCGAAAACCTTATCTGAGGGCCACCAGTACCCGATGAACGACACGATAAAGTTGCCGATTCCGAGCAACCCGGCGATCAGGTAATCCACAGGCGCGCGCATCGCCGCCAGTCCCTCGCGCGGATCGAACCAGTCGCGCACCGTAGCCGTCCAGGCGAGGGTCTGCGTGGAGGGCGCCGCGGGTTCTCGGGGCACGGCCGTCTGGTCGGCACGAACTTCGCCAGTTCCGAGATACTGATAGCCCAACCAGAAGAACGTGCCAACCGCGAGCAGTGACAGCACCGTCGTCCAGCCGCCCCATAGATTCTGCGAGTTCACTCCCGGCACACTTGCCGTGACGACGTGCAGATATTCCAGGCTATACACCATATTTGCAAGGAGCACGATCGACAACGCGACCGCCCCCCAGAGATACCGCCGCGCAAAGGGAATGCACGCGATCGTAAAGAGCAATCCGTTGAACAGATAGCGTTCGTGCATCCGCGTTGCGAGCGCAAAGAATGCCAGTGCGGCGACCGCGCATCCCTCGAGTAGAGCTTGGGACGTCCGGTCCGCAACGTAGCGCCAGACGATGAGCGTCAGAGCGGCCGCCACCAACAAGACTCCCCAAGCCACCTGTGGGAGCAGCAAGATGTATTGGCTGTCCGGCAACCAGAGGGTGCCGCGAAGCGCCCACAGATTGAACGCGTTGACGCTGTTGTACGGATACACGTTGGAACCGTAGGCGTAGCGCTCCAACAACCACGCAAAAGCGCCGATCGGGTTGCCGGGATGGAACGGTTCTGTGAGCACGAGCGTTAGGAGGAGCGCCGCACCAACGCCGATCGCGGTGGCGGGGATCCGTCCGCGACGACGCGCTGGATTCACAAAGGCAAACGCGATCAGTAACGGCAGCAAGACCGCTGCTTGCGGCTTGATCAGGAGCGAGTACGCGAAGGCAAGCCAAGCGCCCAGAATCCACACGAGCTGACCGCGACTGTCGGCCGGCTCGTCTTCGCTGCGCAGCAACGAGTAAATCGCGAGCAACGCAAGACCGCCGGCGATCGAATCGACCTGCCCCCACAGCGCCGAGATGTAGATCGTCGCCGGATTGAGCAGGTAGAGCGCGGCGGCGCCAAGTGCCCAACCAATACCGGCGAACCGCCTGACCGTTACGTAGAGGAGCGCGCCTACTCCGAGATCGGCAAGAATGGCGGGCAATTTGACCAAGGCACGCAGGATTGCATAGCCTGGATCGTGCGCGGCGAAGAAAAGCTGCCAGAAACGCCCCACCGCGGCCAAGATGTAGAAATAACCCGGCGGATAATCCGCAAATCCGATCATCGAGTAGAACCGTGCGAAGCCATGTTGGCTGAGGGCAATCGCCCAGGCTGAATACGTCGCAACGTCGGTTTTGAAGCCTTCGTTGCTGATGAAGGCCAGTCTCAGCACGAAGCCGAGTACGAGCAGCGCGGGAAGCGCCCATGCGGCCGAAGCATACCGTACCGGCGCTCGTACCGACTGGTTGACGTTCACGTCGTTTTCTTCAACGCGCGGCGGCGAGATCGAGCGAATTCGAAAGAAACTCTCGAAACTCTGCGTTTGGGCAAGCCTCGATTACCGCCAGATGCTCGGCGGCGGCCTGATGGGCGGTTTCGCGCGCGCCAAGCGCGTCGAGCGCCTCGACGACGCGACGCACGGTCGCGGCATCCAGCGGATTGCCGAAGGCGTACGCGTTCGCTACCACGGTGCGTGCGGCCGATGGGCTCTGGGCGATCGCCCAAACCACCGGGAACGTCCATTTCCGTCGCGCGATGTCACTCGCCGCAGTCTTGCCGGTCTCGTCCACCGTCGACCAAATGCCCGCGACGTCGTCCCGGATCTGAAACGCCATGCCGTAGGCGCGTCCGACCCCACCATACGCGGCAATCGTGGCCTCGTCGCAACCGGCCGCAAATGCGCCCAGACGACAGGACGCATCGAAAAGCTGAGCGGTCTTACACTGGATCATGCGATAGTAGCCGGGCAGATCGACGGATCGCTCCGATTCAAAATGCAGATCCAGTGACTGACCTTCGCACATTACCGCATGGGCTTCGTGAAGCAGCGCCAGCATCTGCAGGACGCGACGAGCGTCCAGATGCGCGGCCGCGTGTTCGAGACTGAGAAAGCTCAGCGCGCACATTGCATCGCCCGCATTGATGGCTTGCGCGATGCCGTAAGTGCTCCAGAGCGTTCGGCGTCCGTGGCGCAGCTCGTCGCGGTCTTCGATGTCGTCGTGAACGAGCGAATAGTTGTGAAAAATCTCTACCGCCACCGCCGCATCGAGTGTTTGTTCCACCGGCGCTCCTTCGCAGGCGGCCACCCGCATCACCATTTGCGGTCGAAGCCGTTTGCCTCTTCGCGCCGGTCCGTACGGAGCGTAACCAAAGTGACGCAAAAGCATATCGGAGATCTCTTTCGATCCCCGATATCCGGTAATCCGTTCTTCGAGGGCGCTCTCAAAGCGCTCGGCATAATTAACGAGGTTAAGCAGACGCCGCCAGCTCCTCCATGCGCGTCTCAACGCGATCAACCAGCCAGCCCGGCGTCGACGCGCCGGACATCAGGCCGGCGACCTCGACACCGTCGAACCATTGCGCCTGCAGCTCGTCGGGCCCTTCGATGTGATAGGCGCGCGCGCCATGCGACTCCGACAAGTCGGCAAGATGTTTGGTGTTCGCAGAGGTCTTGCCGCCGACCACGATCATCACCTCAACGTCTTTCGCTAAGCGCAGCGCCTCGTTCTGCCGGTTGTGCGTATCGGTGCAGATCGTGTTTACGGCGCGCACCTCGTAATACTTGGCGGAGAGAGCACGGACGACGTCGGTAAAGCCTTCGCCCGACCACGTCGACTGCACGACGACGCCGACGCGGCTGGAGCGGGGAAGTTTTTCTACGTCGGCGGGGTTTTGAATGCACCAGGCGCCAGGCACGTGGCTCAACGTGCCCTTGACCTCCGGGTGATTCGGGTCACCGATGACGATGATCTTATAACCGTCGGCTTTAAGTTTCTCCGCTTGAACGTGAATCTTGGTGACCATCGGGCAGGTTGCGTCGATGATCTCGAGCTTTTTTTCCTTAGCCTTCTCGAAGACTTCGACCGGCAAGCCGTGCGCGCGAACGAACAGCGCGCCGGCATCCACTTCGTCGACCGCCTGAGCGTTTTTCAGCCCGCGCGCCGCGAGCGATTCTACCATCTGCGGATTATGGACAACGTGTCCGAGCGTCGTCACGTCGCCGCGGGAGGCAATCGCTTCCTCGGCCTTCTTGACCGTGATTGCGACGCCGAAGCAAAATCCTTGCACGGACGCCTTACGTATTTCCATCGTTGCTCTCCGCGAGGGCTTCAATCGCATTCATGATCTCGAGGGTAAACTTCGCCAACTCTTGGCGCGTTGCTTTCCGGCCGGCCGGAAGCGCCAGCGGCGGTCCGAATGCAACGTCGATTTGCGCCAGGCGTAAGGCCCGGTCCGTGCCGCGGATACTGGCGGGAACCACGGGAGCGTTCGCCAGCGATGCGAGGAGTGCCACGCCGATTTGAGGCGGTACGGCGCCCGTACGATTGCGCGTTCCTTCCGGGAAGATCCCTACCGCGCCGCCCACCTGGAGCACTTGAAGCGACCGCTTGATCGCGGCGGCCGCGCTGCCCCGGCGATCGACCGAATACGCTCCCAGCGCCCGGATCGCCGTTCCCAAGATCGGAATCCGGAACAGCTCTTTCTTGGCCATATAACTGATCCGCCTAGGGCAGAGGCAACCCATCGCCGGTGGATCGAGATACGAAAGGTGGTTGCAGGCCACGATAAGCGGACCCTCGGCCGGCACGTTTTCCGTACCCACGACTCGCGCGCGCCAGACAACCCGAACCAAGAGTCGTACGACGAACTTCGCAAAATCATAAAACGAGGTATTCACCCGATTTTGTCACCCAGCGCCGCTATGATCGCGCAGATCTCATCGACGACGCCCTCGGCGTTAACGTCGCTCGAATCGATGATGTGCGCATCCGGAGCCGGGACCAGCGGCGACACCGCGCGCGTGCGATCGAGCCGGTCGCGCTCTTCGATCTCTTCTCCTAGACGACGCGCGTCGACGTCGACACCGGTTTCTTGGAGCTGTAGGCGGCGCCGCGCAACGCGAGCGTCGAGCGATGCCGTGAGGTAAATCTTGACCAGTGCATTCGGCAGCACGACGCTGCCGATGTCGCGCCCGGCCATGACGACCGGCCCCGTAGCGGCAATGCGGCGCTGGGCCTCGACCATTGCCGACCGTACGTCCCGCTGCGCGGCGACGGTAGAAACGATCGCGGTGACTTCGTTACTTTGTAACGCCAATTCGTCCAGCTCTCGATCTTCGGCGAAAATTCGGAATCCGAGCGGCGCGGAGTCATCGAGCTCGACTTCAAGCGGCGTCGTGGAGGCCAAACGGGCCAAGGCGGCGCCATTACCAACGTCGGTGCCCGTATGCAACGCGAGATACGCGATCGCGCGGTACATCGCGCCGGTGTCGAGGTAGAGCACGTCAAGGCGCCGAGCCGTCGCGCGGGCGACGGTCGTCTTACCGGATGCCGCGGGCCCGTCGATGGCTATCTGCAAGTGCACGTCAGCAACCACCGCGCATCGTTCCGTCGGCATGATGGCGCTGCCCTTCAGGAGAACCTCGACTTCCCCGTGGCAAAGACCCGTTCGGTTTTCTTCTGTTCGGCCTGTGGATTCGAATCTACGCGCTGGCTCGGGCGTTGTCCGCAATGCGAAGCCTGGAACTCATTCGACGAGCGACCGTTCAACGTACCTTTAAAACCCGGCCGCGAGAATCGGGTGAGCGGCGTCGCTCCCACCGCGCCGATGACGCTGCGCGAGATCGGCTCTGCCGGCGTCGAGCGGTTGCGGGTCGAGATGCCCGAATTCGACGCGGTGCTTGGAGGAGGGCTCGTACGCGGCAGCCTGACCCTCGTCGGAGGACCGCCCGGCGCCGGTAAATCAACCCTGTTGCTGCAGATTGCGGCGAAATTAGCGGCGCTCGGCGAGGTCGTGTACGTGTGCGGTGAGGAGTCGGGTGCCCAGGTAAAGCTTCGCGCCGAACGGACGCTGCGCAACGCCTTGCACGACAGCTTGTTAGTCTATCCTGAAACGAATCTGCGCGCGGTTCTCGACCGGCTCGAGCGCCGGTCGCCTTTGGCGTTGATCGTCGACTCGATTCAAACGGTCTGGCTTCCGGAGTCTGAAGCGTATGCAGGCAGCGTAACGCAGATTCGCGACTGCACGCAGGCGCTGATGGAGTACGCCAAGCGAACCGGCTGCGCAACGTTCATCGTCGGTCACGTCACCAAAGACGGGGCCATCGCGGGACCGCGGCTGCTCGAGCATCTCGTCGATACGGTGCTCTATTTTGAGGGAGAGACGTCCGGCGAATACCGCATCCTGCGAGCCTACAAGAACCGCTTTGGTTCGATCGACGAAATCTGCGTCTTTACGATGCAGGACGCCGGATTGCGCGAGGTGGCGAACCCTTCGGAACTCTTTCTTGGCGCACGTACGCAGCGTCCCAGCGGCTCCTGTGTGGTGGCGTCCATCGTCGGCTCGCGCCCAGTTCTCGTTGAAGTGCAAGCCCTCGTCGGCGAGACGAGCTACGGCACTCCGCGGCGACTCGCAAACAACCTCGACCAGCAGCGGCTGGCGATGATTCTAGCGGTGCTGGAGCGCCGCGCCGGCTTCGCGTTGGGCACCCACGACGTTTATGCCTCGATCGCCGGAGGACTGCGGGTCGTGGAACCTGCCGCCGATCTCGGCATCGCCCTAGCCATCGCGTCATCGTTTCGTAACGTCGCGATACCGTCACACACGGCGGTGTTCGGTGAGCTAGGACTCTCCGGCGAAATCCGCGCCGTCGGGGCGGCCGAACGACGCGAGGCCGAGGCGCGCAAACTCGGCTACTCCGCAGTTATCTCACCCGCCAATACGGTTGACGTCGCGGAAGCAATCCGAAAAACACTCGGGTGAGAACGACGGGACTTAATCGTGGCGCTATTTGAAATAGTGCCGAATCTTTCGGAGGGTCGTGATGCGGGCATCGTCGACTCGGCCGTTCACGCGGTCGAACGCACCGGGGCGCGTTTGATCGATCGCAGCAGCGACGTCGTCCATCATCGAAGCGTCCTGACCATCGTCGGAACCGCCGCGCAGGTGCTCGAGGCGGCCGTCGCACTCGCCGGGGTCGCATCCGAACGCATCGACTTGCGCCGCCATGAGGGCGTGCACCCGCGCATCGGTGCCCTCGACGTTTTGCCCTTCGTGCCGCTGCGCGCCGCCGGCTTAAGCGACGCGGCCGAACTGGCTCATCGCGCCGGCGCGGAGATCTGGCGCCGATACCGCATTCCCTCCTTTTATTATGGCGCTGCGGCGCGGCAACCCGAGCGGCGGCTGCTCCCTGAGATACGCCGTAATACCGATTGGCTGCCCGACGAAGGCGACGTCCCGCGCCACTTGACCGCGGGAGCAATCGCGATCGGCGCGCGAGAGATTCTCATCGCTTTCAACGTTGAACTAGCTAGCAACGATCTCGCCATTGCCAGGCAAATAGCGCGCACGATACGGGAACGCGATGGCGGCTTACGCTCGCTCCGTGCTCTCGCGTTCCGCCGTGGGGAGAATTGCGTGCAGGTCTCGCTGAATGTGACGGACTATGCTGCAACGCCCCTCTATCGCATCGTTGAGTTGGTTCGGCGGCTCGCGGCGAAAAGCGGCACCGAACTGCTGGGCTGCGAGCTCATCGGCTGTCTTCCTTGGGCGGCGGTGGAAGCGGCGACGGCATACTATTTAGGAGTTTCAACCCTGTGACCCTCAGCCCACGAACGAAGCCTGGATGACAAGTTTAAGGATATTTTTAATCGCGCTTACTTTGGCGCTGGTGAGACCTCAGGCAGCGTCTGCGCAAAACGGCCCGGGCGACGCCGGGATCTTCACCACGACGCTTCACAACGGTCTTCGCGTTGTGGTCGTGGAGGATCGGGCCGCGCCGATCGTACAGACGGGTGTCTGGTACGGCTTTGGATCGATGGAGGAAACTTCCGGCAAGACCGGGCTCGCGCACGCGCTCGAGCACATGCTCTTTCGCGGAACGCACGAGATATCGTCCGGCGGTCTCGACGACATCGTGGCGCGACTCGGCGCGCAGATGAACGGCGAGACAAATTACGACTACACCCAGTTCTACTTCGAGATGCCCGCCGATAAGCTGGACGTCGCGCTATACGTCGACGCCGACCGCATGCAGCACGCGGCGCTGCGGGCCTCAGACTGGGCGATCGAACGCAACGCCGTGCTAAACGAAATCGATGGGGACGCCAGCTCGCCTTTCTTTAATTTGCTTTCACGGGTTCGGGCAGCCGCGTTCCCCGGTCAGCCCAGCGGTCGTACGCCGCTTGGAAGTCGGGAAGACGTCGCGCGCGCCAGCGTCGCGGATATCGCCCGATACTATCGGGAATGGTATGCGCCAAACAATGCGACGCTCGTGGTGGCGGGCGACGTCAATCACTCGGCCGTATTTGCAAAAGCCCAGCGCTATTTTGGTGCGATACCCTCAAAGCGCATTCCGGCGCGCCAGCTGGTAAAACCCGAGCCTTCGCGAGGACAAAGCGTCGAAGCGCAGTTCCCGTTTCCGTTCGAAATTCTCGATCTAGCCTATGCCGTTCCGGGTGACACCGAGCGCGGGGAGCCGGAGATCAGCACGCTGGCAACGCTGCTGGAGAATCAACGGTCGCCCTTCTATCAAGCACTCGTGGAAAGCAACATCGCGCTCGCGATTGAGGCGAGTGCGGACACCCAGCTTCGCGGTGGCCTGCTCGACGTCTTCATCGTGCTCAACCCTGGCAGAAGCAGCAGCGAGGCGCAAGCGGTCTTTCAGTCGACGCTCGACTCGGTGCTAAAGAATGGCTTCAACCCCGATCTCGTCCTGGCGGCGAAGCGCCTGACGCTCGCGGAGCGGCTTTACTCCGCGGATTCGATCGGCGGCATCGGCGATCTCGCAGGCTATACGTATGGCATCGTCGGCGAAAGAATTTCCGACGAAGATGCGCGCCTTGAAGCCATAACCGAGAGCGATTTGCTCGCAACTGCCCGCACATATCTAAGCCACCCGACCGTCGTCGGGCATTTGAGTCCGAACGAAAGCCCGCCGCGCGGTAATTCGCAAAAGAGCAGCGCGGAGGCCAGCGACGATTTCTCGAAGCGCGTGCCGAACGGCCCAATCGTAGAGCCCAGCTGGATTGCAAAGGCGGTGCAAACGCCGACGACCGCTCGAAGTGCGCTGAGGCCGGTCGTATTCAAGCTGGCCAACGGCTTGCGCGTCATCGTCCAAACCAAGAGCGATCGGCCGACCTTTGTGCTGCGTGGCGAGATTGCGTCTTCGCCTGCATTTGAGACGGCCGGAAAACAAGGCATCATCCGGCTCGCTTCGTCGGTCGCCGACTACGGTAGCACTCACTATCCATTCGCGCAACGCCGCAAAGCCACCGACGAGATGGGAGCCTTTGTAGAAACCGGCCGTGATTTTTCTGCGCAAGGGGAGACTCGCGACTTCGAACAAATCGTTGGGATCGTCGCCGACGGCGAAGCACATCCCAGTTTTGCCGATCCGTGGCTAGGCATCGAACGCTCGCAGCTCGCCAACAGCCTGCAATCCGAAAGCAACATCTCGGGCGTCATGATCGATCGTGCCTATAATCGCTTGCTGCTCGCCAGCGACGATCCGTCGCTGCGCGAACCGACGGCGTTTAGCGTTGAAGGGATTTCGCGCGAGGATCTGCTTGCTTACGCGGCGTCCTACTGGCGGCCAGACCTCACGACGATCGCGGTCGTCGGCGATATCTCACCCGCGCGCGTGCAAAGCGCGTTGGAGTCTGCCTTTGGCTCGTGGCAGGCGATGGGCCCACGGCCGGATCCCCATCTCATGGCCCTTCCGCCCGCGTCGACGGGTCACGATTACATCGGTACCGCGGCGAATCAGGTCTTTATACGGCTTGGGCAGCCGGCGCTCGCGCGCTCGAATCGGGACTACGACACCTTCCTCGTGCTCAACCAGATTCTCGGCGGAAACGGCGCGTTCGAATCGCGGTTGTGGCAAGAGCTTCGGCAGAAGCGCGGCTTGGTCTACAGCGTCAGCAGCTCGCTGGAGGCCGACGCCGACCGCGGCGATTTCCGCGTCGAGCTGAATGCATCGCCGCAACGCGTGGTCGAAGCGGTCGAGTTCGTGCGCCACGAGCTCCAGCGCTTGCAAGACGAACCTGTCTCCGCAACCGAGCTCCAAGAAGCCAAGGTGCGTCTGGTCGGAAACGCCTTGCTCGACGAAGCCTCGTCAACGGGTCAGGCAAAGCAAATCTTGGATATTGCAATGAACGGTTTGCCGCTCACCTACTATCGCACGCTCAACGAACGCTTTGCGCAGATCACGCCCGCCGACGTCCAACGCGTGGCACGGGCCTATCTTCGCCCCAGCCGGCTGGTGGAGGTCTACGCCGGACCCTCCGGTCCGTGGGCACAACATACCATATGATCACGACGATAAATCCGACCACGGAGGAAGTACTCGAGCGGATCCCTCACATGGAAGCGCGCCAAATCGAGGCAAGGTTGGATGCGGCGGCACGGGCAGCGAAGCGATGGGGTGCGGCTTCGTTTGACGTACGAGCTTCGCTTTTACGAAACATCGCAAAACTGTTACTCGAGCAGCGCGACTCGCTGGCCGCAACGGCCGTGCGCGAGATGGGGAAACCGATCGTTCAAGCTCGCGCCGAAGTGGAAAAATGCGCCCTGGGCCTGAAGTATTTTGCCGAACACGGCGAGGCGATGCTCGCGCCCCAAAATGCTCCGTCGAACGCCAGGCGCAGCTACGTTGCGTTTCGACCGCTCGGCCCGCTGCTGGCGATCATGCCGTGGAACTTTCCGTATTGGCAAGTATTTAGGGCGACGGCTCCCGCACTGATGGCCGGCAACACCATGTTGCTCAAGCACGCGGCCAACACCACGCGCTGTGCGCTCGAGATCGAGCGCATCTTCTTGGAAGCCGAGGCGCCGGAGGGCGTTTTCAACACCCTTCTCGCAAGTGGCGAAGAGATCGATAAGCTTGTGTCGGACCCGCGGATCGCCGCGGTAACGCTCACCGGCAGCGAACGCGCCGGCGTCGCGGTCGCGCGTGCGGCCGGTGAAAGTCTCAAGAAATGCGTGCTGGAGCTGGGCGGTTCGGATCCGTTCGTTGTCTTTTCCGACGCGGATCTCGATGCCGCCGCGACCACCGCGGTGAACGCCCGTTTTCAGAATAACGGCGAAAGCTGCATCGCCGCAAAACGCTTCATCGTCGAAAGCTCGGCGTACGATGAGTTCCTGGCGCGCTTCGCGGAACGAACCAATACGCTGGCCGTCGGCGATCCGATGGAAGAGCGCGTGCAGGTCGGACCCTGCGCGCGCAGCGATCTGCGCGAGACGGTACACGAGCAAGTGCGATCGACAATTGAAAGCGGTGGAGAGTTGGTGATCGGCGGCAAGCCCCTGGAGCGCAAAGGTTACTTCTACGAACCCACGATCGTCGCAAACGTGACCCCTGGGATGCGCATGTTCGACGAAGAGGTCTTTGGACCGGCCGCGGCCGTCGTACGCGCCAAGACCCGCCAGCACGCGATCGAACTGGCCAATACCTCGTCGTTTGGATTAGGCTCGAGCCTTTGGACGCGCGATGTTGCTGCGGCCGAGGACGTTGGAGCGCGCATCGAAGCCGGCGCCGTGTTCATCAACGGCATGGTTCTCAGCGATCCTCGCTTGCCGTTCGGAGGCGTGAAGAAAAGCGGCTACGGCCGCGAGCTTTCAACCTTCGGCATCCATGAGTTCGTGAACATCCAAACCGTCTGGATAGCCTAACGTCCTTCGTCCTTCGGCCTTCGACTCCGCGGCCGCGCCGCTTCGCTCAGGATGACACGGGAGCTGCAGTAGTCGGCGATCCGGAGAAGTCCGTCGCGGACGCGGTCGGCCGGTCCGACCCAACTCAAGCGTAGCCAGCCTTCCATCGGTGGTCCGAACGCCACTCCCGGGATCGCTACTACGTCGTAACGCTCGATCAACTCTTCCGCGGCCTTAAGCGAGGAGCTCCCCTCGGGAAGGCGCACGCAAACGTAAAATGCCCCATCCGGATCGATAAAGCGCAAACCACTTTCGCGCAGAGCGGCAAGTAACTGCTGACGTCGTTCGCGATACCACTGCGTGTGTTCGCGCAACCCGCCCGGCGCATTGAAAACTCCCAAGGCTACTTGCTGTGCGAACGTATCGGCGCAGGACGTTGCCCATGCATGAACCTTGATCGCCTGTGTGACGAAGGCGCTCGGCCCTAAAATCCAACCTAGACGAAGACCGGTGAGCGCGTTGCTTTTACTCAGTGAGTTCGTCACGATTGTCTGCGCGTAACGATCTGCTAAGTATGCCGCATCGTCGACGAAGGTCTGCTCTCGATAGATTTCGTCGTGGATTAGCCAAATCGGTTCGCCGCCGCGCCGCTCGAGCGCCGACGCGAGGGCGTCGGCGGCGCTCTTGCGGAGGACGCGGCCCGTCGGATTGCAGGGCGAACAGAGCACGATCGCGCGAGTTCGCACGCCGATCGCTCCGACAATCCGCTCCGGATCGAACGAAAAGTCGTCGCTTTCGGCCATCACGACGCTCCTAGTCGCGACGCCCTCGAGTGCCGCCATCTTTTCGTACGAAGGAAACGCCGGTGCGACGATCAGCAGCTCATCGCGCGTCGGATCTAACAGCGTCTTGAGCGCAACGTACATCCCCTCCTGAGAGCCGACCGTCACACAAACGTTGTGAGCCTGGTCCATGGCCGGATACGCGTAGTGTCTTGCAATCGCTTCGCGCAACGCCGGAGCGCCGGCATTTGGCGTATATTTCAGCCCGTGCTCTTCAATGTGTCGCATCGCGCGCTCCAGATGCTCGCGCCGCGGGCGCAGCGTCGGCTCACCCAGGCCCAAATCGATCGAGCTGGGTCGTTTCCTCGATGCGGCTTCGCGAATCAGAGAGGTTGAAATTTGAAGGACCCGCGGATTCATACCGCCAGCTCGTATGCCCGCAACGCGGCGTTGAGCGAGACCTTGAGATCGGTCGATTCATCGCGCGTTCCAACGATCAAGGCGCACGACGTACCGAATTCTCCGGCGGCGTAGCGTTTTGACAGCACGCCGGGAATCACGACGGCTCGCGCGGGGACTCGACCCTTGTTGACGACCGGTTTGTCGCCCCGCACGTCAACGATCGGAGTGCTCGCAGTCAGCACCACGCCCGCCCCGACCACGGCCTCGCGTTCGATGCGGACGCCTTCCACGATAATGCAGCGCGACCCAATGAAGGCGCCGTCTTCGACGATGACCGGCGCGGCTTGCGGCGGTTCGAGCACGCCGCCGATCCCAACACCGCCGGAGAGATGCACGCCTTTGCCGATTTGCGCGCAGGATCCGACGGTTGCCCACGTGTCGATCATGCTGCCTTCATCGACGTAAGCGCCGATGTTTACGAAACCCGGCATGAGAATCACGCCGCGTCCGAGGAAGCTTCCGTATCGCGCCACGCCGGGTGGAACGCAGCGTACGCCGAGCTTCTTGTAATTTCGCTTGAGCGGCAGCTTGTCGTAGTAGACGATCGCGTCGCGACGGGGATCTCCGATCCAATCGACGTTGCGGCGCCGAAAATAGAGCAGAATCGCCGACTTAAGCCACGCGTTCGTGATCCAATCGCCGCCGCGCGGTTCGGCGACGCGAAACGCGCCTTCGTCGAGCATCGCGATCACTCGGTCGATCGCGCGTCCGGACCGCCCGCGCGCGTCGCCCTCATTGGCTTCGAGCGCTGCGACGTGCGCTTGCAGCTCTTCTACCGTCACGCGCCAGAGCTACGGCATCAGGTAAGCCCACCCCCGCCATTGGAGACCGTGCGACTAGTACAGGGGCGGCCATGCCGCAAAGCGCATAATCCTAGGCCTGCAGCGCGAAAGGAGTCTCCGTGCCGAACTCGCCGAGCGACGACCAACGCATCAACGCGATCCGCTTTCTTGCCGTGGATGCGGTTCAGAAAGCCAACTCGGGCCATCCCGGCATGCCGATGGGCGCGGCGGCGATGGCCTATACCTTGTGGACGCGCCACTTGCGCTTCAATCCCAAAGATCCGCATTGGTTGAACCGCGATCGCTTCGTGCTCTCGGCCGGGCACGGCTCGATGCTGCTTTACGCGCTGCTCTATCTGACCGGTTACGACGTGACGCTCGACGACATCAAGAACTTTCGCCAGCTCGGCAGTAAGACGCCGGGACACCCTGAGGCGGAGCGCACACCCGGCGTTGAAGCAACGACCGGCCCGCTCGGGCAAGGAATCGGCAACGCCCTCGGCATGGCGATCGCCGAGGCACACCTCGGTGCAGTCTATAATCGGGACGATCAGCCCATCGTCGATCACTTCACCTATTGCATCTGCGGCGACGGCGATTTAATGGAAGGAATCAGCCAGGAAGCCGTGTCGCTGGGTGGACATCTCAAACTCGGAAAACTGATCTTGTTTTACGACGATAATCAGGTATCGCTTGCCGGTCCGACCGACATTACCCTGACCGACGATCCGATCGCGCGCTTCGACGCCAGCGGATGGCACACGCAGTTCGTCGACATCGCTCACGGCAACGACGTTGAGGCGATCGATCAAGCCATAACCGTTGCGAAAAACGTCGTCGATCGCCCGTCATTCATCGCGGTGCGCACGCACATCGGCTACGGTTCGCCTCGGCAAGACAACTATCTCGCGCACGGCGAGGCGCTCGGACCCGATAACGTCAGGAAATCGAAGGAAGAGCTGGGCTGGCCGCTGGCGCCGGATTTCTACGTTCCGGACGACGTCCTAAAGTTCTATCGCGATATCGGCGCCAAGGGTGGCGAACTCGAGTCGCAGTGGCAGGCGATGTACGAAGGGTGGAAGCGGGCAAATCGGGAGCCGGCCGCCACGCTCGAACGTGCCCTGCGTGGGGACGTGCCCGCGAATCTGCCGTGGCCAACCTTTACGGCCGAAAACGGCAATATTGCAACGCGGGATGCGGGCGGCTCGGTCATGAACGCGATCGCGCTGGCGCTCCCCGAGCTCGTCGGCGGCTCCGCCGATCTGGACCCGTCAACCAAAACGTATCTAAAGAACTGCGGCGACTTCGAGCCCGGCAACTACGCTGGACGCAACATTCACTACGGAGTCCGCGAGCATGTGATGGCGGCGTCGACCAACGGCATCTCCCTCCACGGGGGTCTTCTCCCCTTCGCGGCCACGTTCTTCAACTTTGTCGATTATCTTAAGCCGGCGTTTCGTTTGGGGTGCCTGACGAAAATTCACTCGATTTACATCTTCACGCACGACTCCGTCTTTTTGGGCGAAGACGGCCCAACCCACGAACCCATCGAGCAGCTGGCGATGCTGCGGGCAACGCCCAACTGTTACGTCGTCCGGCCGGCCGATGCCCTGGAAACGCTCGAAGCGTGGAAACTCGCGATCGCCGGAAAGAATTTGCCCTGGGCGCTCGTCCTCACGCGGCAGAAGGTTCCATTTCTAGGAGCGCGCGACGCCGCGGTGCGCAACGGCGCTTACATCCTTGCGGACGCCGACGGCGCCAGCCCCGACCTCGTCCTAATCGCAACCGGATCGGAGGTTGGCCTCGCGATGGACGTCAAGAAGATTCTCGACGCTAAGGGCGTGCGCACGCGCGTCGTTTCGATGCCTTGCTGGGAACTGTTCGACGAGCAGCCGCAATCGTACCGAGACGAAGTGCTGCCTCCGGCGGTCGGCGCGCGCATGTCGATTGAAGCCGGCGCGACGCTCGGTTGGGCGAAGTACGTCGGCGATCGCGGGTTCGCGTTTGGCATCGACAAGTTTGGCACGTCCGCGCCGGCGGCAGCAATCGCCAAGGCGTACGGTTTTACGCCCGACAACCTCGCCGATCTCGCACTTCAAAAGTTTTCTTTAGCCGCCCATTAGGAGACGACTATGCAGAACCAGCTTCAGCAGCTGCTCGATGCCGGGCAGAGCGTATGGATCGACAACCTGCGACGCAGCATGTTCGCCTCGGGTGAGCTCCAGCGCCTGATCGATTGCGGCTTGCGCGGCATGACCAGCAATCCAACGATCTTCGAGAAGGCGATCGGCGCCGGAAACGATTACGACGAGCAGCTCGCCGCGCTGATTGGATCGGAGAAGAGCGCGGATGCGCTCTTCTGGGATCTCGCAATCCAAGATATCCAGAGCGCCTGCGACGCGTTCGCGCCGGTCTTTGTTTCCTCGGGCGGAAACGACGGCTTCGTTAGCCTCGAGGTCTCGCCGTTGCTGGCCAACGATACCACCGGTACGATCGCGATGGTGAAAGTGCTATGGGACCGTGTAAAGCGGCCAAACGTGATGATCAAGATCCCGGGCACGAAAGAAGGCTTGCCGGCGATCGAAGAGTCGATCTACCAAGGCTACAACATCAACGTCACGCTGGTCTTTTCGGTGGAGATGTACGAGCGCGCGGCGCGCGCATACGTCAAGGGGCTCGCACGCCGCGTCGCGGAGGACAAACCGATCGACAAAATTCGCTCGGTCAACTCGGTCTTCGTCAGCCGCATCGACACGGCGATCGACAAGCTCCTACAAGAGCGCATCGCCAAGGGTGAGAAGCTGGAACACCTGCTCGGCAAGACCGGCATTGCGGGGCTCAAGCTGACCTACCAAAAGTTCAAGGAAGTCTTCGAGAGCGACGAGTTCGCGGGGCTGAAGTCTAAGGGCGGGGCGGTTCAGCGCCCCTTGTGGGCCTCAACTTCGACGAAGAATCCCCACTATCCCGACCTGATGTACGTTGAGAGTGTGGTCGGCCGCGATACCGTCAACACGATGCCGGGACCGACCCTGGACTCGCTGCTCGATCACGGAAAGATCGTTCCGGATACGGTCGAGAGCGATCTTCGCGGGGCGATGGAAGTCATGCGGGCGCTGCAAGACGCCAGGATCTCTCTCTTCGACGTGACGCATCAGCTGCAGATCGAAGGCGTCAAGCTCTTCTCCGACTCGTTTGCCGCACTGCTGGGCGCGATCGTATATAAACAGAAGCTATTGGAATCCGGCGGCGCGCAACGCGTTGTGCTCGCGCTCGGCGCGTCGCAGAACGCGTACGATATGGCGCTCGAGCAACTGGTGTCGGCCGATTTCCTCAAACGCCTGTGGGCTCACGATGCGACGTTGTGGTCGAACGACGCCGACGCAGTCGCGATCATCAAGAAAGCGCTGGGCTGGCTCGACATCCAGCAGCACATGCTCGAGGAGGTGCCGGGCCTCAAGTCGTTCGCCAACGAGACCAAAGAAGGCTTTAGCTTTGCGGTGGTCTGCGGGATGGGCGGCAGCTCGCTGGCACCCGACATTATCGCCGACACGTTCGGAGCGTACGACGACTATCCGCAGCTGCACGTTCTCGACTCGACCTGTCCGCAACAGATCAAAGAGCTCGAAGCGAAGATTCACGTTCCGCATACGCTCTTTATCATCTCGAGCAAGAGCGGCACGACCACCGAGCCCAACGCGTTTTACGCGTACTTTCACGAGAAGGTCTCCAAGCAGGTCGGGTCGTCTGTGGCCGGGCGAAATTTCGTCGCCATCACCGACCCCGGAACGACTCTCGACAAAGAGGCTCAGGAGGCGAACTTCCGCGCCGACTTCGAGAACGATCCCAACATCGGCGGCCGCTACTCCGCCCTCTCGTTCGTCGGCGTCGCGCCGTCGGCGATCGCCGGATACGACGTCAACCTCCTACTCGACCGGGCACTGGGCGCGATGCACGCCAACGATCGCAGCCTCGATCCGCGTACGGCTCCCGGCGTGCGTTTCGGAGCGGCGATCGGCGGCCTTGCCCGAAGCGGGCGCGATAAGCTCACGATTGTCACGCACGTTTCCGTCAAGGCGTTCGGGGCCTGGGCCGAACAGCTCATCGCCGAATCGACCGGCAAAATCGGCAAAGGAATCGTCCCCATCGAAGGCGAGCCGCTCGGGACGCCGCAGGATTACTCCGACGATCGCACCTTCGTATACGTTGGCGCGAATCTACCCGACCCCGAACCCGGAATCGAAGAGAAACTGCAAGCCCTCGAGTCGGCCGGCCATCCGGTCATTCGTCTTGCGATGAACGATCGCTACGATCTCGGCGAACAGTTCTACCTTTGGGAGATCGCGGTCGCGGCGGCCGGCGTGATTCTCGGAATCAATGCCTTCGATCAGCCGAACGTGCAGGAATCAAAAGACAACACGGTCGCGCTGCTAGCGCAGTACGCGCGCAACGGCAGCTTCGACGAACCCAAGCCCGACGTTCAAGGCCCAAACTTCAGCGTGACCTATCTCTCGGGCAGCCGTGATATCCCTCGACAGACACCAGTTCAGGCACTCGCGGGACTCTTTGCGCAGCTGCGCCCGCACGACTACAACGCCATCACCGCATATATCGCGCGCAACCCCACGCATGCCGCCCTGCTCGAGGAGTTGCGGGTGAAGATTCGCGACGCACACCGGATTGCAACGACGGTCGGCTTCGGTCCGCGCTTTCTCCATTCAACCGGGCAACTGCACAAGGGCGGTCCCGATACGTGCGTCGTTTTGCAAATCACCGCCGACGATCCCGACGACCCGATGATTCCCGGCATGAACGTCGGATTCCGTACGTTGCTTGCCGCGCAAGCGCTGGGCGATTGGATGTCGCTCGACAAGCGCAATCGCCGCGGCGTGCGCGTGCACCTCAACGGCGAGGTCGAGCCGGCGCTCCGCGCGCTCATTGCTGCCGTGGACGAAGCGCTGACCGTGCAAGCGTAACGAAAGGACGATCGGATAAAATGCAAATCGGGATGGTTGGACTTGGGAAGATGGGCAACTATATGACGCAACGCCTGATTAAAGGCGGACATCAGGTCGTTGCATACGATCGCGATTCGCAAGCCGTCGCGGCCGCGGTGGCTGCCGGGGCAACCGGCGCTGCAAGCCTTGCCGATATGGCCTCAAAACTGACCGACGCGCCCGCCGTCGCGTGGGTAATGGTCCCTGCAGGTAAGCCGACCGATGATACGATTGACGAGCTCGCCGACTCAATCGGAAGCGGCGGCATCGTCATCGACGGTGGAAACACCAATTATAAGGATGGTCTGCGTCTTTATGCGGATTGCCGAGCAAAGGGTGTATCGCTGATCGATGCCGGCACGAGCGGCGGCGTGTGGGGATTGCAGGAAGGCTACTGCCTCATGGTCGGCGGCGACGACGCGCAAGTACGCCATTGCGAGCCGATCTTTCTCACGCTCGCCCCGCCAAATGGTTACGCCCACGTCGGTCCTGCCGGCGCCGGACATTTCTCGAAGATGGTGCATAACGGCATCGAGTACGGTCTGCTCCAAGCGTACGGCGAGGGTTTCGAGATCCTCAAGAACTCGCCGTACGAGTACGATCTCGGACAACTCGCGGAGCTCTGGACCCACGCGAGCGTCGTGCGCTCGTGGCTACTCGACCTTTTGGTGCTGGCGTTCAAAGAAGACCCGGGCCTCAAGGAGATTCGCGGCTACGTCGACGACACGGGCGAAGGGCGTTGGACCGTCGAGGCCGCGATCGACGAGAACGTTCCCGCACCCGTCATCACGCTCTCGCTGCTCGCGCGCATGGCCTCCCGTCAAGACGAATCCTTCAGCGCCAAAGTCGTGGCGGCCTTACGCAATCAGTTCGGCGGCCACGCCGTCAAGAGCGAGACGCATGCCTGACGAAGCAGTCGTAATGCCCGCGCGCGCCGTGGGCGACGGCGCCGCGGTCAATCCGCTGCGCGCCGGCCTGTCGTCGGATCGCATCACCGATCCGTGCAGCGCGGTCTTCTTTGGCGCGAGCGGCGATCTCTTCAAGCGCATGCTGCTCCCCGCGATCTACTCGATGCGGCTAAGCGGCACGCTTCCCGCCGACTTCGCGCTGGTCGGTTTCGCGCGCACCAACTATGACGACGACGGCTTTCGCGAGTACTGCCGCCAACAGCTGGACCTCTTCATGCCGGACGATCAAAAGCCGCAAGGAGCGCTGTGGGACGACTTTTCGCGGCGCATCACTTACCTAACGGCGGATTTCACCGACACGCGTCATTTCACGGCGCTCAAAGAGCGCCTGGCGCAGAACGACGAACAGTTCGGAACGGCCGGCAATCACCTGTTCTATCTCGCGACGCCGCCGCCGGTCTTCCCCGAAATCATTAAACAGCTCAAGAAGGCGGGTCTGGATAAGGACGCGCAGGGCTGGACTCGCGTCGTCGTCGAGAAACCGTTTGGGACGGACCTCGACTCTGCCAGAACCCTGCAGCGAGCGATCGAGTCGGTCTTCCCCGAGAGCGAAATCTACCGCATCGATCACTATCTGGGGAAGGAGCCGGTGCAGGACATCATCGCGCTGCGCTTCGCGAACACGATTTTCGAGCCGATATGGAATCGTAACTACGTTGCGAACATCCAAATCACTTCCGCGGAATCGCTTGGCGTCGAGGAGCGCGGCGGGTATTACGATCATGCCGGCGCCCTGCGCGACATGATTCAAAACCACGTGATTAATTTGCTCGCGCTCGTGGCGATGGAAGCGCCGATCGGCTCGAGCGCCGACGACATTCGCAATGAAAAATATAAGGTGCTTTCCGCGATCCAGCTGCCGTCCCACGGCGAGGTCTTTGGCATGTCCGCGCGGGGTCAATACGGCGAAGGAACGATCGACGGCCGCGCCGTCAAGGGGTACCGCCAGGAGCAGGATGTCGCGCCGGATTCAAACACGGAAACGTTCGCGGCTGCCAAACTACATATCGAAAACTGGCGCTGGGGCGGCGTCCCATTCTATTTGCGTTCCGGAAAGCGCCTGCCCCGCAAAGTTTCCGAAATCGCCGTAACCTTTAAACCGATTCCGCACCGTTTCTACGGCGAGTCGACCGATCAGATTGAGCCAAACGTCCTGGTCATCAAGATCGAGCCCGACGAGGGAATCTCGATGCGCTTCGAAGCCAAGGTTCCCGGGCCAAAGGAGCACATCCGCAGCGTCTACATGGATTTTAGTTACGGAAGCGGCTTCGGCGTGCAATCGCCGCCCGCGTACGAGCGCCTGATCGGCGATGCGATGCAGGGTGATCAAACGCTTTTCACACGGTGGGATGCGGTGGAACGAGCGTGGGAGATAGTGACGCCTATCTTGGAAGTCTGGCAAAACACGAAAGATTTTTCGTTTCCAAACTACGCCGCGGGAAGCCAAGGGCCCGAAGGTGCTTTTAAACTCTTCCCAGGCTGGCGCCGCCTGTGACGTTAGACCTCACGCCCGTTCTCGACGAACTGAACGAGCGCTACCGCGAGCACGGCAGCGACATGAAAGTCGCCACCATGACGCTCGTGGTCTTTTTCGAGAACCCCGCGATCGGCGAGCTGGCACGCGACCGAATTCACACGCTCGCGTCGAAACATCCCTCGCGCGTGATCGTACTCGATGGCGCTCAAGACGAGCCCTTGCATCGGGTTGAGGCGGACGACTGGATCGAATTGGGCGTCAAGAACAGCAGTGCTGAGACGTTACGCTCCGCCATTACCGCGTTGCGGCTTTCGGAGGCCCCGCTCGTGCTCCTTTGGATTGCCTCTGGCATTACAAGCGACCCGCGCTTTGCGATGCTTTCCGAGCACGTGCAAACCGTCGTTTACAACAGTTCGCTCTTGGATACCGGACACGATGCGTTGTGCGAGCTTGTCGAGTACGTCGAGCATCATCCCCGGCTTCCACTCGCCGACATCGCGTATCTTCGTCTCGCGCCATGGCAAGAAAGTGTCGCGATCCTCTTCGACGGCAAAGACGTCGAGGAGCTCTTCGACTTGCGCCGGGTGGAAATCACGTGCGGTTCAGAGCCCGAGGCCTTTTATCTGCTAGGGTGGCTTGCCAGCCGCTTGGAATGGACGCCCTCCTCGGTGAATTCGCTGCTGAATCGCTTCGGTAAGCGAGTCGAGTTCGAGATCCGGCGCGAGGGTGAGCCGCGTCGAATTTCATGCATTGCTCTCAGCTCGTCGCGTTCAAGGTTCGTGGCCGAGGTCGACCAAAGCGCCGAAACGATCCAACTGAGCGTGACCGGTTCGAGTCACCATCCGCAGCGCTATCGCGCCATCAATAATCCGGGGATCGCTGCTCTGCTGGAACGCGCCATCTTGTGGGGGCAAAACGATCGCGTCTTTTACGATTCGCTCAACGCAGCGGGCGAAATCCTCGCGCGCGGGAAGGTATGAGCATGTCAGATCGAGGCGAGCTGCAAGTCTACCGCAATCCGCCGGTTTTGGCCCACGCGTTGGCGGACTATTTCATCGCGAACGCAACGCTTGCGCTAGCCGAGCGCGGCGAATTTCGCGTAGCGCTCGCAGGCGGAAGGACACCGCGGGCCGCGTACGAGCTTCTGGGAACGGAACCGCTCTCCACCGAGGTTTCGTGGAGTGACACTTTTCTTTATTTCGGCGACGAGCGTTGCGTGCCGCCAGAGGACGAGCAATCCAACTACCGCATGGTCCAGCGAGCGCTTTTGAATGCCGTTCCCATCCCTTCGGGAAACGTCCACCGCGTTCGCGGCGAAATCGACCCCGGGCTTGCCGCAAACGAATACGCCTCGATTCTGCGAGCCGATCTTGGTGAGACTCCGCAATTTGATTTGATCTTGCTCGGGCTCGGCCAGGACGGGCATACTGCTTCGCTCTTTCCGGGAACGGCGCCCGATACCGACGATGCAGCACTGGTGCGCGCCGTCTATGCGAAATCCCAGATGATGTGGCGCGTGACCGTGACACCGAAAGTCATCAACATGGCGCGCAACGTCGTTTTTGCAGTCGAAGGCGCGGAGAAAGCTCAAATTATGGCGCAGGTTTATGAAGGCCCTCGCGATCCGGTCAAGTATCCGGCGCAAATCGTACACCCGGTTTCCGGCCGGTTGAGTTGGTTCGTGGACGAGCTCGCTGCCGGGCTACTGCGAGCGAAAGCGCACTGAGCATCGTCGTTTGCCGCCGAATGTGAAGCGGCTGATTCTCAATGCCGACGATTTCGGACTGGCACCGGAAGTCAACAGAGCGGTAGAAGTAGCTCATCGCGAGGGCGTTCTGCGGGCTGCGAGCCTCATGGTTGGAGCGCCCGCCGCCGGAGATGCGATCGAACGCGCACACCGATTACCGAAGCTAGCGGTTGGGTTGCATGTCGTGTTGGTTTATGGACGTCCGGTGCTGCCGCCCGAGCAAGTTCCCGACCTCGTCGACCGCAAGGGCGACTTTCTCAACGATTTAGTACGAGCGGGATTCCGATTCTTTCTTCGTCCCGGCGTTCGCGTCCAGCTGGCCGCTGAGATTCGAGCTCAATTCGAGCGTTTTACAGCATCCCGCTTGCCGCTGGATCACGTCGATGCGCAGTGCCACATGCACGTTCATCCGACTGTTTTTCGCCTGATCCTACAGATCGGTCGGGAGTTCGGATTACGAGCGGTCCGCATCCCTCGCGAGCCTTTCGGCAGAACCTGGAGCATCGAGCCGTGGCTTTGGCTGATGCGGATTCGAGCCCGGAGCGCCGGAATTCACTACAACGATTACGCCTTCGGCGTTAATGAGGCCGGCGCGTTGACCGAAGAAAGAGTGTTGCAGATTCTCGACACTCTACCGGAAGGCGTGATCGAAATCTTCTTCCATCCGGCAACGCAGCCGTTTCGCGGTGCCGACGCCGGCACGGAGGAGTTTGCCTGGGCGCTGGAGCTGGCGGCCCTCACTAGCCCGCGCGTCCGCGAAGCAATCTCCCGCAACGGCATCATCAGCACAACTTATGGCGAACTTGCCGCCATGCCGTCGTCATCGCTTTGTCATCCTGAGCCATGTCATCCCGAGCGGAGCGAAGCGGAGTCGAAGGACGAAGGGTGACCTCCCCAGTCAGCCTGATTCTGCTCGTCATCACCCTCGCGGGTGCACTTTACCTCGCGATAGCGGCGCTGCGGCTTGCTGCCTTTGCGCGTCGGCCGGTGGAACTTGCATCAGAATTCCTTCCAAGCATGACGATTCTCAAACCGATCGCCGGACTCGAACCCAGTCTTTATGAGAATCTCGTGTCATTTTGCGATCAGGCGTATGACGAGTTTTACGAGGTAATTTTTTGCCTTCACGGGAGCGATGACCCGGCGCTTAACGTCGTGGAACGCATCGTAGCGGAGTTACCCTCTTGCCATACGACAATCGCGATCGGCGAAGCGCCGGGAATGCTCAATCCAAAAATCGCGAATGTGGCCAAACCTGGTGTGGAACTAAACGGCGAAATCGTCGTGATCGCCGATAGCGACATCCACGTGGGCCGCGATTACCTTCGCGCGCTTGCCGCAGCGTTTGCCTCGGAGCGCGTGGGAGCCGCGACCTGTCTTTATTCAGGGATCCCGAGGGCTAGCTTCGTCTCGCACCTGGGCGCGCTGCAGATCGAGGACGGTTTTGCGCCCTCGGTCTTAGTCGCGCTCGCGCTCGGCAAGCTGCGCTTCTGTTTGGGGGCGACGATGGCGGTACGCCGCCGAGTGCTGGAGGCGATCGGGGGACTCGCGGCGCTAGGTCAGCACATTGCTGACGATCATCTCCTCGGCGAGCTCGTCGCGCGACACGGCAAGGAAGTCGAGCTCTCGCCGTACGTCGTGCAAACAATCGTTCCCGAGAGTGCGCTGCCCGCGCTTTGGGCGCACGAGCTGCGCTGGGCGCGGACCAACCTCGCCCTAGCGCCGTTGGGTTACCTCTTTTCTTTCCTCATGTACGCATTGCCGTTCGCGCTGCTCTTTCTTGCGGTTTCGAGAGACCTCGTCTGGGGATTATCGCTGCTGGCGGCAGTTGCCGGCCTTCGGCTGGCCGTTCATTATCTCGCTCGAAAGGCGCTTCGCGTCACGCGCCGCGACGACGCATGGCTCATCCCGGTGCGGGATTTCATGAGCCTGGCGGCATGGATCGCAAGCCTGTTAGGCCGCACGATCCAATGGCGCGACCGGACGTACCAGACGTCGTCGATGTGAGCTGCTCGGGGACGCTAGTGCGATAGGGTTTTGGAGCCGAGGGTTTCCACGTTTACGCCGTTGGCGGTGAGAATCGTACCCTGAACGCGCTGCAACTCCACAACCGCTTTGTTCAGATCGGTCTGCGCCTGGAGCTCACTTCCGCGGGCCTGGGCTAGCTCAACCTGACGCTGCAATACTAAGAATGTCGTCGACGCACCGTTTTGAAACCTCCGCACTTCGCTGGCGTAAACGGAGTCGGCCGCCTCGCGAGCTTGCCGCGCCGCAGAAAGTCGCGAGAGCGCGGACTGATAGGTCTGCAGTGCGTCGCGCGCCTCCGTCTCGATGCGCTGGTCGAGACCCTGCATTTGACTCTCGGCCTGATCTTCTTCCTGATCTGCAATCTGCTTGAGGCCGCGAGCGGTGTTGTTTTCAAGCGGAATATTAAACACGAGGGCGATGTTGAAGGTTGGATAAGCCGACGTCCACATATTGTGAAATGCCTTCGTCGCGTTTCCCTGCGATTGCGGCGGCGGCGTCGGACACGAGAGCGTCGGGAGGTTACAGGATTGCGCTTCGAAGTTTGGTACCGGCTGCAACAGCCCGGCAAAGCCATTGCTCATATACTGCACCACGAGGTCCGCCTGCGGAAGTGCTTGATTTTTTGCATAGGCGCGGTCGATATCGGCTTGCTTTCTCACATCCAGCACCTGCCTGACCTCGGGGCGGCGGTGCCGCGCCTCGTCGACGATCGCTGCGAGCACGTTGGCGGGAGGCAGCTGCTGCACCGGCGACGACGGAACTAAGTTAGCGCTCCAGATTGGATCGCCGGGATCTCCAACGATAAGCGTCTTGAGCTGCGTCTGTAACTGTGAGACGGTCTGCAGCGCCGCAAAGAGCTGCGCCTGGAAGTTGGCAACCTGCGTTTCGGATTCCACGGCGACTATCGGGGGTGCGGCGCCCTGCGTCGCGAGCCGCACGGCGAGTCGCTGCTGTTCCACGGCTTCGTTGAGCGCTTCTTCTTGGATCGCGACGTTGCGCCACGCGGCGACCAAGTCCCAATAGGTGTCTTCGACTTGCGCGAGCGTATTTGAGGCGTCCACGAGCGCCTGAGCCTCGCTCGAATCGGCGTCGATCACGGAGAGCTTGAGCGCACGCTTGATGGCGTTCATTCCGAGGTTCTTCAGCAGAGGCTGCGTCACCGCCAAGTTCAGCGAGGCCAAATAATATGGATTGAACGTATTGATGACAATGTTGTTGTAGGTTCTGGTTTGCGTGATCCCGGCCGAGTACTGCGTGCCGTTGACCGCCTGGCCGCCGATGCCGGATTGAAACGAATACTGATGCTGGATGATGTAGCCCGGACCCGTTGTATAGAACGGCACCGGCGACGCCGAGAATCCCGGCGCCGGGGTGATGAGATACTTGCCTTGCACGCCCGGCCCGGCGAAGAACAGATTTTCGGGCGGTAAGACGGAGAAGTTTGACGATGGCTCGACGTGTAGCTGTACGTCGAAGTTGGCCTTGGCCTGAACGACGCGGTAGCGCGCGATCCTAACGTTCGAGGAGGAGATGGCCAAGTTCGGATTTTTAAGGAGCGCCATCGCTGTGGCGTCTTGGAGCGAGATGCCGACGAACGGACTCTGCATAACGCCGGTTATTCCGGGGTTGCTCGGCTCGACTTCCGGTGCATGATATCCCGGCGCGACGCTCGGCACATTCGGCAAGGGAGGGGACGGGATCTCCGTCGGCAGTATTGCACGGCGCGGAAGCGTGCTATCGGGCTGAGCTAAAGTCGGTTGTGTCGGCACTGCCGCAAGCACGAGGGCGCCGACGGCAACGATCGCGGGAAGCGCCCAAGCCTTTTGGTATCGCATCGTCTAATGCACCAGCGCCTGAGTGCCAAGCGTTTGGAGATTGACGCCGTTGTCGCTGAGGATCGTGCCTTCTACGCGCTGCAGCTCGACGATCGATTCATTGAGCTGGGTCTGTGCCCGCAACTCTAAGCCGCGAGCCTGCGCGAGCTGCACTTGGCGCTGCAACACCAGAAACGTGGTCGACTCGCCTTGGTGGAACCTGCGCAACTCGCTTGCGTAGACCGCTTCAGCGGCTTGGCGCGACTTGAGCGAGGCATTGAGTTGCGACAAGGCGGTTCTGTACGACTGAAGTGCGTTGCGAGCTTCGGCGCCGATGCGTTCCTGCACGCCCTGGATCAAGATCTTTGCTTGAGTCGTCTCTTCGCTCGCGACGCCGCGCATGCCACGCGCGAGCCGGCCTTGAATCGGATAACTGACCACGAGCGCAACGTTGAACGTTGGAAAATATCCGGCCCACATATTGTGGTATGCAAAGGGCATGGAGCCCTGAGTATTCGGAGGCGGCGTCGGACATCTATTGAGCCCGCCCGTGATGTTGTTGCACTCGGAGAGCAGAAAGCCCGGCACCGGGGCGAGAATTCCCGCGAAGCCGTTGCTCAAATACTGGACCTGAAAATCGGCCTGCGGCAGCGATTGATTGGCCGCAAACGCCCGATCAATATCGGCCGCAAGACGTTTATCTTCCGCCTGGCGCACTTCCGGACGACTGAGCCGCGCTTCGGAGACGATCTGCGCCAAGTCGCCGCTCTCCGGAAGCTGCTGCACCGATGTCGAAGGCACCAGGTTGGCCGTCCAAATCGCATCGGCGGGGTCGGCGACGACGAGGCTCTTGAGCTGAATCTGAAGCTGTGAGACTGTTTGGAGCGCCGAATAGACGTTGTTCAGGAAGGTCGAGACCTGCGTTTGCGACTCGACCGCATCGATCGTTGGCGCGGCGCCGCGCCGCGCCAGGCGCACGTTGCTCCGCTGCTGCGCGATCGCTTCTCTCAACGCCTCTTCTTGGATCGAAACGTTGCGCCACGCGGCGACGAGATTCCAATACGCGTTTTCAACCTGCGAGATCGTGTTCGACGCATCGATCAGTGCCTGAACCGTGCGCGCGTCGGCGTTGACGAATGCCAGCTTCAACTGACGCTTCGTGGCATTCATTCCGGCGTTCTTGAGCAGCGGCTGCGTCACCGCGAGGTTCAGCGTGGCAAGATAGTAGGGATTGTATGCGTTGAAGACCGTGTTGTTATAGGTGCGGCTCTGCTGAATGCCGGCCTGGTATGTCGCGCCGTTCTCGGTCTGCCCGCCAACGCCGTACTGGAACGTCGACTGGTGCTCAATGATATTTCCAGGGCCGGTCGTGAAGACCACGCCGGGCGTAGACACTGGCGACGGCGAGTACCTACCCAATTGCCCCGGCCCGGCTACAAACGCGTTCTGAGGCGGCTGAACGGAAAAACTCGACGAGGGCTTGAGCTGAAGCTGCACGTCGTACGCACCCTTGTCCGCAACGATCGTATAGCGCGCGATCCTGATGTTGGAAGCGGATACTGCCAAATTCGGATTCTTGAGAAGCGCCATCGCGATGGCATCCTGCAGCGAAACCGCGACAAATGGTTGCTGCGTCACGCCGATGATCTGCGGTGCGCTTGGGGCGACTTGCGGTGCCCGGTAACCGGGAGCGACGCTCGGGACGACTGGAAAATGCGGCGACGGTATCTCCGTTGGGAGCGTCGCACGGCGCGGCAGAGACTCGTCGAGTTGGGCGGAAGTGCGTTGCACCGGCAGCGCAGCCAGCGCGATGGCGGCTGCCGCAACGGCGGCTGGAAGGACGCGTGCTTTCATTCTCTGACGATGCCTAACGCGCGAGTGCCTGGCTTCCGAGAGTTTGAACGTTAACGCCGTTGCTCGTCAGTATCGTGCCGTCGACACGCTGGAGCTCGACAATTGACTGATTCAACTCGGTCTGGGCCTGCAGCTCGCTTCTGCGTGCCTGCTCTAGCTGGACCTGACGTTGTAGGACCAGAAACGTGGTTGAGGCCCCGTTGTGGAACTTGCGGACTTCGCTTGCATACACTGCCTCGGCAGCTTCGCGAGCCCGGCGCGCGCTGTCAAGTTTAGATAGCGCCGATTGATAGCTCTGAAGTGCGTTGCGGGCCTCGGCGCCGATCCGCTCGTACACGCCCTGCATCAGCAGCTTTGCCTGAGTCGTCTCCTCGCTCGCAAGTCCGCGAAGGCCACGCGCGACATGGCCTTGGATGGGATAACCGACGATCAGCGCGATGTTAAACGTCGGGAAGTAACCGGCCCACATATTATGGTAGGCCCACGCCATCGCGCCTTGCGTATTTGGTGGCGGCGTCGGGCACGCGGAGAGACCAGGGCCACCGCCTGGGCCGGGAGTAGCAGTGCAAAAGCCGGTCAGAAACTTCGGAACCGGCGTGAGGATGCCGGCAAAACCGTTGCTCTGGTATTGTGCCTGGACGTCGGCCTGCGGCAAGGACTGATTTCTCGCGAAAGCAGTGTCGACGTCGGCGGCAAGACGCTTGTCCACCGCTTGCCGAACTTCGGGCCGGTTTTGGCGAGCGGCGGCGACGACGGCTGAAAGGTCGCGCGCTTGCGGAGGCTGCTGCACCGACGTCGAGGGCACGAGGTTCGCCTCCCAAATCGGGTCGCGGGTATTGGCTGTTACACGGCTCTTGAGCTCGTTCTGGAGCCGAGAGACCCTTTCGAGCGCCGCGAAAACCTGATTTTGAAAGTTGGAGACCTGCGTCTGCGACTCGACCGCATCGATCGGCGCCGACGCGCCGCGTCGCGCCAAGCGAACGTTGCTCCGCTGCTGCGCGATGGCCTCCCGCAAAGCTTCTTCCTGGATCGCAACGTCGCGCCACGCGGCGACGAGACTCCAGTACGTGTTCTCGACTTGCGAGATCGTGTTCGACGCGTCAACCAGCGTCTGAGCCACGCCCGCATCGGCGTTGATGAACGCCAGCTTCAACTGGCGCTTCGTGGCATTCATGCCGGCGTTCTTGAGCAGCGGCTGGGTAACCGCGAGATTCAGCGTTGCCAGATAATATGGGTTAAACGCGTCGAACAGCGTGTTGTTGTACGTTCGCTGCTGCGCGATGCCCGCCTGATAGGAGGTTCCGTTCTCGGTCTGCCCGTTCACGCCGTATTGAAAGCCGGATTGATGCTGGATGATATTGCCTGGCCCCGTCGTGAACGTCGGCCCCGGCGTATACGTCCCGAGATCGCCCGGGCCTGCCGCCAAGAAGTTCTGCGGCGGATTCACTGAGTAGCTCGAGGAGGGCTCCAAATGGAGCGCAACGTCGTACGCGCCCTTGACCTCAATGATCTTGTAGCGCGCGATTTTGAAACTCGAAACCGAGATGGCGAGATTTTGGTTCTTCAGCAGCGCCATCGCGATCGCGTCCTGCAGCGCGATGCCCACAAATGGTTGCGCGGTGACCCCGACAATGGCCGGCGCGCTCGGCGCAGCCACCGGGGCCGCATAGCCTGGCGCGACACTCGGCACCACGGGAAGCATCAGTGTGGGAATCGACGTAGGAATCGTGGCGCGGGTGGGAAGCGCGTCGCTGGGCTGCGCAGAGATGCGCTGCCACGGTATCACCGCCATCGCTAACGCGGTGACGCCGATGAGCGCGGAGAGTGCACGAGCCGGCAGCATCCTCATTCTCCGACGACCTGCCCTATCCGTGGCCTGCGCAGCAAGAGCACCAGCGGTGCCAGCCCGAGCGTGATCACCGCGACCCAGCGCGAGGTATCGGCGTACGATTGCACCGCCGACTGCGCGGAAACTAGAATCCTCAAGCGTTCCATCGCGACACGGTTCTGTACGCCGCCTTGACTCAGCACGTACTGCGACGTCGGCAGGCTGGCCAGCGTTTGCGTTCCAGCCAGCTCGGTCTGATGGATCGTAAAGCCGCGCACCAAAAGCGTGATCAAGACGGCGGCGGCAACGCTTCCGCCGATTTGGCGTGACAGGTTGAAAAACGCCGCGGTCGCCGGAACCTCTTTATCCGGGACGCTTCCAATAACGGCAACCGAAAGCGGAACGAAGATCTGCGCCAAACCAATGCCGCTGAGAATCAACGGGAAGACCAAACTATGGAAATCCGACACGGGCGTCGTGATGCTTCCTAGCCACCAATTCGACATCGCGAGCAAGACGAAGCCGATTGCTGCCTGGAGACGCGCATCGACGAGCCCGCGCTGAGTTAAGATCGCGGTCAGCGGTGTAAAGCATAGCACCGCCCCGGCACGGATCATGACCGTCGCACCGGAGAGCGTCGCGGTAAACCCGAGCGAGTTGATCAGATACTGCGGCAGGATGATGATCGAACCGTAGAGACTCACGCCGAGTATTGCGCCGAGTATGCTACCGGCCGCCACTTGCCGCAGCCGCAAGACGCGGAGATCCACCACCGGTATGCTGGAGCGCAGTGTCCACCACACAAACGCCGCGAGCCCGGAAATCGAAAGGAACGTGAACCAGCGAATCCGCGCGTCGTCGAACCAGTCGTACTGCTGACCGTTCTCGAGCACGAACTGCATCGAACCCAAGCCGATGCACATCAGGATCAGGCCGATCCAATCCAGGCGGCGGTACTGCGGCTCTGCGGGGTTGCGCAGAAAGTTCCAGATCAGCGTAGCGGCTATGATACCAATCGGAATGTTGATGAAAAAGATCCAGTGCCAGTTCCAGTTGTCGGTTATCCAGCCACCGATCACCGGCCCCAGCGCGGGACCGACGATGACGCCCATCGCGAAGACGCCCTGCGCCTTGCCTTGCTCCTTTATGCCATACGTATCGCGCAGGATCGCTTGTGAGGTGGCTATGAGACCGCCGCCGCCGAGTCCTTGAATCAATCGCCAGAAGACGAGCTGCCCCAGGCTGTTCGAAAGGCCGCACATCAGCGAGGCAATCGTAAAGATCACGATCGAGCCGAAGAAATACTGGCGCCGGCCGAAGCGCGCGGCAAACCACGGATTAAGCGGAATCACGACCACGTTGGCGATGAGATATGCCGTGACGACCCACGCTCCCAAGTCGACCCCGACGCCAAAGTTACCTTGAATGTTCGGCAGCGAAACGTTGACGATCGTAACGTCGATGATCTCGAGCAGCGTCGCGGTGATCACCGCGATGCTGATGATGACCCTGCGCGAACCGTGCTCGACGACTGCGCTTTCGTATGTGCCGAACACGCCTCGGGCCTACTTCACTTTAACGTAGGTTTCGACGCTCATTCCGGGCCGCAGCGGGAGATCGGACCGCGAGTCGTCGACGTCGACGCGCACCGGAATCCGCTGCGTTACCTTAACGAAGTTGCCGCTGGCGTTCTGCGCGGGCACAAGCGCGTACGTGTTTTCCGAAGCAGGGTTGATCGACGCGACGTGGCCGTGGAAGGTTACGCCCTTATAGGCGTCGACGCGAATGTCGACTGGCTGGCCAACGCGCATCCGACCCATTTGCGTTTCTTTGTAATTCGCCGTGATGTAAATCCGGTATGGGACGATCGTCAGGAGCGTCATCCCGGCGCCGATGGTTTGTCCGAGTTCGGCGCTCTTCTGGCCGATATAACCGTTCGTCGACGAAATAATGCGCGTGTAGTTTAGATTTTGCTTCGCGAGGTAGAGCTGCGCGGCAGCGGCCTCAACCTGACTGGGGTCCGAGGCCTGTGAGAGTTTGCCTTGGGCGGTCGTCACCGCGCCTGCGGCCGCGGTCAGGCCAGCGTCGGCGGCAGACACTCGGTCCTGGGCGGCCGCGAGATTTGCCTGGGCGATGCTGACTTGATCCTCAGCGCCACGTAGTTGTGCAGCCGCGCCGGCGCTTTGCGCCCGTACCGCATCGAGCGCTTGTGACGCAACGTCTCCGGTGCTGACCAAGGAGTTGGTTCGCGACATGTCGGCTTCCGCTTTATTGTAGGCCTGCTGAGCAGCCGGAACTTGCGCTTGCGCGGCGCGCAGCTGCGCGGCGGCTTGCGAAACGGCGGCCTGCGCCATTGGAACTTGCGCCTGCGCATTCGCGGCCCCACCGCCGGCTTGCGTCACGCCGCCCTGTCCCTGTACGGTCGTTGCCCGCTGGTTAGCAACTGCGAGATCGTACTGCGCTTGAGCTTGCCGCAGCTTTGCGAGCTCGTCCTTATTGTCGAGCACGATCAACACCTGTCCGCGACGGACCGGCTGGTTTGTATCGACCAGAATCTGATTGATGCGCTCGGGAATCTTGCTGGTCACCGCCACCTCGTCGGCGGCGACGTGTGCGTCGTCGGTGCCTTCGTGGGCAAGCATATACGTCAACCACGGCAAGCCCCAAATGAGCGCGAGCACGACCACGACCGCGGCACCAACGAGGAAGAAAATTCGCTTGCGCGGCCGAGAGCGGCCTTCCTCATCGTTCGAGCGAGATTCTCGGGTTAACGCCCCTCCGGCGCCATTTCCTTTGCGCTCGGGAACGGTCTTTTGCTGACCGGGCTCGCGGGTATCCATTACGTTTTCCTTACCCCATTCAAGAAGACGTCGATATAAAAACGGAGTGCTTCATCGGGGTCACCGCGATGAAGCAGCGAATCGGGAAACTTCTTGCGCCCCAGCGCGTGCATGAAGACTAGCCCTAAGAAAACCATCGCCAGCTTCTGTGCTTCGCCGCGCAGTTCTCCCGCCTCGATGCGGCGCTGCATGAACAGCGTCAAGACCGCGAGGATCGCGAGCTGCGGCTGCCACGCGGTTTCGGCAAAGATATCCTTTTCATACTCCTGCTCGACCAGCGACCAACGAATCATGTCCTGCAACGATTCGAAACGGCCAAACATCAGCCGCGCTAGGACCAGCAAATCTTCGCCCAAGTCACCGGAGCACTGCGCCGCTACGCCGGCCAGTTCCAGATAGCCGCAAAAGTGCTGGGCGCAGGCGACCAGGAGCGCTTCCTTCGTGCCGAAATGGCGAAACAGCGTCGCCTCGTTGACGCCCGCGACGTCGGCGATCTCGCGCGTCGTCGCGCCGCGCTTGCCCTTGCGCCCAATCACCTCGCGCGTCGCGGTAAGAATGCGCTCGCGCGTTTCCTCGGGCGAAGCGGATCTTCCGATTTCGGGAGGCTTACGTGTTTCGATCATTTTGCTCCACCCGCCACTTGTCCGAGAGGCACGTTCGTCTGGTACGCTCCGTACGAAGCGTCAGCGATCGCGCGCACGTGAGGAATATCGATCGTGGCGTGCTGCTGTGCGAGTACCGAGTAGCTCCCCTCCGTGCGATACTGCTGCGACATCGTGATCTTGCCGCCACTGGTGTAATACCACTCCATCTGCAGTAGCGAATAGTCCGACGCGTCGACGTAGGCCAGCGTGTGATCGAGGATGTCGCTGTGAATTTTTTTCGTCAGGCGTAACACGGTCGTCTGACGACCCTGCAGCCAACTCGTTCCGTCAACGGTGATGTTCTCGTTCTTCTCCCACGCCTTCGGATTGCCGATGTCGTCAAAGAGCCGTTGAAAGCCCCTGGCGTAGCTTGGCATGCGGTCGAAGACCACGACGTACAGGTCGGGACGCTTGAAGTAGGAGGTGCCGTCGAGCTTCGGAGCCAGGAACGGAAAGTTGAGCATCCGGATGTCGACGTGCACCCGCGCGCGGTACGATTCTAACGAGGGATTGCGCTCCGACATGCGCTGGATGATGGTCCAGGGGTTGGCGGGAGCGGTCGGCGGCGTGTCAGCGCTGGCTACGGCCGCGCCGGCGACGGACAAAAACGCAGAAATCAGTGCGAGGTTTTTCAGCAAAGTCATAGCAATTTGGTGCAAGTGGGTACTTGCACGCAGAGTCTACCACCGCCCACGGGATGAATGCAAGTGCTTGCATGCACTTGCCTGGTTCAGCCTATTCCGGAGCGGTCGCTTCCTTGTGATGTCGCGTGTGGCGGCCGCCGCCCGCCGCATGGAAACCCTGAGCAACGGCCTGGGACGGGCACAAGTACTCGCCATGTTTGGTCTTGCCGTACGCGGGATCGCTAGGCTCGTGATAGACCTTTGTATTGAGATTCACCCAGACGGCCTGCGTCGCACCGCAGTTCGGGACGGTTGCGTTCTCCGAAGACATCGGCGCGCCGGTCTGAGCCGGCCCGGCGGTATTCGAGGCGTTGGAGCTAGATTTTCCGCTCCCGCATGCGCTCAGGACGAATGCAACGGCAGCGACGAGCGATATCGCGACGACGGTCTGCTTTCTCATATCCGGCGTTTCGCGATGGCGTGGGTAGCGTCCCGGGCGCGTCGCGCCAGCGCCGACGGCTCGCCGACGTAGACTCGCCTTCCACCAACGAATGTCGCCTGCACCCAGGCGTCCTCCCCGCGGTACACCAGCGCGTTGAGCGGGGGTGACCATGGATCGATCTTCGAGCTGTCGAGCACGACGTAGTCGGCGGGTCCGCCTGCGACGAGATCGCCTCCGTTAACGCGCAAGGCTTGCGCACCCTGCACCGTTCCCAGTGCGAACGCCTGCGCGGCGCTCAGTGCGGCGCCGTCGAGATGCAAGATTTTCTGCAGCAACGCCGCCTCGCGCATCTCGTCGATGAGCGAGGGCCGCACGTCGGCGTCGGTTCCAAGCCCGATCGTAACGCCGAGCGCTTGCAGCGCCGCCACATCGCAAATTCCGTCGCCCAGGTATTGATTGGTCATTGGGTTGTGAACCACGCGCGCACCGCGACCTGCGATCAGCCTTCGCTCAGTGTCGGTGAGATAAATGGCGTGAATGGCAACGGTGCGTTCGTTGAGTGCGCCAAGCTGGTCGAGTAGCGCAACGGGAGTTTGTCCAAACCTACGTACCGTTTCTTCACCCTCGTATGGAGCCTCTGCAACGTGAATGTGCAGCATGCAGTCCAACTCGCGCGCAAACTCGGCTGCCGCCCGAATCATCTCGTGCGACGCGGCGTGAAGCGAGTGCGGCGCGACGCAGACGTTTGCCTCAGGATGCTGCTCTATTAACTCGCGAGTGCGCTCGGCGGCGACGGCGGCGCTCTCACGAAACTCAGGCGGCGCAGACTCGGCGTCCATCCACGTGCGAGCCAGAACGAGCCGGATACCGGTATCCCGCGCCGCGCGAATGGCCGCTTCCGCATGCGCGTTACCGGCGCCGTTAAGGTAGAAGAATTCCGCGACGGTCGTGATACCCGCGGCGAGCATCTCGCTGAACGCCGCCACGAACGTCCAGTACACGTCGTCGGGGGTAAGCTGTGGAACGACGCGATAGAGCGCTTCGCTCCGCCACCTTTGAAACGGCCAATCGTCCGCCCAGCCGCGCAGCAGGATTTGATACGCGTGGCTGTGCCCGTTGATGAAGCCGGGGACGACAAGCCGATCCGCCGGAAACGCGCGTACCTCGAGGTCGCGCGCGCTATCCTGAACCTCCCGAAAGTCGCCGGCCGTAACGATGCTTCCCTTGCGCACCGCGAATGCATAATCTTTACGCAACTCGCCGCTTACGATCGCGCGAGCACAATGCACTAATTCGCTTACCATGGGTTGTACACAACGCGCCCGTTCTTGACGACGAGGGCGGCGAGGTTGCCGCCGAATTGCCAACCGAATTCGTGCGGCGAACGCATCCGCAGAGCGACGAAGTCTGCACGCCCTCCAACTCTGATGCTTCCGGCATCCGCCCGCAACGAATGGGCTGCCGCACGGGTAACCCCGTAAAGCGCCTCAGCGGCAGTCATTCTAAAGAGCTTGCGCCCGAAATAGGCCACGGTCTGCAGATTGAAGCACGGGGAAGTTCCAGGGTTGTAGTCGCTTGCCAACGCGACGCTGCCGCCGGCTTCGAGGATTGCTCGCACAGGGGCGCGTTTCGGCAAGTCGAGATACGCGATGGTTGCCGGACACGCTACCGTAACGATGCCGCCGGTTGCGATCGCGGATACGTCTTGTTCTCGAATGTAGTTGCAGTGGTCGACGGCATCGACATTGAGCTGCGCCGCCATTTCGGCCGCGCCGCCAAAGGCCATCTCGTCGCAATGCACCCGTAAGCGCATCCCGCGAAGGCGAGCCGCCTCGAGATAGCGGCGCGTTTGACCGGCGGAAAAGAACCCTGGTTCGCAAAAAGCGTCAGCGTATACTGCGCCGTGCGCCGTCGCAGCCGGAATCACTTGGTCGATCAGGTAATCGACGAAGGCTTCCTCTTTTGTAAACTCGGGCGGCAACGCGTGCGCGCCAAGAAACGTCGCGATCAGCCGCGGGACGTCCGGATCGTCGCGATGCTGCGCGATGAGATCGAGAAGCGCCGACTCGCCCGGTTTATGCAGCGCATATCCGGTCTTGGTTTCAAGGGTCGTCGTACCGTGCGCGAGCATCAACTCTAATCGCGGCCGGATTGTGGACTCGTAAAATGCGGGCGGGTCCAGCAGCGCGGTACGCGTGCGTTCTACGGTGTGGAGCATTCCCAGCGCCGCCACTTCACCCCGCAGCCGCGCGCTAAAGTCCGGCTCGCGGTCGCCAGCGTAGAGCGGATGCGCGTGTGCGTCGACAAAGCCCGGCACGATCACACAATCGAGCAGGTCGAGCACCATCCTTCGGGCGGGATGACCGGAAGAAGCTTCGCTCAGGACGACAGGTTCCTTTTCGATCGCCGTGATCGTGCCGTCTTCGACGAGCAGGGCGGCGTCGTCGATACGCCCGAGGGCGTCGAAGTCAATGCCGCATTGCGGGGTATGCGTATCGCAGGTTACGATCGTCTTTGCGCGGACGATCAGAGACGCCAATCGATGCCCTTCGCGTCGGCCGTTTCTATGGCGACTTCGTAACCCGCATCGGCGTGACGCACGACGCCCATTCCCGGATCGGTCGTCAGCACGCACTCGAGACGCTCGCGCGCTTCATCGGTGCCGTCGGCGACGACCACCATCCCAGCGTGCAGGCTGTATCCGATTCCAACGCCGCCGCCGTGATGGAAGCTCACCCAATGCGCGCCCGCTGCCGTGTTGAGCAGAGCGTTGAGAATCGGCCAATCGGCGATCGCATCGCTACCGTCCCTCATGCCTTCGGTCTCACGATACGGCGAGGCCACGCTGCCGGTATCGAGATGATCGCGTCCGATAACGATTGGCGCTTTGACCTCACCCGTGCGGACGAGCTCGTTAAACGCAAGGCCGGCCTTGGCGCGATCGCCGTAGCCAAGCCAACAGATGCGCGCGGGCAAACCTTGAAACGCGATCCGCTCGCGCGCCAGTCGAATCCAGCGCGCCAGCGAAGCGTCGGCCGGAAAAAGCTCGAGAAGCGCAGCATCGCACCGTTCGATGTCGCTCGGATCGCCGGAGAGCGCGACGAACCGAAATGGGCCCGACCCGCGGCAGAAAAGCGGGCGAATGAACGCGGGCACAAACCCGGGAAAGGCAAACGCGCGGGCGAAACCGGCGCGCTGCGCTTGCGTGCGAATATTGTTGCCGTAATCGAAAGCCACCGCGCCGGCATCGAGAAATCGCACCATCGCCTGCACGTGCGCGCCGCAGCTCTCCAAGGCGCGCCGTTGGTACTCCTGCGGGTCGCGTTTACGCAGGTCCGCGGCTTCTTGGAGCGTGACGCCGGCCGGAACGTAGCCGTCGAGCAAGTCGTGCGCGGAGGTTTGATCGGTCACCGCATCGGGCCGGAAGCCAAGCTCGTATAGCTCCGAGAATTCGACCGCGGCGTTTCCTTCATAGCCGATCGAAACGGCTTCGCCGGCGTCGCGCGCGCGCTTCACTTCACGCAAGGCTTCTTCTCGGGAATCGGCGACCCGATCGAGATAGCGTAGTTCGCGGCGACGCTCCAGCCGGGTCCGATCGACATCGACGATTAGGCAGACGCCGCCATTCATGGTGACGGCCAGCGGCTGCGCGCCGCCCATGCCGCCCACTCCCGCCGTCAACGTGACGCGGCGCTCGAGCGTTCCACCGAAGCGCTGGCGGGCCAGCTCGGCAAAGGTCTCATAGGTCCCCTGAACGATGCCCTGCGTCCCGATGTAAATCCACGAACCCGCGGTCATCTGACCGTACATGGTGAGCCCTTGCGCTTCCAGCTCGCGAAAGACGCTCCAATCCGCCCACTTCGGCACGAGGTTCGCGTTGGCAATCAAGACGCGCGGCGCGCGTGAATGCGTTTTCCACACCGCGACCGGCTTGCCGCTCTGCACGATCAGCGTCTCGTCTTGCTTCAATCGCCGCAGGGCTCGAACGATCGCCTCAAAGGCGTCCCACGAGCGCGCCGCGCGGCCATTGCCGCCGTACACGACGAGATCCTCCGGACGCTCCGCGACCTGCGGATCGAGATTGTTCATCAGCATCCGCAACGCCGCTTCTTGCGGCCAACCCAAGCAGGAGATCTCGACGCCCCGCGGCGCGCGAACCGACCGCGGTCCGGCAACGACATTCATTGCGTCAGGAATTCTTGGGAATGGTGGTAAGCCCTGTCATCCTTCGACTCCGCTCAGGATGACAAGAGGGCGGAATGACAAGGTGAACGGCTTGCGAATAAATATCCATGGAACGCTTGTTGCGGACTTCGCTCACATTTCTTTTGCTCGCCGGTGGATCGATCTTCTTCCCACCGGGCACTTCGGCCGGGACGACTGGCGCGATCACGGGGCTCGTTGCAAGCAGTACCGGGGCGCCGATCGACGGCGTGCGCGTCACCGTGTCGAGTCCTTCGCAAACCGTCACCGAAACGACCGATGCGTCGGGCCGCTTCTCGATGTTGTCGCTGGCTCCCGACACCTACACGATCGAAGCCTCGAAAACGGGCTTTGAGACGGCCGCGATCACGGGCGTTTCGATCTTTGCCGACCAAGTGCAGACCATTCGCGTGACGCTCGCGCCGTCACTCAAGACCATCGCGCGCGTGACCGCGCGCTCCTCGATGGACCTCGTCAAACCGGGAACGACGACCGACGTCTACTCGGTCAATTCGACCGTTACCCAGGCCGCGGCAGGCATCGGCGGCGGCGGCAATCTGAACAACGCCTATTCCGCGATTGCGGCCGTTCCCGGAACGTTCGTTCCACCGAATCAGCAAGGCTGGAACCAAACGGTCTATATTCGCGGCGGCGATTTCAGCCAGGTCGGCTACGAGTTCGACGGCGTTCCGGTGAACCGGTCGTTCGACAACTATCCCGGGAGCACGGCCGGAACGCTCGGGCAGCAGGAGCTGCAGGTCTATACCGGCGGCGGTACCGCGGGCGAAAGCACCTCGGGTCTGGCCGGCTTCATCAATCAGGTGATCAAGACCGGAACGTTTCCGGGATACGCCACGGTCAGCGGCGGCATCGGAACGCCCACATTTTACCACAACCTGCAGTTTGAGGTCGGCGGCGCGACGCCGAACCGCATGTTCTCGTACTACGTCGGCGTCGGCGGCTACAATCAAGATTACCGCTATCTCGACCAATTCAACGGCTCGAACCTCGGCCTCGTGTGGGGCATTCCGGCGATCGCCTTCAACACGACGAGCCTGTTTTTTGGCGGCGTCTATCCGATCTGCCGCTACAAGCCGCCAACTGGCACGAACGGCTACTACAACGGCTCCAACCCTTCGCCGATCTGGGATCCTTTCACGCTCAGCCCCGGGCAGAACGGGTACGCAAAGCTGCCCGTCAACACGCTCAACAGCGGCGGCCTGGGAAACGATCCGGGCTGCTATCAAACCGTTACTCCGGCGTATACTGCGTTTGGCGTTTCGAATATCGCCGACCGCGAGAGCGTGATCAACCTCCACATCGGCATCCCGCATCGGCGCGACGCCGGCCGCGACGACGTTCAAGTACTGTATAACAACGCCGCTCTGCAGACGCAGTTCTACAGCTCGCAGAACGATCTCGGCCCGCATATCATAACGCAGCTCAGTCAGCTCTTCTTCGGGCCGAAGTACCCCGTGCCATTAGTCTGGCCGGATTTCATCACTTGGCCGAGCGGAACGCACTTTGGCCAGAGCCCAACTGGCGTCAAGCCGGTTCCGTATTTTGACCCGGCTTCACCGGGAAACCGCTGCGCGAACGTCAACCCGTACCAGACTCCGGGGACGCCGCCCATTATTAGCGGCGCCTGCCCGGGCGGAACGTGGTCCGCGGTAGCGCCGGGCAACCGCGACGCGGTCTGGAACAACGCCTCGATCGCCAAGGTGCAATACCAGCACAACATGGGGTCGAACGCGTACGTCAGAATCTATGGATACTCGTTCTATTCGGATTGGCTGCAGGCCGGCCCGCTGAGCTACGGTGCGCCGTTCTCCGGATTCGGTGCCGACAGCTTCGATTACGAGCTCGAATCGCACACGCGCGGCTTATCGGGCACCTACGCCAATCAACTCAACTCGCAGCATCTGGTGACGTTTGACGTCAACTACGTGACGGCCACGACCAATCGCTACAACAACACCAACTTCAACAACGGGCTAACGACCATCGCGACGAATCTGACGAGCGGGAAGCAGTGCATCGCGTGGTACACCGGCAGCGTCTACCGCGGCGGCCAAGTTTATCAGGCGGGACATCCCGCGCCGTGCAACAGCGCGCTAACGAGCGGCACGTTCACGAGCCCGGAACCCGGACCAACCGTCCCGGGCGCGACCTGGCAGATCACCTATACCGGAAACTCCGGTTTTGTCAACAACGTCGTGCCGAATTTCACGGCGCTCGCGCTGCAAGATCTGTGGACGCCGACCGACAAGCTCAACGTCAATCTCGGATTGCGCGAGGAGGTCTACGAATACAACCTCGCCAACACGTCGAATAACGGTCAGAACTTTTGGTTCTTGGCGGGACAGCGCGAGTTTTGCTATAACCCGGTTACGCTGTCGCCCTATTTCATTCCGACGCCGCCGGCCAGTGGGCGTCCACCGATTCCGTTCATCGGCTTCAACTGTCCGATCGACCGGTCGATCCCAGCGCATCCCGTGCAGACCGTGCATCCGGACGGCTTAAACGGGCATTTGCTGCTTAGCAACAACTACTCGCCGACGCTGAGCGATTATGCGTTCTCGCCGAGCTTGGGCATGACGTACACCATCAATCCGGACACGGTGCTGCGTTTTTCGGCGGGCCGGTACGCGCAAGAGCCGCAGACTTACCAAGTACAGTACAACGCCAAGGACAACAATCTCGCATACGACTTATTCCAAGCCTGGTGGCAATACGGCTACACGACACCGAAACACGATCCCCTCGTGCAGTACTCCGACAACTTCGACGCGTCGTACGAGCGGCGGTTCAAGGGGACCGACATGTCGATCAAGGTCACGCCGTACTATCGTTACGCGACGAATCAGATCTACAGCGTCGGGCTTCCCTTCGGGCTTGCGGGCGGCTTGAACTCGGGCGTCGAGCGCGTCGACGGCGTGGAAATGGAGTTCACTAAAGGTGATTTTAACAAGAACGGACTCTCGTTCTTAGTCTCCTACACCTACACAAACGCCGCCGAGCGGTGGGCGAACTACCCCGGAACGACTATCAATCCCCTCGATCCGTACAACCAAGACATCGCCAACTTCAATGGCCTGACGAAGGCGGGCGGCGGGTCGAAGTGCTACCAGAACAACCGGTTCGGGCACGTCTTTCCGGATCCGCGCTGCGTGCGGCTCAGCCCGAACTACAATCCGCCGATCTGGAATCCATATTACGCGATGTCGCCGCAGCCGCTGCTCGATCGCAACGGCTGGTATCCCGTCGGTTTGGATTTTGCCTATCTCTCCCCAAACGTTCTGGCCGCGATCGTGAACTACCGCCACAATAAATTCTCGATCACCCCGGCGCTAACGTTCAACGAGGGATCGCTCTACGGCAATCCGGGGGACGTCCTTGGCATCGATCCACGCGTGTGCACCAGCAACTCGGCGGGCTTTATCAACTCCCCGATTCACAGGAAGAATCCACTGCAAGCCGACTACACCACGTGCGCGCTGGCCGCCACGCAGAACGGCACGTCGCCGGGCGAGCTGTTCATCCCCAATCCGCAGACCGGCACATTCGACGGGTTCGGCGCGTTCCGTCAGCCGAGCCAGCTGAACTTCAGCCTGCAGCTGGGCTATCAGCTAACGCCGCGCGTGAAGGTGAATGCTCTGCTAGCGAATTTAGTCAACGCCTGCTTCGGCGGCTCGTCGGAGCCTTGGACGAAGCAGTTCCCGCCGAACGGCTATACGTGCGGCTATCAGTCGAGCTTCTACTACGTCTCGAACTTCTACAACGGAGTCTCACCCAACGACCGCGGGGCCAACGGCGTCCCGCTCAATCCGGCATTCAAGCAATCGTTCATTCCGTCGTACGCCGACACCAACGGATTCGTGCTGCCGAATCCGTTCAACGCCTATTTGCAGTTCAACGTCACGTTGTAAGGCGGTGCTCGATCGCACGCTCTGCGGCCTCGACGAAACGCTGCGAGGCGATCAGTGTGCGGGCGGCGGCGATGTCGGGCGCCGGCGAGCGGTCTTCGGTCCAAGGCGCGATGCGCTCGCGCACGATTCGATGGGCAGCTTGGGTTCCGGTGCCCGAGCGGAGCGGCCGCCGAAAGTCCGTCGCGGCGCACGCGCCGAGCAGTTCGCAGGCCAGGGCCCCTTCGACGTTGTCCATCACGCGCAAGAGGTTATTCGCGGACGTCATGCCCATGCTGACGTGATCTTCCTGACCTGCCGAGGTCGGAATCGAGTCAACGCTGGAGGGCCATGCAAGTCCCTTGTTGTCGTTGACCAAAGCGGCGGCCGTATATTGGACGACCATCAATCCGGATTGCAGACCCAGTCGCTGCGTCAAAAAGAGCGGTAACCCGCGATCCGCGGCGTTGAGCAGCAGGTAGAGCCGGCGCTCCGCGATGGAAGCAAGCTCCGCGGCAGCGATTTTTAGGAAATCGATTGCGAGCGCAACGGGTTCCCCGTGAAAATTGCCGCCCGAGATAAACTCACCGTCCTCCGGAAAGACGAGCGGATTATCGGTGACCGAGTTGGCTTCAATCTCGGTGACGCGGCGCACGTGAGCGACCGAGTCGCGTACCGCGCCGTGAACGACCGGAATGCAGCGAAACGAGTAGGGATCTTGCACGCGATCGCAGTCTGCGTGTGACTGCACGATCTCCGAACCCGCCAAGAGGGCCCGCAGATTTCCCGCGACGCGTTCTTGACCCGGATGCGGTCGCAGGTCATTGAGACGCCGATCGAAGACTCGTTCGGTGCCGAGATAGGCCTCTAACGACATCGCGCCGATGACGTCGGCTGCCGCGGCCAGTCGCTCTGCGCGCAACACGCCGAGGGCGGCGATGCCGGTCATGACCTGCGTTCCGTTGATGAGCGCGAGGCCTTCCTTTGCGCCCAGCTCGATTGGGTTCAAACCGGCCCGTTTGAGCGCTACGGCGCCCGGCAGTCGCTCGTCGCGATAAAAGGCTTCCCCTTCGCCTATCAGGGTGAGCGTCATGTGGGCGAGCGGTGCGAGATCGCCGCTGGCGCCGACGGACCCCTGACACGGTACGACGGGAGTAACGCCGCGATTGAGCATCTCGACGATCAGGTCGAGCGTCTCGGATTTGACCCCGGAGTGACCGGCGGAGAGCGAGTTGGCGCGCAGCACGCCGGCCGCTCGCACCAGCCGGATGTCGAGCGGTTCGCCCGTTCCCGCGGCATGGCTTCGGACCAAATTGAGCTGCAGTTGCACGGCATCGGTCGGGTCCACCGAAATGTTGGCCAGGCGTCCGAATCCGGTGGTCACGCCGTAAATTGCTTCGCCGCTGGCAAACTGCCGTTCGACGAACTCGCGCGCTCGCTCTACGCGAGAGCGCGCAGCCGGCGTGATTTCAAGCGGCGCGCCATCGGCCACGGTTTCGATCGCCTCGAGCGTGAGGTGGCGTCCATCGAGTTGGATCATTAAAGCTTTGACCAATCGGGCCGAGGCGGCCGCGCAAAAGGAGGACCGTTTTGCATCACAATCGTTTGATGGTCGTGTAGACGAATCGATCGGGGGTCGCTCCCGTGCCACGCCACTCCGTCGACCCAGATGGAGAGCCGACGTCCGTGCGCCGCGGTGAGCGACGCGGCTTGAGTCCAACTTAAGTCGGGCCCCCAGATATCGAAGAACTCTCCCAAAGTGAAGCTGCGCTTTACCGGCGACTCGATATGGATGAAACCGTCGGGATTATGGGTGTGAAGCCAGTAGACGCAGTCGCCGGCCTGCGGGATCCCGATTCCGGAGGGCACAACGATGGCTCGGCTGCGGTCGAAGAGCGCTAGCCACGCGTGAATGTGCTCGGCGCTACCTTCTTGCCGATCGCAACGTATGCCATCGACCGGCAAGCCGCCGAAAAAACTCTGCGCAACTTGAGCCGGCGCTCCGATTGGGCGGAGAACCATCAAGAGTGCGATCAGAAGCTGCATGGCGCACCGTCTTCGCTGCAACTCGCATGCCGCCCCGCATCGCGTGGCCAGCGCACGCACGTGTGCATAACGAAAAAAAGTTGTGGACAGCTTGTGAATTTCCCAAGAGAGCGGTTGTCGGAGCCGCGCTGCACGTGTTACGATTCACGAGCTTCGGAATTTATTCGAAGTGCGACGAACGTATCGTTCGCGACCAATGCAACGCGTGAAACATTGCGATGAGCAACGGATCCGCGGCAACGGTCAAACCGCCTACCGGCGTCGGTAGGGCTCTCTAACGAGAGCCAAACAGGCGAGGTACGGTGAGTGAATACGTCGGAGCCTTTCGAGAAATCGAAAGGCTTCGTTATTTGCGCTCGGAGCAGCAGGTTTTTCAGACGCGGAATACGCCGCCGCGAGGACGGTCGTCGCGGCACCTCCTGTGCCGCTCCTGCCGAGCGCTTTTTCGGGAAGGCAAAGCTTTGAAACAGCCATCCGTGGCTGGCCCGAAAACGTCGCGCGCCGCGCTTGCAGCGTCCGCGTCTGAAAAATCTGTGCTCCTCGCTTAGTTTGCAGGCGTGTATTTGCTTGAGATTTCCTCGGCGAGGCTGGCGATGCGGCTGCGGGCGGTCGGTGGTGCGATGATTTCAGCCTGTGCGCCCCAGCCGAGCACCCAGCGCACGAGTTCGTTGACGTCGGCGACGTGGTAGGCGATCTCCACCGACCCATCGCGGCGCCGATTGACCTGGCGCTCGGCCACGACGCGCGCCGCAGCCGCGGCTTTCGCCACACGGGGCGCAAAACGAACCCGTACCTCGGTGGTTTCGTCGGCGTGCAGCACGCCGCTGATCGAGGCGGCTGCATACGCTTCGATGTTGAACCCGCTGGGACGCACGAACGTCTGCGCTTGCACGGCTGGTTTGGTGATGCTATCGACGGCGAACGTGCGCTTATCGCGCCGAGTGTGGTCGTAGGCGACGCAGTAGACGCGCCCCGCGTTGATGATGAAGCCGTACGGATCGACGGTGCGCGTGCTGGCCTTTCCCTCCTTATCGCGATAGGCAAAGCGAACGCTTCGCGAGCTGCGTTCGGCCGACGAGAGCAGCGCAAAAGCAAGTTCGCCGCGCTTGTCGAGGCGGATCTCCGAGAGCCGGAATGCCACCGGTGAGCCGGCGTCAACGCGCGCGCGCGTACCGATTCCGGCGCTGCCCACGAGTTTCTCGGCCACATCGTCGATCGAGGCGCCGATCGTTCCGCCGATGCTTGCGCCCAGCGAGCGCAGCGCGACCAACCCGAAGAGCTCGCCGCTGGAAAGATCGAGTCGCTTGAGGCTATATCCGCCCGCAAACCGATACGCATTCGCGGCGCGATCGAAGTACAACGGAAAGCCTGCAGTCGCGAGGATTGCAAGGTAGCGTCGCAGGCTGCGCGTGCTTGGGCGCTTCCCACCTTCCGCAATGTGATCCTTGAGGTCCTCGAACGAATGCCGGCCCTGGTCTATCGCATTGAGCAATCGCACGAGCAGGACGACCTTCGATTCGCCTTCGGCGATCATCGCAATTCGGGCGAGGTTTGCGGTTTGGGGAAGCAGCCCTCGGGAGCGGTGATCGGCGGCGCGGTTGGTTGCGGAGGCGTTGCTGTAACGCCGATCTCGGCGGGATAAAACGAACCGCCGTCGGTCATCGTTTTCACGAGAACGTGATTCGTTTGCCCCGGCGCCAACCGCACCGTCGAGATTTGGTACGGTGTGGAAACTCGCACGCACCCGATCTCAACCAGGTTTCCGTCCACGAGAAAACTCGCGCGCGCGGGGCCGGCGAGCGGCCGGAAAAACAAATATGCCGAGGCCGGTTCGGTGCTTGGATTCGTCAGCGTCACGTCGATCGTGTGCAAAACCCCGTAGTCGCCATAGTCGTGTCCCGCTGCGCTGGGATCGGCGCTGGGCGGAGTCGGCTCCGTATCACCGATAACGACGGTTGAATCGGGGCCTCCCACCGTATACTGTAGCGGATTTGCACCGAAGCCGCTGATTTGGAAGGTGCCGGTTCTATGATGGCCGTCGCCGGGGAGCACCGGCCCGTCGAGCAGGCTTCGTGGATCCACGCCAGGCGAGGCAGCCAGGACCGTAACCGAGATCGGGCCGCCCGAGAGGACCCGCAGATCCACGGTTCCCGAAACGAGTTCGCTCGCCGTCATCCGCACGTCGGCAAGCACGTAGGGCTGATCTTGCGGCAGCGTCACGATGACCGCTTGGCCGCGCGCCTTGGTGAGTAAGAAGTTCTTGCTGACGGTGTGCCCCACGTGCATCACGTCTATGTTTGGCCCGGCCGACGCAGCGACGAGTTGCACCGAGACCGGATCTTGCGAGCTCGCGCTCAACGCGACAACCAGGCGTCGGGGGTCCTGTGAGTCATCGTGGTAATAATAGAGCCGCGCCGGCGTCGTCGCAGTAATGGTCGCGCGAAAGAGCACGCCGTCTTGGGTGACGTGCTCGGGATCGTCATCGTAGAAAAGCATCCCCGGCTCGAACGGAGCGACGGCAACGTTCTGCACGTTTACGGTAGTCGATCCCGCTTGATCGAAGTAATGACCGCTGCCGGCGACCTGTACGGGCACAACAATTTGCGTGCTCTGCCCGGGTGAAAGCGGGGTCGACGGCGGTGTGACCGTTCCGATTGAGATCTGCGCACCCGGTTGTCCACGCGTCAGTCCGGTTACCCACCGTGCCACTTCTTGTGCGAGCCACGCCGGATCGACGGGATCGCCCGTAACCACCAGGCTCGTCTGCGGCACGATCGTTCCCGCGTTGAATGCAACCCGGATCGCGACGTCGGCTCGCGCTCCGTTGGCATCAACGAGATGCAGTACGTCGCTGCCCGTGGCCTGCGTCGCGGAGAGCGTTACGCCGGAGGCGTCGCCGGCGACGCTGACGCTCACTAGACGTTGATCGAGTGTCGCCCGTAATGGAGCCACAGCACCCACTACGGTTACGACTTGTTGCTGTGCCGGATTGAGGTTTACGCTCGTCGTCGAGACGGCAAGCGTGGGGGCCGGAGTCTGTTGCGCGAGAAGGGCCGCGAAAACCAGCGCGTGCACGTCAGATGTCTAGCGTGCTGTCCGCGTACTGGTTTTACGTTACGGCGGCTTCGGGCGGAGGCGCTGCCGGAGGTTCGACGGATGGAATCTTTGCGTACTTCAACTTCTCGGGATCGTCTGGATCGACGTCGGCGAGAATGTGATCGCCCGAGAGGAAGCTTCCCTTGAGCATCTCTTCGGCGATTTCGTCTTCGACCATCCGTTGAATCGCGCGGCGTAGGGGCCGCGCTCCGAACTGCGGATCCCAACCCTTGCGGGCAAGCAGCGATTTCGCGGCGTCGGTAACCTTGAGTTCCATCTCCTGGGCTCTGACCTCGCGGATTACCTTATCGAGCTCGAGCGTTACGATCTGCTCGATCTGCTCGCGCGTGAGTTGATGGAAGACGAGCACTTCGTCGACGCGATTAAGAAACTCCGGTCGGAAAGTTTGCTTCACCTCTTCGAGCACGCGGCCTTTCATTCGTTCGTACGCTTTTATCTGATCTTCACCCGAAAGCTTCTGCGGACGGAAGCCGATGTCGGTCGTCGTCGTCATTCCGGTCGCGCCCACGTTGCTCGTCATGATGATGACAGAGTTCTTGAAATCCACGTGGCGCCCCTGAGAATCGGTGAGACGCCCGTCTTCGAGCACTTGGAGCAAGAGGTTGAAGACATCCGGATGCGCCTTCTCGATCTCATCGAGCAATACAACCGAATAGGGACGCCGGCGCACTGCTTCGGTAAGCTGTCCGCCTTCTTCGTAGCCCACGTATCCCGGAGGCGCTCCCACCAGCCGGCTAACCGAATACTTCTCCATGTACTCCGACATATCGATGCGAATCATCGATTCTTCGTCGTCGAAGAGGAACGCGGCCACGCTGCGCGCGACTTCGGTCTTTCCGACGCCGGTCGGGCCCAAAAAGATGAACGAGCCGATCGGCCGATTCGGATTCTTCAAGCCCGCGCGCGAACGCCGGATCGCGCGCGTGAGCACCTGAATCGCCTCTTCTTGGCCCACGATCCGTCGATGCAGCAGTTCGCCCATCTTCAGGAGTTTTTCGGTCTCGGCTTGGGCTAGGCGGCTGACCGGAATCTTGGTCCACGCCGCGACGATCTCGGCCACGTTTTCGGCCGTCACCCGTAAGATTCGCTCGCCCTGCGCCTTATGGTCGCGCCACTCTTGCTCGAGGTTGGCTTTTTCGAGGCGCAGCTTCTCCTCACGATCGCGAATGGACGCGGCTTTATCGAACTCCTGATTCTTGACGACCGTTTCTTTTTCGGCAATCAGCTTGCGCAGCTGCGCGTCGGCTTCGCGAATCGCCGGCGGCGGCAACGTCGCTTGGAGACGCACGCGCGAGCTCGCTTCATCGATCAGATCCACCGCCTTATCCGGAAGGAAGCGATCGGTGATATAGCGGTCTCCGAGCTTTGCGGCCGTCGCGAGCGCCTCGTCGGTAATCTGCACCTTATGGTGGGCTTCATACCGGTCGCGCAAGCCCTTGAGAATTTCAATCGTTTCTTCGACGGTCGGCTCGCCGACCATCACCGGTTGGAAGCGGCGCTCGAGCGCTGAGTCCTTTTCGATGTGTTTGCGAAATTCGTTGAGCGTAGTCGCACCGATGCATTGCAGCTCGCCGCGGGCTAGCGCGGGCTTGATAATGTTGCTCGCATCGATCGCCCCTTCGGCCGCGCCGGCACCCACCAGCGTATGTAGCTCATCGATGAAGAGAATGATTTCGCCCGCTGCACCGCGGATTTCATCCATGACGCGCTTCATGCGCTCTTCAAACTCACCGCGGTATTTCGTGCCGGCGACGAGACCCGCAAGATCGAGCGTGATGACGCGACGATCGCGCAGCGGCTCGGGAATATCACCCTTGACGACGCGCTGCGCCAAGCCTTCGGCGATCGCAGTCTTTCCGACCCCCGGTTCGCCGATCAGCGCCGGGTTGTTCTTGGTGCGGCGTGAAAGAATTTGAATGACCCGCTCGATCTCGGAATTTCGTCCGATGACGGGATCGAGCTTATTGTCGCGAGCCAACGTGGTTAGGTCGCGGCCGTAAGCATCAAGCGTGGGGGTTTTACTCTTTCCCTTCGGCGCGGCCGGCTGACCCTCGGCGCCAAGCAGGGACGTGGTCTGCATCCGAACCTTTGCCGGATCGACCCCGAGATTTGTGAGGACCCGCGCGGCAACGCCTTCGCCCTCTCGGATCAAGCCGAGGAGCAGGTGCTCGGTACCAATATAGTTATGATTAAGCTGGCGCGCTTCTTCAAAGGCGAGCTCGATCACGCGCTTCGCCCGTGGCGTGAAGACCATCTCTTGCTGCACGGTCTGGCCGCCTCGGCCGACGATGGCCTCGACCTCTTGGCGGACTTTTGAAAGATTGACGCCTAGCGACTCGAGTACTTTAGCGGCTAAACTCTCGCCCTCGGAGATGATGCCAAGCAGAATATGCTCGGTCCCTATGTAGTTGTTTCCGAGGCGCTGGGCTTCTTCTTGAGCAAGCACGATGCTGCGCCGCGCTCGCTCGGTGAAGGGCTCCCACATCGACATCGCTCTGGCTCTTCCTTTCCTTTCCTCTAAACTCTACCCACCCCAGAGCAGTTTCGTGACAGTTCGCCGCGCGCCCGCCTGGGTTGCCGGCAGCGTCCTTAGCGGAGGTTGCCGCGTGTGCCGCCAAACTCCTAGCCGTATGCCAACGGTCGAACAAGTTCGCGAAGCGCTCGTCGACGTCAAAGATCCCGAACTCAATCTCGGAATCCTCGATCTCGGCTTAGTTTACGACATCACAACCGAGGGAGCAAACGGCGAAGACGTCACCGTGATGATGACGCTTACATCGCCGATGTGCCCGGTAGGCCCGATGTTTAAGAAATCCGTCGAGGATCACGTGCTGGCCATCGAAGGCGTTAAGAACGCCAACGTCGAGATCACGTTTGTTCCGCCATGGGACCCGCACACTATGGCATCCGACGACGTCAAAGCCCTACTGGGGATCTGGTAAACCAGCTCACCGCCCTTATCAACGTGGCGCGCCTCCGCCTCAGGCGGCCAAGTTCACGATGGCGGGCGTGGGAAGATGCGGATCGGGACGGTGCGGAAGGCGGGATCGCCGCATTGCCAGAGCAAGAACGAATATTGGTCGGTGAGCAGTTGTTCGTTCTGCGTTCTCGATCCAGCCAGAAATCCGTGTCCCGCGTCGTAATCGACGCGCAACAGAATCGGACGCCCGCTCGTCGTTGCTTTCTGCAGGCGCGCGGTAAATTTCGCGAGCTCCCACGATGAAACACGTGGGTCGTTGAATCCGGTGATGAGCATCACTGCGGGATAAGCGGTGCCGGGCACGACGTGCTCGTAGGCATCCATCTCGTAGAGCGCTTTGAAGCCGATCTTATCCTTGACCGTACCGAACTCCGGAATGTTCGGCGGCCCGTTCGGAGAGAATTCGGAACGCAGCGCGTTGCTTACGCCGACGACGTCGAGCGCCGCGGCAAAAAGATGCGGCTGCGTAGTAATGGCCCGCCCAATCGTGATGCCGCCGGCACTCGTCCCTTCGCCGGCGAGGTGCGCCGACGTGGTGTATTTGTGGGCGATCAGCCACCGGCCGCAGGCGATGAAATCTTGCCAGGTGTGCGGTTTGGTGGTAATCATTCCAGCCTGATGCCACGCTTCACCGTACCATCCGCCGCCACGCGGATGGCAGACGGCGAACACGCCGCCTCGCTCCAGCCAAGCGACGCGAGTCGCGCTGAAAGATGGATTGATCTCGATTCCGTACGCACCGTAACCTTCCAGGTACGTCGAGTGTGAACCGTCGAGCCGAAGCCCCTTGCGATAAACGAGTGAAAGAGGAACCATCGTGCCGTCGGCACTGCGCGCGAGTACTTCGGATGACGTGTACGGCGACATGTCGACGTTGGCGAGCTCTTTAAGGTGCGTATCGGACACAGTTCCGTTTGCGTCGACGGCATAATAGAGGAGTGAATGCGTCCACCCCGTCAGCCCGAAGACCGCGCCGGGAACTCGAGGATCGGTCGCGATCGCGTTGACCGCCCCTTGGAACGGAAGAGCGATATTGGTCGACGCTCCAGGCATGCCATCGGCGGCAAGCCCCACGCGCGTTATGCGCCCGAAGCCACCGTCGCGCGCCAAAACGTACAAACCATCGGAAGCGACGCCGATTTGCTCGACAATCGGCCGGCCCGCGGGAATAACGGTCTGCGCCCCCGTGACATTGGGAGCATCGAGTGAAGTCGCGACGACCATAAAGGTTGGAGCATTTTTATGGGTTTGCAGGTAAATCGTCGAACCTTTAACGTCGTACCCAGTGACGTCGCCGGCGGTCGATACGACCGGCTTCCAAGCGGTCGTACTCGAGTCGAGCACGGCGGCTCGCGTTGCGTAGATCGTTAGTTCATTTTTTACTCCGTGCGCGACCACGCCGAGCGTATACGGCGAAGCCGGTGAATAGACGACGATCGGGAAATCGGTCGTCGCAAACGACACTTTGGGATCGACGCCGTAGCCGAACACGCCGACATCTCGATCGGGATCGCGACCGAGCACGTGCAAGTAGGCAACAGCGCGCGTCTCTTTGTCGGTTTCTGACTCGCCGGGCTGCAACTTTGGAAAGCGCACGTAATAAAACGACTTTCCGTCGGGTAACCAGCTGGTGACACCGATGAAGTACGCGCGGTCGATCGCGTCGGGCAATACTTGGGCTGTTGCCGTCTCCACCACGTGAATTACGGAGGCCTCCGAGCCGCCCTCGGAGATGCCGTACGCGACGCGGCTGCCGTCCAGCGACGGAAGGAAATAGTTGATCGTGTAATGTTTGCCGGCAGCTGCGAGGCTTTGCGGATCGACCAAGATACGCTCCGGCCCGCCATCGGCGTTGCGCACGTAAAGCTTGGGTGAGTTATCTCCTGGATTGAGTTTCTCGTAAAAATAATACCGACCGTCGCGAGTGACGCCCGACACGACCGAGCCGGAATTGTCGAGCGATTTGATGCGCTCGAAGAGCTGTTCGCGCGGTGTGCCGAGCCGGCTCAACACCGCGCGCGTATAGGCATTTTGCTCTTTGAAAAAGCTGATGACGACCGGATCCTTCATGTCTTCGAAATAACGATACGGATCGGTGACGGAGGTACCGTACATGGTCTCCGCTACCGCCCGCTCGGGCGGGAGAGGCGGGGGCGTCGGGAACGAGACCGCTGCGGTGGCGACTCCGTGCACGGCGACGGCGGCAAAATAGCCAAGAGCAATAATGAGTACTAAAAGGACGGCTCGTATCATAAGGACGGTATTATGACGGCAGCCTGCCTCGGTCATCCTTCGCCCTTCGCCCTTCGCCCTTCGACTTCGCTCGCTACGCTCAGGATGACAATGGTGACAATATGTGCAAGGGGTTCGCGTGAAGACCCGCGCCGAGAAGTACGAGCAGTTGCGCGCAAAGGGCCAACAGGCGTCAATGCCCGCCGGCCCCGATGCCATTGCTAAACAACACGAGCGCGGCAAACGCTCGGCGCGCGAGCGAGTGGAAGCGTTAGTCGACCAGGATTCCTTCGTCGAATTCGATCGCTTCGTCGTGCACCGCTCCAATGCGTTTGGGCTCGACGAGAAAGACTTCTTGGGAGACGGCGTCATCACCGGCCGGGCAACCCTCGACGGACGCCAGATATTTCTCTTTTCTCAGGATTTTACCGTGCTGGGAGGGTCGCTGGGCGAAGCCTTCGCCGAGAAGATTTGCAAGGTGATGGATCTGGCGATGAGCACCGGGTCGCCGCTCATCGGTATCAACGATTCAGGCGGAGCACGCATTCAAGAGGGCGTCGTTTCGTTGGGAGGCTACGCCGAGATTTTTTGGCGCAACGTTCAGGCCAGCGGCGTCATCCCGCAGATAAGCTTGGTCGCGGGCCCGTGCGCCGGCGGCGCGGTGTACTCGCCGGCGATTACCGACTTTATCATCATGACCGAGAAGATCTCGCAAATGTTCATCACTGGACCCGAGATCATCAAGACGGTCACGGGCGAGGAGGTGACGTTTGAAGAGCTTGGCGGCGCCACGACTCACGCGACGCGCAGCGGCGTAGCACACCTCGTTGCGGCCGATGAAGAGAATCTTTTCGACCTGACGCGGGCGCTGTTTTCATTCTTGCCTCAAAACAATCGCGAGGAGCCGCCGCACTTCGACTGCGACGACGACCCGCATCGGCTCGCGAACGATCTCGATGAGCTGGTACCGGATTCGCCCAACAAGCCGTACGATATGCACGCCGCCATCGAGGGCGTCGTCGACTACGGTGATTTCCTAGAGATCCAACCGCTTTACGCGCCGAACATCATCTGCGGCTTCGGACGAATAAACGGGCAAACCGTAGGAATCGTCGGCAATCAGCCAAACGTGCTCGCCGGCGTGCTCGATACGCGCTCCTCCGTCAAGGCCGCCCGCTTCGTGCGCTTCTGCGATGCATTCAACATCCCGCTGATCACCTTCGTCGACGTTCCCGGCTTTCTGCCCGGCGCGGATCAGGAGTACGGTGGAATCATTCTTCACGGAGCCAAACTGCTCTACGCCTACGCCGAAGCGACGGTGCCGAAAATTACGATTATCACCAGGAAGGCGTACGGCGGCGCGTACGACGTCATGGCGAGCAAACATATCCGGGCCGACATCAACCTTGCATGGCCCACCGCAGAAATCGCCGTGATGGGCGCCGAAAGCGCCGTTAAGACGATCTTCCGGCGCGAGCTCGCGGCCGCCGAAAACAAAGCAGCGAAGATGCAAGAGTTGGTCGACGAATATACCGAGCGATTTGCCAACCCTTACATTGCCGCGCAGCGCGGCTACGTGGACGACGTAATCGAGGCGCGCCAGTCGCGCAAGTCTCTGGCGTCCGCGCTCGAGATGTTGCGCGACAAACGCGCGACGCGACCCAAGCGCAAACACGGCAACATTCCCTTGTAAGCTAAGAGCGAGAACAGAAAGAGTGCCAGACGACATCGAAATCGAGACAGACAAGCTGCAGGAGCAGGTTCAGGAAGCTCGCGAGCAGGGCGCGCGGGAGAACAACGAGCCGTGGGTGCGATACGTCGCCTTAGGCGCCGCGGTTTTCGCGGTGGTGGCCGCGGTCGCGGCGCTGCGCGCCAGCGATCTCATCAATGAAGCGACCATCGACCAAATCAAAGCCTCGGATACGTGGACCGAGTACCAGGCCGCGCGCGAGAAAGAGCACATCTACACCGTCGCGGCGGACAGCCTCGCCGATCGCGGGTCGCACAACGGGGTACGGTTGCGCGTCTATCGAGGCGAGATCGCAAAGGAGGTCGCAAAGGAGAGACCGCTCGAGGCGTCAGCCCGCAAGCTGGAAGAGGACTCCGTTGCGGAAGTGCGCCGGCATAAGTCGTTCGAGTACGCCGTTGCGCTGCTGCAGGTCGGCATCGCCCTAGGCGCGGTCGCGGCGCTCACCCGCTCCAAGCCGGCATGGTACGTGAGCCTGGGGGCGGGTGCCGCGGGCCTCGTCTTCTTCCTTAGGGGATTTAGCTTGTGAAACTATTAGAAGGTAAGCGCGCTCTGGTCACGGGTGTGGCAAATCGGTGGTCGATAGCGACGGGGATCGCACGAAAGCTCCACGATCACGGTGCCCAGATCGTGTTGACCTACCAGGGCGAGCGGGTGAAAGACGAAGTGGAAAAACTCGCCGGCGAGCTCGGTAGCGCTCCGGTCGTGGAATGCGACGTTTCCAACGATGAATCGCTTGCCGCGGTGCGCGACGCACTCTCCAACGAAATTGGAGACATCGACACCCTCGTCCATGCGATCGCGTATGCCAACAAGGAAGATCTCGCGGGCAAGGTTTTCGAGACGTCGCGCGGTGGGTTTGCACTGGCGCTTGACGTTTCGTCGTATTCGTTGATCGCGTTGGTGGGCGCGCTCCGCGATTCATTCAACGACGGCGCCTCGATCATGGCCCTGACCTATCTCGGCGCGACGCAAATCATCCCGAACTACAACTTGATGGGCATCGCCAAGGCGGCGCTCGAGGCAGCGGTTCGCTATCTCGCCTTCGACTTGGGCGATCGTGCCATTCGAGTCAACGGCATTTCGGCGGGGCCAATCAAGACGGCGAGCTCCCGCCAAGTCGGCGGCTTCTCACGAATCCTCGACCTCGTGCCGAAGGTCGCGCCGCTCCACCGTAACGTCACGGCGGAGGATGTCGGCAACGTGGCGGTCTTTCTCGCGTCAGATCTCGCGAGCGCGGTAACGGCGGACGTCCATTTCGTCGACGCCGGTTACCACGCCATGGGCCTCTTCGCCCCGCAGTGATCGATAAGATTCTGATCGCAAATCGCGGTGAGATTGCGATACGAATCATTCGAACGGCGCGCGAAATGGGCATCGCCACGGTCGCCGTATATTCCGACGTTGACCGTAACGCGCTTCACGTCGAGCTGGCCGATGAGGCCCATCGGCTCGGACCCGGGGCTCCTTCGGAGAGTTATCTCAATGCCGAAAGGCTGATCGACTGCGCGCTGCGCTCGGGTGCGCAAGCGATCCATCCAGGATATGGCTTCCTGGCGGAAAATGGCGCGTTCGCGCGGCAGGTCGTGGCTGCCGGCCTAACGTGGATCGGTCCGCATCCCGACGCGATCGATGCGATGGGCGACAAGCTCCGCGCGCGTCAGCTAATGCAAAAGGCAAAGGTTCCCGTCGTGCCGGGCGCGCTGCAACCCGTGGCCGACGTTCGCGCCGCGCGGCAGGCCGCCGAACGGTACGGTCTCCCGATCGCGCTCAAAGCCGCCGCCGGCGGCGGCGGTAAAGGCCTCAAGGTCGCGCGATCGGTCGAGGAAATTTCATCGGCATTCGAAACGGCCCGCCGCGAAGCCGAGGCGTACTTCAAGGATGGAACGATATACGCGGAACGCTATCTCGAAAACCCAAAGCACATCGAGCTGCAAATCTTAGCCGACAAGCACGGAAACGTCGTACACGTCGGGGAGCGCGATTGCTCTCTGCAGCGACGGCACCAGAAGCTCTGGGAAGAGACGCCGCCGCGAATTGCGGAGAAGGTTCGCACGGCGATGCGTGAAGCCGGCGTCCGCGCCGCGAAAGCCATCGGATACGACTCGGTCGGCACGATCGAATGCCTCGTCTGCAACGATGCGTTTTACTTCCTCGAAATGAACACGCGCATCCAGGTCGAGCACACCGTGAGTGAGATGACCTCTGGTCTGGATCTCATTCGCGAGCAGATTCGAGTAGCCGCCGGCGAACCACTTGGGTATGAGCAAGGCGCGCTGCGCTTTCGCGGGGCTTCGATCGAAGTCCGCATCAATGCCGAGGATCCGGCGCACGACTTTCGCCCATCACCCGGAACCATCAGAGCGTACCGCGAGCCGGGCGGATTGGGAGTTCGCGTCGACTCCGCCGCATATGCCGGTTGGACGATTCCGACCGAGTACGATTCGTTAATTGCCAAACTCGTGGTTTGGGCGGAGACGCGGGACGAGGCCATCGCGCGTCTCCGACGAGCCATCGACGAATACGTCATCGATGGCGTGCCGACGACCCTGCCGCTCCTTCGCGCTCTTTGCGGGTACGCATCCGTCACCGATGCAACGTATGGCACGGCGACGCTCGAGGCATTTGCCCAAACGTGGCAACGTACCGTAGCAAACGGCGTCACTTTACCCACCGGAGTTCAGCGCCACAGGCCGATCGCAACTCTCTCCGGCGAGCGACGAACGGCTCCACGGCTTAGCGCAATTCGCAATCGAGCCGCGTCCACGACCGGAAACGACGTGCTTGCGCCGATGCACGGATTGATCGTCGAGCTCCCGGTAAGGGCGGGCGATTTCGTCAGCGAAGGCCAAGTCGTCGCCGTTATCGAGGCAATGAAAATGATGAACGAAATTCGCGCGCATCGCAGTGGAACCGTGACGGCAGTCTTAGCCGGCACAGGGTCGAGCGTCGAAAGCGGAAATCCGCTGATCACTATAGGGTAACGCTGAGCCGTAGAGTGGGCGGCCGCTCAGCTTGCCGGGTTAAAAACGAGTTCGTCGATCTTTAGGTCGGCGTCCAAATGAATGAAGACGTCCGCGGCGCGTTTCTCGAAGTGCGCGATGAACTTCTCCGGCGTGAACTCGACGCTTTGGTATGCGCCGAGCGTCTTCGTGATCGAGGCGATCACCTCATCAACTCTGCTTGCAGGGATCTGGGCGAGGAACGAGGCGCTAAACCACGAGGGATCGGCATGCCCTGTTCGGAGCATCATATCAATTCGGCTCCGTGCGAGTTGAATTGCGGGCGAACTTGCAGATGGGCTCGGCGAAGAGAGCTGCGCCACAACGGGGTTTCCTCGTTCGTCCAGGCGCACTGCCGGGACCGTCCGGCCATATTGCGTCAGCCGCAGACCAACGATCTTTTCGTCGGCGCGCGAAAACTTGAACGTTGCTTCGACGCTCGCCGCATAGTAGGTATCCGCGTCGGTGCGCTTATACAACAGAGCTGGCTGCGGTACCAGCGCGATCGAAAGCGCGTCGGAAGTCGCCGTCTCGACGGTAAACGTCACCCCGCCGCTTTGATTGCAATAGACGCCCACGTACGACGCCGGATCGGTCTTGGAGGCGGGGACGGATGACGGGCACGCCGCAATCGGATAGTCCGGCGCAAGCACGTTGGCGGCGATGTCGCTCACGGCCGGACCGTTACTAAGAACGACGACGCCGCTTTGCCGGTCGCGCGCCATGGCGACGTACGCGTGAAATCCAAACGTGTCGCCGCCGTGACTAATGACTCCGGTGGCGGAGCTAACGTTCCAAACGAGCCCGATTTGATGGCGCGGTTCGCCGGCGGCACGCGGCTGTTGCGCGAAGAGACAAGCGCGTGCGAGCGGCCCTTCGCCCATGTTGCAGCGCAGATATTTCAACATGTCGTCGAGGTTCGACACGATGCCGCCGGCCGGAAGAATCGATTGGAAATGCCACGTCGGCACCTCCGTGCCGCCTAGATCGTGACCGACGGCGAGGAGCGTTGGATCCGGCACCGACGGCACCGCAAACGCGGTCGCGTTCATTCCCAGCGGATCGAGTACCGTTTTGCGCACAAGCCCGCAATAGGCCATACCGGCGCGGTTCGCGAGCAGCTGGCCGAGCAGGCCGATCCCATAGTTCGAATAGGCGTACGCGGCCCCGGGATCGCGGCTGACCTGATAGCTTTTGAGAAACGCATACATGTCCCCAACAGTGTAGTTCGAATAAGGATCGTCTAGGTCGGCTGCGTCGATGTTAGACGGGAGTCGTGGCAGTCCCGAACGCTGCTCGGCCAAATTGAGCAGGGTAATCGGCCTGCCATCTTTCGTGGGAGCGCGAATCCCATCGGGAAGATACTTGTCAATCGGGTCGTTGAGCCGAACACTGTGGGAGAGCGCCATCTCCGCGAGAGTGGTCGCCGTGAAGGTTTTGGTTACCGATCCGATCTCAAAGAGCGTGTGCTGGTCGACTGGGCGACCGTGTCCGTCGCTACCCGCGACGTAGATTTTCCGCACGCCATGGTCGATGATTCCGACCGCGATTCCGGTGCCCGGTACGCCTGAGACTCGACGTTCCAGAGCCAATTGCAAAGAAACGGCGACGGCAGCGGCAAAAACGAGCGGGACCACGAGCGCGGCTTGGCGCCTTTACGGCGGGCGCCCTGCCCTGACGCGGCGTAGTAGCGATGCGATGGCTCGCGACGTCAACGATTCCGGCATTCCGATCGAACCGGTCTACGATCGAATCGAAGGAACGCCGCACGCGCTGGGCGATCCGGGTGCCTTTCCGTACGGGCGTGGCATTCGCAAGACGATGTATCGCGGGCGCCTCTGGACGATGCGACAATACGCGGGGTTCGCGAGTGCCGCCGAGTCGAACGCGCGATACCGTTATTTGCTCGAACGCGGACAGACTGGTCTTTCCGTCGCGTTCGATCTCCCGACGCAGCTGGGCCTGGACTCCGACGCGCCGCAAGCTCGCGGCGAGGTCGGCAAAGTCGGCGTGGCGATCGACTCGATCGCCGACATGGAGACGCTACTGGCAGGCGTACCACTGGACAACGTTACAGTCTCGATGACGATCAACGCGCCCGCGGCGATCTTACTGGCATTCCTGCTGGCGGTTGCGCGTCGCCGCGGCATTGCATTCGACAAACTTGGCGGCACCGTGCAGAACGATATTCTCAAAGAATACGTAGCCCGCGGAACCTACATCTATCCGCCCGTCCCATCAATGCGGCTGGTCACGAATGTCATGGACTATTGTGCGCACCACGTACCACAATGGAATGCGATCTCCGTATCGGGCTATCATATTCGGGAAGCCGGTTCGACTGCCGTCGAAGAGATTGCCTTTACGCTCTCTAACGCCAAGGCTTATCTGCGCGCGGCGCGCGAGGCCGGCTTGCCTCTCGACGAAGTAGCGCCCCGTATCTCCTTCTTCTGGAACTCGCATAGCGATTTCTTTGAGGAGGTCGCAAAATTTCGCGCGGCGCGATATCTGTGGGCCCACGTCACGCGTGACGAGTTCGATTGCCGAGATCCAAGATCGCAGATGTTGCGGTTTCATACCCAGACCGGCGGCTCCACGCTTACCGCTCAGGAACCGGAGAACAACGTCGTGCGCGTCACGCTCCAAGCATTGGCAGCGGTGTTGGGGGGTACGCAATCATTGCACACCAACGGCAGAGACGAAGCGCTCGCGCTCCCAACCGCCGAGAGCGCCAAGGTTGCGCTACGCACGCAACAGATCATCGCTTACGAATCCGGCGTGACCGACGTCGTCGACCCGATGGCGGGATCGTTCTATGTGGAAACTCTCACCAACGAGCTGATCCAGCGCGCCGCCGCAACCATTCACGAAATCGACGCCATGGGCGGAAGCGTCGCGGCGATCGAAAGCGGCTGGATGCAGCGGCGCATCGCAGATTCTGCCTATGCCTCACAACAATCGGTCGAGCGGGGAGATCGGGTCATCGTCGGGGTCAATCGGTTTGTCGAGGCAGCCGATTCGGCAACCATACCCCTGCAACGCATCGACGATCGAGTCGAGCGCGAGCAGATCGACCGGCTCACGTCCGTTCGGGCATCGCGCGATTCGACGACCGTGGAGCATCATCTCGCGAAGCTTGGCGCCATCGCCGGGACCGCCGAGAATCTCATGCCTCATTTCGTGGATGCAGCCGATGCAGGCGTCACGCTGGGAGAGATCTGCGACGTGTTACGCAAAGCCTTTGGGACCTACCGCCCCAAGGAGATCGTAGCGTAGTGGAAATCGATCACGTCGCGATCGTCGTCAAGGATCTGGAAGCTACGCTACGTTTCTATACGCAGACACTCGGCTTTCGAGAGATTTATCGCGAAGTAATCTACGATCAAGGCATCGAGGCGGTGGGGCTCGAGGCTGGCGGATCCTCCGTCGAACTTCTTCTTCCACTGGACGAAGGATCCGCCATTGCCCGATATCGCGGCGAGGCTGACACGAAGCTTCACCATACCGCGTATCGCGTCGCCGACATTGCGGCGAAGCTCTCCGAACTCAAGGCACGGGGCGTAGGCTTGATCGACGACGAACCCCGTCAAGGGGCGAACGGAAGTTTGATTGCGTTCTTACATCCGAAGGCTACCCATGGCGTCCTCATCGAGCTCTGTCAGCCACATCCGCTGCGCTCCCAGCCGCACTAGACCGCCAGTATTACTTACGGGCCGGCGGCGCAGCCGTGGTATTTGTTTGAATACATCGGCTGCAGACTATAAACCGTTCCCGATACCGAAATTTTCCACTGATACGTCTGGCACAGATCGCCGACTTCCGACCCAAAGGTAAAATTGAACCAGGCGAATGCCGGACCCGGGTCGGTGATCGATTCGAACATTTCGTGTGCCAGGGTCGACGCGGTCGAGTTGGTGAGGGCGCTGGCTCCCGACGAGGCGCGGGATGCGCAGAAGCCGACCTTCTGATAAGGCTCGATTGAAACAATTACGTTCTTAGGGACATCCGCGAATGAAACGCTTTCATGGTACGCGCAAAAAGCATTCGTCGCCGGATGATCCGGCGAGTAGCAAGAACGCGTGCGATCGAAGCACGTGTCCGTGCCCTTCGGCAAGAAGATGTGGTACATGTTCGAGTACCCGGCGTTCTTTCCGTTCTTCACCAGCGCAGCGTGAAGAATGGCCATGAGATCGTTCTGATACAGCAATTTGGTATAGGTTCGGTAATTCACGGAAAACGCGCCGCCGAACGTGTACCCGCTTGGCGGAGAGCTCGTATACTGTGTCAGCAGCCCCGCAAATCGGCTTCCCGTTAGGTCCTTTTCGAAGCCTTCCGGGTCGCCCCAGCAGCTTTCTCCGCTCTTACAGTTCACGTAAATGTTGAAGGACGAGGCGGCCTTCATAATCGGGCCGTCCCTGCGGACCAAATCGGCAGGGTGGACGACTCTCTGATCGGGGGCAAACAGAGCTTGGGGCGGCGTATTTCGCAGCGGCATTAGGTGATACGAGAGAATTCGGGCAGTTAGCGCGCTCACTTTGTCGTCGGAAGTAACCCCGAGCGTCGAGCCGCTGGACGTGCTTGGCGTGGGCGCGAACGTTTGATAGGGGCCGGCGCAGGCTGCAGTAGCTGCGCCAAAAGAAATGAGGGCAATTACGCGCGCAAAGAAGCTTTTCATAGCGGGTTTCCTCCTGCGCAATAGTTGCGCAACCAAGGCGACGCCTCCCACTCCTGGTTGCAACCGCGTGCGAAGGCAACGGCCGGTGCACGCATCGAAGACGACCGCTTGATCTCGGGAAGGTTCGATCGTCGCCGCCGCGCGCTTTTTTGGTCAACAATCGCGTCGGCGGCCCTACATTTCATCATATTGACGCTGCTCTTCTACACGGCGGCCCGGCTGCTGGTATCGCGCGGCGAACGAGAGGTCGTATCCCAAACAACGATCGCTTCCATCGAGAAACACGCACGCCCGAGGCCTGCGCCGATCCGGTCGGTTCGGCACATCCACCCGAAAGAGTCGGCGCCCGCCCGGACGCCGCATCACGAACTCGCGCGTGAGGTTGCCGTACAAGCTCCGCCCGAGCCGCAGCGGCGACCGACGGTAAGCTCGAACATCCAACGCGACACGGCCGGCTTCGCTAAGGAGGTCGCGCGGCTCAACGCACAAGACGACCCGCACGCGATCCCCACGATCGATCCGGCCGCGCGAGAATCCACGACAAAAAGCTATGATTTCGCTGTTCCATCGTCGCTGCGCGGCGAGGATCACGGCAATGGCATAATCACGCCGGTGCGAAGCTGGCGCGATGCAGGGCGCGACTGCTATTACGGGCGCTACGAGTTCACGTATCCCGACGGCGCCGAGGAAAATGGCGACATCGCCTGGCCTTTCTGCTTCGAGCCCGAAGCCGATCCGTTCAAGGAGCCGCCGCACCCAATTCCGTTTCCGCTACCACTGCCGGGATACAAACTTCCCGCCGACGCGCAGCTGCCGCCGATCGAGAAGTCAGTTTACCAGCAGTGGGCAGCCGCTAATGGCCCCGTTTCGGGTTCAGCGCCGTAATAGCGGCGTCTGCGCGAGACCGTTGAGCACGAACTGTACGGCCAGCGCTGCGAGGATGATTCCCAGCAGCCGGCTGATCACGTGTATACCCGTTTTGCCGATCACGCGTAACAGCAGCGACGAGCCGCGCATGCAAAGCCACGTAACGAACAGCGCAACGGCATAGGCCGCGGCGACGACGATCAGATCGACCCGATCGCCATGCGAAAAATTGACGAGCAATAGCACCGTTGCGATAGTGCCTGGCCCGGCGATCATCGGCACCGCCAGCGGAAAGACCGCGGGATTTTCGCCCTGCGCTGCCTCGCGTTCTTCGGCTTCTGTGCGTTTCGCGCCGGTTGGGCGCGCGAAGAGCATGTCGATCGCGATCAAGAACAGTAGAATCCCGCCGGCAATCGTAAACGCCGGAAGCGTGATGCCGAGATAATCCAAAATGAGCCGGCCGACGACGCCCATGAACAGGATCACGCCGGAGGCGACCAGGACCGCTTGATCGATAATTTGATTGCGCCGCTGCGGCGAGACGCGTGCGGTCGCGCCAAGCGTCATCGGAATCATTCCGATCGGATCGATGATCGTGAAGGCGGTTGCCAATGCGGTAGCGACAAAACGTACGTCCATCGTGCGACGACAGGGTATCGTTTATTAAAGGCTAACGTCAAGCCTCCGCTGTGAATTCGACAACCCGCGCCGTCAATATCGACGACCTTCGGCGGCTCTCGAAACGCCGGCTGCCACGCGTCGTTTTCGACTACATCGACGGAGGCGCCGGCGCAGAAGTCACGCTGCGAGAGAACTGCCGCGCTTTCGAATCGGTTCAATTTCGGGCGCGCAATGCGGTCGCGCAAGCGGATTGCAACCTACAAACCACGGTGCTCGGGACGAAATACGAGCTGCCCTTTCTCTTCGCGCCGGTCGGGAGCAGCCGTTTGTTCTTTCCTCGTGGCGAGTGCGTCGCCGCGGCGCAAGCCGGGATCGCGGGAACCGCCTATGTTCTTTCGACGCTCTCGGGATGCGCGCTCGAAGAGGTCAAGGCAGCCTCGAGTGGACCGGTGTGGTACCAGCTTTACCTGTTGGGCGGACCCGATGCCGCTCGCGCCGCGATTCTCCGCGCACGCGCGGCCGGCTTTGCCGCATTGGTCGTGACCATCGACACGGCCGTGGCCGGACAACGCGAGCGCGATTTACGCAACGGGGCTCGCGAGCTTATCAGCGGGGACATCCGTCAAATGTTGCCTTACGCGGCGCAGGTACTGATGCGTCCTGGCTGGCTGCTCGACTTCATCCGCGACGGCGGAATGATGAAATTTCCCAACGTCGTGATTCCCGGGCAAGGTACGCTACCATACGAAGACATCGGCGCCGCGCTGGAGCGTTCGACCGTATCGTGGAATGACGTGGGTTGGATTCGCGAGACGTGGGGCGGTCCGTTGGTCATCAAGGGAGTTCTAAGCGCCGCCGACGCGCGGCACGCCGTTGACGCGGGCGCGGATGCAATCGTCGTTTCCAACCATGGTGGCCGCCAGCTCGACGGCGTCTTTTCGTCACTGCGTGCCTTACCGGAAGTCGTCGAAGCAGTCGGTGACCGCGTCGAAATTCTCTTAGACGGTGGCGTACGCCGCGGTAGCGACGTGGTCAAAGCGCTGTGTCTTGGAGCGCGCGCGGTGTTGATCGGTCGGGCGTATGCCTACGGCCTTGGTGCCGCCGGAGGCGCCGGGGTGGCCAAGGCGGTCCAGATTCTGCGCAGCGATATCATTAGAACGCTGCGTCTGTTGGGCTGTCACGATGCGGCCGCGCTCGACCGATCGTACGTCGAGTTCGAACCCTAGGTTTGGAGAAGGTTCGGGCCTTGAGCTTATACGTTCGCGGCACGTTGCCGAGCGACGGTGTTGCGATCATTGGAAGCCGCAGACCACCGATTGAAGCCGCGGCCTTCGCATACGAACTTGCATTGCGACTGGGAGAACCGATCGTTGCGGGGCTCGCACTCGGAATCGATGGGGCGGCCCATCGCGGAGCGCTCGACGCGCATATGCCGACCGTCGCGTTTGTGGGATACGGTTTCGGTTGCACGTATCCGCCCGAGCACGAGACGCTCGAAGCTGCGATTCTCAGCGCCGGCGGCGCGGTCGTCTCGGTTCGTCCGCCGGGAACACCCCTATCCGATGCGGGGCTTGTCGAGCGCGATCGCCTGCAAGCGCAGCACTCGCGTGCCGTCGTGCTGGTTTGCACCGAGATCGAAGGAGGCGCGATGCATACCATGCATTTCGCGCGTGAACTCGGGCGGCCGCGCTTTGCGGTGACGCCGCCCGCTAGCGCGACCGGCTCACCGGAATGGGCCGGAAACTTGCAGTGCATCGCCGATGGCGCAACGGAGCTGTCGTTCGACGTCGAAGGCGCGCTTGCCACGTTGCGCCGTTAGAGGTTTGGAGCGAGGCCGACATCGATCGAGGTTTCGAACGTGCGGCCCCACGGCAAACCGATCGACATAGCGGCGATGTGGTAGCCGGGATCGAGGTGAGCCAAAATCGTTTCCGCGTAAGGCCACAATAAGGCGCGATCGCGTTCGGCGATCGAAGCCGCGACCTCGGGCGCGAGCAGCGAGTGATCGGTAATGCCCTTGGCCTCAAGCGTCGCGTTGAGATCCGGACGCACGTAATCGTGAAAGGCGTAGTCGTCGACGAAGCGCACGAAAGTGAACTCGCGATGCGCCAGGGCATCGTACGAGTGCATCCGGCGGCCGGCGCCGGCGGCAATCGCCTCGGCTAGCGCGGTGCCGACCGTATTGGCGTTCGTATTCCACGACGAATAAGCGTCGAGCTTGGGCGATACATTGGACGAGAGGAGCAGCTGGGCGAAGTTGGCTTGGTCGCCATAGGATTTCAGATACGACAGATCGGCGAGGGCCACGGAGCGGCCGACGGAGATTGAGCCGCTCATTCCGCTAATCAACGCCGAGTCTTGCGCCGCGGTCGTTCCCGGAACTCTTACGTAGAGCAGGATGTCGGGGTCGTGGTCAACGCGGACGCCACCGCAGACGCCGATCAAGGCGTCGATCGCGGTCGATATCGGCGCGTACTCGATCGGGTCTTGGTACGATGCGCCTCCCGGCACGGAGTACTCCACTGCAATGCGGGGCGTCCATCTTGCAGCTCGGGCAATGGCGTGCGCGATGAGGGAGATGCCCAGTTCGTCGGCGCCGGGTTCGATCGACGCGCGACCCGCGACGTTGGCGGCCGCAAGTTCAGACTGTAAGAGCTGCACTTCAGGCACGTGCAATCCGACTAGACCCGCGTCGTCTTGTCCCAGGACGAGCCGGTCGATTATGCCGCGCGCGGTCATGGTCAATAAAAGCCGATCGACGCCGAGATTGCGCGCACGCGTCGCAAGATAGCTTTCGAGCGTCGCGGCGCCGATCAATTCTTGCAGGTGCCGAGCACTGGCCGCTTCGCTTGGTAACGGCGGATCGTGCAGATTCGCGTACTGCTGCAGATACGACCAAATCGGATAGGGCGCGAAGAACGCCGTACCAGCCGGAATCCCCGTCGGCGCGAGCCGCATGATCGTCCCGAACGCCCCGATCCAGGCCTCCGGATATTCGCTGCGCAGATGCGCAAGTTCGTTCAAACGCGAATAAGCATCGGTGTAGGACGCACCGGGCACGCGGGAGGCCGTGAGTCCACCGTACGCCAGCATATCGGTGGAAATTACAAACGCGCCGGTCCGTTTCTTGGCTGCCGTTTGATTGATCCACGCGATCAGTGCATCGGATTTCCCGGAGTCGAGAAAATGTCCGAGCAGCCGACGCGGCGGCGTCTCGACGCGCACGCCGGCAATCCTTCCCAGCATCACCGGCAGCTGCGACGTCACCGGCCGGTCGTCGATGGACAGAAAGGCGATCGTAGAAAGAATTAGCGCAAATAGCGGCATCACAAGAGTTTTCGCAGCACTCCGCCATGCTGTTGCAGCAACGCGCGCGCCTGGGCTGCATCGACGCCGCGGCCCTCCATCACTACCGCCACTTTAACACGACCATCTGCCGCTTCGAGGAGTTTTTTTGCGCGCGCTTCGTCCACGTGCGCGAGCGCGCGAACGAGCCGGAGCGCACGCGCGCGCAGTTTTCGATTGCTCGCAACGACGTCTACCATCAAATTATCGTGCACCTTGCCCAAGCGAACCATAACCGCCGTTGAGATCGCATTGAGAGCGATCTTCTGCGCGGTTCCGGCTTTTAGGCGCGTCGAGCCCGCTACGACTTCCGCGCCCGTGTCAAGAACGAGGGCGGATTGCGCGGCGTGTGCGAGTGCCGAGCCGGCGACGCTCGTGATTGCCACAGTATAGGCACCTATCTCTCGAGCACGCTCGACCGCGGCAACGACGAACGCAGCCGAACCGCTTGCAGAAATGCCGATCGCGGCATCGTTCGCTTTTACGACGTCGCTCGCGATCGCTTCGCCGCCTGCCACATCGTCTTCGGCACCTTCAATCGCCCGAATCAACGCGGGCGCACCGCCGGCAACGTGCGCGCGCACGAGGTCCGGCGCCGTCCCGAACGTCGGCGGCATTTCCGCCGCGTCGAGCGCCGCGACGCGCGCGCTCGTTCCGGCCCCGAAATAGTGTAGCGTTCCTCCGGACTCCAGCCGCATCGCTATTGCTTCGACCACATCGGCGATCGCGGCGGATTGCGCGACAGCCGCATCCACCGCATCACGTTGATCGGCGACGATTAACTCCACCAGTTCTGAGGTTGACAGAAGATCTAAGCCGACGCTGCGCGGATTGACTTCTTCGGTCTTCGGAAGCTTGGACATCAGGCGATCAGCTTTCGCGCAATCGCACTCGAGCTCGATCTCGGCGAGAAGATCGCGCAGATTTCGGGGTGCGATCCCACCGAGCAGCGCGGGATGACGCGCGCCCGTCGCGGCAGCGACATTACTTGCGCGACCACGTAACGTTTCGTATCCGAGCACGGTGAACGCCATCGCCTCTTTGGCCTCAGCCGGTAAACCCATCGCATCCGATATTTCGACGCGCGCGGATTCTAGCCGCGCGACGAGGCGCTCCCACAGCGTTGAATTGCGCGCACCGCCACCACTAACGATGATGCGCGCCGAGTCGAAGCCGGCCCGCGCGATCGCATCGGAGGCCGAAGCGGCGGTCAGCTCGGTTAGCGTCGCCGCGCCGTCCTCCAAGGAAAGGCGCTGCAGCATGGGCTCGTGACGTGCTAGAAACTGCGCGCCGAAGCGCTCCCGTCCGGTCGTCTTGGGCGGCGAGAACGCGAAATATTGGTCGGCTAACATCGCGTCGAGCAACTCGCGGTCGACGCGGCCGGCTGCCGCCAGCGCCCCGTCTCGGTCGAACGAACGCGTCCCGCCCGTGCGTTCGTGGACGAACGCATCGATCAAGATGTTTGCCGGACCCGTATCAAACGCAATCGTCTCGGCGGCGGGCGCGCCCTTTCGCAACAACGTCACATTGGCGATGCCGCCAAGGTTGAGCGCGACACGATCTTCATCGGCATTGGAAAGCAACAACGCATCTGCGAAAGCCACGAGCGGCGCACCGTGCCCTCCCGCGGCGCAGTCGGCGCTGCGGAAATCGTAACATACCGTGGCATCTGCCTGCTCTCGAATGAGGAATGGATCGCCGATCTGAAGCGTCACGTGACTCGCTCCGTCGTGCCACATGGTTTGTCCGTGGGAGGCCACGTAGCCGACACGCTCGGAGCCCTTTACGGCTCGCGCGGCTTGCGCATACGCGTGTCCCAAGGCATTGTGGAGATTCGCGATGGCGGCGGTGCTGCCGCTGTTGGGCGGGAGCGCCGCCAGCAGCGCCGCGCGGAGATCCGGCTCGAAGGGATAGGTCTGGAAACGCAACAACTCAATGTGATAGCCTGTCGCGCGCGGTACGATTCGCACCAGCGCGGCATCCACTCCATCTAACGACGTGCCGCTCATTAATCCGACCGATATCATTACGGGCACGCTTCCTCGACCATCGCTTCATAGAAGCGTGGTCGCAAGGCGAGTCCGGAACTCGGCGGGGAGTTTCGTCCGAAATAGACGCCGTTGGTGAGCAGCACGCCTTGCAGGTCCCGCACCGGATCGGCCCACACGCACGTGCCGACAAAACCGGTGTGACCGAACGAAGCGTAATCCATCTTGCGCCCGCATGAATTCTCATCATTGGTTTTAAGGGCCCACCCGAGAGCCCGGCGCAGCACGGGATCGTAGGCTTGCTCGAGAGTTGCTTCGCGGACGAAGGACGTCGAAAGCAGTTCGCAATCGCGTCCGTGCGATGGACCCAAATAACACTCGGCCAATGCGGCAACGTCGGCGGCCGTGCCGAAGAGTCCGGCGTGTCCCGCCACGCCGCCCATCAGGTAAGCTTTCTCGTCGTGGACGAAGCCCTGAGCGCGACCCCGCCAGCCATCGTCTTCGGTGGCCGGGATCTCCAGCTGTTCGGAAGCTGGCGGTCGGAATGACGGCGATGCGCCAAACGTTGCACTCACGAGCGCCGAGAGCGACCGGCGCATCACACGCTCGAGCACGACTCCGAGTGCGATGAAGCCCAGATCGCTATAAATGACGCGCTCGCCGGGCTTAGCGACGAGCTCGGAGCCGAGCGCGAAGGCTTCGACGTTCTCGTCAAGGATTGCGCGATAATCTGCACCCGAGTTCATGCCCGAGGTATGCGCCAGCAGCATACGCGCCGTAATCGAGGCGTGACCGTCCCGACGCCACTGCGGAATAAATCGCGCCAGCGACTCATCCAATTCGAGCCGGCCGTCGGCGACGGCCTGCAACCCGAGCGTCGCAACGAACAGCTTGGTGAGCGAGGCGAGGTCAAAACGAGTGTCCGCGTACACCGGCCTTTCAAGCTCATCCGCTCGCGTGACGCCGTAGGTGCGCTCAAAAATTAGCCTTCCTCGCTGCTCGATCCGCGCAACTGCGCCGGTAAATTCGGCTCCGCAGGCCTCCCGCATTATCGCATCGACGCGTGAGAATTTAGTCACAACGATACGGGGAGGCGGCCGGCCGGCATGCTGCCGCCAAACACCACATCGGCAAGTCCTCCAAGCGAAGCCGCGTCGTCGCCGTATATGGCCACAAGATGTCGCGCGCTTTCGAAGAACGGCAAGTCAAAAGGCTCGAGCATCGATACGGCGAGCGCGTCCGGATAGCGCTGCATGATCCGCCGAATGGCATCTGCCTGACCCGGGTGCAGATGCGCGCGGCGTGCCAAGATAATCGGGCGCCGTCGCGATTTTTCGATCGAATCGAGGGCGGCACGCGATTGTTCAGCATCGGCATCGATATCCGCCGCAACTCCCTGCAGTGCGGGCGCTTCGTGCTGCAGCGCAGTAGTTGGGCCTCCAAACGAAACGAGAATCGAAGCCAGCGGATCGGCATGAGCAACGCCGCGCACGAGTGTGACGGCGTCGCGAGCGATCTCTCGACCGACGCCGGGATGCGGCGGAAATGCATCGAGCGCGAGCGGCCGCGCTCCAGCTTCCCGTAGCCGGCGGACGCGTCCGTACGCCTCTTCCAAACGCTCGACCGCAACACGCCCGTCGCGGGCGGCTCGCTCGATTTCCGCGACGGCTGCGACGGCCAGCTCGAGATCGTGACTGAATACCAGCAAATCCGCGCCGGCAACCAAAGCGTCAACGGCCTTGCCGACCGAGTCGGCCAACGCAACCGCATCCATCTCCAAGCAATCCGTCACGAACGCTCCGCGAAATCCCAGCTCGCCCCGCAACAGATCGGTCGCGATGCGATGGGAGAGCGTTGCCGGGTGCTGTGAGTCGAACGCCGGCACGAGAACGTGCCCGCTCATTACCGCCGGCGCACTTTGAGCTACGGCAGCAAACGGAACAAGGTCGCGCTCGCGCAGTAACGTTTCATCAGCATCGACGATTGGCAGGGCTTGATGCGAATCGATTGCGGTCGCACCATGACCTGGAAAGTGCTTATAGCAGGGCAAAATCCCGCCACGGTTCAGCCCCCGCCCGAATGCAGAGCCGAGCGCCGCAACTTGTGTAGGCTCGACTCCAAACGAACGCGTGCCGATGACCGTGTTGCGCGGATCGAGTGCCAGATCGAGCACCGGCGCGAAATCCATGGTGCATCCCGCTCGCCGCAAATCGAATGCGGTTTGCTCGCCGGCCCGTTGCGCCAGCTCGAGATCACCGGCTGCGCCGACCGCCATCATTGAGGGGATCGCTTCCACGCCCACCCGCAAACGCGCCACCCGGCCGCCTTCCTGATCGATTGCGATGAGCGGTGCAAGGTCGTCTTCGCGCCTGCGCAGCGCATCGGTGAGTGCCCGGACCTCCCCCACACCGGCACCGTCGTGAGCAAAAAGCAGGTAGCCGCCAAAGCGCGGCAGCCGTGCGTCGATCCTCGTCCCCGTAATCCCGGCGATAACGATGCCGCGCGCCAGCTCCTCAACTCGGATCATGCGATCGCGATGCCGCTGACTAGGTCGAAACGGCGAACGAACTGCTGCGCAAACTCCAGTGCCACTAGGTCCCCAGGCCGGGCGCCGTTCGTTGCAGGCACGCGCACGACGAGATTGCCGCGCTCCGTTTCGACGTCGAGATACGCATCGGCGCCGGTCGTTTCGCGACGCAGGATGCGTCCCGGCCAGCCGCCTTCGGAAACGAGGCGAACGCATTCGGGGCGAATTCCAATAATGACGCCATCGTCGCGCCAGAAGTTCATGGGACGCTCGCCAAGAAACCGGGCGACCGCCATCGTGCGCGGCGAATCATAGACGCGTTGCGGTTCGCCGACGTCCTCGATGCGGCCCTCGACGAGAACCGCGAGCGAATCTCCTATGCTCATCGCCTCGACGTGATCGTGCGTGACGTAGAGAATTGGTCCGGGGAAACGCTGCCGCACGCCGATCACCTCGTCCCGAACCGATTTTCGTAGCGATGGGTCGAGATGCGCGAGAGGTTCGTCGAGCAAGAGCGCGCGCGGATCGGACAACAGCGCTCGAGCGATTGACGCGCGTTGCCGCTCACCCCCGGAGAGTTGTCGCGGTCGCCGGTCGAGATGCTCGCCGACGTGCAGCGCAAGCGCCGTGGCTGCAACCGCATCGTTGTCCGCGTCGCGACGGCGCACGGCGAAGCGCAGGTTCTCCCGCACGGTCATGTTCGTAAAGAGTGCATCGTCTTGAAAGACCAGCGCGATCCGCCGCTCTTGGGGTGGCAGCGCCGCGACCGACTCGCCGCCGAGCCGCACGTCGCCGCTGTTGGTCGGCAACAATCCCGCGATCGTGCGCAATAGCGTCGTCTTTCCGGCCCCCGACGGTCCCACCACGGCAAGCGTCGTGCGATCGGGCACGTCTATTGAAACGCGATCGAGCGCGGGAGCCGATCGTCCCGCGTAGTGCACAACGAGCGCCTCGGTCGATAACCCCACTATGTTTCGGGTCTGCCGATCGCGTTATACTCCTCTCGAGCCGCAGCATCGCCGGCCCGCGCTCTCGCAATAAGGTCGCGCACTCGCGTCACGGCTGCGTCGTCCGCCTTCTTTCCGGCCAGCACCAAACGTAAGGCAATCAGGGCCAGATCGGGCGTGCGAGCGCCGAGGCGTTGCATGCCTTCGTAAAAGGGCCGTGCGCCCGGAGCTTCGGGCCTGCTCGCGAGAAGCTCTTGCACGACCTGCGCTTTCGGCGACAAACCATCGAGAAGATAGCCGTCGAGCAACTCGAAGTCCACTGCTCATGGGTTTCGCCGCTCGGACCGGTTTGCTCTTCGCGCTGGTGATGACGACGCTTGGCGCAGATCGGAACGACAACGGCGTCGTGCGCCTCCTCGAACAGATGCGGGGCGCCGCCGGCCCGGTCTGGCAAGCGCATCTCGTCTCCGTTGCTCGCCTGAGCTTCAATGGAGAACCAACCGTCGTTGCGAGCGAGAGCCAAGGCCTCTCCGTGATGGTCCGCCACTGCACCGGCGAGATTTGCGGTGGCACGTACTTCAACGGCGACCGCCTTTACACGTTCAACATGAACGGAACGACCCTGGTGCAGTCGTTTCAGCCCGAGCCATACCTGCGTTCGCTGCGCCTCGTTGCCTCGCTTGAGTTCTTAGCGCCGTCGTTCGTCGCCCGCGGCGGGCGTATTGGCGACGCCGGCGCCGCCACGGTCGATGGCAAGCGCTATCGGACGATCGTTGTTGGCGACGGACATGCCGTCCCTATGCGGCTCTTCGTCGAGCCGCAGAGCGCGCTGATCCGTTTTGCGCGAGCCGTTGACGGACGAGAAACGTTCGAGTATCGGAACTACCGGCGCGTCGGCCCCGTCACGGTACCCTTTGAAGTCTTGCACGACGGCCGACTTTTCGAGCGCTACGACGATCGCGCGGCGGTCTCTTCAGCCTTCCACCCTCCGCACGGATTGCTCCCGAGTTTCAGCGGCGCACCGGAAACGATACCGACCGATCCCAAGGCGGTGACGCCGATTATCGAATGCAGCATTGGCGGAATCCCGCTGCGCTGCCTGATCGATACGGGCAACTCGGGACTCTCCGTGAGCTCCGAGCTAGCCAGCAGGCTTGGCGCGACGGTCGTCGGGACCTATCAAGTACGTGGCCTGGGCGGATACTCGACACAAGTCGTTCGCGCCGGACCACTGCGCCTCGGCAACGCCACCTATCCGGAGGCTTACTACGTCGTGCTCAACGATCTGCGGCGCTACGGCTATGACGTCGTGCTTGGTGCCGACATCTTCGGGACGTCCGGCATAGAAATTGACGGCGCCTCGCACGCGATCCGGCTAAGCCTGGCGGCGACGAGGAACGCGATCACCGTTCCACTTTCGTTTGAGAATTTTATCCCGGTCGTGAGCGTCGGGCTCGGTACGATCGACGCGCAGCTGGCAGTGGATACGGGCGACGAGTCGAATATCAACCTTGCTTTCGACTTTTATGCCAAGCACCCGGGACTTTTCAACGTGACGCAGCGCCGGTTCGTCAGCGGAATCGGCGGGAGCAGCGTCGAGATGATCGGCGAGATTCCGGAAGTGCGAATCGGCAACTACCGCACCGGCGCACAACGCATCGGTACCACGCAGATACTCCAAGGGACGGCCTTCGGCCACCTCGGTGCGGGGTTTTTGGATCAGTTTGTCGTGCAGTTGGATTACGCCGCCGCCGCAATGCATTTGATTCCGAGGCGATCGTAACGGATGGCGGTGAGCGGCGGCCGGCTCTTCTCGGCCATTGGGCTGTGCCTGCTCTGTGCCTCCACGGTGGCGCCGCGCCCCGCGCGCGCCATGTTGGTCGATCGCTGCACGATCGTTGCGGTGCAGATGATGGACACCGTCGACTCGTCGGATGCCCGCCCGGGGGACTTCTTCCGTTTCGAAACGATCAACGCCGTAACGAGCGGGCCCACGGTCGTCATTCCGGCGCGAACGATGGGCTACGGCATCGTAGCCGTGGCCTCTCCGGCCGGACCGCACGATGCGCGCCCCGGTGTGCTGGTCCTCGAACCGCGTTATCTAATGATGCCTGACGGCAAGCGTTTCGGCGTCGTGCTCAATCACAACACTGACGTCTTGGATAGAGCCGGACCAAACGACGGCATCCCCGGCTATCTCGGCGCGATTCCGGTTCCCGGTGTGGGTGCCGCAATAGGCATCTTCAACTACTTTCGCAAAGGCAAGAACATCCTCGTACGTCGCGGCACTCTCTTCAGCGTCTTTCCAAGCGACGATCCTGCAGTCGAGCACTGCCAAGACCACCCCGAGTATTAGCGTAGGAGACGTGCCGGCGTATCATGGAGATCGTAACTGAGATAAACGAAACCCTCCGGCTCCCTGCGCCTGGACCGGAGCCGCACTCGCCTTCGACGGCACGACGTTGTGGATCGCCAGCCGTGAAGCGCACCGACTTTACGCACTCGACTCGGCGACGTGGACCGTGCGTGAGGAGGTCCGGGCCCCAGGCGCTCCATTCGGTATCGCAGTCATTGGAAATGAACTCCGCGTCGTTATCGGTTACGGCCACGATGATGATGATCGATACATCTATCGGTTCATCCCAGGTCACGGCTTCAAGAGCGAGCGCATCGAATGCCCCGATCTTAGCGGAGTGCAGCTCGCCTTCGACGGCGACACGCTGTTCTTAGCGCAAGCTCATAACATGAGGATTCTCGCTCTAGACGTTGACGGCTTCGTAACTCGATACATCCGGCTCGATCGCGTACCCGTCGGCATGACGATAATCGGGGGCCTTTTCTACCTCATAACTGGCGACAAAGATTTCAAGAACCTCGAGCTCACAAAGCTGAACGCTCACGGTGAGACGCCGCACCTCACCTCGCTTGCCTCAGTACCGTTCGCCGCGCGCGGGCTCACCTTTGACGGCTCGCGCTTCTGGACCAGTCATCGCGACCACAACGAGATCGTCGCATTTACGGTTCGATCAGGTTTTTAGTGCGTCGGTCCCACCGTCGTTACGATGCTGCTAAACTCCTCACGCTCTCTGAGCGCGTCGAACAAGGGCAATCGCTGCAGAAAGATGAGGGCCGCTTCGCGTTCCCGGGCTCCACGCGATAGCTGCTCGATCGCTTCGCTCTCACGGTTGAGGCCCACCGTGGCCAGCGCGATCGGCCACGCCGGCACGTAGCGAGCCTTATAGGTCGCGACAAGCTCCGCGCACACACGTTCGGCTTCCCTTCGCTGGCCCGCGTCCGCGTGGGCTCTCGCGAGTTGGCCGGTCATGTGATCGCCGAGCATCCCGCGCTCAGATCTCTCGCAAAGAAGGCGAACGGCGAAATCAGGTTGACCGTTAACGGTATACGCTAGAGCGAGATTCTCTATTGCCGCATCGATGGTCGGATCCAACTCTAAAACTCGTGAAAGCAGCGAGATGGCGTTGGCGTTGTCGCTGCGATGAATGAGAACGCGAGCCAGCACGTTGCGATAGAACAGGGATGCCGGCTCGATTTCGAGCGCGGCGCGCGCTTCGTAGAGCGCTCGATCGAAATCGCCCGAACCGATGGCTAACCACGCGGCATGATTGTGTACGGAGGCGGATTGGGGCGCCATCGTCAGCGCGGTCTGCATGGCCGCCTCCGCGCCACTCCAATCCCACTCGCCGAACATCAGAATCTCCGAAAGCTGCGCGTATCCCGCCGCACTTGGGTGGATCTCCAGCGCCCGGAGTGCCGCGGCCTTCGCCTTCGGAAAAACCTCTTTACTTGGCGCGTAAAGGTATGCGCCTAAAAACGCGTATGCCTTCGCAGCGCCAAGGTGGGCCTGCCAATGCATCGGATCGAGTTCCACCACCTCGCTAAAGCACGACGCGGCGGCCAGCAAAGATAGGTGCGTGCGTTTTTCGAGTTGGTAGCAACCCTCGCAATACGGCCGAAACGTGTCGAACTGATTGCGAGCGATCAGGTTTCCGAGGGCGGCCGCGATGTGCGGGCTGAAGTGATCGAACGAGTTGTCGATAGCCGCCACCGGCACGGTAAACCGATATCCGCGCCGCGACTCCGTTTTGATGTAACCGCTCTTACCGCCATGCTCTTCGAGCAGTTTTCGCAGCAGGTAGACGTGCTGCGTGAGATTGTTCTCGCCGATGTCCTCGTCGGGCCACAGAGCGTCTATCAGTGTTTCGCGCTCGACCAGCCGCCCATTCGATTCCAAGAACAGCATCAGAATTTGAAACGGTTTATCGCCGAGGGCGGAGACGCGCGATCCGGCAATCAGCAATCGCCGCACGGTATCCAGCCGAAACGGCCCGAACGCGTAGACTACCGAGCGATGATCGAGACTGTCCATTACGGCCAGCGGACTGAGATGCCCGGCGCAGCCGCTTCCGCGTTGACGCCATAAATTCTCCGTTGTGCCGACAGCAAGGCGTTCGCCTTGTTGTCGATGCGGCCGTCCGAGCTACTTAGATTTTTTTTCAAGTAAAAACGAGATCTTTGCGTTGATGCGATACTTGGTGATATGGTCTTCCGAGACGGCCGCCTCGAAATTCTGGACGTAGATCGACTTAATATCCTTAAGCGTTTCCGCCGCACGCTTGACGGCATTTTGAGCGGCGTCCTCCCAACTCTTGTTCGACTCCGCGAGTATCTCGACAACCTTGAGCATATCGGGCATTTTAGGTTTCCTTTCGGGTAGCAAGTTTGCACAGTTGTTCGGATGGTTCCGCCGATTACTCGTTCATCCGTAACGTCAGCCAGAACGTCGGCGCACTGACGATCCACTTAGGCACGGCCATCCGATGAATCGTGAAGCCCTCAGCTGCGGTTCTGCCAACCATCCTCGCGGCTATTCGGATCATCGGATTCGAAGCCTCGGCCCTGCGCATGGCTTGACCGACGGCAAGGCCATAGTAGGCGGCAATCGCAAGATACATGACGAGCGCAAGGAAGACCATATGCAATGCCCTCTGCACGCGATACGTTACCTGCCGGGCACGCTCACCGGGCTGTGCCTCCTTCGCAGTGGACTGCAGTGGACTAGCGATAATGCTAAGGATTCGCGTTGGAACGAAGGCGCTCCCACAGAGACTCGATACAGACCGGCGCAGGGAGCAGGCCGCTGGCGGTCCCCAGCCAGGTGCAACCCCGTTCCGCGGCGCTGGATTAGAGCCGTACACCAGTTGATAAGAGGGAGAGTATGGATCTGACATTAGAAAAACCGCGCAGCGCCAAAGACAAGCTCCTTGGGCTCGTTTCGCTCAAGCGCGTTATCGATAAGGCGAAGGCGCACAATGAAGGTCATTTAGGCGAGTACGATTACGATTGTCCCCACGACAAGCCGTTGTTCGAGTTTCTCGGCACGAACGGCGAAGAGTTCGCGCGGAGAGTGAAAGAGCTCGATACCGATAACGCGATCGCGGATTGGGTGCAGCGCGAGTTTCTTTCCAAGAAGACGCCGACTGAGATCGAGCGGTTCAACAACGATCGCATACGGTGGCATCCCGATCCTGGATCGCACGGTGCCGAATACTTTGAGAAGCTGCGCGAACAGATCGCCCCAGGGCGTCACGACGTCGTTACTTGGTTCGACATTCTTGATCTTGACGAGGGGCGTCCAGTACCGCAACCAACGAGCCTGAATTGACCCAGCGAGACGGCGCCGGGCTCGCGTTCCACGACAGTGGGCGCGGCGGCGCCGTCGTTTTGTTCGTTCACGGATGGCAAGGGGATCGGAGGGTATGGAACGACGTCATCGCCGCGCTGGGACCCGACGTCCGGACCATCGCAGTGGACTTGCGGGGTAGCGGTGATTCGAGCAACGCTCCGGGACCGTACCGTCTCGACCGTTTCAGCGCGGATCTCCAGGAGCTGATCGAACTCCTTGACGTTGCGCCCGTAGTCGTTGTTGGACACTCGATGGGAGCAAAGGTTGCGTTGCGACTAGCCATCGATGCGCCGCATATGGTTCGAGGGCTGGCGCTGATTGCTCCGGTGCCGGCGACCGCGGCAGGTTTTTCCGAAAAAGGCAACGCTTATTTGCGTGCTACGGCCGGCGATCCGGTCGCGGTGAAGACCTGGCTGGCCCGAACCCTTAGCAGCGCGGCCGAGCCGGCAATGCTCGAACTCTTGTGCGCTGCGGCGGCGCGAACTCCGCGCGATGCGGCCCTGGAGTCGTTTGAATCTTGGGCCCACACCGATATCGCCGAAGAGACGAAAGCGATTACGGTGCCGACCGTAGTGATCGCACCCGAGAACGATGAGCCGGAACGGGCAAGGGCCAAGGTGACGGAGTTAATTTCCGGAGCGCGGCACGTTGTGTTGCCCGCTGCGTCACATTATGCGATCGTCGAGAGGCCGAGTGAGATCGCGGAGCTGATACGCGGCTTTCTTCGAGCTTATGACTTTGCGAAGTGAACTGGCGCAGCGCGCATGTGTTCCGTGCCGCGGCGGAGTCCCGCCGTTAACTGATGACGAGATCCGCCCCCTTCTTGCTCAACTCGATGCGGCCTGGCACGTCGTCGAGCGCGACGACGCCAAGCGCGGGACCATAAAGATTCTGACGTGCGCCTACCACTTCGAAAACTTCGCCGAAGCAATGGGGGCCGGGCAGCGGATTGGAGCGATGGCCGAAGAGCAGCAACATCATCCCGATCTTTATGTCTCGTGGGGGCGCCTCGGAGTGGAAATCTGGACGCATAAAATCGGCGGCCTGACCGAGAGCGACTTCATTTTCGCGGCCAAATGCGATGCGCTCGTGCACGCGGTACGGTGATGCATCGTGGCCGCTTTCTCACGTCACTTACAGCCCTAATGGGCGTTCCCGCCGCCGGTGCCGCCACTTCGCAGCCCTCCGGGAAACTGGACCTCATCGCGCTGCCGAAGGCCGAGCTCCATTTGCATATCGAAGGCACGTTTGAACCCGAGCTGATCTTCACGATCGCCGAGCGCAACGGCGTGCGCCTCGACTATCCGAATGTGGAGGCCTTGCGAGAGGCGTACAACTTCTCAGACTTACAGTCGTTCCTGAACGTCTACTACCACGGCATGGAAGCGCTGCGCGTGGAACAAGATTATTATGACCTCACGACCGCGTATCTCAGGCGGGTACAGCCGCAGGGCGTGCGGCACGCGGAAATCTTCTTCGATCCACAGGCGCACACGAAACGCGGCGTCGCGTTTGACGTAGTGGTCGAGGGAATATCCCGCGGTTTAGCCGATGGCGAGCGAAATCTCGGTATCACCTCCCGCCTGATCATGTGCTTCTTGCGCGATCTTTCGGCCGAATCGGCCATGGCCACGCTGGAGAGCGCGCTTCCCTATAAGGATCGAGTCATCGGAGTCGGGCTCGACTCGGCCGAGCGAGGCAATCCGCCGTCGAAGTTTCAAGCCGTCTTCGATAGGGCGCGCGCGCAGGGCTTTCTTACCGTTGCGCACGCCGGCGAAGAAGCCGGGCCAGAGTATGTGTGGGAGGCGCTGGATTTGCTAAAGGTGTCGCGCGTCGACCACGGCGTGCGTAGCCTTGAGGATCCGAAGCTCGTGGCACGATTGGGTAACGAGCGGATGCCGCTCACGGTCTGCCCACTCTCGAACGCGCGTCTCCATGTCGTTCCAACGCTCGCCGCGCATCCGCTCAAACGCATGATGGACGCGGGGTTGATGTGCACGTGTAACTCCGACGATCCCGCCTATTTCGGCGGCTACGTCGCCGAGAATTACGTGCAGACCGCGGCCGCGCTTCCGCTCAGCGACCAGCAACTCGTGACCCTGGCGCGCAACTCGTTTGAAGCTTCGTTCATTGACGAAACGCTGAAGCGGCGTTACCTCGCCGAGATTGACGCGGCCACCAGACCCGCCCCCTACTAGAAAGGCTAGGGCCCTCCGACGATCCCAGCGGACCAGCGGAAGGGGTTGTTAGGCGTACCTAAGTATACTGTGAGGTGTGCATAAATGGGGTGCGGCTCTCCTGTCCTTGCCTCTGCTGGCCGTCTTCCCTCCGGCGGTCGCTTCGGCGCTTCCGCTCTTCACGCACCAGTACGGCGTGACTTGCCAGAAATGCCATTCCGTCATTCCGCACCTCAATGAATTCGGTGCGGCTTTCTTGGCATATGGCGAACGCTTTCCCGGCATCTCGTCCGGCTCGACGGTACCGGTCTCGGCAAAACTCAATCTCGTCGACTCGAGTGAAAATCAAGGTAACGGCCCCAACGCCGCCGGGCTGCCCAAAGCGATCGTTGACGAAATCGAGGTCTTCTCGTCGGCGACAATCGGTTCGCGTGCGAACTTTCTCCTCGAGCAATATATTGTAAACGGCGGCGAGCCCGGACTCTTACGCGACGCCTGGATCAGCGATCGAGTCAATCCGTGGCAGGCGAAGATCCCGGTCTATTTGCAAGGAGGGCAGTTCACGCTCCCATTGCCGGTCGACCCAGAAACCTTCCGCGATACATACCAAGCCTACACTCCGTACGTCCAAACCATCGGCGCAAATCCGTTTGATTTCTTCAAACCCAAGATGGGACTGCGACTCGAAGCCGGCGATCCGTTGCGCGGCTTGAATCTGCAGCTGTTCGGTGGTCCCGGCTACGACCAGCAGAGCGGCCTCCCACCCGCGGGCGTTGACACGGAGGTCTACGCGCAAGACGCGATGGGGCCGTTCACGCTCAGTATTTTCCGCTACGACGGTCTGCGCCCGATTGCCGGCGGTCACTTCGATCGCTTCAATCGCCTGGGGTTTGGTCTCACTTACGGTCAGTGGGGCCGATTCTCGAGCGAAACCGTGCTCATCAACGGATGGGATTCGAATTGCGCGTCGCCGCGGTTCGTCGGATGCAGGTCGGGCAGCGGGTTCGAGCAGCTCCGCTATGGATTCAACCGCCGACTCTTTGCCGAGGCGCGCTACGAAGGCACCGACGATACTATCGGCGGCTTTGCGCGTGACGGCGTGCTGGAGATGGGGTATGCCCCCTCCGAGAACTCACGGATTACGGTCGAAGACGTTATCGGGCACGTTGCGCAGACCACCAACACCATGAACGCACAGTTCACGATTGCGTACTAATGCCAAAGAACACCGCCCTCATCAGCCTGCTCTTGATACTCGGCCTCGTAGCCGAAACACCGGCACAACGAGCCGTCGACACCACGAAATCGCGAGCGCAGTTTAGCGTCAAGCACATCTGGGTCGAGAGCGTAACCGGAACCGTTCCGATTCTCGACGGATCGGTGACCTTGGATGCCGGATCGATAGTTCCGACGCGCGTCAGCGCCGTGCTCGACGCGACGAATATCGCAACGGGCGAGCCGGACCGGGACCGTTCCCTCGAATCGTCCGATTTCTTCGACTCGAAAAGATTCCCGACGTGGACGTTCGTTAGTACAAAGATCGTACCGAAAGGGCCGAGCGCGTTTGAAGCGGAGGGCAATCTCACGATCCACGGCGTTACGCAGCCCGAGCGCTTGAGTGTTACGGTAGCTGGTAACGCCGCGCATCCCGTCTACCATGCAACCGCGCAGATCGACCGGCATGCGTTCAACATGACCGTGACGCGCCTCGATCCGACAATCGGCCAAATCGCCGAGGTTACGCTGGACGTAGCGCTGAAGTAGCGCTCGGCGTTGCAGGGGGCAGTCGCTCGTATGCAGAGAGCCTCACGGCATGACCAAGCAGAGTCGCTACGCCTATGCGGAAACCATCGAGCGCCTTTCCCACGCGATCGCAGAAGCCGGCAGCACTATCTTCGCAACGATCGATCAGTCGGCGGCCGCAACGTCGGTCGGATTGTCGTTGCGGCCGACTTCGCTGATTGTTTTTGGGAACCCAAAGGGCGGAACGGCATTGATGGACGCCTTTCCGCTCGTCGGCCTGGATCTTCCGCTGAAATTCCTGGTCTGGGAACACAACGGCCGCACGAGCGTCGCGTTCGTCCCGATGTCAGAGATTGCGGCGCGTTACGGCGTTACGGAAATGGATACGCGAATCGGCGCGATGGATGCGGCGCTGGAGGCATTGAGTGCCGCGGTTGCGGTTTGAACGGCATTCATGATTCGCTCCAGACCTTTCTTCCTCACCTCATCCTTTCCGCCGGAAAAGACGAGCTCGGGAAAGCTCGTGAAGACGCGATCGATCGTGTGATAGTAAGCGTCCTGTATTAAGCCGTCGGCGACGAAAAAGGCTTCGCGCGAGGCCTGCTCGCGCGCCGCCAACGATTCCATTGCCCCGATGTTGCCGGCTGTTTCGGCTTGTTGCATCGCCACGTCGGTCGCATGCGCCGCCGCTTTATACGTATCCAAGGCCCGCCGGAGCTCGGCGAGCGTCATGGCTCCATCGGTACGCTGAATCATCGTCATCTGCAGCTGCGTGAGGTCCTTGAGCATTTGAGCCGGGATTTCTTCGATGCGTAAAGGTTCCACCGTTGCATTGGCCGCGCGCATCGCTTGGATTCCGGTAACCTGCGCCGTCACGACGGCTTGCCGCATGCCGGGATCGTACGTGCGCAGCCCGTCAAGATTGTCTTCGGCGGTGTGGTGGGCGCCAAACGAACCGTAGTAGCCGTTCGAGGTGCTGAGCACTCCGAGCATGTACGAGAAATTCTGGTGGTCCGAGCCGCCGACGATCGGGTTCAGCAGCGGATCCACGCGCTGGTCGCGCATTCCAAGCATGCCGCTGCCGTCGGCGGCGGGTACGACGTCGCAGATTTGTTTCATGAACGCGTAGAGTCCCGGCGACGCGCTAACGACGAACGGGTCCCCGGTGGTCAGCTGATCCGTATTGATGTACTGAGAGATCTGCTTGCGCAACTGGGGGCCGTTCTCGTAGATATATGAGGCCGATCCGTACAAGCCCAGCTCGTGGCCATCCCACGACGCGATCTCGATGGTGCGCCGAGGCTTCCATCCTTGCGAGGCTAACGCGTGAAAGGCATCCGCATCCTGAAGCATCACCGTCGTGCCGCTCCCCGGATCGATGGCGCCAAACGTCATCGCGTCGCGATGGCTACCGATCATTACGATGGAATCGGGTTGTTCGCTGCCCGTCATGTCGCCGAACACCAGCCAGATGGTCTTGAGCCTACGCTCGAACTTCGTATGAACGCGAACGATTTCGTTGCCGCCGAAATGTTGGACGAACTCAAACATCGGATGCCACGATTGCGGGACGACTTTGCCGGTGAGGCCGGCCAGCAGCGTACGCGCCGTTGACTGGGTGACGCTCAGCTCGGGGATCGTCGCGTGTGGAATCTGCTCCCAGGTTTTGTGCGGCGCGCCCATGGTCGGCGCTTGCCCCGCAAGCGTCGGGTCGCCCGGCGGGAACATCATAAAGCCGCGCGGCGACATTCCGCCCATGCGCTCGGCCATGTTCGTGTTCTTATAGTTGCCGCGGGGCCATGTGGCGCCGCCGCCGTATCCTGTCGCCGCTGGGTCCATGAACTCCAGAACGGCCGCGACGCCCCGTTTGCGCAGTTCATTGTAGGCAACGTAGCTCGGATCGAGAGCCCGAATTCCGCCCCCGCCGGGTGCGCTCAAACGCACCAATACGACGGCGCCCTTTAGGCTCACGTGCTCGGCGTCGATTTCGGCGATGTCGTCTTTTGAAGCGGCGTTCACGTAAACGAGCGGCCCGGTAGCGTCGCCGTCGCCGGACTCCTCGAGAAACGGCGGCCCCGCCATGTTCTCCCACTTGGTGTGATGCCCCGGCGTGCCTTCGAGCATATCGAAGTCGACGCGACGGGGCGAGAGCAACGTCAAACTCTCCTCCAACGGCCCGGTGACTTCAACCTGATAGGTTTTGATTCGCGTCAGGAAGCCGTCACGTGCCAAGCGCTGCCGGACGTAGAGGGCTGTAGCGTAATCGGCGGCCGACCCGGCGCGGTGCGGAACCTCGGACAGGTGACGCTCGATCTCCATCGCGTTCGCGCTGCTGGGAACGCGCATCATAATCTTCTCTGTCTCGAGTTCGGCACTGACGGCCGGTCCGGCGGCCCAGCCGACGAGCGCCGAATCGGAAGAGACCGTCGAAGAGCGCGCAACACCGGCTACCGACGCCAGCATTACAGTGCCTGCAAGAAATAACTGCTTCGTCGAGCGCATCATAACTCTCATGCTATCACGTCAGGGCGATTCCTGCGGTTAGCCAAGTGACGCCCGCTACGGCTTTGTGTTTTTCGAGTAGAGGCGGTGCGCTCCGTCACGAATCACGTTTGACCCCTCCGCTGCATCTACCAGCGTATTTCAAACGGCGTTGGGTGCGGCAAGGCGCTCGCTCCAGCGGATTCGGCCGGTCAGCTGCATGACGATGAACAGGGTAACGATTGCGCCGCACGTGATCGTCAGACCACTCCAACCTTCGTTGAATAGGGCGTACGAGAAGAGCACGAGGTAGACGAGCTGCGCGAGCCCGCTCTCTATGGCGGCGAACTGCCATCCAACGACCAGCCGCAGGTAGGAGATCGTCAAAAACAGCGTGACAATCGAGCAGATGGCAAACGCCGCCTCGATAGGGATTCGATCGACGAGATACGCGAAGAGCAAGTGGAACGCAAAAAACGACGCGGCGAGAAAGAAATAGTTCACGGGATGCAAGTCAATTCTCCGCAGCGTCGTGATCACCAGCATAACGAAGAAGTAGAAAAAGAGCGCGACGGGTGCCCAAAACGTCAGCCGCTGCGCCAGCGGGCCAGGCTGCAGCGGGTATGGGAATGCCATTCCGATGCCGTTGCCGGTGACGAGCGACGCATACTGCCAGTGTAGGCTCCAGCCTTTTGGCAGCGGCCTTTCAGTCACGGGCAGCAACGTTTCCGGAGGAAAGTCGATGCTGGCGAAGTCGGTCGTCATCGTTAGCGCGAAGTCGTGGACCGACTCGACGTCGTTGCCGAAACGATAGGTCCAGGTCCCCATGCCGCGGGACCGGTAGCTCACGTCGAGCGACGCTTCCGCCCCGGGCGCTAGATCGAAGCCGACGTAGCCCTGATCGAGCGCGGTCGCATCATCGACGCGCCGGCCGGCGATCGAGCAGCTGAAGTCTTGATAGGTTCCATCGTTGGACGGAAAGGCAAAATGCACCATGAGCTGCCGGCTGCCGGTGGCGTTGCGAATGCGGTAGCGCGCCACGAACCGCACGTTGTAGAGATTGTACCAGAGCAGTCCGTCGCGCCGCTGCTCGAGAGCGAGGTTGACGTTGATCCGGCTGCTTCGGATCGGCACCGTGACGGTTTCGTAGCCGCGTTCGATGCGTTTCTTGTCTTTGTTGTAGGTGTCGACGGCTACGCGCGCGCTGACCTGGGGCGCGATCTGCGTCTGCGCGCTGCCCCACTGTGCGGTGAGCTTCGCTCGCTGGCTCGAATCGGAGTCGCCGGTGCGCGCGACGAGGGTCGCTCCCAAGACCATCCACGCGACGCTGGCCGAGCAGAAAATCAAGGTGATCGCAATCAGGCGCTTGAGCATTCGATACCTCTCATTGACTCAGCCAGCCGCTTTGCAGTGCAAAGTTTCTTACTTTGTATCACAAAGTCATTGGAAGCGCAAGAGGCCGTACTCGATTGCCCCGGGCCGGAAGGCGGCAGCCCGGCGCGAACTGATCGTAGGATGAATAAGCCACGCTTTGAGGCGTTTTCGGATGGGGTCTTTGCGTTTGCGATCACGCTGCTGGCGCTGGGTTTCGTCCTGCCGGAACTGCGCGCGCCATCGAATCATTATCTGACCGCCGCCCTGTTGCATCTCTGGCCGAATCTCATCGCGTATGCGTTGAGCTTTTCCGTGATTGGGCTGATGTGGCAGAACCACCACGCGCTTTTCCGCCTCGTGGATCGCGTCGACCGCAAGACCGTTTTCTGGAACCTTCTGCTCCTGGCCTCAACCGTCTTGATTCCGTTTGCGACGACGACGCTCGGATCGTATCCGACCCTCTCGGCGGCGGCATTCCTTTACGGCGTGGTCCTGTCGAGCTGCGCCGCCTTCTACAACCTGATGCTCACGCATCTGGTGAAATCCCACTCTTTCGCACCCGAAGTGGACGAGGCCACGATCGCGCACACCGTACGAGGATACCGCACGGGCTTGATCGTCTACATCGGCGCAACGCTCATTGCGCTGGTGATGCCGGTCGTGAGCTTCGCCGCGTACGTAGCGCTGGTGGTCTACTTTCTCATTCCACGCGGAGCGGACTCCGACGTGTCGTTAAGCGCCCGCCGTTGGTAAGCGCAAGATCACGCGCTTGGCTCGAACTGCGCGTGGAACAAGTAGTTCCCTTGGACGAGAGCGCAGTTCACCGTTTTTGGCGCGTACGTGCTGTGCCGTGCCGCGTCGGCCACGGCGCTATCGATTGTCGCGTTGCCGCTCGAATGCACAATGGTAGCGCGTACGACGTGCCCGCTTGGAGCAATGGTCACGAGGACGTTCACGTAACCCCGCACTTTGAGGCCGTGAGGCAGATTAGGCTCGGCCGCCGTGACGACGAGGGCACCGGTGTTTGGCTGCGCGCAGGTTGCGGCTAACGCCGCTCCGGGAACCGCTTGGATGCCGACCTGTGCTGACGACGTAAGCGCCAACGCGGGAGCGAATGCCTGAAGCACAAGGGTCACGAGGGTAAACATCATGACGATTCCTCCGATGGCGTACGGATTTATGGTAAGACGGCGCGGTTCGCTCGAGCTCAAGCGCTCGATGCGCGAGACAAGCGCGTGACGTGAGCGGAACGCACTTGGCGTTAAGATCGGTGCTTTGCCTGGATGTGCGGTTTCCGCCAGTGCCGCCAAGCACGCGGCATACTCATCCGGGTTTCCGGTTTTTTCAACGACCCAATCGTCGCACGCCGCCTCGCGCTCCGCGGAAACGCGCGCTCCAGCAAGGCGTACCCAAGGATTGAAGAACAGCCAGGCTTCGATAACGCGGGCGATAACGTTTAACAGAGCATCGTTGCGATAAATGTGCGCGCGCTCGTGCTGAACGATGCGCTGCAGGTCTACCGACGTAAGCTTATTCAACAAAGGCTTGGGCATCAGGATCGCCGGCGTCAAGATGCCCGCGACTATTGGTACGTCGATATCTTCGGATAGGAAGACGTCGGGATCCGTGCCGGCAAGCTGGCGTGCGTTGCGCCGAATGCGATCGATCCGCATGAAGCTCACGCCGAGACGTAAGAGGTTGACCGCAACGCCGACGAGCCATGCGCTCAGAATCCAGGGAGCGAATTGTGCGAACCATGTATCGGCACGTTCCGCGAGCGTCCCGGTGGGCAACAGCGAGACAGCGTACGTTGCTCCAGACGAATGCGGACGAACCGCGTCCAGAAGCAAAGCACCCGCATTGGATACGGTCGTTAGCATAGGGACGATCACGATCGCGACGAGCGTTGCGAACCACAGGGCACTCCGAGTGGTGGAGTTTCGTTCGGAGATGGCATGCGAGATCAAGTACGCGATGGCGACGATTAACGCGCCTTGCCAAAGCCCATTGATCAGTACCGTCAGAATCATTTTCCACCCTTTCGCCCGCGAGCAAGGACTCGTTTGATGTGCGCAAGGTCTTCGGCGCTCAATCGTGCACCATCGAGCAGCGTCACCGCGAGCGCTCCGGGAGAACTGCCGAAGAACCGGTCGAGCACGTGCCTGACCGCAAATTTCGCAGCCTCGGCTCGCTGCATAGAAGGCCGATACACAAACGCTCGGCCCTCTTCCTCATGCGTGACGTGTCCCTTTTGCTCGAGGGTTCGCAGCGTAGTGAGCACGGTGCTATAGGCCAGCAGCGGCGGCGGCAGGGCCTTGACGACGTCGGCGACGGTCGCGCGACGCTTGCGCCAAAGAATTTCCATGAGCCGCAGCTCATGGTCCGTTAGAACGGACGATTTTCGACGAGGCACCGCGGGTAAGTTCCTCCAACTATTAGTTTTGTAATGACAGCATACCCGCTTGCGCGGCGGATGTCAACTAGATTACTAATAGTTGGCGGGCGACGCTAGCTGACAGGCTGCCTTACCGCTGCGCCTTCAGCGAGGCGATAAAGCCGTGGTTGTTCCCCGCGCTGTCGACGTAATATCCGACGAGATTAGCGTGAATATTGATGCCGCTGACGACCGTTTCGCCCGTAGCGTTTGGGTCGTCAATTGTCTGCCATACCGCCTTCTTGGTCCCCGCGCCGGTGACGTAGAAGCCATGCGTCGCCCCCGATCCATCGACGTACGAGCCGACGATCCGATCGAACGTCGTCACCGCTAAGGCCCGCGTGTCGGTGGAACCAGGATAGGAAAACTCCTTGAAGGTGCCCTGTTTGAAGAGAAAGCCGACGACGTTGCTCGAGGCATTTTGCACGTAACCGACGATGTGTCCGCGGCCTGTGATTCCGGTGGCAACGGCACCCTGCGCGCCCGGAACCTTAATCGTCTTGAATACGCCGCTGGGCTCGTTTAACTGAAAGGCGACGCTGCGGCTGGGTGTCGCCAAATAGAAGCCCACGGCAAAACCGGCGTCGTTGAGTCCGAGCAGCTCGGTGACCGGTTTGGCACGCCGAACATGTGGGGCCACATAACTGAACCAAATGCCTTTCCACTCGAGGAACCCCAAAGTTCTGCCTTGGGTATCGATGTAGAATCCGCCGACGAAATGCTTGTTGTTCAGCGATGTTACTTGAGTTGACACCGCCGACGGAAAGTTTTCGTTTCTAAAGTTCGTGGGTTGGTAGGGCGGATAGACGATGTAGCCGCGGTTCGGGTGACCCGTTGCACCGCTCCCATAGTAACCGCCGACTCGTCCCTCGTTGTTAATGCCGAGCAGCCGGTTAAAGGTCGGATCGGCAGAGTTGTCCACCGTTCGGAACGTAAACTGAAGCGAGCTTGAAACCGGTTGCGAGGAGCGCGGGCCCAACGCGATCGCTTGCGATGGTTGTGGTGGCGCGGACCCCGGAGAACTACAAGCAGCGATGGCGCAACTCAGCGTTGCGGCCAACACTGCGATAACTCCCCACCTCACTGTTTGACGCACCGCCTCGTCGCTTCTTAAGAATAGGGACCAAACCTTTCGAATCGGGATGCGAGTTCCAAGATATTGACTAACGTTAATTGCGCTCTTCATATTCAATGTTGAACGCTCAACGAATCCTCGGCGAAGAAAGTTCCTAGAAAAGAAATATCGTCAGTCGTCGCTACTGTGCGTCGCATTGCCGCCGCCGGGCTTTTTCGCGGCCCGTAGCAAACCCCTTGCGATTTAGGCGCTGCTTTGGCCTTTAACCATCATAGCAGCCGTTCCATCGCCACGACATCGACGTACCTGCCATCCAGCTTCGCGTGCTCTTTGAAGACCCCGACCTCCCTAAAGCCTGACTTCTGGTAAAGCCGCTTGCCGTGCTTGTTCTCATTTAGTGCATGGAGCACAACCTTATGAAAGCCGCCGCCCATCGCTTCATCCGCCAGTTTCGCAAGGAGCATCGTACCGACACCACGGCCGCGGTGCGAACGCGCTACATAGACGGATAAGTCAGCGATCGTCGAGTGCGCGCAGCGATGTGAAAAGCGGTTGAGCGAATCCCAACCAACGGCCACATCCCCGTCGAAAGCAACGAGTACGCTGTAAGGCTCATCGTGCTGGCCCCACCAGTCCTCGAGATCGGCGCGGCTTTTCGGATTCGCCTCAAGTGTCGCTACGCGGTCCTCGATGCCTTCGTTGTAGACGCGCAGGATCTCGTCGAGATCCTCTTTAGAGGCGCGCCTTACGGAACACAGCATGACTCGTCGCGGACCGCCGTATCCGCATGTACCGTGTAGATCTCCCAGCGGCGGCCCTCCGGATCCTCTGCCCAAACCTTCGTCTGCTGCGCATAGCAGCACGTCTCCTCGCGCTCGACGGCGCCAGCCAGCCCGTGTAGCGCCAACCGATCGATAGCGCGTTGAACGTCATCGGGTGTCTCGACGCAAATGCCATAGTGGGCATCGGTTGTCGCGGAGACCTGGTCAGACAAGTCGAGGGCGAGTTCGAGGCCCGGCTCCTCGGTGACGAAGAGCGCGTAATCCGATAAGGTTTTTACCGGCGCCGCGTTCAGCAGAGTTGAGTAAAATTCGATGCTTCGGTCGAGGTCGGTCGTTGCGAAGTTCATGTGCGTTTTCATGCGAGGACCTTCTTTGTTAAAGCGGTAAGTACGCCACAACAGTCGGCACCTCATAACAACTATCGGAGATCGAAGGTGGCACGCATGAGCGCCGTGGCTCGAAAGGCCCTCCTGGGATTGGCGCCGGCGTTCATCACTTTGATCTTGTTTTTCGCTCCTGTTTGGTCGCTGCGGTTCTGGCAGGCATGGCTTTACCTCTTGGTCATGGCCGCAGCAACCGTGGCGATCTTCGCATATCTTCGTCAGAAAGATCCACAGCTTCTCGAGCGCCGGACGCGCGGTCCCGGAGCCGAGAAGGAACCGAGTCAGAAGGTCCTACACCTGTTCGCGCTCCTAATATTTGCCGGAGCGATCGTGGTTTCTTCGCTGGACCATCGCTTTTCGTGGTCGCACGTTCCGCTCTTGGTGGAGATCACAGGCTACGGCTTAGTGCTCCTCGGGTTTCTTATCTACTTCGTCGTTTTTAGGGAAAACACGTTCGGCGGTGCGACCGTCGAAGTAGTGTCCGATCAAAAGGTCATCACGACCGGGCCGTACCGATTCGTTCGTCACCCGATGTACACCGGGTTACTCGTCTTGCTCTTTGGTACGCCGCTTGCGCTTGGGTCTTGGTGGGGGTTGCTCATGGTCGTTCCCATGACTCTCGTCCTTGCGCTACGGATTCGTTATGAAGAACAGCTCCTTACCGCGAACCTGCCCGGATATGCCGAGTACTGCCGAACGCATCGCTATCGCCTGGTCCCGTGCATCTGGTAGCCCGGCGCAGGCTTTGCCGGCGCTAACCGAGCGCCCTTGCTCATGGCTTTCTTCCTCTACGCGTCGGGTTACCAAGGAATCATAGCTGGGGCGACGCACGAAGTACGCTTCGAGGATCGGTGGAAATAGGAAGCGGGGAGTAATCGGGTGAAGAAATTTTCGATCGTCGCCATCTTGGCGCTCGGGTTGGCCGGCTGCACCGGTGCTGCAAAGCAGTCGGATTCGCAAAGCTCGGCCGCCCATACATACCGCGTTTTGCTCGACACGAGCAAAGGACCGGTCGTCGTCGATGTGGATCGTCGTCTCGCGCCAAACGGCGCACAACGCTTTTACGAGCTGGTTAAAGCGAAATATTTCGATGGCGCCCGCTTCTACCGCGTCGTGCCGGGCTTCGTGGTGCAGTGGGGCGCCGCAGCCGATCCGGCCGTCACCAAGAAGTGGGATACGACCATTCCCGACGATGCCGTCAAAACGTCGAATACGCGCGGGACGGTGGCGTTTGCCGCAACCGGGCAGCCGAATAGCCGATCGACGCATCTTTTCATCAATTTGGGCGACAATGCCAAACTTGACGCGATGGGATTCGCTCCGATTGGGCGCGTTGGGAGCGGAATGGAGGTTGTCGGGCGGATCTACCCCGGTTACGCGGAGCAGCCGGATCAGGCGCTGATTGCGGCACAGGGCAATGCGTACCTCAAGAAAGAATTTCCACGGTTGGATTACATCAAGACTGCCCGCATCGTCGGAGGTTCGCGATAGACGGCAAGGGCAGCAGAGCACGTGTAAGGATGAGCATTCCGGCATCACGCGCGGCTACTCTCCTGGCGGTTTTCGTCGTCGCATCAAGCTCAGTAGGCATGGCGAAGTCGGCAAAAGCGACTGATATGCGACCCTCTACGGTCGCCGAAGTTGGCTGTGTGGCGCCTTTAACGGCTGCGCTTATCGATGCAACGCTCAACTGGGTCGATGCGCCAAATAATAATACGCGAGCGTACTGGGGCGAAAGGTCGCTACGAGAGAGTTTGCGCGCAGTACAATCGCTCTCCAACCCGCACGATCGCGCTCAGTGCATTGCGGGCGTCCTGACGAGTGGATCGAAGGCGGTTTACGACCTAATGCGCGTCGGCCAAAGCAACAAGGCATGGAGTTACGCTAGCGCGCTTGCCCACCTTTGGCAGCGGTACCAAAAGGATTCCACGGCGAACGATCGATACCGCGATTACAGCGACTTTCCCTACGAGATCACCGAAGCCCTGAACTATATATGCCGCTTCTCACCCAACTGCCCGCCGGTGCCCGCTAACGTCCGTGATTCGATCATGCGCGAGCTGCTCGCACGGTAACGCCCACCAGAGAAGTTTTGGCGTCCGTTCCGGAATCGTCTTCTCCCCGATGATCCATTTTCCGGTCTCCGCATTTGCATCTAAGGAAACCCGTCCCATCATCGGTGTATCCATCGCAGCCACAAAGGCTGCATGGGCCGGTTCCAGCATTGATGGTAATGATACGGGCGAAAGTTTCAATTGCTCCAAAAGGTGTGCGTTCGTCGTCTAGACTGTTCATGTAAATGCTGCTCCTCTTAATGAAATGCCATCGCCTGGGCCTGACGGAGGCCGGCAGTAATCGTCGGCGTCGTCCGCACTCCCCCTGGGTGTACGTCGTCAGAAAGCCACGGTCGCTGGATCCGCCAAAATCATTCGTGACGTAGATCTTGCCGTTCACGTCAACGGCCACGGGCGGCTTAGCTCCAGGTACGTCGCAGACCCTCTGGAACTCCTGTACCGCAGAGCCTCGGTGCCTACGAGGCATTGCGGCTCGAGCGCGGTGCAAAGCGCGGCTTACTTTCGGCGAACGATCCAGGATGACGAAAGCCCCGATAATATCGGGTTTTCAAATGGCTCCGAATGTTGGACTCGCCCTTCATCCTCAGACTTCGCGCCGATGGCGGCCACGCTCCGGATGACAGAAAAGGGGCTTCGATCAGGATGACGGCGCGCTGATTAACAGTCAGCATCGGACACGTTTGGCCAGTCGGGTTTCCCTATATTATTTATGGGGCAATAGTCGGAAAACCGCTGGGGTCGCGGCAACTCGCGTGGGAGGTCCTTATGGGCAGTCCCGGATGAAATGGGTGACTCTCGCTGCGGCACTCGCGGTTGGCACATTTGCGTCGCCCCCACCGGTGTTATCGCGGGCCGGATGGATCGTTTTACGGCTCAACAGGCCGTGGCGGAACAGACCAGTGCTTGTTCTTCACCGAATGCGGCACAATCTTTCGGCTCTCGGCTTTGCCGGGCAGCCCGGGGTCTACCTGAGCACGATCACTGTCGGCGAGCGAACCAGGCTGGCTTTGTCCGCCGATCCGACGACATCCTCGCCTTGCCGAAGGCATCGCTCGTCGAGAACACCTCACCATTGTAACAAAGGAGTAAAGAATGGTTGGACCACGTCTTAGCTGCTACAGCATCGGTATTGCCTCGCTGCTTATTGCGTGCTCTGGCGGCAACAGCACCACATCTGTGTTGCCGAAGGATTTACACAATAGCGTTTCGCGGGCTTTGCCAAAAGTTGCTCACATCGTTGTCATTGTCCAAGAGAACAGAACGTTAGACGATTTATTCCAAGGCTTTCCGGGGGCAAATACGCAGAGCTACGGGCTCAATAGCAATAATCAGCAAGTGCCTCTGCAGTCGGAATCATTGACTGCGCCCTACGACATCGTTCATTCGCATGCGTCCTTTATGACTGAATACGCCCACGGCCAGATGAATGGCTTTAATCTGGCTACGATTTCGTGCAGGTCGTTGTGTACCGGAGATACGGCATACGGATACGTCCCTCAGTTAGAAGTTCAGCCATACTGGGACATGGCCTCGCAATACGCCCTTGCCGATAACATGTTCCAAAGCAATGAGGGGCCGAGCTACCCGGCTCACCAGTATCTCCTAAGCGGAACGTCAACGATTGCCAATGGCTCCAAACTGAGGGCATCCGAAAACCCGGACCCATTCACAAATGGCGGATGCGATCAGCATTCGGATTCCGTAACGCTTATCGATACCTTGGGCAAGGAAACGCAAGCTGCTCCCACCTGCTTTGATCGACTCTCTATCTTTGATTTGCTCGATACCGCCGGATTAAGCTGGAAATATTATCAGGCATTCAGCGGCCCCGGAATATGGAATGCCGTTGACTCCATTAAACAGATATGGCAGAAGCCGGAGTTCAAGACGAATGTTGTTTGGCCGCCATCGCAAATTCTAACCGACATCGCCAACGGCAATCTTGCCGCAGTGTCGTTTGTAACCCCTACGGCTTTAGCATCAGATCATGCCGGGCAAACTGACGGGTCTGGGCCTTCCTGGGTTGCGAGCGTCGTAAACGCAATCGGCACCTCGCAGTATTGGAGCAGCACCGTCGTTTTCGTGACCTGGGACGACTGGGGCGGTTGGTACGATCATGTTGCGCCGCACCGGTTTAACGCGTATGAGTTGGGCCTTCGCGTACCGCTAATCGCCATATCACCATTTGCAAAGACCGGCTACGTCTCGCATAAGCAGCACGAGGTTGGCTCCATCCTGAAGTTCATCGAGAAGCAGTTTGGGTTGCCATCAATGGGTACAACCGACGTACGGGCCGACGATTTATCGGATTGCTTCAATATGTTATCCCCGACCACGTCCAGACCGTTTCGCAGAATCAACGCTAGATTTGATGCATCCCACTTTTTGCACCAGCCGCTACGAGCAGTAGCCCCGGACAACGACTAGGTCGCGGCGTCCAAGCCATGCCTAGGGTCACCGGAATGAGCGAACCCCCGCAAAGCTCTTACTTTGCAGGGGTTCGAAGTGGCTCCGGATGTTGGACTCGAACCAACGACCCGCTGATTAACAGTCAGCGCCATTCGTGCGGCGTTGTGCGTTCTCTCGATAAAACGAGTTCCATATCGTCCATAACGTGCACTTTGCCACGCCCATTGCCCGATCTACTGCCCTACGAAAATGCCATCCATCCTCCACGCGAAGCACTCTTTCTGGTCCCATTGCTACACGGTTGCTACACGATGCATATCCGCTCCTATTTTCGGTCCAGTAGATAACCCGATGGATATCCAGGTTAGAGAGGCGCCCCGGGACCGAAACCTCTGGCAACAGTCGAATCGTCAGGCATCGGAAAAGGGGGCATGTAATGATGCGTTTAGTCTTGCGTAGAGGTGGCGATTGAGCTCGGTGTCTGCAGAACGTCTATATTGCCAATGTTTCCTTGACCGCCTGCACTTCGGTCATGCCTGCGCCTTCCTCCATGAGGCTCGCTACAGCGTCGGCACCGAATGCATCGCTCAACATGGAGAGCACCCGATCGTATTCCGGCTGTATAATGGGCGAGCGTATTGATCCGATGCCAGCGAGGCGAGCGTCGACGAATCCCAGGATCCGTGCCGCTTGCGCGTATCTTGCCCGTTTGCGTTCCGCGACAGCTTGGGGTCGCAGCGCTAGAATTACTCCGAGGTGCTGTAGAGACAAAACAGCGTAGATATCCAAGTGATGCTCTCGCGCGGCCTCGAGCATTTCGCGAGCGCATTCTTTTGCCTCGTCGTATCGAGCCAACGCGATGAGAAACGCCGCTATGCTGTCGAGAGAGTTGACGACTAAGCGCATGTCGTGGAGTGTACGAAGCCTCGCAACCGCCTCCGTAGCATGCCGAAGAGCCAACTCCGTATTACCCGCGCAAAACTCGAACTCGCCAAGATCAGCCATCGTTATCGCAGCGCCGAACCTGTTGCCAACACCGTTATACGTCTGTAGTGCTTCGGCCATGAAAGCGCGAGCCGCGACAACGTCACCCTCCAAGGCACTCAAGTGCCCCAAGCCGCGCAATGCATAAGCGGCGAGGACGAGATTGCCCAATCCGCGAGCGGCTGCCAGCACTTCTTGAAGGAGTGCCTTGGCTTCGCCAAAACGACCGAGGAGCATCAGCGCAGGGCTCGCGCGACTCTGCGCGCGAGCGATTCCGAGAGCGTCGCCGTCGACACGGTAGTGTGCGATTGCGCTCTCGCTGCTGGCGAGCTGGACCTTGTGTTCGCCAAGTCTCCAAGCGATAGTCGCCTCCGTGTAACTAAGCCCCGCAAGCACGCTCGACGGGGTTTGTCCGTCAACCTGCTCGAACGCCGCGACCAGCCAACGCCGTCCCTCGACCGGCGCGAAATCATGCCAGACTACGCTAAGCTTGCCGACGAGCCGTTGCCCCAACACGATATCACCGTGGTCGGTCAGCGCCCACTTTAACGCTGCGCGCCAGTTGTCCATCTCCTCGTAGGCCAGCGCGCGCCAGACTTCGTCGGGCTCGGAGTAGTATGCGCGATCGAGCCACTCGGCCAGCTCGAGACATGCGATCGCATGACGCTGCGCCATGGCTTTCGCCTCGCCCCGTGTCGAGAGCTTGTAGTGAGCGTACTGCCGAAACGACTCCGACAGTCGGTAGCGCGGCTCACTCCCCTCGAGATCGGCGGAGACCAGCGACTTATCGACAAGGGATGACAGCAGTTCGAGTGTGTCGACTTCAGCGACGCCATCGCCGGCGCAAACGGTTGTGGCAGTCGCGAGTGTGCAGCCGGCAGCGAAGACCGAGAGCCGGTCGAACATCCGCTGCTCTTGCAGGGAGAGTAAGTTGTAACTCCAATCGATGGTCGCGCGCATGGTCTGCTGCCGTGGCAAGGCGGTGCGCTCGCCACCGGTGAGCAGCCAAAACCGATCGTCGAGCTTTTCGACGAGCGCTTTTACGGATAACACGTTCAAGCGCGCGGCTGCCAGTTCGATCGCGAGCGGAATACCGTCCAGACGCCGGCAGAGCTCGGCGACGAGCGGCAGATTCTCGTCGGTCAGCACAAAGCGATGGTCGACGGCGCGGGCACGATCGGTAAAGAGCGCGATCGCGCCATAGGCGGTGGCGTCCGCCGGGCCGAGTCCACGAGCTGACTCGGATGACGGGACGCTTAAAGACGGTAGGCGGTAAGCCTGCTCGCCTGCAGACCTGAGCGCTTCGCGGCTCGTGGCGAGAATCCGAACGCTTGGGCAGGCAGCCAGTAGGGTGTCGGCAAGGATGGCGGTCTCGGCGATAACATGCTCGCAGTTGTCGAGGATCAAAAGAAGGGACTTATTTTTAAGGTACGCGAGCAGCGTCTCAAACAGTGGACGATTCGGCAGTTCTTGCAAGCCAAACGTTGACGCGATCGTTGTAGCAACAAGCGAAGAACCACCCACCGGGGCGAGTCCGACAAAACAGACGGCGCCGGTGGCGTCATCGCCGAGCAGCCGTGCGACCTTCAACGCCATGCGTGTCTTACCGATGCCGCCGGCGCCCGTAAGCGTCACTATCCGATGCTCGCGCGCGAGGATTGCGATCTCGTCGAGCTCTCTCTCTCGGCCGACGAAACTAGTCAGCGCTAAGGGCAGATTCGACGTTCTCGCGTGTGGCCAAGACCCCGCAGTGACCGAAGCCCCGCGGCGCGCCAACCCCGAGCGCCCGGCGGCCGCCTCGAGCGCGCGGCACTGCTCGTCGCTAAGGGCCAGCGCCGCGGCCAAGAGTGCGAGCGTCTCGCGCTGCGGCGTGCGTCTATAGCCACGCTCGAGCGCGCTGATTCCATCTGAGCTCATCCGGGCGCGTTCAGCGAGAGATTCTTGCGAGAGACCTGCCGCGAGTCGATACTCCCGCAAAAGCATCCCGAAGCTGGACAGACCCGGTGCCGGTCCCTCGTCTTCCACGGTACTCGTAGGCTTCGCGCGACCGCCGGCCGCTTCCTCAGGCGCATCGCGTGCGTTGACTGTCCGAGTAAGTTGTCCGGTTGTCCGTTACAGCCAACGCCGTTTGGTGCCACGATTGCATACGTTGAATGTTTACGCGAAGTTGGACCCGACTAGCTTTATACGCTTGCGCCACAGGAGCCATACTCGCGGGTTGCAGTAGCGGCGGCTCACAATCAGCACTCGCACCCCCAG
>DAIMCN010000006.1:0-103503 GCA_036726365.1 Candidatus Cybelea sp.
GGCGGTTTCTCACCGACGTTCGCGGCGGGAAGCTCGCGAACTTCACGTGGATAACTCCCCTTTGTCCGGATTCCGATCATCTCGCCTGCGGCGCCGGATTGGGACCGTCGTGGGTGACCTCGGTCGTCAATGCGGTCGGGGAGAGCAAGTTGTGGAAGAGTACCGTGATCTTCGTGCAGTGGGACGACTGGGGTGGCCTCTACGACCACGTACCCCCGCCCTTCAAAGGTTACGATGGCTTGGGCTTCCGCGTTCCGTTGATCGTAATTTCTCCCTATGCAAAGAAGAACTACGTCTCGCACGTACAGTACGAGACGGCGAGCGTTCTGCGCTTTGCGGAAGACCTTTTCGGCCTCGGTCAGCTCTCGGCCGCCGACGCGCGTGCGACCTCACCGGCTGCGGATTGCCTCGATTTCTCGCAGCCGCCGCGCCGGTTCGCACCGATCAAAGCGTCGAAGGATGCGGCGTTCTTCCTGAGCCAGCCAAACGACAACCGAATTCCCGACGAGCAATAAGCGAAGAGGCGGCCGGTGGGCCACCTCTTCTCCTATGTGGGGTCTAAGTGAGCTTTAGAACGCGCCGATGCCGTTGGGCGTTCCCCAGCCGACCGGGCCCGCGTAGGTCTTGTAGCCGGTGGTGCCGGCGACGCAGAGATACGAGCCAGACAAGCTTGGCGGGCAATGAATCACCCCGCCGGTAAGGATGTGGTGCAGAGACTTCTTGCGCTTCTTTGACGACATCGTCCAGAAGGGCTTGCCGCTCTGGTGCGTCGAGGCATTGCCGGCCAGACCGTAAACGCCGCCCAGCATTGGCGATGCCACGCTGGTGCCGCCGACGGTAAGCCAGCCGCCGTAGCCGTAGGTATCGTACATCGCGGCCTGGGAAGCTACGGCAGCCACGTCGTTGCCGGTACGCAGCGAGCACTTGGGGTCGTGTTGCCACGAAGGCTTGGTCACGACCGAGCAGCCGCCGCCGGTCTCCGGCCACGTGACTTCGCTATAGACGGAGCCCTTTTTCGAGATCTCGGTCCCTCCGACCGATACGACGGTCGAGTAATCAGCCGGATCCTGCATGCCGTATCCGCTGTCTCCGGCGCTGGCAAGATAGGTTACGCCCGCGGCATTGAACGCGCCGCCCGAGGCGCTGCCGCCGCCGCCGCCCCAGCTGTTGCTGACGACGTGCGCGCCCAATGTGACGGCCTCTTGCTCGGCGGCGTAGAGGTTATTGGTGTAGTTGTCGTTGGCTTCGATCAGAATGATCGTGCACTTCGGACAGACCGCCGATACCATCTCGACGTCGAGATCGATCTCGACGCCCCAGCCGATGTTGCCCGGCGGGTAGTTCTTGGTTTGTCCGGTTTGATTGTATTTCGTAAAGTTCGCGGCGCCCAAGCCGAAGTTGGTGCGATACGCGGCGAGATCGGTCGCGACGTTGGGATTGTCGAACGCGTCGACGATCGCCACGACCTGCCCCGTGCCTTTGGTTCCCGACGGCAGCTTATAGGTCGCCTGGAAGTCCGCCGGGCCCCATCCGGCGACGGCCGGTTCAACGCCTTGCTTTTGGATCAGCGCTTCGCAGTGCATGTAGGCGGGGCGAAAATCGGTACAGGCACGTTGCCCTGCGGGCGACGTCTGTAAGGTTTGGGCCTGCATTCCGGCGCCGGTTTGGCCGGTCGCGCCGGGCAGGCTGGAGGAGCCGCCGGCGTTACAAGCCGCGAAGGCGAGTACCATAGCCAGCGACGCCACGAATTTAGTGGGTCCGTTCACAGAAGCTCCTTTTATCGTTTGGGTAATCTGGGACGGATAACGTTCCCGAAGGGAAAGTTCCGGCCCTGTGGGAGTCCAGGTCGTACCGTGATGCAGCGTCTTCGCCCTATCGCCGGTTTAGCCGCGATCGCAACCCTTACCGCGTGCTCGACCGGCCCGCCAGCCGCCCCGGTGCCCTTCGTCACCCGCGCTTCGCTTGTCGCGACGCTGGCGGGCAGCGGCGCCGGCAAAATCCAGCACGTCGTCTACATCGTGCAGGAGAACCGCAGCTTCGATGACCTCTTCCAGGGGTATCCCGGTGCGGACACCGTTTCGAGCGGCAAGACGTCGCACGGCCGGCGGATCAAGCTTCAGGCGGTGAGTTTGGCAACGCCGTACGAGATTGACCACTCCGCTACCGCGATGTTCGCCGCGTGCGACGGTACCGGTAAGTTCCCGGGAACGGAGTGCCGGATGGACGCGTTCGACCGTGAACAGCTCTACGGCGGACCACGCAACGGGCAGTACGTCTACGTGCCGCACGACGAGACGAAACCATACTTCGACATGGCGCACGAGTGGGTTCTGGCGGACCGCATGTTCGCGTCGCAGCTCGACGAGAGCTTCGTCGCGCATCAGTACATCATCGCGGCGCAGGCGCACTCGAGCGTTAACGTTCCGAGCCTCCAATGGGGTTGCAGCGGGTTTCCGGGAGATGAGGTGGCGCAAATCACGCACCGCCGCGTGTACGGGCACTCGCAGTATCCCTGCTTCGACTACACAACGTTGGGCGACGAGCTCGACAAGGCGCAGCTTTCATGGCGTTTCTATACGAGCTCGTACCGCACGCCGATCAGCGGCTTTTGGTCGGGATATCAGGCCGTCAAACATATCTTCCACGGCCCGGATTGGAAGGCCGACGTCGTAATGCCTCAAAAGAGGTTTTTGACCGACGTTGCCGCGGGGAAACTCGCGACCTTCACGTGGATCACGCCGCTCTGCATCAACTCAGATCATTTTATCTGCGGTGGCGGTCACGGCCCGTCATGGGTCACCGCGCTGGTGAACGCGATCGGCAAGAGCAAGTACTGGAAGACTACCGCGATTTTCGTGCAATGGGACGATTGGGGCGGCGCCTACGATCACGTTCCTCCACCGTACAAAGGGTACGACGGGCTAGGGTTTCGCGTGCCGCTGCTCGTGATCTCGCCGTATGCGAAAAAGAACTACGTTTCGCACGTGCAGTACGAGACGACCAGCGTGCTGCGCTTTGCCGAAGATCTTTTCGGACTCGATCAGCTGACCGATGCGGACCGGCGCGCGACCTCGCCAGCGCTGAATTGTTTCGATTTCTCCCAGAAACCCCGCGCGTTCATCCCGATCGAGGCACCCGAGGGCGCCGACTTCTTCCTACGTCAGCCCGACGACGACCGCATCCCCGACGAACAGTAGCGCTATGACAGGCTCAGGGTTATTCGGTGTCGACGGGCAAACCTGACGGCTTCTGATTGAGGAAGAACGAGCGCGAGTGCTGCGACGGAATTACTTGGAACGGGCGCGGCGATTGATTGAAGTTGAAGGCGTTGCCGATGCTGTTCGCACGCGCATCCGGCGTCTGCAACGGACCGCCGAGACTCCAGTTGTCCTCGATGAACTTCACGATGCTGGCCGTTTCGTACTGCGTGTGCTCGACGTGGGCTTGCACGTATGGTGAGACGATCAGCATCGGGATCCGGAAACCCAGGCCGCCCTGATTGTCGATAAACGCCGGCGGTTCGTGATCGTAGAACCCGCCCGAATCGTCCCAGAGAATGACGATCGCGGACGACTTCCAGTACTTGCTCTGGCCGATCGCGTTCACGACTGAGGCGACCCAAGAGGGGCCGTCATCGGTCGGCACGCCATTGATCTTCTCGTACGGATGGTCTGAGTTTGCTGCGTCGGGCGTGATCCAAGCAACGGCGGGGAGCTTCCCTTTGCTAATATCCGAAAATATGACCTTTGGACTCTTCGTTACGTTGGCTTGCCATTCGCTGCCGTGCCGCACCGCGTCGATCGCGTCGAAGGCGCTCCAGATTCCGGGGCCGCCCTTGTTGACCGCGACCGCGTAGTACTTCCACGACAGTTTCTTTGCGTCGAGCAGATCGCGCAGCGTTTGGTAGGTGTAGCAAGGGCGAGGCCCGGCATTTGGAAGATAGGAGCCGGTCGTGGTGATGAGCGCGGTATGCGTACCTGGTGGCGAGTCACAGCCCCACGGAAACGCGTATGGATTGTCGATGACGCTGTTGTCGCCATACTTGGAGACGTCGTAGTTGATCGCGGTGCCGCCCGCGATCAAAGCCTGATGCCCCGTGAAGCTGGAGCTGCCCTGCGTGGTGAACGCGTGATCGGCGAGCACGTACTGCTTGGCGATGTCCCAGTAAGGCTGGATGTCGTTGGGATCGACGTACTGATATGCGTACGTGCATTCGGCCTGCGCGCCGCTGCCGTCGGCGCCGAAGTGGACTACATCAAAGCCGTCCATCTTCCCGCCGTCTTTCTCGGTCAAGTATCCGGGGTAGATGTGGTCGAGATCGCTGTCCCACGCGAAATTGTTCTTGAAACCTTTGCCGAGCAGCGTGACCTTGGTCAAGGGCACGGTGGTCGGCTTCGTGATCACGGGCTGGCCCTTCGCCGCGCATGAGCTGGCGATCGGAGACGGCATCGGGGCAGCCTGTCCGCTCGTCGCGCCGTCTGCGCCCGAAAAGGTCGCAAAGAAGTTATCGAAACTACGGTTTTCCTGGATTATGACGACGACGTGCTGGATGTGCGAACTGCCGTTCTTTCGATGCGGCGCGTCGGGAAGCAGGCTGGCCGCTCCGCCCGACGACGTGCCGCCGCCGCATGCCGCGATGGCCACGCCGGCCACGAGAATCAGCGCCCAAAGCCGCCGGTTCATGAGGATACCTCCGTTTTCTCTCCCTGCCGCGAGGCGGCGACTTTTTGTGCGAGCGCGTCCACGTCGTAACCGAACTCTTGAGCGACGCCGCGGGTCGTCAGCGCGATATCGTTCAGCTCGGCATCGCTAAACGCGGGCTTGTAGTAATCCGGGAAGGAGAGCTTGTTGCCGTACGCTTCGCGCGTGCCGGCGAAGCTGGTCGGGTCGAGCCCGGTGTGCGCGACAATGCGGTCGATCGTAACGAGCGAGTCGCCGCAAAGGTCCTCGTAACGCACGATGCAGACGCGCCGAGCCAGCTCTGGATCGTCCCGTAGCTGCTTGGCCACGAAGCCGTAGGCGTACGCCCAGTAACGCGCCCGCGACTTCGCCCAGCTGCCCTCGTCAAAAAGCCGTCGGATTTCCCGCAGCTCCTCAGGATTGCCGACGTTTGCCATAACTTGGTGCGGGCCGAACTCGTGGTGGCCGGTCAACTCGATGATCTCGATCTGGCGCGGATCGTCGCGCTCCAGCTCGGCCCAGATGCGATCTTGCTTGATGAGCGAGGCCACGTGATCGATCGGGTTGCGGATATAAAGCAGAAATTCCGCGTCGGGGAAAAGCTTGCGCAAGTACTGCATGCGCACGACGCACATGATCGCCTTGCTGACGTAGCGGCTGCGCCCGCGCACCAGCGCCAGCTTGCGCAGATGCTCGCTGTAGAAACGCTCGAAGGCGGGATTCGACGTCGTGGCATCGAGCACGCTATAGTTCGCTTCGTCGTGGATGTGCGGGAAGAAATGCTCCCAGAGAATCTCTTCGCCCATCTCGGCGCTGTCGCGGGTGACTTCGATGCGATCGCGATGAATGCGCGGCACCGGCTTGCGCATCGCGTCCACGGGTATGCGCGGGAAGACCTTGTTCCAGACCCAGGGCATATACGGCATCAGGAAGTCGGCGTATTTGTGGGTGACGACGTCGGGATGCTCGCTAAGCATTTGCAGCGTAATCGTCGTGCCGGCCCGCGGGAGGCCGCAGATGTAGACCGGCCGGTCTACTCGCTGCGCCGATAGGCGCCGGCCCAGCAGCAGCGTCTCGAGATTACCGAGACCGACGAACAGCGGCGCCGCCGCGTGCACGCCTCGAACGCTCCAATAGAAGGGACCGGGCACAGAAAATCTCTGCGGTGTCGAAGAACTCATTGCTTCCTTTAAGGTGAGGTTATAGTTTCTCGAAAAGCGCGCCGATAACGGTTAAGCCCGGACCGAACGCCATACTGAGGACCTTTGCTCCGCGCGGGATGCTGGGCGACTCCACGATCAACTTCCAGATGTGCGGCGCGGTTGCGGACGCCATATTTCCGTGTTCGTAAAGAACCTTGCGGCTCAGCTCGATTTGCGACTCCTGGATGCCGAGTTTGGTGCGAATCTGATTGAGAATCGCCGGGCCGCCGGGGTGAATTGCGAAGACCATCGAGGCCTTCTCGCGTTCGAAATCGAGGCCGACCTGACCGCAGATCGCCGTGACGAAGTCGCCGATCGAGTCGCGGATCAGGAACGGCACGCGCTTGGAAAGCGACATGTCGAACTGCAACGGACCCGGGCGCAGCGTCATCTCGGGAAGCGAGTCCGGAAGAATGTACTCGTCGAGGGCGAGGATTCGCAGCCCGCTCCGGCCGGTTTTCTCAAACTCCGACTGCGGGTAGGCCGCGTACTTGATGAAGCCGTCGGCAAAGAGCGTCGACGTAACAAAGTTGTCGGGCTCGTCGCCAAGCAGGTCGAAGTGCAGCGAGAGAAATTCGGTATGCACCAGATCGACGCGGCGCTTGCGCTTGGGCAACGAAACGTGCGACGCGCCGACCAATCCGAGCGCCGTGCGTATGGCGGGAAACGCGCCATAACACCCCATGTGGTAGGAGTGCGTCACGCCGACGCCGAGCCAGCCGCGTCGCGACAGGAAACTCTGGACGGGACTTGGCGAGAGGTATCCCGAGCAACTCACGTGCACGATGTCGTCGGGCGGCTGCGCGTTGCCCTCGTCGTACACGCGCTCGAACACGCCGTAAGCGACCTCCTCGAAAAGACTCATCCGCTCGTTGAGCGGTTCGCCGGTTCCGTTGCGCAAGTCACCGTGGCGACGAATCGGCTCGTAGGCGTTATCGGGATCCGGCTTGACGAAACGCGAGGTCAGCACGCTGACTTGGCGCTGCGCGATGTGTTGCGAGGAAGCCCCGTAGCGTGCCATGCGTTCCTGCATCGTGCTTGCGACGCGTTCGCGCTCGGCAGCTGACGTGATGCCGCGGGATGCGCACTGCGCGAGCGTCATAAAGTGCGCCTGAATGCCTTTTAGCTCGTCTTGCGCGCGTGGGGTCGTTACTCCGATCGTTTCAAAATCGGAGAGAACGACGGGCACCGCGGCGACGCGCGATTCCGAAGCGATCGTGCCGGCGGCCGTTGCCGTTTTCGGGGACGCGGAATCTACGGATTTCTCTAGCGTGCGCATATTGTACCGGGAGCAACGTTCTCCGTTTGCTCCGCTCTTCCATTCGACCGACCAGTACGATGCAATGATTTTGTGAACATGGTAATCGTGGTTATTTTTACTCGTCGTCGACCGGCCGATTCGACGGCGGTTGATGCAAAAAATATGACCGTGAATATTTTCCCGCAATGGGGACGAACTTGCGCGGTTGCTGCGTGAAGTCGAAAAAGTCGTCAACAAAATCGGCCGCGCGGACGTCGGTCGTGCCGAGTTGCGGCAGATCCCAGTTGTCTTCGACGAATCGCACGATGCTGCCGAGTTCGTACTGATTGTGTGAAACGTATCCCGATTTCGCGTACGGCGCGACGACGATCATCGGGACGCGAAAACCTAAACCGCCGTAGCGATGGTTTCCCGGCGGCGCGACGTGGTCGTACCATCCGCCCCAGTCGTCCCACACGATAACGATGGCGGTGGTTTTCCACGCCGGACTCTCACCGATGGCGTTGACGACCTGCGCGACCCAGGAGGGGCCGGTGTCTGAATGGTTTCCCGGATGGTCGGAGTTTTCGAAATCGGGAATTACCCACGACACCGCCGGCAGTGTGTCGCGCCGGATATCGGTGAGAACTTTTGTCTCCGGCGAAGCTTGATTCGTTGACCACTCGGGACCATGGCGCACGGCTTTGATTGCATCGAACGCGTTCCAAAAGTTGCCGCCGACGCTTTGACCGACCGTCGGCGCGTAGTACCGCCACGACAACTGCTTGGCATCGAGAAGATCCCTCAGCGTGCGATACGTTAGACACGGAAACGGGCCTTGGTCTTTATACTGCGTCCACTGGTTGTTCGCGGTGATCAGCGACGTCGTCGTGCCCGGCGGAGCGTCGCATCCCCACGGCGCTTGGGTCGGAAAGTCGATGAGGTGTTGAGATGCGTTGAGCTCCGTGCCACCTCGAATCAGATCTTGATGCGCGGTGAAACTGCCGCTGCCCTCGGTTTGGAAGGTACGATCGGAAAGGACGTACTGCCGCGCCAAATCCCAATACGGCCGCACCTGCGACGGAAAGACGTACTGATAGACGTACGTGCCCGGTACTTTGCCGATCGGAACGAGGTCGAAGCCGTTCATCAGCCCGTGATGGTAGTCCCGGATCCAATACGCGTAGCCGTTGTTTGGCGAGACCGGGGCGGGCAGATTGCTCTCACGCAGGCGATATGTACCGTTATGCGTCTTGCCCACCGTCGTTCCGTCGCCGCCCGGAAAGGTGGCGAACAGGTTATCGAACGTGCGGTTTTCCTGAACCAGGATGACGACGTGGGTGAAGTGGTTGCCTTTCTTCGCCGGCGGCGGGGGGAGGAAGGGCGCAGGCGGGGTCCCGCCGCTACCGCCGCCGCACCCGCTCAGGGATGCAGCGAAGCCGACAATACAAAGGAGAACGGCAAACGGCAAGGGCCGCGCAAATTGATCTCGGCGTCTCATAGGCTGCTACGGTGTATCGTCCGGGCGCCGGTGCCATCCCTTCCCTTACAGGCGGTCGCTCTGCCGGGGTTCGGGAGGCTGCGCTGAAGAGTTGGGCTTCGTGCCGCTGCTCCAAGCTACGCGTGAGGGCATCGCCCGTGCCACGGCGCTCCTGCGCAGTGGCGGAGTCGTCGCGTTCCCGACGGAGACGGTCTACGGGCTGGGGGCGCTGGTGTGGGATGCCCGAGCCGTGGCGAGGATCTTCGAAATCAAGCGCCGGCCGGCATTCGATCCGCTGATCGTCCACGTTTACGACCGGACTGCCTTGGAACGCGTCGCGGTCGAAATTCCGCAGGCCGCCGAGGCGCTGATCGAGCGCTTTTGGCCAGGCCCGCTGACCTTGGTGCTCCCCAAGCGGCCGAGCGTTCCCGCGCTGGTGACGAGTGGCCTACCTCGCATCGCCGTTCGCGTGCCCTCGCACCCCACCGCCCGCGCGCTTCTCAGAGGGACCGGCGAGCCGCTCGCGGCGCCGAGCGCCAATTTGTTCGGAGGCCTGAGCCCAACCCGTGCCGCTCACGTCGCGCGGGGTCTCGGCCCAAGCGTCGATTTGATTCTGGACGGAGGCCCGACCCAGTATGGCATCGAGTCAACGATTCTGGCGTTTGACCCGGAGCCCGTGCTGTTGCGCCCCGGCGCCATCCCGATCGAAGAGCTCGAAGCGGCGGTCGGGCCGATCTCCCGCCAGCCCCTGCGCGGTGCTGCGCTCGCGCCAGGCCAACTCCCGGTGCATTACGCTCCCCGCACGACGTTGCGCGTAATCGACCCAGCGCACGTGCCGCTTGCACAACGCGCCCGCGCCGGTGCGTTGTCGTTGCAGCAACCCTTCCAAGGATACGCGGCGACGCGGGTGCTGTCGCGCCGAGGCGATATGCGCGAGGCGGCGGCGGTTCTCTTCGAGGCGCTCCACGAGCTCGATGCCTTACGCCTGGAACGGATTGACGCTCAGCCCTTTTCCGAAGATGGGCTAGGGCTCGCGATCATGGATCGGCTGAACCGTGCCGCGGCCGATCGCTGAAACGCGTCACGCTTGCTAAGCGTTTCTCAGTTAGGGAACGAAGAAAGGATCATGATGTCGAGTTCTGAGCTCTTCCAGCGCACTATCGCGCTTAGCGCGTTCGTCGGGATCGCTTGCGTTGGTGCGACGCCGGCCGCCACGCCGTTGCCCTACCAAGTCTCCGCCGACGTCTCGGAAAGCTACCGGTTGTTGACGACCACGTACTACGACGTCGTCGATCCGCAAACGCTGCTCGCCGCCGCCAGCGACGCGCTTGCCGGCGCGGCTCGAAAGCACGGCGCGACGATTCCGCCGCCCGCGTTGCGGGTTGCGCCGGATCGCGAAGCGACGCTAAGCGCGCTCGACGACGCGATTACCGCGAGCGCGCGTGCGGCGCACGTGGCACCCAGCGATTTTGCGTACGTTGCGATCGATGCAATGGCGAAGGCCACGAACGACCGCTACACCCAATTCTTTACGCCGGCCGAGTTCAAGGCTTTCAATGAAGCCCTCGACCCGCAGCGAATCGGCGGGATCGGCGTCATGATCGAACCCGACCCCACATCGGGTTCGGTGCGCATCTCCTACGTGCTTCCGGGCACGCCCGCGGAGCGAGCCGGGTTGCACGTCGGCGACGTCATCGTTGCGGTCAACGGATCGACGACGAAAGGTTTGACGGTCGAAGGCGTCAGCAGCATGCTGCGCGGCAAAGCCGGTACGGTGGTATCGGTTAGCGTACGGCGTTCCGGGATTCCGTCGGTGGTTTCGATCATTCGCGAGGACGTGCAGCCACCGACGGTCGTGTTCAAGATGCTGCCCAATGGAATCGGCTACGTGTGGATTCTCGCGTTCGGCCGCGCGACGCCGGGCGAATTCGATACGGCGATCGCGCGCTTAACCGGGGCGGGTGCGAAAGCGCTCGTTCTCGACTTGCGCAACGATGGAGGCGGTTACGTCAACTCGGCGCTCGACATCAGCTCGCACTTCATTGCGAACAAGGCACTGCTCACGGTGGAGGAGCGCGGACAACACGCCACGACGATCGACGCCGATGGCAATCCCTCGATCACGTTTCCCGTCACCGTGCTCGTGAATCAGTACACCGCGTCCGCGTCGGAAATCACGGCCGGCGCGTTGCAAGACGATGGCGTCGGCATGCTGGTCGGCGCGCGCACCTTCGGCAAAGGCGTGATGCAGACGCTGACGCCGCTGCCCGACGGCGCCGCAATCAAAATCACGACGGCGCATTACCTGACGCCGAGCCGGCGCGACATCAATCTGCGCGGAATCGATCCCGACCTCCGCGTCGAAGAGAACCGCGACGCGCATTTCGGCGAGGTCGATAAGGACGCGCAGCTGCGCGCGGCGATCCTGATCTTGCAGAAGAAGATCGCGCAAAAAAGCTAAGGGCGATTAGCTCAGCTGGGAGAGCGCCTCCCTTACAAGGAGGATGTCGGCGGTTCGAGCCCGTCATCGCCCACCAGCATTTAGCCTTATTTTAAAGCGTTTTTGACTCCCTACAAGTGGATTGATTCATTTTGGTTGGGCAAGTGCGGGTGTTCAATCACAGGCGCTGCCGACCGCCGTTGCCAGAAGACGAAGTGCGGACCATTGCGCACTCGATAATGTCCTATGGCGGCCCGTCCGTGGACCCGGTACGTTGGCTCAAAGCCGTGGAATCGAGATTAACAGCGCCGGGTGAGTTTCTTACGGCCCGTGCTTACTCTGAAATAGCCGCGAGACGCGGCCGCGGCGAGATTATACCTGCGGCCTTATATGTGTGCGAGCGGTGGGGAATCAAACGAACCACATACTTCCGGGCGAAAAAGGCTCTCGCACAAAAGGGGTGCATTCATGTCACACCACGACGCCCAAGTGCCCAGCAGGGAATTTATCCTAAGACAACGTGAACCTTAGAAGGGTTACATGCAACAAAGAAGATTAACGCACGTCTGCCCGATCGGGCCGATTACGTAGCCGCTTTTACGATGAGTCGTCCGGCCCGACACGGACAATAATATCGACCCAGACCATAACGCCGAACCAAAGCTTTTGCCCAAACCGCGGGAAAGAAATGCTCATGAGCAAGCCGATCCTCGACCAGATAAACGTCGTTTGCTGCGATGTCGACGCGTCGATTGCGTTCTACCGCAGACTTGGTGTGGAGATTCCCAACGGCAGGGTGTGGCGCACACCTACGGGCGGGCATCATGCCAGCGGTGTAGCCCAGGCAGGGGGTCGCGTGATGGATTTCGATCTCGATTCCACCGCATTCGCGCAACATTGGAACACAGGCTGGAAGGATCGAACAGACGTGAGCGGCCGAGTCGTCATCGGATTTGGAGTGCCCACGCGCGCGGACGTGGATGATCTGTACCGCGACATGACCGGCGCCGGATACCGCGGCTTGCAAGAGCCGTACGACGCATTGTGGGGCGCACGCTATGCGATCATCGAAGACCCTGACGGAATCGCCGTCGGATTGATGAGTCCCGTGTCGCCGGATAAGAAGTCGCCAACCCCAGATTTGTGATTGCCGGCGTCATGGGATGAGACGAAGCCCTAGAAGGTCAGAACGGCTCTTCTGCGCCTTGCTCCTCGTCTTCGTACCAATCTTCGAGCTCGTCATCCGCCGATTCTGATGCACTTCCGTTCCCGCTCTTGGGAAGCATCTGGTTAGATGAGTTTTATACTAGAATAACGGTTCTGGTGGCGAGCACAAGTAGTTTTGGGAAATGTTCGTTTGAAACAATTGGTTTAAGAATCTAAGCTTACTCCCTATCCGATTACCTTGTCTGTATCGTTCCATCGGTGGAACTGCGAGATGGGAGATAGTAAAGAGAGCTAAAGCAAACCGTGACAGCTGAATCTGCGGGTCTAGCTTCGCTGATCTTTTCGTTCAAGGTTTCCACGTCGTTCAAGAGGTTAAGGCTGCTTAAGGCTCAATAACGTTTTCAGCCATCGCCAACGGCCGCTTACGACTCGATGGTTAAAAGAACTTAGCGTCTGGAGAAGAGGAGCAATCCCGTTGACAACGTTCAAATCGGCTCTATTCGCCTTTGCTGCCGCGGCGGCGACCGCAATTCTCGGCGGCTGCGGCGGATCGTCCCAAGTGGGCTCACCAACTGTCGAACTCAATCGCGCGGCGAACCGCATGGTCCGGCCCAATATAGTGCCGTATCTCTACGTTTCGGACTTAGGTACCGGACCCGGCAACGGTGTCGTCCAAGTATTTAGCTATCCCAACAATACTCTGGCGTTCACCTTGACCGGGTTCAACACGCCGGCAGGCGAGTGCGTCGACGCCACGGGCAACGTGTATATCACCGACGCGGGAGCCAGCGATATCGTCGAATATGCCAATGGCGGAGCAACGCCAATTCGTGTACTCAAGGATCGCGGCCAAAAACCCGTTGCCTGTGCCGTTCGGCAGTCTCCTTATCGGGTAGCAGTGGCAAACGGCGCTTCGGGCAGCATTTCAATCTATAACGGAACGATTACAACCACGCCTAACTTCATATACTCCGACCTGACGAAATTTACGACCGTGAATTTCTTGGGCTACTACAACGGTGCAAGGCTTTTTCTCGATGGCAACGGCGCGAGCGGCCCATTCACGTTCGGTCGGATGACCAATGGCGGGACTTTCTTTGTCATTCCCGTCAGCGGTGGTCCGACCAGCCCCGGTGGCGTGCAACAGCCGCCTGGAAGAAACTACCTTGCCGTGGGAGACGCGTCGTCAAATGCGATCTATCATATTAGGACCAACGGAGTGTTGCCGGCGCCGGGGCCCAGCAACCCGAATCCAACGCTATTGACTGGTAGCTGTAATAGTTTTGGCGACTTCTATATCGACCTTATCGCTCCCGGACAGCGTGTGGTGATCAATCCAGAACCGTGCTTGACGCCGCCCCGGGCTAACGAATACAAGTATCCTGCCGGCGGACCGGCGGGGCAACAATACACAAGCCCGCTCATCGCTCCCGTAGGAGTGGTCGTTAGCAAGTAATGTGAAGCGCTCTAGCAGCTGCGACGTCTTTCCCCAGCCTGGAGATCGTGCTGCAATGCCCAAAGCAATGCACAAACGGCCTCGCGATCGCGAAGCCGTGGGCGGGGCAGCGGGCGACGCTGCAACGAGCGATGCGATTCTAGGGGGCTAAAAAACAACGAGCCCGCCATTTAAAGCGGCGCGCGTTGCGACAATGTAGTCTGAGTTATCGCAGATGAAACCCTGCCGTCACCACGCCGGCGTCAAAAAGATCACTTCCAGGAGATGATGATAACGCCGTTTCCGCTGGCGCCACCCCCTTGGATCATCTTTACGCGTTTCATGGGCGCTTCGGCCTTCGACGAGCCGCCGCCGCCGCTGCCGCCGTCTTTGGCCTGGCAACCGCCGAGGCCACCGCCCCCACCACCGCCACCAGCGCCGCCGCCAGCACCACCACCGTTAAAGCCGCCGTTGTCGCCGCCAACGAAGATGGCTAACGACTCTCCCCGCATGACCGGAATCGTGCCCTTTACGAAACCGCCGCGGCCCCCGACACCGCCTCCGGCACCACCGCCGGCGCCTGCAGCGGAAACCATGAGACGCTTCACTCGCTTAGGCACCGTGAAGTTTTGCTGCGCGCCGGTGTAGTAAGAGGTCTCGCTATGGCGGTGGAGCGGCGCGACACGAAATGCTGAACTTGCGGCCGCGGATTGAGGTTGCGTACCACCTTGTCACCCTGAGCGAAGTGAGCGTTAGCGAACAAAGTCGAAGGGCTAAGCGACGTCATCGCCCATGTCATCCTGAGCGTAGGCTCCTGATGCAGGTCGTGCGTCTTCTCGTGCGCGTGCCGCTCGGTGCGTTTGTCGCTACATTTTTGATAGCGGCGTGTTTTCCAGACTGTGCCCCGGCGGCTGCGGACGCGGATTCCGAATCCACTGTATGGCTCTGCCGTCCCGGTCTGCCGAATAATCCATGCGCGTCGCCGTCCGCGGCGACCGTCGTTGCGAACGGGAAAGTGATTGGCGTTACGACCGCAAGCACTCAGACGGCATCGCGCTTCGATTGCTTTTATGTTTATCCGACGGTGAGCCCGCAAGTGACCGCCAACACAGATTTGCAGGTCCAGAACGAGGAACGAGGTATCGCGACCGATCAGGCGTCGCGTTTCTCGCAAGCGTGCAACGTATGGGCTCCAGTCTACCGGCAAATCACCGTGCCGACGCAGGATCAACACCGTTATGACACACCAGCATATGGAGATATCGCGTACGCTAGCGTTCTATCTGCGTGGCAAGAGTACCGTGCTCGTTACAATAACGGGCGACCGGTCATTTTCATCGGACACTCGCAAGGCACGCAGATGATCGCGCGGCTTCTTCGGCAGGAGATCGAGCCGCATGCCGAGCTACGCCGGCAAGTGTTATTGGCGATTCTGGTCGGCGGCAACATTGCCGTCGCGAATACGCCACACGGACGGGGCAGTTTCGCATCGATTCCGCCGTGCCGGTCGACGGGCCAAACCGGTTGCGTCATTGCCTACTCGCTGTTTTCGACGGCGCCGCCGGCTGACAGCCGGTTCGGAATACCGGGGCAAGCAATTCGCGCGCAACGGCGTCGGCATTCTGTGCACTAATCCGGCGGAGCTGCGCGGTGGCGGCGCGACGCTCGATTCGTATTTGTCGAGTACCGAGGGCTCTTCACGGCCGTTTGTCGGCGCCGGCGGACCGCGACGTGGCTCAACGTCACGCGCAACGGGCCAGAGAACGGCTTCCCGCACCTCTTTATCGAGGTGCCGAATCAACGTACTCCCGATAACTTCGGATTAATTCGCCAGACGATGCCGCCGTTATAGTTGGCGAGCCAGACCGCGCCATTCCCGAAGCAGATCGCGTCGCCGCCGGGCCCATACCATTGTCCGACGACGGCGTTAGTCGCTGCGTCGATTTTTGTCAGCGGAGTGCCGACGATCGTCGCCCACGCGAAGCCAGCACCGAAGGTGATGTCGCCGCCGGAGCCGGGGATCTTTGCGCGAATCGTGGCGACAACGCGTTTCGATCGCAGGTCGACCTTGCTGATGGCGCCGTTGGCTTGATCGATCGTCCAGACGGCGCCGCCGCCGGCTGTAATAAAATGCGGCTTCGAAGCGATCGGAACGGTTGCAATTGGGCGACCGCTCTGAGCGTCGACGGCGGTCAGAAGATTCGCGGCGCCGCTCGTGATCCAAATCGTTCGCTCGGCGTAGACCAGGTTCTGCGAGCCGCTTGCAACGCGGATCTTTTGCCGTACGGAGCCGGTCGCCGGGTCGATACGCGAGAGCACGCCGTCGCTGGTCGCAAGCCAGACACTATCCGGGCTCGTCGTTATGCTGCCTTCAGAGTTTGCGGGAGCTATCGGCAACGTCGCCCCCACTCGGTTGGTTGCCGCGTCGATCCGGACGAGCGATCTTCCCGAACCGTGGGGTCCGCAGATCGGCACCCACACGCTCGCGAATCCGTACGCGATTCCCGAGCACGGCACGCCGCTGACTTTAATTCTTGACGTAACCACATTGGTGGGCGCGCTCACCCGCTCCACCTCTTTGAGGGTGATGTTGGCAATCCACAACGCGTTATTACCGGTTGTCATCCAGTCGGGCGCGCCGCCTATGACGATGGTCGTGCGAGGCAAGTCGGAGATGGTCGGTAGGGCCCGCGTGCCGGCGCTGGCGGTCAGGGCAATGAAGAACAGGGGGAGCAGCAGACGCGCAGCGATCACCGCAGCTCGTAAATCGTCGACACGGAGACGCCTTTCTTAAAGCTCAGCACGCTCATCCAGTATGCGCCATCTGCGGTCTGCGCCATCTCGATCGGCAGGAGATTTTTTTGTGGAAGGTCGTACTCGCGTGTCGGCCCCGCGGGGGTAACGCTGACCAGCGCGCCTTGACCGTCGCGCTTGATTGCACCGATCAGGACGCCGCCGTGTTTGCCGCCGAATACCGCGCCGGTCATGAAAACTCCGCGAGGGAGATCGAACTCCGTGAGCTTCCCGTCGGTCGTGAGACGGCCCACCTGTGATTCTTGGCCAAACCATAGCGCGTTGTCGGTCGCAATCGTGAGGCCGCCGCTCAAACGCTGCGACCCGGCGCTAAAGTGACGAAGGTCGCCCCGTGTGGTCAATCGTCCGATTCGCTTGACCCCAGCCTCGGTGAACCAGAGAGCCCCGTCGGGTCCCGTGATGATGTCGACCGGTTCGGTGCCCGCTCCGATGGCGTACTCTTTGACCACTCCACTCGGCGTGATGCTGCCGATCTTTCCCGCCGCCATCTCGGTGAACCACATATTGCCGTTAGGGCCGCGGGTGATGTCGAATGGGCCGCTGCGGGGCGTCGGAATATCGAACTCGGTGATAACTCGCGCAGATCCGATGGTTGCGACCTTGTTGGCTCTCGATTCGGTAAACCAGAGCGAATAGTCCGGCGCGTAGTTGACGGAGCCGGGTTCTGAGCCCACGGCGGGCGTGCGGTATCTCTTCGTCCCGCCGCTGCCCGGCAGAAAGTTCGCGATGCCCGAAGTATCATCGGTTGTGCGGTTGGTGAACCACAGCCCCATTATTTTGCCGCTTGGGTTGAAGACGATCCCGTGAGGAATTCGTTCGGCGACCCGGTAGGCAGTAAAGGTTCCGCAGATCGTTTTCGTCGAGGGACTGCAGACCGGGGGGACCGCGCCGTTGCTTTCGATCGTCGAGCTGCATATCGCTAATGTAAATATCAGCCCAACGGTAAGAGCAAAGCCCGAGAAGCGCATTCGATAGGCGTTCGGGTTGAGGGATGCGCGCCCCCGCAACGCCGGCGAAGGTAACTGTAGGGGTTTCCCGACGTAGCCAAAGAAGATTTAAAAAAGCGAGAGCCTTCTTATGGAGGAAGTGCATTGCAGAAATTCCTTTTGTCGATCACGGTTGCGGCGCTGGTTTTCGCGCCCTGCGCGGCACAGGCCCAAACGACGCCCATATCCATGTACGGCGTCGGCCCACACGGCTTTGACTGGGCCGTGGGAACTTGGTCTTGCACGAGCAAGAGTCATGTTGCTAGGGCTACCCTGAAGGTCACGCGGACCAGCGGAGGCCCCATCTTCTATCGCAGCAGCGGGGAAAACTTCGATAACTCTTGGTACGCCGTGTATATGCCGAAGACGAAGACGTGGGTGAGCCCATTCATCGTCGACGACGGCAGTTACGGCACCGAATCGACGACTCAGACCGGAAAGAAGATCGTGTGGACCGGCACTGCGTACTTTGCCGATTCCGGCAAAACGCTGCCAGTTCGGGATACGAACGTGAACGGCCTCAACACATATGCGGATTTGGGCGAAGTTCGGTCGGGCGGCACCTGGAAAACGGAGTACAGCGTGAGCTGCACGAGGGCCTAAACGGGCCCGCGGCTACGACACCGTCGTCGTTGAGAGCGTGACCGACGGTTTTGGTGAGCACGTGACTTTTACCGGTGCTTTCGAGGAGGTGAGGACAAGTTTTACGTTGCCCGTCGTAAAGACCATCGTGCCCGCCTTCAGTGCGGTCCATGTGCCAATGGTTATCGGAGTTGGCGGGAGGAAGAAGACAGCGCCCATGTTTTTCTGCAGCGTGACCGGGCCGAACGAAAAGGGCTTTTTGGCGGCGTTTACCGTCGTTGGTTTGGCATCAGTCGAGTTGACATCGAGCACGGTTGCCTCCATCGTAACCGCTGTAATGCCCATCCCTATCAGTTTATTGACGATTGACCCCGGAATCGTTACCGTAGCCTGAAAACCGCTCATCGAGACCTTTCCGCCATGCGGGACGGACCCCGGCGTGGTGCCGGTCACAACTGCAGACCAAATACTCCTGCCTAGTGCAGACGCCGTACAAGAGTAATTTGCGTTTACGCTCGGTTTAATTGCGCCGGCATTCGTTGCCTGTGACTGACTCGCGTTAGCGGCACCCGCATATTGCGAAGCAGACGGAACGGATTGCGCCCCGCCCGGGCCGCCGCACGCACTCAACAGTGTTGCAATTGCAAGAAGAGGCAGCAGACTAAAAATTCTCATTTGCGATACCTTTCGATCAGACGACAGGGCGTTAGGAGCCTGCTTTGCGTTCCTTCAAAGCGCCGGAAAGTCCCCGTTACACCGGCCTCTCACTTATTACGAACAGCGATCTCAACGAAGGGCCGAAGAGCAGATAGGTGCGATGCGGGTAGCTGTCCGTAGTGTCGCTCGATTCTAACAAGACGTTGAAGTTCGTTGACGCATTAACGCCCGAATCAGTGACATAATCTTCGAAAGCAATCTTTAGGGTAGGTAGTAGGGAAACCTCAAACGCAAGACGGGCCCGCTCCGGCGGGCTCGTTGATTTTCAAAGCGAGCTCGAAGCCCCAGACTCTTAAGGATGTACCAGCGGCGCGCTGAACGGGTAAAGCAGGCCGCCTCGTCGAACGGCGCCTCTCCCGACTGGAGAAAGATTGTGTACGAAGAGCAGCCGCCTATATTTCGGGCCCTTTGTGCAGTGCTAATCGCCGCTTTCGGTGCCGCCTCGTGTTCCGGCGGTTCCACGAACGTGCCGGCTGGTGCTCCTCCAGCCAACCTTCGCATCCAAAGCAAACGCAGCAGCCCCAATTTAATTCAACACGTCGTCGTAATCGTTCAGGAGAACCGCAGCTTCGACAGTCTCTTCGCGACCTTTCCCGGCGCCGACGGGACGAGATGGGGTCACATGGAGGGGCGCGGACCGGTCAAATTGCGCGAGAAGAATCTCGCCGAAAAATGTGATTTCGGTCACTCGTTTCAGGGATTCAAGCGCGATTACAACGGCGGCAAGATGAACGGGTTCAACTTAGAAGGCGACAGCCACAGGCCGGGCTGTCCGACGCACGCCGGGATCCTGCCGTATCAGTTCGTCAACCCGAGCCAGATCGTGCCGTACTGGTATATGGCTGCGCAATATGTGCTCGCCGATCGTATGTTTCAGACCCAGGGGAGCGACAGCTACAGCGCCCATCAGGATCTGATTCGCGGCGGCACGATGATCGATCGAAGTCAAACCAAAAGCCTGATCGACTCGCCGACAGGCTTGCCGTGGGGCTGCGACGCTCCGCCGGGCACCACTACGCCGCTGTTGGTCTGGATTGACGACAAGCTCGAACGCGAAACGGGCCCATTGCCCTGCACGAACAAGTTTCCATCGTTGGGCAGCTACTACACGACGATGCGGGACTTGCTCGACGCGAAGTCGGTTTCGTGGAAATATTACTCGCCGCGGGTGGGGAGCCCCGGCAACCCCGGTCAGGGCGGGTACTGGAATGCCTTCGATACGATCGCGGCCGTCAGGTACGGTCCCGAGTGGGGGACGAACGTGCCCCAAGCGCCCCATTACGAGAAGCAGATTTTCTACGATATCTCGGGAGGGACACTGCCCGCGGTCTCATGGCTCATTCCTGACGACCTGAACTCCGATCACCCCGGGTCCGATTCGGATACCGGACCGTCATGGGTCGCGAGCGTCGTCAACGCGATCGGCCAAAGCTCTTACTGGAATTCGACCGCGATCGTTGTAGTTTGGGACGATTGGGGCGGTTTCTACGATCACGTCCCGCCGCCGCTTATCGATCACTGGGGCGGCCTGGGTTTCCGCGTGCCCATGATCGTCGTTTCACCGTACGCGCGGCAAACGGTGGCCAGTAACCCAGGCTATATCTCGCACACGCGGTACGAGTTCGGCAGCATCCTGCGCTTCATCGAAGACAACTGGACGCTGGGATCGTTGAACACAACGGACTTGCGCTCGAATAGCATCGCAGATTGTTTCGACTTCACGCAGCCGCCGCGTACATTCCATAAAATCCCATCCTCGCACACGCGTGCGTACTTCCTACGTCAGCCTGAGTCGCTTAAGCTGGTCGATTCCGAATAGCCGTCCTTTTGCGAGGGCTCCTACCGCGGACAGCTACTGTCGATAATTGTTTGCCCTCCGCCTCCCAACCGGTTGGGCATTACTCCGCGTCGTGGGATTCTAGAAATCACTGTCTGGGTTTCCATCTCCTGGCTCCTGAATGAAGTGACTCGGCGCGATAGGTGCTAGAACAGTCCTAAACTCACGGGGGGCCCTCCCCCAATTGAAGCAGTCCGAAAGATCGTCGGCCCGGACGTCGGTTGTGCCCAACGATGGAAGGCCAAATGCCTCTTCGATAAATTTCAACATGCTGCCAAACTCGTGCTGCGTATGCGAAACGTACGCCGCTTTGGCGTACGGCGAGATGACGATCAGGGGAACGCGAAAGCCCAACTCATACGAATTGTACTGTGGGGGCGCTACGTGGTCGAAAAATCCACCCCAATCGTCCCAGACGACGAAGATAACCGTGTTATTCCAATAGGATGACTTGCCAATGGCGTTCACCACTGCGGCGACCCAGGAGGGTCCACTGCCATTTGTGTTAATCGGATGATCGGAGGCTTTGCCGGTAGGTGTGACCCAAACGACGTTTGCTAGATTCCCGTTGGCAATGTCCCTAAGCACGTGCCTTGGCGGCGACGTTACATCGGTCGCGAACTGATTGCCGTTGTAAATGTCTTGCAAGGCAGCCGGAGCAATCCAAAGCCCGGGCTGCAAGCTGCTCACGTAGTAGTGCCAAGTCAATCCCGCTGCTTGCACGAAATCCATCATGCTGCTTCGGTTAAAGCACGGATAGACTTGCTGGGTCTCGTTACCCTGCGGGTCGATGACAAAGACCAGCGATCCCGCAGGCGAGTTGCACCCGCCCGTGAGCTTGCCGTTCTGGGTGTATGCGTTTTCGGATGCCTGTAACGTTGAGCCGTCACTGATCGTCGAAGTACCACTCACGAGGTACTGATGCGCAGGGAAAGATGGCCCCTCGTTGGTTTCAAACATGTTGTCGGCGAACGTCCACTGCTGCGCCATCGTAAAGTACGGAGCCACCTCATCTCGTGGCACGTAGGAAAAGGCCCGCACATCCGGTGCGGGGCACGTATAGCCGACCTTGCATGTCGAAGCGACCAGATCCCAGCCGTTCATGGCTCCGTTCGCGTATTCGGTCGTGTAGCCACTGTGCCGGTGAGAAATGTCGAATTTAGCCGAAAGCGGCTCTGGCTCTAAAGAGACGGTTTGGCCAAGAGAATTCTGGCCGCTACTTGCCGTGTTGGCGCCAGGTAACCCCTGAAACAGGTTGTCAACAGTCCGATTTTCTTGAACAATAATCACAACATGCGTGATCGTTCCACCTGGACCCAAAGCAGCAGTAGCTGTAGGGCCTTGCCACCTGGCGTGCTGCGAGCGCACTGTTGTCGCGGCATTCTGCTCGATCTGCGGCTGCGTTCCCTCGCAACCAACTACCAAAGATGCAGCTGCGAAAGCGCCTATAGCGTATTGACCGACGAATATAATTCGCGTTGGTCTCCCCTTATTCTCCCGAAGGTGCCTAGCGCTTTGAGATTGCCCCGCTTGCGAAGCCACAATGCGCCCTCCTGCTAGCTTTGTCAATGGTCGCACCGGAAGATCCTCAATCCGCGTGACTCGTCGCCCGAGGCCGCTACCGAGCCCGTTTCGCATATCTGATGCGACGCCAAAGGTCGCCGGCGATTCCGCCGAAAACGTTTCCGGGCAGCGATGAAGACCATGCCCCCCAGCGAAATTTTCACCAAACGCGATGGCGAGGTCGCCGTAATTGCGCTGAACCGACCTGAGAAGCGCAACGCGCTCTCGCTGCAGATGATGCGCGAGCTCGACGGTGCGCTGGCCGCGGTTGCAGAGCAGCCGGAAGTCCGCGTCGTCGTCTTGCGTGGCGAAGGGCCGGCATTCTCTGCCGGTCACGATCTACGCGAGCTGGTCGGCCGTGACGTCGAAGCGTATCGCACTATTTTTGAGGCCTGCGTGCAGCTGATGGCGAGAATCGAGGCGATTCCGCAGCCGGTAATCGCGGAAGTTGCGAAGGTCGCGACCGCGGCCGGCTGTCAGTTGGTCGCGGCGTGCGATCTCGCCGTCGCCTCAACCGAAGCGACGTTTGCGACGCCGGGCGTGCGCATCGGGTTGTTCTGCAGCACGCCGATGGTTGCGCTCACGCGGGCGATCGGGCGCAAACGCGCGATGGAGATGCTGCTGACCGGCGACCCGATCGATGCGGCCACCGCGCTCGCCTGGGGATTGGTCAATCGCGTCGTAGCTCCGGAGCGCCTCCACGACGAAGCGCTCGAACTCGCGCGCAAGATCGCGTCGTCGAGCCGTAACATCGTCGGTCTCGGAAAGGCGGCATTTTACGCGCAGATCGATCTCGACCAAGCGAACGCGTACGATTACGCGAAGAACGTCATGACGCACAACGCGCTTGCTGCCGACGCGCGCGAAGGCATTACGGCATTCCTCGAAAGGCGTCGGCCGCAGTGGCGTTGAACCCCGCCCATCCGCGCCGCTCCAAACGTGGGCTACGAGCGACGCGATTAACGCACAAGCGTCGCCCACACCCGGTATGCGCGGCCCGACAAAAAGGGACTCGCGCATACGCGACGGCAGGGGGGCTCGCCTATGGCGAGCCCTTCTGTGATTGCGGCGGCAGAAAAACTGACGCGCTCATCGAATGAGAGCCGCTTCGTGACCTTCTTTACACCGCGAACGCGCTATGCCGCCACCGTCTTACTCGTTGCTCTGATTGCCTCGCTTGCCGTAGGTTTCTTCCGTCTGCGTACCGAGGCACACGCTCGGCGCGTCGAGCTCGCGATGGACTTTACGGATTTCGACGCGCTGGCGCGATCGTACGACTATAATCCTGCGGCTTTCTTGATCGCGTTGCGGCGCGCCGGACTAACGTCGCTTGCGCTCACCGAAGAGCTCGGCGCGAACGTGGGATACGACGGCAAAGCGTACGCAACCACCGGCGCCGCGCTCTTAAACCAGGCGAGAATCGCACCGGTCTCCGATCCGTTGCTCGCCTCGCTAATTCGCACGCGGCGCATCGATCGAGGCGCAATCTATCTGCTTGTCTCGGACGCCTCCACGTATCACCGCTATCGTACGCAGCTGGCGCTGCACTTCATGCCCAAGAGCGTCCGAGTCTTGCGCCCGACCCGGCCGTGGCTGCTCGAGGTTCGCACGCAAATCGACTATTTCAACGCCATAGCGCTGGGCATTCCGACCGAGCAGATCGAGTTGGCGCGGCGGCTCGCGCTGCTGGTGGTTCCACGCTTTCAGAACGACGAGCGTTTCGCAGTGCCGCAGATCAATTCGTTATTTGCCGACGTGCTGCGCTACGATCCCAAAGTTTCGACCGTCGTATTCTTCGGGCTGAGCAATCAGGTCATGGGTTATCCCGATCACTTACAAGACACGGCGGATGCGTTCAAGCGCCAAATCTTCAACTTCGGTTCGATCGAGACGTACGATCCGGTCCAGGTGCAAAAAGGAAACGATACGCTGGCGAAGCTCATTCCCGGGCGAACCGTGCGGGTGCAAGCCATTGCGAAAACCGAGCTCGACAAGCTCAAACTAGACGAGGCCGTCGCGCGCTACGTCTTGGGCGTGCGAGAGCGCAACGTGCGCGTCGTCTATCTGCGTCCGTGGGGCCATCAGGACGGTAATCTGTCGATCGAAGCGACGAACGTCGAGATGGTCAAAGCGATTGCCGACGAGCTCAGAGCCGACGGCTTCCGCCTCGGACGCGCAACCCCAATCCCGCCCTATCGTGGCAATAATCGCGTGCTTGTCGGGATTGCGGCGCTGGCCGTTCCCTCGATCTTCGTGCTGCTCCTCGAGGTGTTCGGCTGGTACCGGCGTGAGCTCGCAGCGGTCGCTTACGCGCTGACGGTGCTGCTCTATGTAGGCGGCGCGTTGACGCATCACGATGCGTTCGCGCGCTCCGCAATCGCGCTCGCGGGTGCGCTGCTCTTCGCGACCGCGGCCTTGATCAGCCTGATTCCGGCATGGAATGAAGTGCCCGCGGCACGGCCAGGAACGCAAGTCGTGCGCGGCTTGGGTTGGACCCTCGTTGCGACCGGCGTTGCGCTCGTGGGTGCGTTGGTGGTCGTGGGAGTGATGAGCTCGCCGTTGACGATGGAAGAGATCGAGCGTTTCCGGGGCGTGAGGCTGGTGCTCGCGCTCCCTCCGCTAATCGCGCTGGCGCTCTATCTCTTCGACAGGCGATTCGGATCGGGCGTTGAGCGTCCACGCGACGTCTTTCTCTCGCCGGTGATCACCTATCAACTTTTGGCCGGCATCGCGATCGTCGCTGCGGGAGCGCTGATGCTGGTTCGAAGCGGAAACGAAAGCGACGTTTCCCCCTCGTCATTCGAGCTGGCGCTGCGGCACGGGCTGACGGCGGTGCTAAGCGTGCGGCCGCGCTTTAAGGAGTTCTTGATCGGCTTTCCGGCGATGATGCTGCTACCCGCGTTGCTGCCTCTGCACCGCCGCGCGATCGGCTGGCTGCTCGCGCTCGCAATCGGGGTAGGCATTGGGGACGTGATCGATACGTTCTCGCACCTGCACACTCCGCTCGAGATCTCATTGCTGCGCGTGATCAATGGATTGATCATCGGTGGCGTCGTTGGCGCGCTTCTGATTTGGATCTACCGGCGCATTCCTGCAACCGTACGGTGACGGCCCGCGTGCTGCTTTCAGGCTATTATGGCTTCGGAAATCTTGGCGATGAGGCGCTGCTCGAGGTCATGGTCCAGCAGCTGCGCCGGCGTTTTCCGTCGTCGCAGCTCGAAGTGCTTTCGGCGACGCCGCAAATGACGGCTGCGGCGTATCGCGTTGAGGCGACGTCGCGTTGGGATTGGCGAGCGGTTCGTTCCGCGATTAGAAGAGCGGACGTCGTCCTTTCAGGTGGCGGCGGGCTATTGCAAAACAACACCAGCCTTCGCAGCCTGCTCTATTACGCGAGCATCCTTCGCGAAGCGATTGGCGCGCGCCGCAAGACGATGGTCTTTGCGCAGTCCGTCGGACCGCTCGATTTTTGGGGGCGCCTCGTCGTGCGACGATTTTGCAGGGGCCTGGACCGTGCAACCGTGCGCGACGAGCGGTCGCGCCGGCTTCTGGAAAAGCTGGTGCCGGGCACGCCGATCGAACGGACGGCGGATCCCGTGTTTCTGTACGATCTGCCGGAAGACGGCAACGACCTCGCAGCGGAGGGCTTGGGGCCCGAGAGCGGTCCGTATGCCGTCATAAGCGTGCGAAAGACCTCCGCGTTCCGCGACGGCCTGGCGGTTTTGGCGCGCGCAGTCGATCGCCTGGCAACGCAGCACGGCGTGCGCGCGGCATTCTTGCCGCTCGGCGGGGCGGCCGATGCCGCCGCGTCCACCGACGTCATCCGCGCGTGCCGCTCCAATCCGGTCCTCCTGCCCGAGTGCACGCTGGCAAAGGCCGCGTCGATTCTGCGCGGCGCCCGCGTGACGATCGGCATGCGGCTGCATTCGCTGGTTTTGGCCGCGCGGTACGGCGTGCCGTTTCTCGCGATGGCCTACGATCCGAAAGTGACGGCGCTCTGCGAAGACCTTGAGTATCCGCTGGAGCCTCTGTGGACCCCAGGAGTGGCGCGTCTAACGGACGCCGCGGTCGACGATCTCGTCGATCGCCTGGTTGTGCAGCGCGATGTTCTCTCGGCGCAACTTGCGGCCCGTCGCGATATCGCGCGCGTCGCGGCCGAGCGCAACTTCGACGTGCTGGGTGAGTTGTTAGAGAACGCATGACCAGCGTGGACTATCGCGCAACGCTCAACCTTCCGAAGACCGACTTTCCGATGAAAGCCGAGCTGCCAAAGCGCGAGCCGCCACGGGTTGCCTGGTGGCGCGAACGCCGGACCTACGAGCGGCGCCTGGAACGCAACGCGCCCAACGGAGCCTGGATTCTGCACGATGGGCCGCCGTATTCTAACGGGGACCTGCACATGGGCCACTTCCTCAACATGGTTCTCAAGGACATGCTGGTGAAGATCGCGCTGCTCGATGACAAATTCGCGAAGTTCGTTCCCGGCTGGGACATGCACGGGCTTCCGATCGAGTTCGAAACGCTTAAGTACTTAGGAATCACGGATTTCCACGCGATCGATCCGCTGGAGCTGCGCGAGCAGTGTAAGCAGCGCGCGCTCTACTGGCTCGACCGGCAGCGCGATCAGCGCGTGCGCATGGGCAACTTCGGCTATTTTGACGCGCCGTACCGCACGATCGATCCATCCTTCGAAGCGACGATCGTTAACGCCCTCGCCGATTTGGCGGAGCGCCAGCAAATTTACAAGGGCCTGCGCTCCACGCTCTGGTGCGTTCACGACGAGACGGCGCTCGCGGAGGCCGAAATCGAGTACGAGCAGCGCGTTTCACCGTCGATTTACGTGCGCTTTACTGCCAACGAAGAACAGCGCCGGCGCATTCTGAGCGCGATGCTTCGCGCCGAGTCGAAGGGTCAGGATCACACAAATATTCCCGTTTCGGTTCTCATTTGGACCACGACTCCGTGGACGCTTCCGGCTAACGCGGCACTTGCCGTGCGTGGCGACGCGAGCTACGGGCTCTACCGCGTCGGCGACGAGGCGATTATCGTAGCGGAAGCGTTGGCGGGAAACGTTTTGGGCGAGCGTTTGGCAGAAGCGCGATTGATCGGGCGCGCGCGGGGTGAGGAGCTCGACGACCTTACGGTGCGCCATCCGTTTATGGATCGCGACTCGGTCATGGTGCTAGCCGACTACGTTGATTTGGAAACCGGAACGGGTGCAGTACATACCGCGCCCGGACACGGCGCCGACGATTTCGATACAGGCATGAAGTACGGGTTACCGATTCTCAATCCGGTCGACGCCGCGGGGCGATTCACCGCCGAAGCCGGCCCGTACGCCGGCATGTATATCTTCGATGCGAACGCGAAGATCGTCGAAGACCTGCGCGCGAGCGGCGCCCTCTGGAGCGCGGGTACCTACGAACATTCGTATCCGCACTGCTGGCGCTGTCACAATCCCGTGATCTTTCGCGCGACGGCGCAATGGTTTTTGGCGATGGACCAAAATCTGCTGCGTCAGCATGCCATCGACGCCATCGACGGCGTCGACTATACGCCCGCCTGGGGACGCGCGCGGCAGGAAGCGATGATCGAAACGCACCCGGAGTGGTGCCTCTCGCGCCAGCGCACGTGGGGCACGCCGATTCCATCGCTCGTCTGCCTTGATTGCGGCGAGGCCGTGCTCGACGCGCGGGTCGCGCGCTTAGCGGCCAAACGCTTCGGCGACGTCGGGGCGAACGCGTGGTGGAGCGACCCCGTCGAGACGTATCTACCCGAGGGCTTTACTTGCCCGAACTGCGGCGGCGTTCGCTTCGAAAAGGAGAAGAACATCGTCGATATTTGGTTTGAGTCCGGCGCGACGCACTTGGCCGTGTTGGGCCGCGACGGAATGCCCTGGCCGAGCGACCTGGTCGTCGAAGGCGGCGATCAATTCCGCGGCTGGTTTCGCAGTTCGCTGATCACGGGCGTTGCCATCAAAGGTCGCGCCCCGTATCGGCGCGTCATGAAAAACGGCTGGGTCAACGACGAGCAAGGCCGGCCAATGTCGAAGTCGCGCGGAACCGGCATCGACGCGCGCGACGCGATGGAAAAATGGGGCGCCGACGTCCTCCGCTTGTGGGCCGCGTCGGTCGAACCGATCGACGACGTGCGTTTCGGCCCCAACGTAATCGAGCAGGTCGGACGCGTCTACCGGAACGTTCGCAACCGGTTGCGGTTCATGCTTTCAAACCTCGACGGGTTAGGAGCCGACAACGTCGTCGCGCGCGAAGCGATGGAGCCGCTCGATCGCCTCGCGTGTAACGTGACCGATGCGTTCGTCGCAAACGTGAAAGACGCGTACGATCGCTGCGAAATCCATCACGCCTACCTGCACGTCGTCGAGTTTGAGAGCGCGATGTCGGGCCTCTACTTCGATGCGCTCAAGGATCCGCTCTACTCGCGGGCTGCCGGCGATCCGCGCCGGCGCAGCGCCCAATCGGCGCTGCTTTACGTGCTGATGCGATTCCTCACGGCGCTCGCGCCGGTCCTCTCATTTACCGCGGAAGAGGCATGGCAGTTCCTTCCGGCGTTCGTACGGGATGCTGCCGAAAGTGTCTTCGACGGCTCGTTTGACGCGCATCGGCACAAGGGCGGCTTTGAAAACGACCTCGCGCTCTGGCAGCAACTGCGTTCGCTGCGCGCGCGTGTGGCCGCGGTTGCGAGTCCACGCGACTTCGAAGGGCAGCTCCGATTGATGGTGACGCCAAATCTCTACAAGTGGCTTAACGCGCTGGGCGACAATCTTCGCGAAGCGCTCGTCGTCTCGCAGCTTTCGCTGAACGCCGGCGACCACACTGATGCTGAAAACGGGGACGGCGTGCTTTCCTTCGAGTTGATCGCGGCGGACGGTGAGAAATGCGCGCGCTGCTGGAAGTATCGCCTGCTGGGAAGCGATCCGGAGAATCCTTCGATCTGCGCGGAATGTGCGGCGGTCGTGCAGGCGCTCCAACAAACCCACTAGACCCAAGCGCGATCCCGAAAGCCCTCCCATCGTCGCGCTTCGATTGCTGCGCGGGCTTCCTGCATCAGGGTGTTGACCAGATAGACGTTGTGATACGAGAGCAGACGCGGACCGAGCATTTCCTTTGCGCGGAAGAGATGAGCGAGATATGCGCGCGTAAAATTCGTGCACGCGTAGCAATCGCAGCGCGGGTCTACCGGTGAAAGGTCGCGCGTGTGAGCGGCGTTGAAGATATTGAGCTCGCCGTCACGCGTCATGGCGCGTCCGTTGCGGCCGCAGCGAGTCGGATAGACGCAATCGAAGAGGTCGAGTCCGCAATCCACGGCCGCAATCAGATCGCGCACGGTTCCCACGCCCATCAGATAGCGCGGCTTTGCCTGGGGAAGCAGCGATGCGGTAAATCGCGCGGTCGCGTACATCTCCTCCCGAGTCTCGCCGACCGAAAGGCCACCGATGGCGTATCCCGGAAAATCGAGGTCGACGATCGCGAGCGCGCTTTGCTCGCGGAGCTCGGCGTCGAGCCCCCCTTGCACGATCCCAAAGCACACCGTTCCGTCGGATTTCGGTAGCGCGGCCGCGCGTCTCGCCCAGACGGTCGTCAAGCGCACCGATTCTGCGAGGATCTCGCGCGGTGCGGGCAGTTTGACGCAAACGTCGAGCACCATCGCGACGTCGCTGCCGACCGCTTGTTGAAATCCGATCACGTTTTCGGGCGTGAAGCGATGCTCGCTGCCGTCGAGATGCGACGCAAACGTGACGCCGTCATCATCGATTTTGCGCCGGCGCTCGAGGCTGAACACTTGAAAACCGCCCGAATCGGTAAGGATCGGCCCGCTCCACGCCATAAAGCGGTGAAGTCCGCCGACCGCCTCGATCGTCGCGCGACCGGGACGCAGCCACAGATGGTACGTGTTCGCCAGGATCATTTGCGTGTGGGCTGACTCGAGCTCCGCCGGCGTGAGACCCTTGACCGCCGCCGCCGTACCGACCGGCATGAAGCACGGCGTCTCCACGTCGCCGTGCGCCAAGCGCAGGCGTCCCCGCCGCGCCCCACCGTCTTGCGCTACCAGAGTGAACATAATCGATCGTCTATCGACCTTGCGGTCACGATGACACGATCGCGCGCGCGTGCAGATATTCGAGCGGAGGCGCCGCCTCAAACTCCATCGCCGCGCCGGTTCGCGGGTGTGCGAACTGCAGGCGCCAGGCGTGCAGAGCTTGTCCGGGCAAGTCGAAGCGCGCCTCTCTTCGTCCGTAGACCGGATCGTTGAGAATCGGATGACCGATGGCCGCAAGGTGCACGCGAATCTGGTGCGTTCGCCCCGTCTCTAGGCGAAAGACCAGCTCGGCGTGCTTGGGGAACTTTTCGCGCACTTCGTAGTTCGTGATCGCGGGCTTTCCGCCGGCGGTGATCGCGAACTTCAGCCGATTACGGGCATCCCGTCCGATGGCGCCATCGATGATCCCACGGTTGTGTTCGGGGACTCCTCGAACGAGACCGAGATATTCTCGCGTGATATTTCGGCTTTTCATCGCGGCGCGCAGCGCGCGAAGACTCTCGTCGCGCTTGGCGACGACCAACAGTCCCGAGGTATCGCGGTCCAGGCGTTGGATCAGCCCGGGGCGCAAGGCATCTCCGGGCAGCGCCGCGCCCACGTGCGCGAGCATGGCGTTCACCAGCGTACCGCTCGTCGCGCCGTGCGCGGGATGCGTCACCATCCCGGCGGGTTTATAAACGACCAACAGATCCTCGTCTTCGTAAATGACGGAAAGTGCGATCGCTTCGGGTTCGGCCGTCAGCACACGAGGTTGGGGAATCTCGAACTCGAGCACGTCGCCGGCCTCCAACGGGCGGCTCGGCTTCGCGGGGACGCCGTTGACGCAAACGTCGCCGCGCCGTGCGATCTGCGCGACGAGGGTTCGGGAAGCGCCGGAGATGGCGGCGATCAGGACGTCGGCGCGCTTCCCGGCTTGCTCAGCGGTGACGACGTGCAACAAGGCTTGAAAGCAGCAGGAGCCCGACGCCGACGGTGATGCATGAATCGCCGACGTTGAAAATGTTAGGCCAGATGCGGTAGAAGTCGATGAAGTCGATGACGTATCCGTAGTGCAGGCGGTCGACGATATTTCCGATCGCCCCTCCGACGATCATTCCAAACGCAATGCGGACCGTATTCGACCGCGCGGCAGCGTCGCGAAAGCTGAACCAAAACAGGACGAGCACGACGATGGCCATGCCGATGAGCACGACCGCGTTGTTGCCGAAGAGTCCGAATGCCCCGTGAACGTTGCGCTCGTACGTCCATTTCAACAGATGCGGAATGACGTAACGGCTTTCGCCCGGCATGAACGATTGGGTGACGAGGCGCTTGGTGAACTGGTCGGCCCAGAGCACGAGGATTGCGACGCCCGCAATGACAAGCGTGTTCGTTAAGCTGCTATAGCGTTTCACTACAGACTCGGTTGCGGGACAAATTGATAAAACCATCCTGCGACGTTGAGAAATGCATTGTTGACGAGAACGAATCCGACCACGATCAGAAATGCGCCGGCGGTGAATTCGATCGCCGGCAGCAAACGTTTGATTCGGTTGAGCCAAGGCAGCACGACCCCGATCGCGCCCGCCGTCGCCAAAAACGGCAGCGCCAGGCCAAGGCAATAGAACGACAGCAAGATGGCTGCTTGGCCGCTGTGCTGCTGCGATGCGATCGCCAAAATTCCGGCCAATATCGGGCCAATGCAGGGCGACCAGCCGGCGGCAAACGCCATGCCGACCAGTGCCGAGGTCCAGAACGTTCGGCGATCGTGGCGAAGATGCAACCGCGTATCCATCATGAGCAATGGAACTCGGATCATGCCCATCATGTTCAATCCGAGGATCACGACCAGCACGCCGCCGATCTGAGCGATCAATACGCGGTTGGCATTGAGCGCGCCGCCGATCGCACTGGCGCTCAAGCCCAGCGCAACGAAGATCAGGCTGAAGCCAATCACAAAAGCGACGGCGTGCACCAGTGATTGCAGGCGCGCGGCCGTCATCGCCTCGGCTTTGAGATCTTCGAGGCTCTCGCCGGTGAGGAGCGAGAGGTACGCCGGCACCAGCGGAAGGACGCACGGCGACACGAAGGAAACGAGGCCCGCAAGGAAGGCGATGCCGGCGGTAATATGTGTCGTCGCGTTCATGCGCCGAAAATGATTAGGAATGCAGCACTGGTTCACCTATCCGACTAATATCGACCCGGTCGCGATTCATCTCGGCCCGCTTAAGGTTCACTGGTATGGCATCGCCTATCTGGTCGGGTTCGTCTGCGTCTACCTCTGGATGAGCCGCCCGGCCGGTCGGCGCCGGCTGGGGCTGACGCGAGATCAAATCCAGGATTTTCTCTTCTACGCGTTGATCGGCGTCCTCGTCGGCGGGCGAACCTTTTTCGTCATCAACGACATCATCAGCAAGCACGATGCGTCTTTCTACCTCTCCAATCCCATCAATTTCATCGCGGTGTGGAATGGCGGCATGGCGTTTCACGGCGGGTTGATCGGCGTGGTGATCGCGATCTGGCTCTTCGTTCGCAAGCATCCCGGCCTCAAGTACATCGTCGTTGGGGACGAGGTCGTCATGATGCTGCCGATCGGCATCACCCTGGTACGCCTCGTGAACTTCATCAACGACGAACTGTGGGGTGACGTCTGCAGTCCCGATCATCCCTGGTGCCTACGCTTCCCGAGCGCGCCGGATCAGGGCACACTCTACCGACATCCCTCGCAGCTTTACGAGGCGATTCTGGACATTCTCACCCTGCCGATCCTGTTGATCGTCTATCGGCTCAAACCAAAAGATGGCGTCGTTGCGTGGACGTGGTTCACGCTTTACGGCATCACGCGGAGCCTCGCCGAACTTTGGCGGCAGGCAGATTTTACGTTCATTGGTCTGACCGGCGGACAGCTTTACGCGTTGCCCATGGTGCTGATCGGTGTGGTGGGGATCGTTTACTGCGCGACCCGGCCCGGGCCGCGCACCGACGTCGGTGCGGCGTTACAGCCGAGTCGATGATCGAGCGCGTCGCGGAACGCTATCGCGGGCTGCGACAAGCGATCGACGAAGAGCTCCGCCGCTGCGGCCGCGATCCGAGCGGCGTCACGTTGGTCGGGATTGGGAAGGGTCAGTCGAGCGAGCTTGTGGCCGCTGCGATTCGGGCCGGGCTGGGCGACGTCGGGGAAAACTACCTGCAAGAGGCTCGCTCCAAGTTTCCCTTGCTACCGCCGGTGCGAAAGCACTTCGTCGGACATCTCCAGACGAACAAGGCCAAGGCGATCGCAGCCTCCTTTGACGTGGTGCAAAGCGTCGATCGCCCCGAGGCGGGCGTCGCGCTCTCGAAGGCGGCGTTGGAAATAGGTATGAAGCTCCCGGTTCTGATACAAGTCAACGTCTCGCCGTCGGAACGCTTCGGTTGCCTCCCCGCGGATGCGCCGAGGCTTGCCGAAACGCTCCGAGGCCAACCGGGCCTTTACTTTGAGGGCGTGATGGCGATCGGCCCGCTCACGCGCGACCGCGACGCGATCTTGCGGGCTTTAGAGCTGGCCGCCATGACGTTGGCCCGCGTTGGTGGAAGTACGCTCTCAATCGGCATGTCGGGCGATTGGCGAGAAGCATTGCGAGCCGGCTCAACGATGCTACGCATCGGAGAGGCGCTCTTCGGACCGCGCCCGGCAAAGGGAGGCACCCGTGAGCATGTTTAGCAAAATCGGATCGTTTTTCTCGATTCGTGACGACGAAGAAGAGTTTTACGGCGACGAAGTATCCTCGTCGAGGGTCGTTCCGCTTTCGAGCGCGGGGCGGCGCGGCGGAACCCAGGTGAGCGTCTATTCGCCGCGATCGTATCAAGACGTCGTCGAGATTGCCGATTCGTTGCGAAACCGGCAAGTCGTGATCGTCAACTTGCAGAATGCGGACCGGACCCTTTTACAGCGGGTCGTCGACTTCACGTCCGGCGTGGCGTACACGATCGACGGCAAGATCCAAAAACTCGCCGAGTCGATCTACCTCGTCGTTCCGGCGGGCGTCGTCGTCAATGCCGCCGGCTTGCGCGAGTCGATGATGGCGGATGGCACTTTCGATTTCATGGCAAACAGAACGTAGGACGGGAGCGATGGAGAAAATTACACCGGTCGATATTCAGCACAAGACGTTTAAGAAGGCGCTGCAAGGCTATGACCGCGCCGACGTCGATCAATTTCTCGACGAAATCATCGAGACGCTCGAGGACGAGGCGCAGCAGCGTGCCGCGCTGGAAGCCGAGATCGCCGATCACAAAGAGCGTATCAGCCATTTCAAAGCGATGGAGGAATCGCTGCAAAACACGCTCGTGCTGGCGCAGCGCACCGCCGACGAGGTGAAGGCCTCCGCCCACAAAGAGGCCGACTTGATTCGCGAGCAGGCGCGGTTGGCGGGCGACCGCGAGATCGCCGGTTACAACGATGCGATCTCCGAGGTGCGTCGCGAGCATCAGCGCGCCGTCGACGCGGCCGAAAAGGTTCGCAGCGAGCTGCGGAGTTTGCTGATGACGCATCTCGCATTGTTGGAGCGAGCCGACGGCAGAACGGTCAATGGGGAGCCGCAGAGCCCTACGACGGTGGAGAGTAACGCGCTCGAGGAATCGCCTCCCAAAGCCGAAACGACCCGCATCACGGTCTACTAATTGGGGCGGGTTGCTGTTCTGCCCGGGGACGGCATCGGCCCCGAGGTTACGCACTCCGCCGCCATGTTGTTGCGACGCGTCCGCCCCGATATCGAGTGCGTGGAAGCACCGGTCGGCGGTGCAGCGCTCGCGCTCGGACTTCCGGCGCTTCCGCCTCAGACGCGCGAGCTGTGCGAAAGCAGCTCGGCGATTCTGTTCGGCAGCGTGGGGCTTCCCCAACACGATGGCAAGCCGTTGCCGGAGCGCCCGGAATACGCGCTGTTCCTGCTACGCCGCGATTTCGAGCTGTACGCCAACCTGCGACCAGTGCGAGTCTTTCCCGGTATGGAAGATGCCTCGTCGTTGCGGCCGGAGATCGTGCGCGGGCTCGATTTGCTGGTCGTCCGCGAACTGACCGGCGGCATCTATTACGGTACCCCCAAGGAGCAGCGGCGCGTCGACGGCGTAGATGAAGCAGTCGACACGATGATTTACCGCGCGCCGGAGATCGAGCGCATCGCGCGGATTGCATTCGATTGCGCGCGTGCGCGGCGGGGCCGGCTTACGTCCGTGGACAAGCAGAATATTTTGGAAACGTCGCGGCTCTGGCGCCGCGTCGTCAACGAGGTCGCGGGCGAGTATCCCGACGTGCACCTCGAACATCTCCTCGTCGATAACGCGGCGATGCAGCTGGTTCATCGGCCGGGAGCGTTCGACGTTATCGTTACCGAGAATATGTTCGGCGACATCCTCTCCGACGAGGCGGCCATTCTCACGGGATCAATCGGGACGCTTCCGAGCGCGAGTTTGGGGACGACGACGGGAGCCACGCCGGGGCATCAGTTCGGTTTGTATGAGCCCGTTGGGGGCACCGCGCCGGACCTAGCCGGCAAGAACGTCGCGAATCCGACCGCTGCGATCCTTTCGTTAGCGATGCTGCTGCGTTATTCTTTCGATGACGAGCCGAACGCGGCCCGAATCGAGCGGGCCGTCGAGCAAACCTACGCCGATGGTTTGCGCACGGCTGAGCTTACGAGCGATGCGAGCGCCGCGCTTTCAACGCAAGCTTTCACCGATGCCGTCGTTGCGCGTCTGTAGGCAAGCGCTGCTTTTGGCCCTTACGTTCGCGACGGCGGGCGTGTCGGGGTCCACGCCAGTTCCGCTCACCGTGCTATCCGGCCGCGCCGATGGCCTCGTGCCCGCCGTTGAAGGAACCCTACGAGGGCATGCGTTCTGGTTCGATCTCGATACCGGGGCGCTGGAATCGTTTTTCGATATCTCGCAAGCGCGCGTACTGGGGCTACCTTCGGTGAGCCCCACAACGGTACGCGGTGCAGGAGCGGGCCACGTCGACGCACTCCGGCTGGACAACGTCGGGGTGCACCTAGGTCAGATCGTGTTTACGGCGCATCAGCCATTAGCGGTCGACCTTTCGAAAGTCGGCAGCGCGTTTCAACTCGGCGGATTACTCGGGTACGATTTCTTTTGCCGATACGTCGTCGCAATCGATTTCGCGTCGTACCGCATCAAGCTTTACGAGCCGCGCTCGTATCGTTACACGGGAACCGGCGCAGCGATGCCGTTGATTCTCCGAGCGCCGCGTGCGTACGTGAACGTGATGGTGGCTGCTCGAGGCGTGAAGGCAGAGCGGCACTTGCTGCGGGTCGACCTCGGATCGAGCGATGCGGTGGACGACGACATCGTGCTGCGCTCATCGGCGCCGAAGAAAGTCATTAACGGCGGGGTGGGCTTAGGCCGGCGCTTCAGCTCGTATCTGGGAACCGTGACGGAGTTACGGCTTGGCCCCTTTATCCTCCACGATCTTCCTTCGGCGACCGGCGGCGTTCAGCTAATCGGAGACGAAGTTTGGCATCGCTTCGATATCGTCTTCGATTTCTCGCGCTCGGTGATGTATCTGAGTCCGCGCTAGACTTTCGTCGATTCGTCGGCGACGCGGCGGCCGATGAAGTCGATGAAGCGAACGAGCAGCACCGCATGCGCGTGCGGGTGCTGGGCGATCCACGCCGCTCGCCAGCGGGCGAGCGTGTCTCGCTTCAGGGCGTCGACGGCGTCGTCGTCCATCTCGATATAGTGTTGAAGGTCGAGGCTGACGATTACCGTGTTCTTCAGCCGTAGGTCGAAGCCCGAGACAACCTCGGGATACTGACGCTTCAACGCCGCAAGGTCGTTCAGCTCGGCCTGCTCGATGCGTTGCTGCGGCGTGGGTGCGCTGCACGCCGCCAGCGCCGCGGCGAGCGCGATTCGCGCGAAGGTCCGCAGGTCGGTCATCGTGCGGAAACGATTCGGCTACGCCCATCCGCTACCATTCGCGCATGGATGGAATTGCATGGGCGGCGAGCGCGATGGTGGCCGCACGAGCGCGGCTAGAAATTGCCACACAGAACCTTGCCAACGTCTCAACGGATGGCTTTCGCCCATTCGCTGCGCGCGGATTTCTCACGGCGCTTGGCGTGGCGATCGGAAAAGAACGAACACGCGAGCAGGGTGCGTTGCGACGCACTGGTCGCGACCTCGACCTTGCGATCATTGGCAACGGCGCGTTTCGCGTGCGCGATGCGGCCGGTCGCGTCTGCGAAACGCGCACCGGCGGGTTCGTTCGCGTCGCCAACGGTATCCTGCGCGATTCGGCGGGACGTACGCTGCTCGGTCTCCACGGCGCCGTTCACGTTCCCGAGGACGCGCACATCGACGAGCGCGGTCGCGTTATCGCGGGCCAGCGAGTCGTCGATGCCCTCGCACTCCCTCCAGACAGCCGCGTGCAAAGCGGTTTTATTGAAGCCTCAGGCGTCGATGCGATCGCGGAGATGATCGACGTGTTGGCGGCCGAGCGCTCTTTCGAAAGCGCGCAAAAGGCCGTGACGGCGATCGATTCGTCACGTCAAAAGTCCGCCGAAGCAGCCCGAGTCAAGTAGGAAGTAGCTAGAATGGATCGCGCGCTCTTTGCGGCAGCCAGCGGCATGGCCGCTCAACAACGGAATCTCGACACGATCGCCGACAACTTGGCGAACGCCGAGGTCGTCGGCTTCAAAGGTTCGGCGCAAACGTTTGCCGCGTTGATCGCACCCGGGCAAAGCGGTCTCGGCACGGTTGCGCTAGGCGCGCGCGTGCTGTTTGCTCAAGGTAAGCTCGCGCGCAGTCCGGGGGCGTTCGATCTCGCGATCGATGGACCGGGGTTTTTCAGGCTCGTCGATCGGCTGGGCCGAGAACGATACACGCGCAACGGCGAGTTCTCGCGTGCTGCGGACGGGACGCTGCGCGACTCGCAGGACCTGCGGCTTGCCGGTATTCGGATTCCGCCCGACGCGTTATCCGCGAAGGTTTCCGCCGACGGCAGTGTGCAGGCGACGTTTCCGAGTGGCGCGCGCACCATCGGGCGAATTCGGTTGACGGAATTTTCTTCTCCCGAACAACTTCGCAACGTCGGCGGGGCGCTGTTCGAAGCGACACCACAGGCCGGAAAGCCGCGTCAAATCGCGGCCGGCTCGGATGAGGGCCCGAAACTCCGCTTCGGCATGCTCGAGCAGTCGAACGTGACCATCATCGATGCAATGATGCAGATCCTCACCGCGCAGCGCGCCTATGAAGCGAATGCGAAGGGCGTGCAAGCGGCCGACGAGATGCTGCGAATCGCCAACAACCTGCAGCGTGGATAGCGTTACCGCGCGGCGCGCCGGTGAACTGCTCGAAGCGATGCTGGTCGCACCGACCCTGCGCCCGATGATCGCCGGCGTTGGGATGCTGGGCGATTACGAGCTCGATTTGCTGGCACGCGAGATCGCGCGGCGCGACGAACACGGCTTTGCGGCACTCATTGCCGCTCGTTTGGAAAACGCTCCATGATCGACCCCATCGAGCGGGAGCAGCGCGTCCGGGCGCTGCTTCCGCTCACGAAGAAACTCGCGCGTCGCCTCAAGCGGCTCGTGCCCAATCTCGATGCCGACGATCTGGTCGGCGATGGCTGCGTGGGGCTGATTCGGGCCATCGATTCATTCGATCCAGACCGCGGACCACGGCTCGACGAGTACGCGCGCCGCCTCATCGTGGGCGCAATGCTCAACGGGATCCGTCGCATGGATCCGGTTTCGGAGCGCGCGCGACGCATCGTTCGCGACGGAGAGAATGCGCGGTATACGATCGCGGCGGCTCGTGGAGAGGTTCCGACGGGGCAGGAAATGGAACGGCGCTACCCCGGTTATCAACGCGCGCTCGCCGCAGCGTACCGCGGACAGCCGCTTTCTCTCGACGCCCCATTACCGATCGGTGAATCCCTCAGCGGGGATTGGCATGACGATCCGGGGCGCATCGTCGAGTGCCGTTCCGAACGCGCCCGGCTGGTCGCGCTGGTTTCGGCCTTACCGCCGCGGCAGCGCGAGGTGGTACTACTGCACTATTTCAGCGGCAAGTCGCTGCGCACGGTCGGAAAGCAGTTGGCGATATCGCCGCAACGCGCTTCTCAGCTGCACATCAGCGCGATCGCCGGACTCAAACGCCAAGCGCATGCTGCGCCGTCTTGAACTCGAGGAGAGCTCCGGCGCGTTACCGCTGCACGTAGGCGCCGGCCGCTCCGAACCGATCGTTGCCGCCATCCCAGAGGCGGAGCTCGAGAGCGCATTATTACCGCACGATCATCCGCGGTGGGTGAAAGACGCCATCGCCGTGTCGCAGCGCGCCCGAGACATTCTCGCCAAGCTGCGCCCGATGGCGGTGGAAGTGCTGTGTTTTTGGGATCATCGCATTCGCTCGATCGTGGTCGGCGACCGGCGGCTCTCCGTCGATCCGAGCGGTTGTTATCGCGCCGATATGTAAGCACGTCTAGCGAAGGTGCGCGGCAATCGCGATTGCGACCGTCGCCAAGCCAAGAAACACGAAGTAGATGAGGCCTTGCGCGAACATGAGGACGTCACGGACGTCGTTGAGGTGGCGTTGCATTCGGGTACCTCTCCTCTCAAGGTGTGCCCGTATGTTCTCACGCCAAACTGGTAGGGGCCGTAAAGGCGCCTGTGATCTCCCTGAACTTTTGGCGCGAGGCTACGCTGACGGTGCGAAAAGATTGCGGCCGGTCATACGTTCGGGAATCGGCAATCCCATGATCGTGAGGAGTGTCGGTGCGATGTCGCCCAGTTTGCCGCCTTCGGCCAGGGTTCCGCGCAGATCCTGTGCGACGAGGACAAACGGCACCGGGTTGGTCGTGTGCGCCGTGATTGGATTGCCGGCATCGTCGATCTCTTCTTCGGCGTTGCCGTGATCGGCCGTGATGGCCAGCAAGCCGTTAGCGCGCAGCGTCGCGTCTGCCAACCGGGCGATGCACTGGTCGACGATCTCAACCCCTTCGATCGTTGGTTGCCACTTACCGGTGTGCCCGACCATGTCGGCATTCGCATAGTTCATCACGATCGCATCATACCGTCCGCTGTCGATAGCCTTTACCGCGGCGTCGGTGATCTCGCGCGCGCGCATCGCCGGGGCAAGGTCGTAGGTCGGTACGGTGCGATCCGATGGGATCAGCTCGCGATCTTCACAGTCGAATTGATCTTCGCGTCCGCCGTTGAAGAAATACGTGACGTGCGCGTACTTCTCGGTTTCGGCCAGCCGAAGCTGGCGCAGGCCTTCGCGGGCGAGAATCTCGCCGAACGTATCGTACTGCGGACGTGGCCCGAAGAGGATTGGATTGGTGTAATATTCCTCATACTTTGTCATCGTCGCAAAGAACGGATCGCGATACGGCTTGGCCGCGAACACGCCAAAGCCGTCGTCGTAATAGATCGACGCGCCCGCATTGAACGCCGTGGTTAGCTGACGCGCGCGGTCGGGGCGAAAGTTGAAGAAGACGAAGGCGTCGCCATCCTCGATAAGACGCGCTTGCGCCACGATTGTGGGCGTTACGAATTCGTCGTCCTCACCGCGGGCGTAGGCCTCGCGAACGGCCGCCGCCGCACCCTCTGCGCGATGCTCCCCGCGTCCGTACGCGAGGAGGTCGTAGGCACGGCGCGTGCGCTCCCAGCGCCGGTCGCGGTCCATCGCGTAAAACCGTCCGATAACGCTTGCAATAGAACCCGCACGGCCGACCGAGGCAAGCTTCGATTCCAATCGGTCAACGTACTCGGAGGCCGAGCGAGGTGGCGTGTCTCGTCCGTCCAGAAAGCAATGTATCGCGAACGGGATTCGCGCCGCGACGCCGGCGTCGATCAGCGCGAAGAGATGCTCGATCGAACTATGCACGCGACCGTCGGAGAGCAGCCCCATAAAATGCAGCGTCCCGGCTGTGCGCGCGACGTGACGAGTTGCGCGCCGTAGCGTTTCGTTCTCACCGAACTCACCAGAACGAATCGCCGCGTCGATTACTGTGACGCCTTGAGGAACGACCCGTCCGCTCCCCATGTTCATGTGCCCGACTTCGCTGTTTCCCATGACGCCCTTGGGTAGGCCCACGGCTTCGCCGGAGGCTTGCAGCGTCGTGTGCGGCCAGCGTTCGATCAGCGCGTGCCAATGCGGCAGCTTCGCGGCCGCAATCGCGTTGCCGTGAGTCTGGTCGCGGCAGCCCCAGCCATCGAGCACCGCCAAAACAACTGGCCGATATTTCACAGGTTCGCATTGGCGATGAGCGCCGCGAAACCGTTAGGATCGAGCGACGCGCCGCCGACGAGGCCGCCATTGATGTTTGGGCGCTCGACATACGCGGCGACATTGTCGGCCGTCATGCTGCCCCCGTAAAGGATCGGCGTTTCGTCCAGACCGGGTGAGCACCCGCGGATCGTCGCCATAACCCGATCGGCTTCGTCGGGCGCGCAGTTGTTGCCGGTGCCGATCGCCCAAATAGGCTCGTAGGCGATGACCACACGAAAGAGATCGCTCGCGGAAATACCCTCGAGCGCGGCGCGGGTTTGCGCGGTAACACGCTCGTCGGTCGCCCCGTCGTTGCGTTCGGCCGAGGTTTCTCCAACGGCAACGATCGGCGTGAGCTCCTGTTCGAGCGCCGTTCGAACCTTGAGGTGCACCGTGCGGTCCGTTTCGTTACAGAAGGCGCGGCGCTCTGAGTGTCCGATGATGACGTGCGACACGCCGAACTCTCGCAGCATCGGCGCGCTGATCTCGCCAGTGAACGCGCCCTCCAGCTCCCAGTGCATTGTCTGCGCGCCCAAGCGTACGCGGGTGCCGCGCACTTGGTTCGACGCAGCCGGGATCGAGAGGAAAGGCGGTGCGATTACGATCTCAATGTGTTCTGGCAGCGACACGGCTTTTGCCAGAAACGAATCGAGGAAAGCCACCGTTTCGGCCGCCGTCTTGTGCATCTTCCAGTTACCGGCAAGGATGGTACGAGGGGTCCTATTGCTCAAGCGCGGCAACTCCGGGAAGCACTTTGCCTTCAAGGTATTCCAGCGTCGCCCCACCGCCGGTGGAAACATGCGTCACCTTGGAGGCGAAGCCCAGCATGTGCGCCGCCGCGGCGGCATCTCCGCCGCCAACGACGCTAATCGCCCCGCCGGCCGTGGCACGTGCAATGGCCTCGCCGACGATCTGGGTTCCGGCTCGGTAGGCGGCCTTCTCGTAGACGCCCATCGGACCGTTGAAGACGATGGTTTTGGCGCGCTCGACCGTCGCTGCGTAGCTTTGTGCCGTGGCAGGCCCGATATCGAGGATCATCTCGTCGCCAACGGAGTCGATTGCCACGACGCGTGCCTGGCTTTCGGAGTCCACGCCGGGCGCAACGACCGCGTCGATTGGAAGCTCCAGACCGACGTTCCGTTCCTTTGCCAGCGCGATGATTTGCTTTGCCGGTTCGAGGTTATCGTCGCGCAGCGAGCGCCCCACGTCGACGCCGGAGGCCGCGAGCAGAGTGTTGGCAATTCCGCCGCCGATACAAAAAGCGTCGACCAGTTCGGTCAGATGTTCTAGAATGCCGATCTTATCTTTGATCTTGGCACCCCCAATCACGCAGACGAAAGGCTTTTGCGGCTGGTCGACCAGGCGCGAGAGTGCGGAAAGCTCCGACTCCATGAGAAAGCCGGCCGCGTTGGGGAGAAGGTGCGCGAGCGCGGCGGTGGAGGCGTGCGCGCGGTGCGCGGTTGCAAAAGCATCGTTGACGTAGTAATCGCCAAGCTTGGCGAGGCGCCGCGCAAACGCCTCATCGTTACGCTCTTCCTCCGGATGAAAGCGCACGTTCTCCAACAGTAGAACGTCACCGTCGCGAAGATCCTCGACGGCCCGCTCGGCGGCCTCGCCGACGCTATCGTCCGCAAAGGCGACGCGAATGCCCAGGCGGTCGGAGAGTGACTGCGCCACGGGCCGCAGCGAAAATTGCGGCTGCGGTTTGCCATCCGGGCGTCCGAGATGCGAGAGGACGATCGTGCGCGCTTCGTGCTCGTGCAGCCAGCGCAGCGTGGGAATCGCGGCATCGATGCGTCCATAATCCGCAATTTGGGTCTGGCCGGGCTCACCGGACATCGGCACGTTGAGATCCTCGCGCACCAATACGCGTTTGCCTCGAACGTCCAGGTCTTCGAGCCTGCAAAAGTTCACGTGCTGCGGTATCAGGCCTTTGCGGGAATGGTTGCCGAGACCATCGCGGTCAGCTCGGCCAGCCGGCACGAGTAGCCCCATTCGTTGTCGTACCAGGCCGCGATCTGCACCAGGTCGCCGTTCGCGTTCGTTAGCTTGGAATCGATGATGGAGCTGTACGGATTCTTCTTGAAATCGCTGGAGACGAGTTCGTCTTCCGTATACGCGACGTATTTGCGCAACTCGCCTTGGGCCGCAGCGCGTAAGATGGCGTTGAGTTCTTCCTTCGTGGTCGGTTTTTTCGTTTGGGCGACCAGATAGATCATCGAAACCGTCGGCGTCGGTACCCGCAAAGAGAATCCGTCGAACGACCCTTTGACTTCTGGAATCGTCAGATAGAGCGCCTTGGCGGCGCCGGTCGACGTCGGTACGATGTTCGTGGCCGCATTGCGCGCTCGGCGAGGATCCTTGTGCGGCCCGTCGAGGACGTTTTGGTCGTTCGTGTAGGAATGGATCGTGGTCATGAACCCCTTTACCCATCCCAGCGCACCGACGATTGGCTTCACGGCGGTCGCCAGGCAGTTCGTGGTGCACGAGGCGTTCGAAATAACGTGATGCTTTTCTGGGTCGTAGCCGCGGTCGTTAACGCCGAGTACGATCGTGATGTCTTCACCGGTGGCCGGTGCGGAGATGATGACTTTCTGTGCGCCCCCACTGTCGATGTGGACGCGAGCCTTCTCGGCGTTGGTGAAGAGGCCGGTGGATTCGATGACGACGTCGACGCCGAGATCGCGCCACGGAAGTCGAGCCGGATCGCGTTCGCCAAAGACCCGAATGCGCTGGCGGTCGATCTCGAGCGTACCTTCCTGCGCCGCTACGTTCCCGACGTACGTCCCATAGTTGCTGTCGTATTTGAAGAGATGCGCGCACTGCCGCGCGTCGATCAGATCGTTGATCGCCGCAATCTCGATCTCCGGGTGGCGTTCGACGACCGCCTTGGTGAAGTTTCGTCCAATTCGGCCGAAGCCGTTGATCCCAATGCGCATGAGCGCGTTTACCTGGCCGCTTTCGCGCTCCCCTGCACGCTGCGGAGGGAGTGGGCCAGGCGGCTGAGCGCGCCGAGCCTGCCGCTCGCCGTCGGTTTTGCGATCGGAGGATTGCAGCGCCGGCCGAGTTCCGCCAGGGACTCATCCGGATGCAGCAATCGAAGCTCGGCGATTTCGCGCAGTGCCGGTGAGAGCCGCGGAAGTCCGTAAGCACTTTGAAGATACTCGATGACGCGGCGCTGCTCGGCCGCGGCTTGCGCCGAGCGTTGCAGATTCGCGACCTCGGTGTTGACCAGTCGGTGAATGCGATTCTTCGTTTCGCGAAACGCCCGGACGTCCTCGAGTTGCAGCACGGCGCCGAACGCGCCGATTCTCGTCAACAGCTCGACGATTGCATCGAAATCTTTGAAGTAGAGCACGATGCGTTTCTTACGTCGAGCCGCCTTGGGAGCCGCCCCGGCGCTTCGCAACATCCAGGTCAGGCGTTCGGCGAGAGCGTCGCTGCGAGCGACGAACTCCAGGTGATATCCCTGCGAACCGGCGGCAAGCGATCCGCACGCCAAGAATGCCGCGCGGACCTCGATCAGGCGATCGCACTTGCGCAACGGTTTTGCTGGGGTCGCTTGCAATTGCTTCGGTAGCGCGATGGAAAAGGTGGGGAGGCGCTGCAAACGGGTCGGCGCGTACGTTTCAATTGGATGCGATTTGCGATCTTCTAGTAGCGACCAAAAGAGCCGCGCTATTGCATTGCGGTGGGTGACGAATTCGCCTCGCACGTTTCCGTAGAGAGCAAGACCCGCGAGCAACGCTTGCCGGCAATGCACTTCGTGCGGGAGGTCGCGCGCCAGAGCATCCTTGGTGTCGGCCGAAATCACAACCAGTCGCTGTCGTCTCGGCGCGAGTCGAGGACTTCATAGAGTTCGGCGGCTTTGACCGCCGGCGTCACGCGCAACGGAACGTCCCGCACGCGCACCCTGACGAACTTGGTGGCGTAGTGGATCTCGAGCTCGTCGCCGGGCTTGACCTGATAACCCGGTTTGAGCGGCCTACCGCCTTTGGTAATACGCCCGTGCTCCAGCGCTTCGTGGGCTTCACTGCGTCTTTTGGCCAGGCGCGAAACCTTCATGAATTTGTCCAACCGCACTACCGCCGATTCAACACGCCTACGCCAACGGCATGCGGTATGGCAAGCAGCCGGCTCCTAAAAACAAAGAAGGGGGCGGGCCGATCGTTTGGGCAAATCAACGTCATGAAAAGCTGGTCGTGGGCCGTAGCTGCCATCGTGCTTGTCGCCGTCCTCATCGGATTTCAGCTCTACTTCTTTCGCTACGAATTCATGCCACTACCGAACGCGGGAGTCATGCGCGTGGATCGACTAACCCATCGGGTTTGCGTGGCGTGGCCGCCCGATGGAACGTACAAGATGTCCTACTGTGGACGCGCCAATCACTAATCACCCGCCGAAAACGCTTTGGAGAATTTCATGCGGCATCCGATCCCAATCGAATCCCAATGGCTCCACGACGATCTTTGCTTGATCCAGAAGCTGCTTCTGATAATGGCGTACGATCAACAAGAGGGTCGGCCGGCGGAGCACGGGGCACTCCTGAGGTCACTCGCCCCTGAAATCTGGCCGGAGCATTTTGACGCTTCAGGCGAGACCCACTAAACCGACCAAGCGGAGTCCTCGCCTGTTAGCCCTGCCAACGCCGGGCACTATACGCCTGGTCGAACCCGACCCCGCTGGTCCAAAATTTTGGCGGTAATATAATGCCTCTGCCTACAGCAATTGACAGTATCGCGATATATCGAGTACTGTACTGATGTAAAACGTAAGGGGGGACGGTATATGGACATGGGGTTTTGGCGGGAGCCGCGGGCGGGCTGGTGGAGTATGCATCGCCATGGCCATGGGCGGCGGCGCTTGCGCAGAGGCGTCCTGAAATTCGTTTTGCTCAAGCTGCTGGCTGACATGCCGCGGCACGGCTACGAGCTGATCCGGACCTTCCGCGAGAAAGGCTGGGGCGCCGGCGCCGGTTCGGTCTATCCGCTGCTCGCGGGCCTGGAGGCGGCGGGCCTGATCGTGGGTCGCGACGAGGGCGATCGCCGCATCTACGACATCTCGGAGAAGGGCCGGGGGCACCTCGAAGAACACGCGGCAGAGCTGCGGCACTTTTTCGAAGACGACGACGAAGTCGAGGCGGAGAGCGTTCCGGGCGAGCAGCTTCGCGACTCGGCGGGTAGGCTGATGCAAGCGATTGCGCAGTTGGAAATCTCGGCGAAGCCCGAAACAGTCGAGCGCGTTCGAGAGTTATTGGATGGCGTTCGAAAAGAGATTTACGCATTGCTCGCTGCTGAATAGAGGTCGCCACATGGCGCAAGCACGCGCGGCGCAACGCCGCGGAGTCAACGTTTTCGAGGAGGGCAAGCCGATGTGGCAGATCCTCCTCGTCTTTCTGATACCTTTGATGCTCAGCAACGTTCTGCAGTCAGCGTCGCAGACGATGGCGAGCATCTGGATCGGAAGGTTGATTTCGACCCAGGCCTTAGGCGCCGTTTCAGCGGTCTTCCCGATCATCTTTTTACTTTTTTCGTTCGTCTTCGGCGTCTCCAGCGGAAGCAGCGTGCTCATCGGTCAAGCGTTTGGCGCGCGAGATCATCACAAAGTCAAGAAGATCGCGGGCACGGTGCTCGGCGCTGCGCTTTATTTAGGGATTATCGTTGCCGTACTAGGTGCGATCGGCTCGCCGACGGTGCTTGGATGGCTAGGGACGCCGCGCGACATCATCGGTCAAGCGGATGCCTATGCGCGCGTGATCTTCCTCACGATGCCGGTATTCTTCGTGTATTTCGTTTACGCCACGATCCTGCGAGGCACGGGCGACTCAACGACTCCGTTTTACGCGCTAATCGTTTCGGCCGTGCTCGCCATCGTCATTACGCCGCTGTTCATCATTGGGGTCTTCGGCCTACCGAAACTCGGCGTTGTGAGCGCCGCAGTCTCGGGTTTCATCGCCAACGCCGCGGCCCTCGGGTGGCTTGTGTACTATCTCGAGCGGCGCGATCACCCGCTGAAGTTCGACCGCGAAATGCTATCGGACATGCGGATCGACTGGAGCATTTTGCGATCGGTCGTTCGCATCGGCGTGCCCACCGGCTTGCAGGTGATGATGGTTTCCCTCGCCGAGATCGCAGTGATCTCGTTCGTGAACCGCTTTGGATCGAGTGCAACCGCCGCCTACGGCGCCGTCAACCAGGTCGTCGGTTACGTGCAGTTTCCGGCGATTTCGATCGGCATTTCGGCCTCGATCTTCGCGGCGCAGTGCATCGGTGCGCGCCGCGAGGATAAGCTCGGAAGCGTGATTCGTTCCGCGGTGGGGCTCAACTATCTCATCGGCGGCATCATCATCGGCCTCTGCTACATCTTTGCTTGGGATATTCTCGGCTGGTTCATCACCGATACGCACACGCTCGACATCGCGCACACGCTGCTGATGATCACGCTGTGGAGTTATGCGATCTTCGGTAACTCTTCGGTGCTCAGCGGGATCATGCGCGGCAGCGGCACGGTGCTTTGGCCGACGGCGATCGGCATCTTCGCAATCTGGGGTGTCGAAGTACCGGCGGCATATTTGTTGATGCATCGGATCGGGCTGGATGGCGTCTGGCTCGGTTATCCGATCGCCTACTGCACCGCGCTGGTGCTGCAGTTCTGCTACTACGAATTCGTCTGGAAACGCAAGACCCACGAGCGCTTGGTGTAAGAACGCAGGGTCATACGGAGCGACAATGTGACCTTACTTTCGTTGCTTTGCCTTGGGCGTGACGCAGGTACCGGTTGCGCGACAGACGACCACCGGAGGTTCGAGGACGTCCGCAGCGCTATCGCCGATTTCGGGCCGCGCTGCGATGACCTTACGCGCTTCGAACTCCATGCGCCGCGAGGTCTTGCCGACTTTCACGATGCGGCCCCGCGCTTCGATGTAGTCGCCGGCGTAGACCGGCGCCAAGAATTCGACGCTGTCGTACGCCGCGAAGAGTCCCTCGTCGCCGTCGAGCCGAATCAGTAACTCGGTTGCCACATCGCCAAAGAGCGCCAGCATCCGGGCTCCGTCCACGAGCGCGCCGCCATAGTGGGCATCGTGCAAGCCCATGCGGACGCGCAGCATTGAAGTTAGGCCTTCGCCAGTTCCCATAGTTCCTCGAGCTCGTCGAGCGAGAGATCGGAGAGAGTCTTGCCGCCGGCGCCGGCGCGTTCTTCCATGAAGGTAAAGCGCCGGTAAAACTTTTCGTTGGCTTCCCGCATCGCGGTTTCAGCGTCGATGCCGAGCGCACGCGCGAGATTGACCAGCGTGAAGAAAACGTCGCCCAGTTCCTCCCGCACGCGCGGATCGTCCTGGGAAACGCGACGCACCTCGGCAAGCTCGCGAAGTTCCTCCGACAGCTTGTCGAGAACGCCGTCGACGTTTGGCCAATCGAACCCAACCCGCGCGGCCTTTTCCTGCATGCGCTGACCGCGCTGCAGCGCGCCGAGATGCTTTGGGATTCCGTCCAGCCGGCTCTTGCGCTGCCGTCCGGTCTTCTCTAGCGCTTTGAGCCGCTCCCAATTCCTCCACTGCGCGTCGACGTCTTCGATCACCGCGTCCCCGAAGACGTGCGGATGGCGGCGAACCATCTTGTTGGAGAGCGCGTCCACCACGTCGGCGATGCTAAACTTTCCGACTTCAGTCGCGAGCTGCGCGTGGAAGAGCACCTGCAGCAGCAAGTCGCCCAGCTCTTCGCAGAGCCCCTCGAGCTGTGCGAGCTCGATCGCCTCTACGACCTCAAACGTCTCCTCGATGAGATAGGGCAGCAGCGTGCGATGGGTCTGCTCGCGATCCCACGGACAGCTCATCCGCAACCGCGCCATGATTTCGACCAAGTCGTCCCATGAGTAGTGCGAGGATTGCGGCGGTAATGGGACGAGCGGCATTGCGATCGAGGCCGAAAGCGTTGCGCGCGGGACGCCGGGCACGATCTCGGCGGCGACATCGCGCGCTTCGAGCGTGCGCAGCAGGGTCGGCAGACCCGGAAAATCGGAGAGCGGGTTTCCAAGCACGCCGAGCCCGAGTGCGCCGTCGCTCGAAGCGTCGAGACGCTGCACGAAGCGCGCGATCTCCTCGCCGCTGCCGCGAACGAGCAGCGCCGGATCGTCCACCATTCCGCGGACGATACCGACGCCGTTGCGTTCGAGAAAAGAGCTCAAATCTGGCGGCGCGAGCAACAGCACGGCTTTGCCGATTTCGCGCAGCGCATCGAGGCTGCCGATCGTCAAGAGCCGGGGGTCGCCCGGACCAAGACCCGCGATGCGAACCAGCACGCTACGAGGTTCGGGAGCCTCCGCGCCGCGCCCCGTAGGGCCGCTGGACGGCCCCCTACTTCGTCGAGTTGGGTGCTGGAGATGCGGCCGAGCTTGACGCCGCGCCGGCCGCCGCGTTCCCTGCAGGTGCCGGCGTTGCAAAGACCCCGGCGAGCGCCGGATCGTTCACTTTGATGTCAGCCTTTTGCTGAAGGCCGGCAAGGAACGGTTGCATCAGCGGTGCCTCTTGCTGCTGACGCAAGCCCAGCAGGATTTGCGGGGTGGCGCCAGCGAGCGTCGCCTTTTGTCCGGGTTGGCGCGATTCGACCTGAATGATGTGGTAACCGAACGGCGATTTTATCGGCGGACTGATCGCCCCGATCGGCGCTGAGAATGCGTACTTGTCGAATGCCGGAACCATCTGTCCGCGCCGGAAGCTGCCGAGTTCGCCGCCCTTGTCTTTGCTTCCGGGATCGGTCGAGTACTGCTTGGCGAGCGTTGCAAAACTCTGACCGGCCTTCAGGTCCGCTTCGACTTTTTGGGCGAGCGCAAGGTTTGGGACCAGAATGTGACGTGCGGTTACCTGTTCGGGCTTATCGTACATCGCGTGGTCTTTCTCGAATTCGCGCTTGATCGCGGCAGGCGAGATGGTGACCTCGCGAGACAGCGCCTTATCGAGGATCAGCTGCTCGCGCAGTGCGGAACGTACGTCGGTTTCAGTGAGATTGCGCGATTTCAGCATCTCGTCCCACGAACCGTTTGGAAAGTTCGCCTTGATCTGATTTTCGCGCTGGTCAACGTCGGCGTCGCTGACCGCGATGTTGTTGTTCTTGGCGTACTGTTCGATCAGCGTCTCCTGCACCATCTGCTGGAGGATACTGCGTCCTGCGGGACTCGCTGCGAGGCGACTGTTGAATGCGGATTGGCTGATCGGTTGGCCGTTCACCGTTGCGACCGAGCCGCCGGAACACGCCACGATGGACGTGCCCATGAGAAGGGCGGCGAGGCCCACGGTGATGCGTTGGGCGTTCGACATCTTTGCTCCGTAGGAAAGTTCAGTGCGTAGGAAGCGGGGCCCAAGGCCCCGCATACGGCGGCGTGGTTCGCGCGCGGCGGGACAGGTCCTCCCGCGGGCAGCGCAGGCGCGCCGCATCCTTAAATTGCCTCGAGTAGCTGTCGTAAGAGCGGCATCCAAGTCGCCGAGGAGGCGCCCCCTGCGTCGCGGGCGCGCTCCTTCGCGGTAGGCAGCTCGACCACGACCCGCCCTTCACCGAAACGAAAGCGGTTCTTGGTGAGCGACTGGAACTTCGGCACGGCGCTCGGACTGAGCTCGAAGCCAGCGCCGACGCCGAACGTCAGGCGGTGGTCGTCCACGACCACGCGGGTCACGTGTTTTTGCAGCGCGATCGCCCGCAGCTTCGTCAGCTCCACCAAGTTCTTCAACGGCTCCGGGAAGTTCCCGAAGCGATCGCGCACGCCGGCTTCAACCTCCTCGACCTCGGCTTGCGTGCGCGCTTTGGCGAGCTGTTGATAGACGGCGATCTTTTGCGACACTTGCGAAATATAATCGTTCGGAATAAACGCGTTGACCTTGACGTCGATGACGGCTTCCTGACGGTCTTCCAGGGACGACGGCGCCCCGCGCCGTTCGGCGATTGCCTCGGCAAGCAGCTCGCAGTAGGTATCGAAACCGACCGATGCGATGAAGCCCGACTGCGCCGATCCCAGCAAATTCCCGGCACCGCGAATCTCGAGGTCGCGCATCGCGATCTGCAACCCGGAGCCGAGATGCGCGAACTCGCGGATCGCTTCCAAGCGCGCTTTGGCCTCTTCGCTCAACGCTTTGTGCCCCTGATAGAGCATGTGGCAATAGGCCTGATGGTTCGAGCGCCCTACCCGCCCGCGGAGCTGATACAGCTGCGCCAGACCGAAGCGGTCCGCATCGTTGACGATCATCGTGTTGACGTTGGGGATGTCGATGCCGTTCTCGATGATCGTGGTTGCGATCAGCACGTCGAGTTCGCCGTCGATGAAGCGCTGCATGACGGGCTCGAGCTCGGATTCACGCATCTGACCGTGGCCGACGCCGATGCGTGCCTGCGGCACTAGTCGTTCCAGCGCGTTTTTGACGGCGTAAATAGATTCGATGCGGTTGTGCAAGTAATAGACTTGGCCGCCGCGGTCCAGTTCGGCCCCGATTGCACGCTGCACGATCGCATCGCTCGCGGGAACGACGAGCGTCTTGATCGACATCCGGTTCTTTGGCGCGGTTTGAATCAACGAAAGGTCGCGAACGCCAATCAGCGACATGTGAAGCGTTCGCGGAATCGGCGTCGCGGAGAGCGTTAAGACGTCGACGCTCGCGCGATACTCCTTCAGGCGCTCCTTGTGCATGACGCCGAAGCGCTGTTCCTCATCGATCACGATCAAACCGAGATCGGCGAAGGCAACGTCCTTCTGCAGAAGCCGGTGCGTTCCGATGACGACGTCGACCTTGCCCTCCGCCATGTCGCGCAGAATGCGCTTCTGATCGGCCTTGGGCGTGAAACGCGAGAGCTCCTCGACTCGTACCGGAAAGCCGCCGAATCGCGCGCTAAACGTGCGATAATGCTGGTCCGCCAGCAGCGTCGTCGGCACCAGTACGGCGACTTGCTTCTTGTCGGCGATTGCCTTGAACGCGGCGCGCATCGCGACCTCGGTCTTGCCGTAGCCGACGTCGCCGCAGATCAAGCGATCCATCGGGCGCGGGCGCTCCATATCGGCCTTCGTCGCGTCGAAGGCCTTTTGCTGGTCCGGCGTTGGCTCGTACGGGAAGGCCTCTTCCATCTCGGCCTGCCACGTCGTATCCGGTCCGAAGGCAAAACCGCGCGACAGCTCGCGTTCGGCATACAGCGCGACGAGCTCGTCGGCGATCTTCGCCAGCGATTCCGAGACGCGTGCCTTCGTACGCGCCCAATCCGAGCCGCCCATTTTTGAAAGGCGTGGGCCTTGGCCTTCCGCGGCCGCGTATTTTGCAATCTGATGCATCTGCGTGACCGGCACCAGCATGCGATCGCTTCCGGCATACCGCAGGTCGAGGTAATCTTGTGTCGCACCGAGGACGGTCTCGGCGCGCAGCCCGAGATACTGACCGATCCCGTGGACGCCATGAACGACGTAGTCGCCCACACGAAGATCGGCCAGCGTGACGGGAACGCCTTCCTTGACGGCGCGTATTTTGACGCGCTTGGGCGGGGCTCCAAAAATTTCGCGGTCACCCAGCACGCGGAGGTGCAACTGCGGAACTCTGAACCCCGCCTCGATCGATCCATGATCGACGAGCACGCTTCCGCGGCGCCCGCGCCCCAGCTCCACGCCCGCAGCGCGCAGCAGATCGATGGTACGCGAGACGGCCGAACTAATAATGAAGATCGTTTCGCCCGTTGCCATCCACTCGCGCATCGCCTCCGCGAAGAGCGCAACTTGGCGATTGAAGTGCTCGACGGGAAGACATTCGAAGACGAACGACTCGAGCACCGGTGGGATCCACTCCACCGGGCTGGCAAGTTCGATCGCACCGGGGAGCACGAGCGTTGCATGCTCTGCGATTCGGGCGCCGACGTCGAATAACGATGCGGGCGGCTCGGGAGGCGCGGCACGGAGGATCTCCGCGGCCTGCTCGTCGGCGAGCAACGTGTGGCGCTCTCGCTCGCGCTCTTCGTCGAGCGCTCGGGAAGTCGAAACGATTGTCGCTGGTTCCTCCAGCACGACCGTTGCATCGGCCGGAAGATACTCGGATATCGTGGCGCTCGAATCGATCTCGTCGGCCCAGGGGGCGATCGAGAGCACCTCGACGATCGAACTGCTGCGCTGCGATTCGATCGCAAAGGCTCGCATCGACTCAATAGTGTCGCCGAAGAATTCGATGCGGACGGGCGCATCCGCCGTGGCGGCAAAGACGTCGATGATTCCGCCGCGTACCGCGTACTCGCCGACGGCGCTCACGACGTCGCGCCGCTCGTAGCCGAGACCAAACAGCCGCTCTTGAAGTTTCTCGAAGCCGGCCTCATCGCCAATACGCAGAACGAAACGTGCGGTTTCGAAACTGGCACGCGGCATCAGGTGTTGGCGTACGGCACTAATCGGCGCCAGGACGATGCGTGGGCGAGCGTCGGCCAGATCGGCGAGAAGCGTCATTCGTGCGCTGCGTTCGGACGGGCTCTCCATCGCACCGACCGCTTCATCACGCGATCGCAACAGCGCCACACGATCGCTGCCTTCGCCCAAGTAGTACTGAAGATCCGCGAAGCTGCGTTCGGCCGCATCCGGCGTGGAAACGATGGCCAGCAACGTACCGCCGATATCGCGCTGCAGTGCGGCCAGCAGCGCGGGACGGGCTGAGGCGATCGTTTCGTGTAAGGCGTAAACGCCCGGCTTACGCCCCGGGAGTTTGCGCAGCGAACGAAGCCGTTCGACAGTTCTCTGCCAGGCGCGGCTCGATTCCGTCAGCGAGGCGAGCAGCTCATCGGCGTCCGTGCCGCGATGCGTTACGTTATCCTGAGCTTGTCGAAGGACGGTCATGCGAGTCGCTCATTATACCGCAGACCCAGCAGAGGGGATGCAGCCACGAGGCCGAGTATCACGCCGAGCGCCGCACTTGGCATGCCGATTGCGTCGGGAACGTAACGCAGCACGGCGACAAACGACAGCAGGATCGCGACGTTTGCCGCGCGCGAGCGCGGCGCGAGCGCCGCCAGCGCGACCAGCCAGATTCCGTACCACGGATATGGATTAGGGATGAGCACCCAGACGGCAAGGCCTAGCCAAAGCCATCCCTCGATTTGGCCGCAGCGCAACCGGCGGATGCCGTTCGCCGCTAAGACTGCCGCAATGCCGGCAGCTGCAAGGAGTGCGACGAGTGGCCCGAGCGGCTCGACGATCGCTTGCAGAGACGCTTGTGCGGTGTAGTGCCCTTGCGGCGCGAGCCGCGTCGCCACGCCCACCAACAGCGGAATCGAAAGTAGACCGGCAAGCCCGATTCCAACCGCCGCCCCGACGCGGAATCGACGGTGCAGTGTTGCCACGGCGAGGGCCGCCAGGGCGCCCGGCACTTTTACCAACGCTGAGAAGGCGATGACGGCGGGGCCGACTCCGAAGAATCCGCGCTGCGTCAGCGCGAAGCCGGCAAGCACGATAGCCAGGGCGATCGCGTCATTGTGGCCTTCCGCGGCGCACCAAATCGCCAGCGGATTCAACGCGATCGTCGCCGCGGCGCCGAGCCGCGCGCGACGGTCTCCCGGAAAAGCGGCGTATGCCAGCCGCGCGCAAAACACAAACGCGGCGGATGCGAGCAGGCGCAATGCGTCGAGCTGAGCGAGCGTCCCGAACGGCGCAAACGTCGTGACTATGGCGCGACTCAGGCCAACGAACGCGGGGCCATAGACGCACATCGGTATCGCGTTTCCCCACTGCCATGCGGCGACGCCGAGCAGTGGATCGCTTCGATGTACGGGCGCGAGCAGGTATGGATCGATTCCGAGTCGCGCCAACTCGCCATAAGCGGCGTACGCGTAGACATCGCTGGAGAATAGGACCGGCGCGCACCACGCCGCCGCGATGGCGAGTCCACTTAGCGTGGCGAGCGCGGCCAAAGAAAGCGGGGTACGCCGGCACACGAGGGAGCGATAGGCCAACGAGGCGCCGCCGAGCGCCAAAAAAAGCACGCCGAACAGCACGGCACCGAACGCGCCCCAATTCGTTACGACGACCAGCGGCGCAGCGAGATCGATCTCGAAACGAGCCGGCACGCTTGGCATGAGCGCACGTGCAGCGAGCGCGGCCGCAGCGAAGGCTAACGGAATCAGGAGCGCGGCAGACCGAGAGCTCAAGCGCGGGAGCGCGCCGCTGCGGCTATGCCGATCAGCAACCACCACGCGCCGCCCACCTTTGGATAGAAGACCAGATAGTCGACGATTTGGTGTAGGGCCAGGGCGATCGTCGCCGCCAGCGCCGCAATGATCCATGGCGAGCCGCGACGGAGCTGCACGAGCCACGGCTTGCGGGCGAGGGCGGCGACGATTGCCGCGATCAGTGCGATCGTCGCGCCGAAAAGCACGAGCCCGCCTTCGGCCAAGGATTGAAGGTACCAGCTGTTAGCGTGCGTGCGAACGCCGAAGATCCCGTAGTTAGGAAGCTCGATCTCGAAGTTCCCCGCGCCGACGCCCAAGATCGGGCGATCGCGCCACATCCGATAGGCCGCACGCCACAGTTCGGCGCGGTTTCCGACTCCGCCGGCATAGAGACTTGGCTGCAGAGAAACGCGCAAGACGCCTGGCGTGTGCGCGTAGATCGCCCACGACGCCGAGCCCACGAGTCCAACGATCAGGCCGAGCAGACCGGGGCGAAGCGCTCGCCACGCCGCCGCCCCGCCGACGACTCCCAGCATTACCGCGACGATCGTGAGGCCAAAGAGTCCCGCGCGCGAGAAGCTCAGGACGTCGGCGCAAACGATCAACGCCAGCGCAACGTCGGCCAGCCCCGTTCGACGAACGAGCGCCCAGGCGCCCAGTGCAGCGATCGCGATTTCGGCGTAGGCCGAAAGTTGATTCGGGCCTTCGAGCAGCCCCGCGATGCGCGGCACGATTGCGGCGCCGATGTAGAGCCCCGACGGCGCTCCAACGATTTCTTGGGCCAACGCCGAGAGTGCTACCGCGATCGCCGCAATCGCCACGGCATTGACGAGCGGTGCATCGTCGCTATCCAATCGATAGCAGCAAAACGCCGCGACGAAGAACGCCGCATATTCGATGGTCTTGAAGCTTTCGCGAATCGTCGCACCCGGGTGCGCAGAGTCAACCAGCGTCAGCGCACTGGCGATCAGATAGAGGCCCAGCGCTCCCAGCAACAGCGGCGCGGGACGCTCCCTTAACCTCCTGGTTACCCCTGCGTACGTCGTGAGCCCCAGCAGCACTCCCAGCAGAACGGTTTTCTGCATCGTAATTGTCGCGCCGAGGATTTCGTGTGCAAACGCAATGGGTGTCGCGACAATTAGCGCGCCGAGTCCAAGTGCCGGACGTCGCGACGTCAATACCGCCGCCGCAACGAACGCCGCGACGAAGATCGCAGCCGAAAGCGGATCGAGCGGAATCGGTACGACGAATTGGTCGACGACCGGACGATACGTCAAGATCGTTCGATGTCGCTGATTAGATAGAGGGGTCGCCCCTTCACTTCATCATAGACGCGCCCGAGATACTCACCGAGAATGCCCAAGCTCATCAGCTGTACGCCGCCGAGAAAAAGCACGGCAACTATGGTCGAGGCCCAGCCGGGTGTGTACGCCGGCGGTTTGAGGCTGAAGAGCTTGAAGCCGATCACGACCAACGCGTAGAGAAACGCGACGGCGCTGACCGTAAAGCCAAAGTAGGATGCGAAGCGCAGCGGGATATCGGAGAACGACGTAATGCCATCCATCGCGAAGCGAATCATCTTCGGGAGCGGATACTTCGTCGTCCCTGCGTGGCGAACGTCACGATCGTAAGCGATCGCAATTTGATTGAAGCCGACCCAACTCACCATTCCGCGCAAAAACCGATGTCTCTCCGGCGAACGGCGGAGCGCCTCGACGACCCGGCGGCTCATCAGGCGAAAATCTCCGGTATCGAGTGGAATCGCAACGTTGGTCAGGCGCTTGATGATGCGATAGAATACGCGCGCCGTGAGGAGCTTGAAGCGGCTTTCGCCCTGGCGTGTCCGGCGAACCGCATACACGACGTCGTAGCCTTCGCGCCATTTATGCACGAAGGCCTCGATGATTTCGGGCGGATCTTGCAGGTCGCCGTCCATCAGCACGATCGCATCGCCGCGCGCGATTTCGATCCCCGCGGTGGCGGCGAGCTGATGGCCGAAATTGCGCGAGAGATTTACGAGCACGATGTTGGGCCGGCGCCGCATCTCGTCGCGAATCGCGGCCAGCGTCCGATCGGTGCTGCCATCGTTGACCAGGACGATCTCGTAGTCGTACGCGACCGCAAGCCGCTCCAAGACCGCGCCGACGCGCTCGAGCAAGCGGACGACGTTCCCAGCCTCATTATAGAGTGGAACGACGACGCTGAGGATGGGACGTTCGGAGTCGGCCATGAGGTCGAACCTTTCAACGCATCAGCCGTTCCCGCTTGCTCCAGCGGAATGCAAGAGTGCTTTTGAGAACCTAGGCGCCATGCGCAACGCCCGTTCGGCTGTGTGGATTGCAGCGTTGCTGCCAGTACTCTCGAGTTGCAGCCACGCCACGAGCACGACGAGTCCGGCACAGTCACCGCAGCCCACGAACGCTCACGCGAAGCCGAGCCCGACGCCGCAACCCAGCCCGACGGGTGCTCCTACCACGCCGGCGCCACCCGTGATCACGCCGACACCGAATGGTTCGAATCAGCCGCCTTCGACCGCTCCGCACATCGGGAGGAAGGTGACGCGCCTCGCGCCCGATGCGGCCCCGCAGATCCTTGCCGTCGCCGTCACCGAGACGACGGTGCAACCCGGCGATCGCGTTTCGGGAAGCGTCGTCACTAGTTCCAACGTAGCCAGCGTCGAAGCGCGCATCGGCGGATACGCGGTGACGCTTTCAAAGGTCGGTGTGGGACGGTTTGCACTGACCTACACCGTCGGTCCGCTGCCCTGGTTCGTTCGGGGCAACTTCACCATGCAAGTCATTGCGCGCAATGCGCGCGGCGACGCCGCGAGGCGCGCAATTCCGCTCACCGTCCGCTAGCGCCGGATTGAGGGCCGGGCCGCCTCGCGGGCCGGCCTCGTGCGTATTTTAACTCAACGTATAAATATCGTTGACGCGTTAACGCGCTAATCCATGCAATAATGACCCCAATGTGAGTCCGAGGCGCTTTTTTGTCGCCGAAGCCCGCACATCTACTCTCTATCTACTTCGCGCTTCGATTCAAAGGGGACAAAAACGTGAGCCGAGCGGCTACCTTGCTAAAAAGCGAGTTCTCAAAGCTTATAGCTTCGTTTCGGATGCCGCCGATAGCGGCGGCACTGATCTTCGGCATCCCGTTGCTCATTGCCGCGGCGCTCTACGCACTTCGGCTGGACGGAGCACGGCTCGACATCGATTGGGTTTACTATCCCACCTTTGCGTTCGTGTATGGAATTTGGATCTTTCCGATCCTGGCATTCATGCTGTGCAGTATGCGTCAGATCCAGCCAAACTCAGCCGCTCCACCAAAGCGCCGCTTCCTCTGCCTGGTTCCCGCTTACAACGAAGAGCGCGTTATCGGCAATCCGTTGCGCAGCCTGCTGACGCAAGAGTATCCCAGAGATCTGTACGAGGTTTGGGTGATTTTTGACGGTACCGACGGAACCGCAGAATTGGCCGAAAAGCTCGGGGCCAAGGTATTGGTCACGCCCACGAATGGCTACGGCAAGCACCGCGCGTTGGATTATGCGTTCAGGGAGTTGCTGCGCGAGGACGACGATCGATACGTCGCCGTATTCGACGCCGACAACGTCGTAAGCCCCAATTTCCTGCAAGCCATGAACAATGCCGCGGAGAGCAAGGGATTTCGCTGCATGCAGTCGTTCCACGACGTTCTCAACGGTTCCGATAACTGGATTACCAAGGCGCTATGGTGCGCCTGCGTTTCGTCGTCGAGAATGTACCTGACCGGCCGAATGAGGAGCCTTGACAACGTGCTGATTTGCGGCACGGGATGGTGCTGCGAAGCGCAGCTGCTTCGCAGGCATTGGCCCTCGATCAAAACCCAGACGGAGGATATCGAACTGAACGGCATCCTGGCGCTGGAGTCCGGAGTTCACGTTGGGTACGTACCCGAAGCCCACATTTACGACGAAAAACCGCTGAATATCTGGGTTTCCATTCGTCAGAGGATGCGCTGGATGTGCGGCCACGCACGCGTTGCACGGTACTACTTTTTGCGCTGCCTTTGGGAAGGATTGCGACGACGCGATCCTGCGCTGATCGAACTGGCCTGCTACTATCTCGTACCTTTTGCTCTCCTGACGAGCTATCTGACCTGCCCATTGCTGCTCGGGATGTGGATGGGAGCGTTCAGGATTACCGGCCCTCTCGCGGGCGGTCCGGTAGAACGTACCTTCGAGGCGATCGCGATCTTCTTTATCCTTGGATACCAGGTCGTGGGTTTTTGGGGCACGCGGTCCCTGGGCCCCAACCCGTTCGTGCGGGCTCGCCGCGTGATCGTCTACTCTCTCTACACCATCGTCTTTTCGATTCTCGCCTGGCCGCCGGCACTGGTCTGGGCGCTGTTCTCGGTCGCCAAGTCCGACTGGCTTTATCACACTCCACACGTCAGCGATGTGACTGAGTCGGCCTTCACACCGCAGCCCACTACAACCTAGGAGAAACATGTCCACATACCTGCGAACCGCAACCATCATCCTCGTCGCCTGCGTTCTCGGCTCGACCCGCGCCGCGTTCGCCGACGGCTACTCCCGCCTGGAGCTCGACAGCAGCTCGATTGGCTTTAGCAGCCCAGGTAATTCATACGGACCTTGGATCTTTCAAAACGCTCGGTATGTTTTCGTCATGCCGGGACAAGGGGCGATCAATTTCGAAGTCTCGCACCAGGCTGATGGAGACGCGGGCTTTCCCACGCACGGAGACTATTTCGCCGCGGGTATCACGCACGATTTTACACCGCGATTCTATGGGAATTTCAATTTTGGGTATGGCACCTCGAATCCGTACGCAAAAACCGACGTGCACCTCGAGGCCGCCTATAAAAGCACGCCCGACATGAGGCTCGTCATGGACGTGGCCGAGGATTTTGTCACCTACTGGTCGGGGTCCACTCTCCAGCAGCTATCCGTCGGTCCGACATACTACTACGATACCGGCGACGTTCAACTTCGGTACCTGGCTGCAGCCAACACCGGAGCGCAGAACAAGAGCGGCGCGTTTGTTGCGTGGGATATCACGCCCGACAAGCGGTCGAAGTATTCGATCACCGGCCTATTCGGGCCACAGCAATACCTAACGTCCATTCCGGGCATACCGATATCGCTCGCAAATTACAACGGACAGACGTACACGGTCTCGGGCGAGTGGCAGATCGGCCGCACGCTGGCGCATCGTCTGCGCTGGGGCCTGAAGGCCGGAGGATTCCTGTCGCAGATCAATCAAGCGACGAGCGGCGCCCCCATTTATACGGGTCGCGGTTTCACGTTCGGCGCCTGGACCGCTTACTGATCGTTACAAGGCGTCGGTTTTTAAGCCTGGTGGGCGCGGCTGCGTCGGCAAGTGAGCTTTTTCGCGGCAGAGCCTCGGCGGCTGTGAGTGGGGTGGAAAGGCGGCGTCGCTTCGAGGGGTGGATTCTGAACTATCAGATCGCCTCGAACGATCTCTGCCGGTATTACCGGTACGGTCCACACGCTCAAGAAGAGTCGCCGCTTGCAACCGCGTATTCGATCCTGCTCTTCAACGATCGCCTTCCGGACGTTACCGACCGGCTCGTAGCGGGGCTGATCGACCTTCAGGAACGCTTTGGTTCAAATCGCCACGTCGGCGGCGGCGTACCCTCGATCGCCAACGATGAATCGCGAATGTTTTACGCCTCCGATGCTTTAGCCGCTACCAAGGCGTTGATGACCGCCTACCAGCGCAGCCGTGACCGTGCGCTCCTGCACGCGGCGGCCGGATTCGTCGAGTTCGTGCACCGCATGGTCGACGGCAAGGCGACGGGTTTTTTAGCCGATAACCTGGACTTTCCAATGCAGTATGTGACGCCTGCGGGCGTTTATCAGAACTGGCTGGTTCCCAACGTAGCGATGTTATTTTGGGATGCCCTGCTCGATTACGCCCATGCGGCGGACGATGCAACCACGCACAAGCTCTTCGAACGCGGGCGGACATTCCTATTACGCTCCGCCCAGGCTGAAAATGGTGCGTATTACGACCATTACGATCCGGGGTTTCCGCCCCGAACGTATTCGCCGGATCGGTGGAGGTGGTTCAAGATGGAACGGGACGGCCGCCGAATCGGCATCGGCGACAACATGATGATGGCGGCTCTCGGGGCTCAGCGGATGGGAGACGCGAGAGGTGTCGACCGGTTTCTGCAGTGGGCCACGCCGATAAGTGGCGCCTTCTACGCGTATATCGACGTGGATTCGGGGGGATCCGGATTCCTCTACAGCGACCGGCGATATTTCGACGTAGTCTCATCCGGGATGTACTATCAACTGCGCGCCAATAGCGGTCGCCTAGACGCTGCGACCCGAGCCTCGTTGGAGCAAGTCTTCGCGCTCTCTGCAAGCGGTGACGGCGGCTACCGCTGGGGTTTGCGAGCCAACCACGACGGCTGGGTGCAGGACTCTGCTGAAGCATTAGTGACGGGCTATTGGATCGCTTTGTCATCATGAGGAAGGCGAGGGTTCGTTGCGTCGTCGTCGTTTTAGCGTTCGCCGTCGGCCTTTGTACGCCGGCACGCGCAGAACCGGTGCAGCCTGGAACGATCGCCAAAATCAATCACATCGTCATCATCGTCCAAGAGAATCGCAGTTTCGACAATTTATTCGATGGCTTTCCTCACGCCCACAGCTCCCCGAGAGGTAAGCTGCCCAACGGGGGGAGCACCGCGCTCGTACCGATATCGCTGACGGCTACGTACGATATCTCGCACGCCTTTCAGGATGCAAAAATGGCGTACGATCGCGGTAAAATGGACGGCTTTGCTTACGAGTATAGCGGCAACGGAATGTCGCAATATTCGCATCCACAGTACGGCTACGTGCCCCGCAAAGAAGTGACGCCCTATTGGGACCTCGCGCATTCCTACGTGCTCGACGATAGAATGTTCGCATCGCAATTAGACGGCAGTTATGTCGCGCATCAATACCTCATTGCTGGCTGGGCAGGCGGAGCGTACAACTATCCCGCCGTCGAGCCGTGGGGATGTGACGCTCCTTCCGGCAATGCGATTGGATTGCTGAACCAAATCGGGCAGCCTATCGGAATGACGGTCCCGTGCTTCAGCTACAAGACGATCGCCGACGAGCTTGATGCAAAGGGCATCGCTTGGCGTTACTATTCGCCGAAGACGGGGCTCGGCTATGCATGGAACGCGTTCGACGCGGTTTCGCAAATCCGTCGTGGGCCCGATTGGAAGGACGACGTCGTTACGCCGGAAACGCGCATTCTCCAAGACGTGGCGAAAGGACGGCTCGCCAACGTCACGTGGGTAGTGCCCTCCATGCCGCTTTCGGACCATACCGGTTCCGGCAGCAAGCGCGGCCCGTCGTGGGTCGCCTCAGTCGTCAACGCGATCGGAAAGAGCAGCCTGTGGTCGTCAACGGCAATCTTCGTGACGTGGGATGACTGGGGCGGTTGGTACGACGACGTGGCGCCGCCGCAACTGGACTACGGCGGCCTCGGATTCCGGGTGCCGATGATCTGCATTTCTCCCTTCGCCAAGGCGGACTACGTCGATCACACGCGCTACGAGTTTGGCAGCCTTCTGAGATTCATCGAACTTCGATTCGGTCTTCCCTCGCTCGGCCGCACCGATGCGCGCGCCGAAGCGCCGCTGAACTGCTTTAACTTCGGGCAGCAGCCCCGCGCCTTTCATGGAGTTCAGGCGCAGTTTACTCCGGACGACCTGGTGCGGAGTGCGTCGGATAACGCACCGGACGAAGAATGAAACGGCGGAGCGGAATCGTTCTCTTGCTGGCGTCGGCCACGGCATGCACCCTGCACAGCGAGGCACTGCCTCCGATGGCCATGCACGCAGCGACAACTGCGGCTTCTCGCTTTGGACCCGATGAATCTGCGCAAGCTCGGATATACGTCTCGGATCCTCTGGACAACGACGTACGCGTATACCAAAATAGCGGGCACAATCAAAAGCCGGTAGCGACGATCACGCAAGGAATTCGCGGCCCCGCTGGACTTGCCGTCGATGCAGCCGGAAACGTCTACGTAGCCAACACCGCGAACGACACCGTAACCATGTACCGGCGCACCGGCCTCGCGCCGGTCAAAACGTATTCTGAAGGGATTCTAGGGCCGGTTGCCGTCGCGATTGACGGCGAGAGCACGCTCTACGTGGCGAATTTTTACTCGTTTGCCGAGTCGATCGTCGAGTTTCGACAAGGCAGCTCGCGGCCGTCGTTGACCATCAGCGCTCCATGCGGCTGCTACCCAATCGGCTTGGCCCTTGACGGGCAAGCGAATCTGTACGTCGCTTACGACAATTTCTTCGAGCAAACGGTTATCTACCAATACGCCCGCGGCTCAACGAGCGGTGCAATTCTGAATCTCCGGCTGGGCGGAGCGCGGTGGGAAACGGCGGGTATGATTTTCGATCAGGCGGCGAATCTTCTCGTGGCCAATGCATCGCTTCCCGGCATACAAGTCTTTCCGCCGGGGGCCGTGAAACCGAACCGCGTCTTTGGCAAGCGCGGGTCGCCTCGCTTTCTGCAGTTCGACCCAAGCGAGAACGACGTCTTCGTTACCGATATCGTCCGCGGTGCAGTCGAAGAATACGGCTACCCGTCCGGAAAACTAGTGGACGTTATCACGGCTGGATTGAAGGATGTCTACGGCGTTGCGGTTAGCCCGAGGGCGCCGCTCTAGCGGATCTGCATTCCGAGTGCGGTTTGGGCGCCGATGCCCGCGGTGTTTCGAGCGATGACCAGCATCACGAACGAATGGCTCATGAAGAACGGCACCTGCGGAACTTGATAAGAACCTTCGAAACGCCCGACGTCGGTTTTACTTAGCGGGAACCCGTATCCGCCGACGCGGAGTTCGACGCTGGCAACATTCGAGGACGTCAGCACGACGGCGGAAACCACGTCGCCGGATTGTGGCGTCGTAGAGCTCATCTGGACCCAGAGAATTTGCGGCGGCGCATCGGGCGGCAGCATGAGAATCGCCGGCGTGGCCGTCGCCGCAGGCGTGCCCGTCATCGGTGCAGCAGAGGGCGATGCCTGAGTCGCAGCCGCCGGCGTTCCACTTGCAAGTGCTGCAAAACTGAAAGCGACTGCAAATGCGAGAGCAGCGGCGGTTTTCAAAACGCGAAACCGTTTAGTTCAGCGGCGGCCTGCCCGGCGGGTGCGGCTGTGGCGAGGGAAGGCCGGGTGGAAGATTCGGGAACGGTGCCGGATTATAGGGCGTCGGCATGATCTGCGGCTGCCCCTGGTTGACGCCGCCGCTGATTTGGTCTTGCCAGGCATACACCGTATCGCGAAGCACGCGGACGTCCGCATCCGGCACGATGAAATCACGTGGCGTTCGGTCTAAGCCGTTCTGCGCCACTTCCTTTGACTGGAACGAGCCGCGGTCGTAAAGGTAGCGAAAGATCGTGCCCGACCGATAGCGCCGCGTAATTTCGTAGTGCAGTGCGTCAACGCGATCCATCGGAATCGCTTGCGCGTTCCATCCGCTTTGATCGGTCGTTATGTACACGCTCGCAGTAAAAGGCGTGATTGGGGGCACCTGCACGATGAAGGTAACGAGCACGGGTCGACCGGAAAACTGTCGATTTGCAGCGACCGGCAGGCCGGGCGCGGGCGTGGCGACCGCCTGCAGCAAATCCGGATTGGGAACCGGCGACGAAATCGCCACCGCGAAACGAGCAACGTCAGCAAAATTGCCCTCGGGCGGCAGTGGCGCTCGCGAGAGATCGAGCTCCGTAACCGTGCCGCTTGCGTCGAACGTGGCGCGGGCCCAAACGCGCGGCGCGGGAGTGACGGAGGTGCCGGCGCCGGTTTTGGCATCGCGAATCACGACATCTGGTGCCACGCGGAAGCCATCACCGGTCGTAAAAAAGACAAAACCGCTTTGATAGGCAAGGAGCTGCCCACTGACTACAGTCGATGGACCCGCTGCCAACAACACGACGGCCAGCCCGGCCGCCACGACGCAGAGAACGCGCCGACTCATATCGGCAGCACCTGAACGACGAAAGTCGGTTGCCAGAACTGGGTGCGATAGGGATTCCCATACCAGTAGAACGTGCGTGAGATATCTACGAGCGCGTGCGGCAAGAGCTGAAACCGCACGTCGCCGGTTGCATCATACGGCGCCTGCCCAAGATACGACGTATAGAGCGGCTGACCGAGAATGTTATTCGGCGGCAGCCCGAAGACGCCGGGTACCGGAATCGGAAAATCGACGTGATGGCGCACTAAGAGGGAGAAGTTGAATTCCGGATTAGGCACGTCGCTGATGCTGATGCTGCTCGTCCGCATCGTCGAAACGCCGCGGAACGACGTAAAGCTCAACGGACAGTAAAACGAATTAACTGGCTGGCACGGCAGATAGCCGCCGTTGATGTAGTGATCGCCTACGTTCAGGATCTGGTAGCCGGCGTAGACGTTGAGGGCACGAGTTATATGGCGGCTGACGCTAAAGTTTTCCGACGAATCGCTGATCCAGTGGGGCAGCGAGTTCCACTGATACTGCTTATTGTAGCTGGCGTTGAAATAGTATGTTGCGTACGGGTTCGGGGAGTTGTTGATCTTTAGGGACGGCGTAAAGACATTGAAACCGAATACCGTGTTGTAAATCGTCGTATAGACGGGGCAAAAATATTTCGGCGGAGGCTTCGTTCCGTACTGATTCGGACACGGCGAGCCATAGGCTTGAAGCCCGGGAGTCGGAATCGGCGCTCCATGTCCCGGAAACCCGTTGAGATATTGCTGCGCTCCGACCGAATCGTGACTGAAGCCGTAACCTTCGTACGTCTGCTCGAAGAGCGGCAGGTTGCCGATTCTGTTTTGAAAGCTCGTCGCCGTCAGTTGGACTTGAGTCGGGTGTGAAAGGTTACCCCCGATTGCATGCTCACCCTCGAGCGAACCGGGGCCGAGAACGTTGTAGTTCGTTATCTGAGAGGTGCCTTGCACGTACGAATGCGGAAACGCATAGGTCGCGTTGATGAAAGTCGTCTGCTGCGCGGCCGACGGCTCGCTGAGCCAGTTCTGCTGCGTGTAGAGCTGGGTGAAGGTTGAGATTTGGAAGCGACTGCCGAGCTTTTCATAGAGCATCATATTCCACCATTTCTCCGCTCGCGTCGCCGGGTTGACGGAGAAAATCGCGTATTCGTGGTCGCCGACAAAGTGCTGTTCGACCGAGAGATAGGTTTTGTATGTCGGATCGTACCGCAGGTGGACTCCGGTGAGTGAGTTCGCGTTCCCGGCGACGTTCCAGGTCAGATCGACCGTCGCTCCTGAAAGCGTGTTCTGTGCGAAGTATTGATTAGAGGAAAAGTTGACGACGTCCGATCCAAGCGGGATCTCGGTGTTTCCCAAGTAAGTGTGAGAGTTCACGAAACGGACGTACGTTTTAGTGCCGATGACCGCGGCAGTGGCGGTAACGCTGGGAGTGGCGTTAATGATCGGGAAGTAGAATGTGTCACCCGGCATGACGCGGCCCTTGGCGGGATGAACTAGATCGCCGTCTAGAAATGTCCAGCGGTCGGGCTCGTTCGTCACGGGAACGAAATAAATGCGTCTGAAGTCGAGAAAGTCTGAGATGGCTGCGCCGCTGACTCGCCCGGTCGCGTCTTGAAGCGTCACGTCGCCGGCAACCAAGAAACGATTGAGCTTTAGGTCCATCGAGAAAGCGTCGCCCGTCACCGTGAAGCCATCGCTGGTCCGCACTTGCACGTTGCCATCAGCTTCGAGTAAGAACCGATCGTAGTAAAAGTCGATTCTCTTTGCCTTCAGGTAAATAATTGTGCTTGACGGAGCAGTGCTGATTTGCGGCCTGGGAGCGCCGCTTTGGGGTTGCGGCGTGGCACTCGTCTGGGGCGCGGCTGACGCGCTGCTCTCGGGCGAAGGCGGCGCAGGGCTAGCGCTCGGAGCGGGTGTGGCGGCGCGGGTTGCGGGGCACGCGAGGATCAGCATCAGCGTCGTGACCGCCGCCGCAAGCAGAGTTCGTGGCACGGTCACACCGTTTTTCGAGGGGAGGCCATCCTCCTATGTAGGGAGGCGTGCCCTGGTAGAGCTCGAACCGCGTTGTCCACGGATGAAGCGCGTAGTCGCCATCGTGATCGACTCGGGCGGTGTCGGAGCGCTCGATGATGCCGATGAGTATGGGGATGCACCGGGAGCCAATACGATCGGCAACGTAGCCCTCCATTGCGGGGGCTTGAAACTGCCGAATCTTCAGCGCTTGGGACTTGGTTTGCTGACGCAAATTTTGGGCGTTGCAGTAATTGCCGAGCCACGTGCCCGCGTCGCGCGTTTGCGCGAGCGAAGCCGTGGCAAGGATACAATCACTGGGCACTGGGAGATGATGGGGATTCTAACCGGCGTCCCATTTCCGACGTATCCGGACGGCTTTCCCGATGACGTAGTAGACGCATTTGCGCAACTCACCGGTAAGCGGCCCCTCGGCAACGTCCCGGCGTCGGGCACCGCCATCATTGACGAGTTCGGAGCCGCTCACATGCAAAGCGGACGACCGATTCTGTACACTTCGGCTGACTCGGTCTTTCAGATCGCTGCCCACGAGGACGTCGTGCCTCCGGCAACGCTCTACGAGTGGAGCCGCAGGGCGCGCGAGATGCTGCGGCCGCCGCACGCCGTCAACCGGGTCATTGCGCGGCCTTTCATAGGATCACCGGGGGCTTTTCGACGGACGGCGAATCGACGAGACTATGCGATCGAGCCGCCCCCGAACTTGCTCGACGAGCTCGCGGCGGGGAATGTCGACGTACACGCTGTTGGTAAGATCAGCGACATTTACTGTGGCCGCGCAATCGCCTCATCGGTGCGAGCGACGGACGACCGGGATTCGATGGAGAAAACGTTCGATTTGCTAGCAACGGTCGAACGCGGCTTCATCTTTACGAATCTGAACGAGTTCGATTCGAAGTACGGACATCGGCGCGACCCCGGAGGATATGCGCGAGCCCTGGAAGAGTTCGATGCGATGCTATCCGACCTGTGCAGCCTGCTCCAGCCGGACGACGAGATGATCATCACCGCCGATCATGGTTGCGATCCAACCGCTCCCGGGTCCGATCACACCCGTGAGTACGTCCCGTTCCTCCACACGGGTCGGGCGCCCGGCTGTATGCTCGGCGACATCGAGGGTCTTGATTACGTCGGGCGAACGGTCAAACAGGCGCTCTTGGGGTGACACGTGCAGATAGCTCTTAGCGCTCTCAGGGAGCGCACCGTTCCCGAATCTTGGTCGCTACTGAAGCGATCGACCGATGTACTGTTGGGTAGCTTTCTACTCGTCGTTACCGCCCCGATCGTGGCTCTGGCCGCGGTCGCGATTGCTTGTACAACGCGTGGAACGCCGTTTTTTGCGCAAGAACGCGTCGGGATGTACGGCCGGCACTTCAAAATGTTCAAGCTTCGCACGATGGTCAACGGGGCGCACGCGATGCGTCCCAGCGTGATGCACCTCAACGAAGTCGACGGACCGGTCTTCAAAATCCGCAACGACCCGCGACTTCATCCGCTCGGGCGCTTCCTGCGCCGAACGAGCATCGATGAGTTGCCGAACCTCGTCAACGTCGTCCTCGGCGAGATGTCGCTCGTAGGGCCCCGCCCCGCACTTCCGAGCGAAGTCGAGCACTACGACACCGTGGCGCTGCGCCGGTTGAGCGTACCGCAGGGCGTGACGTGCCTGTGGCAGATCAACGGCCGCAGCGACGTGTCGTTCGAACATTGGATGGAGCTGGACAACCGCTACGTCGACACGTGGACGCCGCTTAGCGATTTCCTCGTCATCCTAAAGACGATTCCGGCCGTGTTGCGTAAGGACGGCGCGCATTAAGGGCTCTCCCTCGCATCTCCGAGTCGTTCCCCAGCCGCGTCGTCCGCGCCATCGCGTGTCGATCGCGGCGTCGACGCTCTTCATCATGGGAGCGACCTTCGCTTCAACCCTTCTCGGGTTCATGCGCGAGGTTGTCAACGCACGGTACTACGGGACGCGCTGGGAGATGGATACGTTTCTGGCGGCGGCGACGATTCCGACGATCCTGTTCGGCGTCTTTAACGGCGCTCTCGTCAGCGCACTCGTTCCGACCTTTTCGGAGTATCTGGCGCGTCATAAAGAGGACGAGGCGTGGCGTCTGGCCAGCACGATCCTCAACATCCTTGCGATCGTCTTGACGACGTGCGCGATCGTTGGATTCTTCACGGCGCGGTGGTACGTGCCGCTAATCGCGCACGGATTCCCAGCGCCCCAAATGGGCGTCGCAATCCGCATGACGCGCTGGCTGATGCCCAGCATCGTCACGGTGAGCCTCAGCGGCGTGCTCTCCGCGATGCTCAATGCCTACCATCGCTTTCGCTCGGCCGCGCTCGTCGGCGTTGCCGTCAACGTCGTAACGATCGCCTGCGTCGTACTGCTTAGCCATGGCGTCGGGATCTACGCGTTGGTCGTAGGGACCGTGCTCGGCTTGACCGCCCAAATGTTGGTGCAGCTCCCGTCCTTCTTGTCGATCGGAAAATATCGGCTCATCATCGATTTGCACCATCCCGGACTGCGAAAGATTTGGGTCTTGCTGGGCCCAATCATCGTCGGCTCCGCCGCCGGTCAATTGGCCCTGTTCTTCGACCGTTTCTTCGCGTCGACGTTGGCGCCGGGTTATATCGCCGGCATGAACTACGCGACGAAGCTCGTGAATTTCCCGCAGCAGATTTTCGCGGCCGCAATCGCCACGGTGATCTTCCCGTTGCTCGCCGCGCAGTTCGCGCGCGAAAACCGCCGCGGCGTCGCACGCAGCGTCGTCACCGGCCTGCGTCTGGTGAACTTCATCACGATTCCGTCAGCCTGCGCGCTGGTCATGCTGGCGCATCCGATGGTGCAAGCACTGTTCGAGCGAGGAACGTTCGAGGCAAGCGCGACCGATTTGACCGCTGGACTCTTGCCCTATGCTGCGATCGGATTGATTGCGCTTGCGGCCAACGTCGTGTTGACGCGCTGCTGCTTTGCCTGTCAAGAGATGATTTGGCCGGTTACGATTTCGGTCGCTACCGTCGTGCTGAACGTGCTGCTATCGTTGGTGTGGTTGCCCAATTTGGGCGCGCGCGGGCTGCTCTTGGCCAACTCGGTGAGTCAAACGGTACAGGCGATACTGTTACTCATGGTCACCGCTAGGCTCGTCGCAGGAATCGATTGGGGCGCGTTGCTGCTCTCCGCCGGAAAGGTCGTGATTAGCTCGCTTGCAATGCTTGCCGCATTGGGGTGGATCGGCGCGTTGGGGGTCACACCCGGAGCATCGCTTGCTTCGCGAGCGTGGTTCCTCTTCGGACAAATCGCCATCGGCGGAACGGTTTTCGTCGCGATTGCGCGCATGCTTGGCGTCGAAGAGCTCGATCTCGCATGGCGCACGATCGTTGCGAAATTCGAGCGCAACCTCGTCAGCCCACCGGAGAATCGCGAAGCCCCAATCGCGTAGGACCGGAGCGGCTCAATAATTGACCATGATCAACTTTTTAACGGCAGGCTAGCTATTCGGAGAAAGCCAACACCTGGGGGCCCATGCTCTCCATCCTGATGCCCGCTTATAACGAGGCCAGTTCAATTGCCGAGAACGTGTGTGAGACGGTGGAGACGATGCACGAGCTTGGCATCGACTTCGAGATCGTTGTCGTAGACGACGGAAGCCTAGATGGTACGCATGCCGCGGCGAGCAACGCCTTGCGCGCTTGGCCCGACCACGTTCGCGTCGTGCGCTGCGCGCGCAACGAAGGAAAAGGCAACGCGCTGATCTGCGGGACGTGGTACTCGCGTGGGGAGTACGTCGCCTTTCTCGATGCCGACATGGATTTGCACCCCGAACAGCTCGCGGACTTCTTCGCGCTGATGAATGCGCGCAACGCCGATGTCGTCATCGGCTCGAAATTCCATCCCGATTCACGAGTAGATTATCCCCCGTTGCGGCGCCTCTATAGTTTCTTCTACTATATGCTCGTTCGGACGCTCTTCGGTTTGCCGGTGCGCGACACGCAAACCGGCATCAAGCTTTTCCGTCGAGAGGTGTTGCATCGGGTGCTTCCTCGCGTGCTGGTGAAGCGGTTCGCATTCGACCTCGAGGTGCTGGCGAACGTCCATCACCTCGGCTATCGAATCGTCGAAGCGCCCGTCAGATTGAATTTCCAACGAGTCTGCAGCCGGCTGCGACTCCCGGCGGTTTGGAATGTCTTTCTCGATACCTTGGCAATATTTTATCGGATGCGGATTCTGCACTATTACGATCGCCCCGAGCGCGCGCCGGCAACCATCGATCTCACCGCCGGATCGCACGAAATCGTCGTCCCTGTCGCTATCAGAGACTAACGCACGCCCGTCGCCTCGCCGAGCGCTGGTGCTGCTGTTACCAGGGCTCGGCGACGCTCTGGCCGCAAGTCCGATCTTGCGCGGCCTGACTCGCGACTCGTGGCGCATCGATGCGATGACGTGGCAGGTGCCGGTTACCGAGTACGCCCGCGCGCTCGGCGTCATTACCGACGTCGTCGAGCTGCCGCTGCGTCCGGGCCCGTCGGAGATCCTTCGTCGGATTAGCCCGCTGCGTAAGCTTCGATACGACCTTTGCATTCTGCCGTTTCCCGCAACGCGCTGGCAGTACGCGCTCGTCGCGCGCGCCATCGGCGCGAAGCGGCTCTACCTGCACGAATACGGCGGAGCCTCTAGCCTTATCGCGCGGACCGCGCGTAGCACGCGAATACCGCTTCGCGGCGGCCATCGCATCGCCGAAAATCATCGGCTGGCCCGTGCCATCGGATTGCAGTCCTCCAAAGAAGACCTGGAATATTGGGTTCCGCAGGGATGGCGCAGCGGCACGATCGCCGGGACGTTAGGCATTCATCCCGGCTCGATGGCGTACAAGGGCAATGAATCCAAGCGCTGGCCATACGACCGGTTTGTTGCGCTGGCGCGTTTGCAGGCGGAGCGTGGACGAAGGATTCGTTTCTTCCTCGGGCCACACGAGCAAAGCGAAGCGGCGCGTGCTGAGCAAGATTTTCGCGGCGTCGAGGGAATCAGCATAATCCGCCGGCCGCTCGCGGAAGCCGCGCAGCGATTGGCGGAGTGCGAGGTCTTCGTCGGCAACGATGCCGGTTTTAGCCATCTCGCGTCGGGGCTCGGCGTCAAGACCTTAGCGCTATTTGGCATGACCAGCGAAGTTCGAGGAGTCCCGGTTGGACCAACGATTGCGTTGCGCCCGTCGCTCTGTCCGGCTTGTCACGACGAGGGGTCGCATGACTTTGCATGCGTGCGGCGACTGGACTACCGTTGCATCTTGCGCGACGTCGATTTCGATACCGTGAACGGACACGTTGAGCGGCTCTTCGAATCGCCGCCGGAGGAGCAACGGCTCAGCTTGGAAGGTCCATTCAGACTCTACGGAAAGGCGCATTAGAGCACTGATGAAAGAACAGACGGCACCGGCGCCGGCGGACGTGCGAGCGCTCGGAGTTGCGTGGCCGGTTCCATCGGCGTTGCGAAAGGCGCTCGTTCCCGCGCTTTTCGTCGTGCTCGCCTTGCTCGTCACGACCGGATACGGCGGCGGCGTCCAGCTGAACGATGGTCAAGCGTCACTGCACATCGATCCGTTGAAATTCCTCTGGCAACTGCTCCACGCATGGATGCCGGCGCTGCATCTTGGCGTGCACACCGGATTCTGGTTCCCGTACGAAACGCCGTACGCGTGGGCGTACGGTGCGGCGCAGTTCCTCCACATTCCGCAGGATTACGCCCAGCACGCGGTGGTGTTCGTCGTCTACCTGGGATGTCTCGCCTCGATGTACTACTGCCTGCGAAGCGTCGCTCCGTGGCTCGACGACGTTGCTTGCATCGCCGGCTCGTGCGCTTATCTCTTCAACATGTACGTGGCCCTGAACTCGCAAGCGCAAATCGTTTGGCTGCTCACCTACGCCACGCTTCCGGCCATGATCGGAGTAACGGCACGCGCGATGCGGGGCGAAATGAATTTCTGGAGAGCGGCGCTCTTCATCGCACTGCTGGTGCTCGTCGGCGCGGGCATTAATCCTCCGCTGGTCGCGATCAACGTCATCGTGCTGGGCATCTTCGTCATCGTGACGATCGCGTTCGATCCGCGGCCGGTAGCGGCCGCCAGGCGTACTTGGCCATTCCTGTTTGTCGCTTTGATCGCAGCGATCGCGATCAACCTCTACTGGCTCGTTCCTTTTGTCGATTTCTTCCGGGGTGTGTATCTCAACGGAGTGCTTAGCGAAGCGCCGTCGATGCACAATGCCGCAACGTCGTTCGAAAACGTTTTGCGCGGGCTCGGTCATTGGGCAACGTTCGTTTCGTTTGGAGGACGCGCGTACTTCCCGTGGGCGGCGTCCTATGCAGCCGGCTTGTTCGGCGCGCTATTGTGGTTCGTTCCGATCGTCGCGCTGGGCGGAGTCGCGTTCAAGCGAAACCAGCGTCCGGCGACGTTGTTCTTTTTGATCGTCACGATCGTTTCCGTTCCGATCGTGGTGGGATACTACCACGATGGCCTCGGCGACGCCGTCACGACGCCGCTCTACAACGCGTTTTACCGGAACTTTCCTGGCTTTCAGATGTTCCGTTTCTCGTACAAGTGGGTAGCGGGGGTCGAGTTTGGGATCAGCGCGCTTTACGCCATCGCCGTGGCGGCGATCGTCGGGTCACTGCGCGAAAAGTTCGCCAAAGCGGCGCCGCGCGAACGCGCGAGTTGGGGCTGGACCGTCTGGGCCGCTGCCACGGGATTGATCCTGATGCCGGTACTCGCCTTCGTTCCGGTGCTTACAAACAAGATGAACTACCCGGGGCCCGTGATCCCAGCATGGGAGTATCGCGAGAAGGCGTTGGTTGGCAACGACGATCGCCATCGCGTCGCGCTGCTTCCGACGCAATATCTCGAGCAATTCGATTGGGGCGCCCCGCAGTTTTATATCGAAGACTCCTTCATCGATCGTCCGATGATCTACGGATTGCTGGGCGGAGAGCCCTCGGAGGGCACCGACGTCTGGGTGCGGCGAACCTATCGCGCGATGCGCGAAGGCTTGCCGTTCGCCGCGGACATGCTTCGCGTTTTGAACGTCGACACGATCCTGCAACGCGACGATTTCATTTCGGCGATCGACTTCAGCTCTCCAGGCGAATGGCGCTTCAACACGACCACGCTTACGCACGATCTGATCCATCGCGTGCTCGGTGCGTCGCCCGTACGTTCCGATGGACCTCTGCGCGTCTATCACGTCGCCGGCGCGTTGCCGCTGGTTTACGGCGTCAATCACCCTGTGGTCAGCACGATGCCGACATTTTCCGACGGCTATTTAGGCGACGTGGACGCGATGGCCAACGGCAAAGCGCAGTTCGATCCACCAACCCGTTCTGCCGACGAGTTCTCGTCGGCGCTGCAGTCGCTCTCTCCGATACTGCCGGGTTCGTCGGCGCAGATCCGTGACTTGGCGGTCAACGAGGCGCTCGCGCACGGCGGCGTTAGAATTCATCCGCCGCCGGCGGACGTCGGATGGACGACGCCGTTTCAGCTTCGCGACGGCGGTGTCTACGCGATCTTTTCGCTCGAGCAATCGCTGCTCTTCGAGAAGTCACCGGCACAGAATTTGGAGATCGACGGAAACTATTTTTCTCCGCAAACAACCGACGGCGCCTGGACGGAATATGGCGAAATCGAGCTTTCCGGCGGCAGCCATTTCCTTTCCGATGGTTATCCCGATCCCAATTTAGTCGTTGCACTCGTCAGCGTCGACGATCTCAAAGCCTGGCAGGACCGAATTGCAGCGCTCGGCCGAACGTTGCCCCAGAACCGCGCATCGATGAGTTTGGTTTATGCGGGCCGGACGATCGTTACGCTCCCCGCCTCGGGGAGATACCGGATTCGTGCGGCCGCCGTCGGTCCGTTCGGTCCGGACGGCCAGGCGCAGACGCACTTTCGCCGAGGGGGCGCCTATCGAGGCGCGTTCCCGACCGATCTGTCGGGAACGCTACCCTACGTCTTCGGGCGCGGCGTGATCGGAACGTCGGCGCTGATGATGCCGGAGCAATGGTATCGCGACGATCCGACGGTGTACCAATGGCAACGCGGCGATCCAACCTCGTTTTTCCTGTTCTCTCGCGAAGCGCGCGTCCGGGTCTTCGTTCCCGGGTCGAGCGCTGTTCGGGCGCGAGTCGCGATGCGGGTCAGTCGATTGCAGGTCTCCAACGCCCTAACCGTATCGAACGACGACGGCACGGAGCAGAACGTCGTCCTTTCAGGTCCGCCGGCAAATGCTCAAGAATACGATACCGTCGAACGGCTCGCAGGACCCGTCCCCGTACCGGTAGAGTTCACCATCGCCCTGCATGCCGGCTGGAACGATCTTACGTTCCGGTTTCATGGGCTCGGCGGCGAGCGCAACGACCTCGGCTCCGGGGTGGTCTCCGCCGCGATTGCGCCCGATCTCACGTTCTCGAGAGTCGGTCCGTCTGGGGCTTCACGCCGCGCGGTGACGGACGACGCCTTCACGGCGATCGCGCTGGAGAATCCACCCAACGACCTTAACGGCGATCCGGAAGTTCAGGGAACGGTCGAAAATATTGGAACGCGCGGGATGTGGCTAGCCGTTGCACTCGCCGACGGCGGCAGCGTGACGTACCGTACTTTCCCGATTCCGAAAGACGGCGCATTCGATATCAATTTCATGCATGCGTTTCCAAACGGGTGGTATGACGGTTCGCAACGCATCGTCGGGATCTGGTTCATCACTCGAGACCGTCATCCTAAGTTCTCGGCGATTTACTACAACCTGCACGCGATGCCGGCGCGCGCCCTGCGGCGTCCCGAATCGTTGACGAACTTGCCAATTCGCGTTGATGGAAAGAGCGTCGGAGCCAAGCCCGTATTCCTGACCGTGGGCCGGCACACCGTCGCGAGCGCCGACCGACAAGTGAAGATCACGCTTTTGCGGATCGATCCGGTCAAAGGGCCGCGAACGCAGGCATTTGCACTAAAGTGGCAACGGCGGTCGCCGACGGCGCTCGACGTGACGACAAAGGCTACGGCAAATCCGTTCTTGCTCGTTTTCGGCGAGGCGTATAGTCCCGAGTGGCAAGCGACGCTCGGCGCGCAAGCGCTTCCGCACGTCATCGTCAACGGCGTGGAGAACGGTTGGATCGTACCGAGCCTTCCCGATGGCGGCGAGATCGCGCTCACGTTCGTCGCTCAACGGTACTACAACACCGCGGCGATCCTGTCACTCATCGCCTTGGTCCTAATGATCGTTCTAGCCTGCGCGCCCCGGCTCTGGCCCGTAGGCGAATCCGAGTCTTGAGCAGTTCGGTTTGGGCATTAGGACGAGCTCTTCAATACGCGGCTGCGACGGCGGTTATCGCGCTCGTCGCTTCGACGATCGTATCCGGACCTGATGCCGAGCGGTTCGCAACTACAGCCTATGTGGCCGCAATCGTGGCTGCGATCGCTCTCGCGATCAAATGGTTTCTCCCGGCAGCCTCGGCGGTTGCGTCGCCGCAGCTTGTATCCCGGCCGGCGTTTCCGGCAGTTTTCACGTTTGCAATCGGCGTAGCGGCGTTTCTCGCGCTCGGGGCAGCGTTCGTCTCACAACCGAGTGCGGAAATGCTCGTCGTAGCGGCCTGCTTCGGTTTAATTGGTGCGGCGGCTCTCGTCCGCGCCGGCGCCATCCTCCGATTGAACGATAAGCTCGTCCACGGCAATCGGCTTTCGGCGGCGACGCGATACGCCGTTTTCGCAGCGGCGGCGGCGCTGGCTGCCGCCGGGGTGCTCTCATCGCAAGATTCAGAGAGTTTAGCAAAGTTCGCTTACGCGGCAATCGTACTTGCAACGATGGCCGTAGCCGCATCACTCCTCGCGCCCACACGCGCGGGCGCATTCGGGCGCAAGATCTACGGTCAAGCCGCACGGCTGCTGCAAAATCCCGCCAGCAGCGTCATCTTCGCACGGACCGCAGCCTACGGCGCTTCGACGGCCGTTGTGGCGCTGATTCTGACCAGCCTTGTACCGCAACCGTGGGCCGAGCGTTTCGCCACAACTGCCTACGTGGCGACGGTCTTTACGGCGCTCGGCATCGGCATGAAGTGGCGGCTGCGCGAGACCGCCATCGAAGATGACGCGTTCGCTGATGGTTTGCAGCCGTTGCAGTTCGGCGCGCGAGTTGCAGCGTTCTTGATCCTCGGATCGAGCCTCGCGTTCAGCGCAGTCGCGGAAGCGTTGGCAGTCGCGCTGTGCGTGTACCTCATTGGTGCAGCTATCGTGAAACGCGCTGGCGTTACCAGCGTGTAATGTTACGGCCCTTTGCGATTGCGGCCGGCCTGGCGTTCGCCGCCTTCGTCACGGTGAAGGGCATTCCAACGCTCCGTCACGACTGGAACTGGCCGATCGATCGAATCGCGGTCCCATCGTTCTTCAATGAATCGATCGGCGGGTGGGTGCCAGCCGGACTCGGGGCACTCAACGCGCATCCGACAACGTACCTCGTCGCGATTCCCATGGCACTGGCGATGTGGCTCGTAGGCCCGTTGGCGACACTCACGCTGCTTGCGGTCGCGATTGGTTATTTGTGCGTGCGCGGCGCGCAGGGACTTTCGCAACGCTGGAATTTTTCGCTTCCGGCGACGGTCGGGATTGGGCTGTTCGCGTTATTCAATCCGTGGGTCTACAGTGAGGTGGTCGCGGGGCATCTCGTCATGGTGCTGGCTTACGCGGGAATCATCGGCCTATTCGCCGAGATGCTGGGCGGAAAGGCGGCGTCGCCCGTGCGCCTCGCGCTGTGGCTCGCGCTCGTCGAGTCGCAGTTGCAGTTTTTTATCGTCGCCATGCTCGCGGTGGTCGCCTTCGCGCTGTTTACCAGAAAATGGTTGCCACCGATTGCGGGCGCGGCGATCGCGCTCCCGTCGGTGATCGGGCTGATCGCCGAACACGCGACGATCGTCGATACTCCGTACAGCCTTTCGTGGCAAGCGAACCAATCCGTGGCGCCGGCCGCACTCGCCGCGCTCGGCGGATACTTTCCGGGTTACGCCGACCGGTTGGGACCGGCAGCCGCATTCGCGGTTTGGACCGTTTTGGCGCTCGCTCTGTTTGGCGCCGTTGCGGCGCGGCGGTCGCGATTGGCTATCGTTGCCGCGGCCGCCGCCGTCGTGTTGTACGTTGTCATAGCCGGCGTGCACGGACCACTGGCAGTTCCCTACGAGTGGATCGTGCGACGCGTGCCGGAGAGCGGCGTTTTTAGAGAGCTTTACGATTTGGCCGGAATTCTTGCGGCGTTGCTCGCGGTGCTAGCCTGCGCCGCGACGGGGGCCGTGCCTCGGCTTGGTTACGCCGCGCTCGCTGCGGGCGTCGTCTTACCGGTAACGTGGCTGCTCGCACCGCCCAGCGATTTCTGGGTCGGCGCGGCGTCGTATCCTCACCCGACCGTAAGCGCGCCACCGTTTACCAGGATTGCTCTCTCTCCGGCATTCCAGCCGCTGATGCTGCGCGACGGACGGGGCGACGGCGCCGATCCCGACGCGCATGTTTATCCCGCGCACGCGACGGCGGTGAATGAATATTTTCCGACGTATCCCGTCGACATGGCGCTTGCGAGCTACGAACAGCATGGCGACGTCGCGCCCTTGCGTGCTTTGGGCGTTGTCCAAATCGTGCCGCGACCGTGGTTGAGCTCGCGATCGAATGGTAACATCGGGTTAGCCGCCGCTTCGCTAACGCCGCAGCAGCATCGCGATGTTCCCGCGTCGATTCAGTACGTCGCCGACGCGATACCGTTGATCTCGACCTGCGAGGGCCTCCATATCGTCGCCCTCGCGCACCGATTGGGTTCTTGTGAAGTCTTCTTCGGTGACGCGGGGCCCGGCTATCCTTCAGTGACCCCGCTGCGTGCTCGGACCGACTCAATCGATCCACAAACGGATTGGATCGACGCGCGTCTGAGCTTCGCCGGCGTGCCGGCGCTTGCACAAGGCGTCGGCGGAGTGGTCACGCAGTCGCGCGTTGCGTATCCGGTCGAATACGGCGTCTGGCTGCTCGCATACGTTCGCGGTGCGTTGCTCGCACCGAGTGGGAGAACGCTCGCAACCGGCCGCGGCGAATTTCGATGGATCTCGCTGCCCCACGGCGTATCGTCCGTAACGTGCGCGGGTTTGTGCGAACTCGTTGCCGAGACGCGTTCGATGCCGAAATTGACCGCATCTTCCCCGCAGGGGAGCGTTTCCCCATTGCCGTTTCGACGGATTCTGCCGTGGCTGTACGTCGTCCGCGGGAGCCTTCACAGCGAACAGCTTTTACGCCTCAACGAACGCTACGACGCCGCCTGGACCGCACTCAACGGCGGACGCGTGTTGCCGCACGTGCGCGTCGACATGGCGGTTAACGGCTGGTTTAAGGGCGAACCGACGGCGGATACGACCATCCTCATACAGGTAACCTCTTTCTTGCAAATTATAGCGGAGATATGCGGTCTAGCATGCCTGCTATGGTTGTTGAAGGCGGTCGCGCGCGAGCCGACGAAGCGCGCCGGGTGACGATGACGACGCGTGTTCCTTTTGTCGATCTGAAGCGTCAGTTTACGACTCTGCGCGACGAAGTCGTTCCCCGCGTCATGCGCGTCATGCAGGACGGCAGTTTCATTCTCGGACCCGATGTGGCGATCTTCGAAGAGAATTTTGCGGGCTACGTCGGCAGCCGCTTCTGCATTGGCGTCGAATCCGGAACGGCCGCCTTGCAACTCGCGTTGCAGGCACTCGAGATCGGACCCGGTGATGAGGTCATCATCCCGGCAAACACCTACATCGCGTCGGCGATCGCCGTCTCGGCGACCGGCGCGCGTCCCGTTCTGGTTGATGCCGACGAAAACTATTTGATCGACGCTTCGCTACTCGAGTCGGCCGTGACGCCGCGCACCGCGGCAATCATGCCCGTGCACCTTTACGGTCAAGTCGTGCCGATGGATGAAATTCTTAGCTTTGCCCGGCGACACGGCTTGCGCGTGATCGAAGACGCTAGCCAGGCGCACGGCGCGCGCCGGAACGGGCACGTCGCCGGCAGCTTCGGAGACGTCGGTTGTTTCAGCTTCTACCCCGGAAAGAATTTGGGTGCGTTTGGCGACGGCGGGGCAATTGTCACGAACGATGCCGCGCTCGCCGATTCGCTGCGACTGCTTCGCGATTTTGGACAGCGCAAGAAGTACGAGCACCTCGTGAAGGCCGGTAACTGCCGCCTCGATTCGATTCAGGCCGCGGTGCTCGACGTGAAGCTTCGCCATTTGGATAGCTGGAGCGATGCTCGCCGCAATAATGCCGATCGCTACGATGCCAAGCTCTCCGCAATCGGCATCACTCCACCGCGGCGCCTCAGCGACGAGGGGCACGTGTACCATCTTTACGTTGTTGAAGTGGAAAACCGCGCGCACGTGATGAGCGTACTCGCCGAACACGGCGTTGCAACGGGAATCCACTATCCGATTCCGATTCATCTGCAGCCCGCCTATGCGGATTTGGGCGTCGGTCGTGGTGCTTTTCCGCGCACCGAGCAAAGCGCCGAGCGGATTCTCTCGTTGCCGATGTTTCCCGAGCTGACGGAAGAGCAGATCGATCTGGTTGTGCGCGGCATCGAAAGCGCCCAACATCTCGTTCCCGCCTAGCACCGGGTCAATACAGCACCGTGCCTCAGGAGCTCGTGGCCGCCGTCGTGGGAGCGGGTTACTGGGGACCGAATTTGGTTCGAAACTTTCACGCATCGCAGGAATGGAGAGTCGCCTGCGTCGTCGACAGCGATCGGACGCGTCTCCAGAAAATCGCGCGACTCTATCCACACGTTGCGGTCTACTCGAAGATCGAGCAAGCCCTAGAAGATCGGCAAATCGATGCGATTGCGATTGCGACTCCTCCGCGGACGCATCACTCGTTGGCGTTGCAAGCGATCGATGCCGGAAAGCACGTGCTGGTGGAAAAACCCCTGGCGGAAAGTTACGGCGCCGCGTGGGACCTCCACCAGCGCGCCGCGCGCCGCGGCGTTCTCCTCATGGCCGACCATACGTTTCTCTATACGGGTTCCGTCGAAAGGCTCCGCGCGCTGCGCGAGGCGGGAGATCTCGGCCGGATCTACTACATCGACTCGGTGCGCGTTAACCTAGGACTCTTCCAAGAGAGCAACGTCGTTTGGGACCTCGGACCGCACGACGTTTCGATCATCAATTACGTCTTGGGCGAAGAGCCGCAAGCCGTTTCGATGCAGCTGGCGGCGTGCGTACATGCCGAGACGCCGGATGTAGCGTTTCTTACGATGTGGTACCCTAGCGGATGCATCGCGCACGTTCACTTGAGCTGGTTGTCGCCCGTGAAAGTTCGACGGATGATGCTTTCCGGAAGCCGGAAGATGGCGGTCTGGGACGACGTCAATCCCAACGAAAAAATCTACATATACGACAAAGGCGTCGTGCTCGATCCTACGAGCAAAACGCTGCAACAGCAGATGATTTCTTACCGCCTCGGGGATCTCAACGTTCCGCTGGTCGACAATCGCGAGGCGCTCGGAAAACTCGTCAGCGATTTTGCGAAGGCCATTCGCACCGGCTCGGCAACCCGGTCGGATGGCCGTTTTGGCGCCGGGGTCGTGCGCGTTATCGAGGGCGCGCTGCGCTCGGCCCAGTCGGACAGCGTCCGGGTTGCCCTCTGACCGATGCAGTCTCGAGCGGTGCGATTCTCGTTGATTCTTCCGACGCTGAACGAGGAAGCGCGCCTGCCGGCATTGCTCGACTCGATTCGACGCCAGCGTTATCCGCAGGAGTCGATCGAAGTGCTCGTCGCCGACGGAGGCTCGACCGACAGTACGATTCAGATTGCCCAGTCGTTCGGCGCGGTTGTCGTTCCGAATCCGATACGCCGCGCCGAGCCGGGAGCGGGAATGCTTATGGAACGCGCGACCGGCGACGTTGCCGTGCTGCTGGCGGCCGACAACGTCTTCGGCGACGAGTTCTTTTTGGAGAAGCTCTCGCGGCCGTTCGCCGATCCCGTGATTTCGGCGGCCTTTCCGGCGCTGGTAAGCACCTCTGCCGACGGCGCGACGACGCGCTATTTCAACGCCTTTAGCGATCCGTTCAATCACTTTCTTTACGGCGGCGCGACCTCACCGGTCTCGTATGAGCGAACGTACCGAGTGAAGCGGCGGACGGAAGATTACGTCGTCTATGACTTCGCTTCCGGACCGACGCCGCTGATCGCACTCGCGCAGGCCTTTGCGATTCGGTTGCCCTATCGGAAACCCGACGGCACCGACGAAGACGACGTCGCACCGGTCGAGATGCTGATCTCGGAAGGACGGGAGATCGCATTCGTGCCCGGCGCCGCCTTGGAGCATCACACGGTCGGCGGGATCGGTGACGCGTTGCGTAAATTCGGGCCGCGCTTTCGCGCGAGAATGACCGACACGGGGCAGCCGATGTGGGGACGCTTGCGCGCGTCGCGTCGCGCGCAGCGTTCACGCGCCTATCTTTGGCCCTTCTACTCCGTGAGCTTCGTCTTTCCGGCCGGCGCTGCCCTCTACGGCTTGATTCGGGATCGCCGCATCGAGTGGCTCTATCATCCGTTTGTCAATGCCGCCTTCGGATTCGAGTTTTGGAGACAGGCCGGCACGGTCGCGTTCGAGCGCTTCGTGCAGCGGCGTCCCGAGACGCACGACGCCGTTTGAGTCTTCAAACACTTCACTCCAGTAGCGCATCATCACCAAGCCATCCTCATGCCGGCCGAGCAAATCGGGCACCGTTTTTCCCTCCAGCATGTCCAGCAGAAGCGAGGCGAAATTGATGCCGGCGGCGGTGGTCAATGCGAGCGTTCCGGAAAAACGCGGGTTCATTTCGATAATTGAGAAGCTTCCATCGGAACGCAGCATACCTTGGACGTTGGCCGGCCCCTGCAGGCCGCTTCGCTCGACGACCTCGCGCACGATTCGCTCGATCAGTGGATGGTGATACGTCCGCCCCTTTACCGAAACGCCGGCTTTGATCGCGATCCGTTCGCGAGGCACTGCGGCGACGACGCGCCCCGGCGCGGCTGCGAAGCAGTCGACGGTAAACTCCGATCCTTCGACCGCCTCTTGAACGATCAAGTCCGCGCGCCGGCTCGCTGCTTCGTGGAGCGTGTGTAAACTCTCGACGCGAGCCGTTCCGATCGATCCCGATCCCCAGCGCGGTTTGAGGTAGACTGGAAAGCGATCGATTCGCAGGTCCCCCGAGTACGCCCGCGTCTCCGGTCCGGGCACACCGATCTCCCGCAAGAAGTTCGCGAATTCCAACTTATCGCCGGTGCGCAGAATGATCTCGCGCGGCGGAATCATTACCGCGCAGCCGATTGATTCAAAGCGTTCGCGCGCCGCATCGAGCGGCAGGAACTCGCTTTCCACGATGAGCGGCACGAGCAGATCGATCCGCAGTCGGCGAGCCGCTGCGAGGCATTGGCTTGCAAAATCGGACGCCCCCGCTTGCGGAAGGCAAACGAACTCGTCAACGAACGCCCGAGTTGCATTGAGCGGGTTCATGTCTCCGCCCGCGATAAAGTCGACCCGGCCGTCTTCACGCACGGCCTTGATCAGGGACTGGGCCGTCACGGTTCCGGCGGCGGTAATCATGATGCGCCGCGCTGTGGCGGTTCTACCGCGCATCGTGCGGCTTCCAGTGCAGCGTCAGATCTTTCTCGCGAATCGTTCCGGAGTGATGAAAGATGTAGAAGCGGCTGTCGGGTCCCACGTAGACCGTATCATTGGTGAGAGGGTCTTGCCCGTAGAAGACGACGACGTTCGCCGCTTCGTCGTAAACCGCGCGCCAGTTGTACCCCGCCGGTAAGTGCGCGTAACCATACTGCGTCGTCGGAGCGCAGCTCGCCAGCACGATTGTGAGAGCCGAAAGGATACGGTTAGTACGACCGAACGTTGCGAAGTCCGGCGGCTCTGAACGCGGCGGCGATTTTCTGTACCTCGGCCCCGGCATTGGGGTAGATAACGACCGCACGACCGTCCGCGACGGCCTGACCGAAGTTGTCGACTTCGTCCGGCGGAATCGCAAAGCCGGCGAGGTAGCTGCGTGACGCGCCGGCATCGGAGGAGAGGGAGCCGAGGGAGGTTGGCCGGCCGCCGATTCCCGGAACGCCTGTGCCGCCAGAGTCGCCCAAAATTCCCATGCCCCGCGTCATGTCATCGGAAAGCGAGTTTCCTTCCATATCCGCGATCACGTCCACGAAATCGAGCTCAGAGGCTTCCTTCCCGTCCGCTGCGCCGCTCACGACCTTGACCTTACTGAGGTCGATCTGCTGCGCCGAAAGAGCGCTTTCGAGCGCCTTCGCATCGGATTGGGGAAAAATGCCGACGACCAAACCTTCTGCCACGAGCGGGAACTCCTTAGTGGTTTTAGACCCTAGTTGCAGGCCCTAACAGCGTGGCCAAGCCGTTCGACGCCGATGCGTATATTCTTCTCCGACGCGTTCGAAAAGTTGAGCCGCATGCCGTCGTGCACGTTTCTTGCGGGATAGAAATTGACGCCCGGCACGAAAACGACTTTTGATTGCGCGGAGATCCGCAGCAACTCGGTAGTATCGACGCCGGGTACCGTCACCCACAAGAACATTCCGCCTGCGGGCCGCGTAAAGCTAGCGCGTTCCGGCATGAACTCCCCAAGTGCCTCGGCCATCACGCCCCGGCGAATTGCGTAGGTTGCCGCGATCTTGCGCACGTGCGCGTCGAAAGCGGCGTCGTCGCTCGCATATTGATGAAAGACGTACTGCGCGAAAGTGCCGCTGTGTAGATCTGCCCCTTGCTTTGCGAGCACGATCTTTTCGCGGATGTCATCGTCGGGAATCACCAGCCACGCGATGCGCATTCCCGGCGCCATGATCTTGCTCGCCGTGCCGGAGTAGATGATCGGGGCGGTGGTCTCGTAGTAACTTAGCGACGGCAGATCGTCCCCTTCGAATCGCAGCTCGCCGTATGGGTCGTCCTCGACGACGGGCAAACCGAAGTGCTCGCAGATGCGAACGACGCTTTCGCGGCGCGGGGCGGAAAGCGTCCGTCCCGTCGGATTCTGGAAGTTCGGAACGAGGTAGAGAAACTTCGGAAAGGGATCCGCACGCTCGAGTACGCGTTCGAGTGACTCGGGGAGCAACCCGTCCTCGTCGGTGTCGACCGTAAGATAACGAGCTTGGTAAGCGTCGAATGCCTGGATCGCGCCGAGATACGATGGATCTTCAAGCACCACGTGATCGCCTGGATCGAGAAAAACCTTGCCCACCAAGTCGAGGCCTTGCTGCGAGCCGTTGACGATCGTTACGCTCTCCGCATCGAAGGTGCGACCGAGTCGCCGGGTCAGTCGTTCCGCCACCCAACGCCGCATCTCCGGAATTCCTTCGGTTACGCTATATTGCAGCGCGACCGGACCGTAGCGTTCCATCACCTGGTACGCGGCGGCCGCGATCGCCATCGTAGGGAAGAGCTCCGGTGCCGGTAGACCGCCGCCGAACGAGATAACATCGGGTTGTTGGGTTACCTTCAGCATCTCGCGGATCGTCGAGGCTCGCAGGTGAGCTGTGCGCTCTGCGAACTTCGCGGCTCGCGAGATGATGGCCATTAGACTACTTTATCCGGCTGCCATTGGGGGTCCGCTTATTGGGGAGGGCGTTGGAGCGGATCCAGCATCAAGCGGCCGAGTCAACGAGTCTGCCGCAAAAGAGAGGATCGTCGCGCCCAATCCGATCAGGCCGACCAAGATGAGGACGAGCGTGCCGACCACCGGCACGAGTTCAGCCGCGGTAATAAGCACGATGCCGACGAGGAGCGCGAGCAACGGTGAGGGTGTCGTCGCCGGGCTCAGCAGTTCGCACAACCGGCGGCCGATCAAAAGCGCCAGCGCGGCGGTGCCGAGGAAGACGCAGGCCAGCACGAAGACCAGCTCCAGCAAAATCAACGGTATGAGCAAAATCGTAATGGCCAGTAGGACGGCCAACGGAATCACCGCGACGCAGGCCAGCAATCCCGCAGTGACCGAAAGGCCGGGGTGACGTTCCAGGCGGTCGAGCACCATACGCGTGCGCAGCGGGAAAATCAAGAAGACGAGCAGGGCCAGCAAGTTCCATGAGAACCGCCACAGCAGGCGGTGGTCCGGCACGAAGGGGTTGTAAGTCGAATCGCCCGGCGCCCACGGAACGACGGCTTGCGTGACCGCACCTCCGATTTGGTTGATTTGCCCGGTGACTACTCCACCCGGACGCGGGTCATAGTTGCCGCCCACAACGTTCACGTCGCCCTCGACGATGCCGGCAACGGTCGCATCGCCAAAGATTACCGTTAGATCGCCGTCCACGACTTGACCCGGCTCGACAACGACCGATCCAAAGTAGGTTCCGCCGTGATAGACCGCCTGTGCGCCGGCTAGTGCCGGTGCCGTCAACACTGCCAGCGCGATTCCCAGCGTCGCGAGGATGATGAGAGCCCGCGCCTTCACGAGCGCGAACCTCGCGTGAAGTAGACGGCCAACAACGGCGCTGCGCGGCGATAGCCGTAGCCAATGGCGAAGACCAAAAGGAGATCCAGCAGAAGCACGCCGGTTACCGCGGCGGCCGCAAGCGGCGTCGCTGGAGCCAGCGCGCGGATCGCCGCTCCCAAAGCGGTAAGGCTTCGTTGTTCGGAGATGATGAGATTAGCGATCGATCGGGTCAGGTCGGAACGCGTCGCGAGAAAGCCGACGGCGCCCCACGCAATCGCGAGATAGGCGAGCAGCGGCGCCCAGAACGGAAGCCGGCGATGCGAGTATGGCGGCGCGACACGCGCAGCCGAGACGACCGTCGCCGTAAAATCCGATGTGACGCTTCCCGGCGCGCGCGCCGTGGCAAGCAGTGCGTCGATGACTTTCAGCTCCGCCAACAGCGACGAGCAGATCCCGCAGGCGCGCAAATGCTGGACAACCTCAAGGGCTTGCCTGCGCCCGAGGCTGGCCTCCAGATAAGCGTCCAGCAACGGCTCACACGAGGAGCAGCGCACGAGTGCCTCCCTTTTGACCCGCGCACGAAAGCGCTTCGACGGCACGGGCTTCGCGCTCGCGCATCTTTTTGGTAAGCGAGATCTTACCGCGATGAATGAGCGTTTTGACGTTGCCGAGCGAAAGTCCGAGCGTGCTAGCAATGGTCTGATATTCCATATTGTCAAAATAGCGCAGCGCCAATACCGTTCGCGTTCGCTCGGGAAGCTCGGCCAGCGCCGCACGCAGTTCGCGCTCGGCCTCCTCGCGCAACACTCCTCCGGCCGGATCTGCTTCACGCGACATATCCGGCAACGCACTATCGAGGCTTTGCTCCTGCGAGAGCTCTTGCACTTGGGGGGAGCGCAGCGACTTGGCAAGGTAGGTTCGAATCACGTTTCGTGCAATCTGATAAATCCAGGTCGAAAACTTTCCGAGTTGCGGATTGAACGTTCCGAGGTGCGCGTAGGCGCGCAAAAAAGTCTCTTGGGAAAGGTCAGCCGTTTCCGACGAGTTGCGCACCGTTGCGCCGATAAAGTTTGCGATACCGCGTTTGTAGCGATCCACCAGCACGCCGAAGAGCTCCCTTTCCCCGGAGCGCACTCGATGCACCAGAGCTTCGTCGCTCTGATCACGGAATGCCATCCATCCTCGATTCGGTTCCTCTGGCGACTGTTACCTAGCCCCGCCCCAGTTTGTTACGCCTGGCGCAGCGAGCGCAGGGGCGGGCTCGCGGCATCCCGGCTCGAGAGGATTGGTGCCTCGCCGCCGAGCGGCCACTCGATTCCTAAATCGGGGTCGTTCCACGCAATTGAAATTTCTTGCGCCGGGTCGTATGGAGCGCTCTGCTTGTAAGCCACGATGGTTTCGTCGTCGAGTGCCAGAAAGCCATGAAGAAAGCCACGGGGGACGTAGATCTGCTTGCCCTGGGCGCCGGTCAACGACGCCCCCCACCACCGCCGATACGTGGGACTTTGGACCCGAATATCGACGATCGCGTCAAAGATTCTGCCGCGCAGAACCTCTACCAATTTGGCCAAGCGTGCGTCCCCGTGGAGTCCACGCAAGACGTTGCGCCGCGAGAGCGAAAGGTTATCTTGCACGAACGTCTCTTCGATGCCGCATTGGCGATAGCGATCGAACGAATAAGATTCCTTAAAGAAACCTCGTTGGTCGCTGAAGACGCGTGGTGTAAGCATCAAAGCGCCGGCGAGAGGTAAATGCTCGATCTCCATGAGAACGAGGGTACTATGAACGGCAGTGTGAGTCCGCCCGGCACGCTGGTGCTTCGGCGCGGACTCGCGCGTCTTCGGGCGAGCGCGATGCTCAAGCAGAGTGCACTCGTTTTTTCAGCCAGCATGGTGCTCAATCTCTGCGGGTTCATCGCCCATGCCGTCGCAAGCCGTCAACTCGGCGTCACCATGTACGGCGGACTGTACGCGTTGATCAACGCAGCCGTGATCGCCGCGCTGCCGGCGGCTTTCGTTGCGCCGGTCGTCGCACAACTCGCGGCGGAGTTTCGCGCGCTCCACGACGACGGTCACCTTCGGGGTCTGACCGACAACGTCGCCGGCGCGTTTGCGAAACTTGCGCTGGTCTATCTCGTCATAGCGGCATTCGGATCGATTCCGTTTGCGCACTTTCTCCACGTGCCGGTGTGGTCGGTGCCCTTCGTCGGCTTGCTTGCCGGCGTGTCGCTCTTCGTGAGTGCCCTACGCGGGATCGCGCAGGGCACGCAAGATTTCTTTGGATACTCGGTCTCGAACTCGGTCGAGGGCCTCGCGAAAGTGTGCGGCATCGGTGTGCTCGTCGCGATCGGCCTCAAGCTCGGTGGCGGGATCGTTGGGTTTTTCTTGGGTCCGCTGTGCGCGCTGGTGTACCTCACATTTCGACTGCGACGCCGCTACGCTTCCGCGCGGCCGCATAGCGTTCGATACGATTGGCGGCGCATCATGAACGCCGGCGCGGGAGCCGCCGCCGCAACGATCGCCGTGACGTTGATGGGCTCCGCCGACGTCGTGCTGGTCAAGCACTTCTTCGACGCGCATTCCGCCGGACTTTATGCGGCGGCTTCGCTCGGCGGCAAGATGCTGTTGTATCTCGTCGGGTTCGTTTCGACGGTGTTGTTACCGCAAGCAGCCGATCGTCACGCGCGCGGCGCGCAGACCCGCGAAGTATTGAGCGGGAGCCTTCTAATGTTCGCGCTCGTCGCGCTCTGCGGGCTCTCCGTATTCCGTTTCTTCGGCACCGACGTGCTCCACGCTCTTGTCGGGCGGGCTTTCGACGCGGCCTCGCCGCTGCTCGTGACCTACGGTTTGGCGATGGTGATGCTGGCCTTGACTAACGCGTTGACCTTCTACGGGATAGCGACGCACCGCTTAGCTTTCACGGTGCCGTTGCTTATTTGCACGCTGGGTACGCTCGCCGCGATCGCGTTTATACACACGACGCTCGGGACCGTGGTGGAAATCATGGTCGTCGGCAATTGCGCCGCGGCCGTAGCGGTAGCAGTCGCGTTGTTCTTCCAAAGAAACGCGAACGGGCGGCGGTCGACGGTGTGACACGCGTCTTGTTGATTGGCGGTTCCGGACAGCTGGGAACGGCCATTCGACAACGCTGGAGCGATTGCGAAATCTTTGCGCCGGCGCACGAAGAGCTCGAGCTGGCGCAGGCCGATCTGCTTGCGGACGTGCTGAAGAAGAATCGCCCGGACGTCGTCGTGAACGCCGCCGCCTTTCACGACGTCGATCGATGCGAAGCAGAACCCCGCCTGGCGTTTGAGATCAACGCGCTCGCCGTCGGCGCGGCGGCTCGCCTGGCGCGCGATGCCGATGCGAAGTTCGTAACGTTTAGCAGCGACTACGTCTTCGACGGTGCAGCGGACGCGCCGTACACCGAACGCGACGCTCCCCGTCCGCTGTCGGTCTATGGTGTCTCCAAGCTCGCCGGCGAATATCTCGTTGAAGCGCTACGGGGACGCGCGTTCGTGGTTCGCACCTGCGGAGTCTACGGCACGGGGGCGTCGCGCTCGCGACCGCATTCGTTCATCGAGCGAGTTCTCGCCGAGCGAAACGACGCGCCGGTGCGGGTGGTTGCCGACGTCTACGTGTCTCCGACGTTTGCCGGAGATTTAGCCGACGCGGTGCGCCGGTTGATCGACGGCCAAGCCTACGGCTTGTATCACGCCGTCAATACCGGCGCGGTGAGTTGGTACGATTTCGCCGTGGAAGCCGCGCGCCAGGCCGGCGTGGCGGTCCGGCTTGAGCCAATCGCTGCGGAGGAGTGGAAGGCGCAGGCCGTCCGGCCCCGTTTCTCAGCGCTCGCCAACGCCAGGCTTGAGAGTTTGGGTATCGCGATGCCCTCGTGGCGCGCCGGAATCGCCGCGTATTTAGGGGTTTCACGAACCTTCGGATAAGATAGACTCCGCCGTGGAACTGCAGATCGACCGGGCGCGCGTCGCGCGCTGCCGAGAGCTGGCCGGCGCCATCGTGGCGCCGGTGGAGAGGTTCATCGCCGCGCACTCGACCGTTTCGGTGGAGCGTGCGGTCCTGCGTCTGCTGGGAGTCGACGGCATCACTCCCCAAGAGGTTCCAATCCCCAACGCGATCGTCGATTCGCTGCCGGCACACGAGCGTCGCCGCGGCGCCGCGCTGCCATTCGGCAAAGCGTTGGCCGAGACCGGACTGGACCCGGCGGCGCTGGGAGAAGCGATTGCGTTACAGCGCTGCACGCTCGAGCAGTTTCGGGAGACGCCGGAGGAAGCGGCCCTCGGAGCGCTACGCACCTACGTCGCCGCCGCGCTCGACCGGATCGAGGCGCAGCGCGACGATCGCGAACGGCGCTTGGCGCGCTTGCCGCAGCTCCCGCCGCCCCTGCTTTACGTAATCGTTGCGAGCGGCAATATCTACGAGGATCGCACCGCCGCCGTGGCGGCCGCCGAGGCGGGCGCGCAAGTCATCGCCGTCATTCGCTCGACCGGACAATCACTGCTAGATTTCGTACCCTTCGGCCCGACGACTGAGGGCTTTGGCGGCACCTATGCCACTCAAGCCAACTTCAGAATCATGCGGGTTGCACTCGACGAGATCAGCGAGCAACTCGGTCGCTACGTGATGCTGACGAACTACGCCAGTGGTTTGTGCATGCCGGAAATTGCCGCTATGGCGGCGATGGAGCGGCTCGACATGCTGCTCAACGACTCGATGTATGGCATTCTCTTCCGCAACATCAACATGAAGCGCACCTTCGTCGATCAGCATTTTAGCCGCATGCTCAATGCCTATTCGGGGATCATCATCAACACGGGCGAGGATAACTACCTCACGACCGCGGATGCCGTGGATCAGGCGCCGGCCGTTTTGGCATCGCAGCTCATCAACGAGGAGTTCGCCCATCGCGCCGGTCTACCCGATCGCCAGATCGGCCTGGGTGACGCCTACGAGATCAACCCCGATCTGGAGGACAGTTTTATCTATCAAGTCGCGCAGGCGCAGCTTGCTCGCGAAATCTTCCCGGAAGCCGCGCTGAAGTACATGCCGCCGACGAAGCACATGACCGGCGACGTTTTCAAGGGGCACTTGATCGACGCGATGTTCAACCTCACCTCGGTGATGACCGGTCAACGCATTCATCTCTGCGGCATGCTGACCGAAGCGATTCATACGCCGTTTTTGGGCGATCGAGCGCTGTCGCTCGAAAACGCGCGCTACATTATGAATACCGCCCGGCACTTCGGCGACGAGATCGTCTTGCGACCAGGCGGCGCGATCGAACGACGTGCGCGCGACGTGTTGGTCGCCTGCGAAACGCTGCTCCAGCGCGTCGCCGCTGATGGCCTGATGCAGTCGATTGAATCGGCGACCTTTGCCGACGTCTCGCGCTCGCCCGACGGGGGGCGCGGCTTCGAGGGTGTCTTCGCGCGCGCCGACGATTACTTCAATCCCTTCGAAGAAAAGTTGCGGCCGCTTGTCCGGATGAGCTCCGCGTCGTGATGAACCATGAGTAAGCTGGTCAAACCGTACGGCGACACGCAGAACGACGGTAAGGTTCAGCTTTCCTTTACGCTGCCGGTGCAGTGGAGCGAGGCCGCCGACGAAGCCGCGCGCCAGCTCGCCGCGAAGATGGGCTTTAACGACGTGCAAGTCGTGGACGGCCGGTCGATCTCATCCGGGTTTTCATTTTTCGTGCTGTACGGCAGCACGGCCGAAGGCATCGACGTCGACACGATTCACGCGCCGTCCTCACGGACTGAAGCGATGTCGATGGATGAGATCGATGCGTTTGTGACCGATCGGATCGGGCGTAAGATTCGCGTCGCCGGTGCCTGCATCGGTACGGACGCACACACCGTCGGCATCGACGCGATTCTCAACATGAAGGGCTATAAGGGCGATTACGGCCTCGAACGCTATCGCATGTTTGAGGCCTTCAATCTCGGCAGCCAGGTTGCGGTCGAAGAGCTCGTGCGGTATACGAAAGAGCATCGGATTGACGCGCTGCTCGTATCGCAGGTCGTAACTCAAAAGGGCAGCGACATCAAGAACTTCACTCAATTAAGCGAACTGCTCGAGGCCGAAGGACTACGCGACGGCGTAGTGTTGATTTGCGGCGGTCCGCGCGTGACCAATCGATTGGCAAGCGAATTGGGGTACGACGCGGGCTTCGGCCGCGGCACGCTGCCGAGCGAAGTCGCGGCTTTTGTCGCGGTAACGATGGCGGATCGCCTGCGGCAAGCGGTCGCGCAGCGCTCGCGAGCGGGAGAGTAGTTGCAGAAAACCGCCCTCGTCACCGGGATTACCGGCCAGGATGGTTCCTATCTTGCCGAGCTGCTGCTCGAAAAGGGTTACCGGGTCGTAGGCATGACGCGCCGCACCAGCACGGAGGTGCACGAGCGCATCGAGCACATCGTCGACGACGTCGAGATCGTTTCCGGCGATCTTCTAGACCAAAGCTCGATTACGAGCATAGTTAACGACGTGCGACCCACCGAAATCTATAATCTCGCAGCTCAATCGTTCGTGCCGGCTTCTTGGAGCCAACCGGTGCTCACGGGCGAGTTCACGGCGCTCGGCGTTACCCGCGTACTTGAAGCCATCCGTCACGTCGATCCCACGATTCGCTTCTATCAGGCCTCGAGCTCGGAGATGTTTGGCAACGCCGTGGAGTCGCCGCAGAACGAGCGGACCCCATTCTATCCTCGAAGTCCGTACGGCGTTGCGAAAGTTTACGCTCACTGGATAAGCGTCAACTACCGCGAGTCGTACGGGCTATTTGCCTGTAGCGGGATCTGCTTCAACCACGAAAGCGCCCGGCGCGGCAAGGAATTCGTGACCCGAAAAATTTCCGACGGCGTGGCTCGGATCAAGCTGGGAATGACCAAGGAGTTGCGGCTGGGAAACCTCGACGCGCACCGCGACTGGGGATATGCCGGCGACTACGTGCGCGCGATGTGGATGATGCTGCAATACGACCGGGCGGACGACTTCGTGATCGCCACCGGACGAACGCACAGCGTGCGCGAATTCGTGCGCATCGCCTTTGAGGTGGCCGGCCTCGGTTCGTTCGAACCCTACGTGGTAATCGATCCGCGTTTCGTTCGTCCGGCCGAAGTCGACATGCTGATCGGGGATGCGAGCAAAGCCCGGCGCGCGCTGGGCTGGGAGCCCGAAGTGAGCTTCGAGCAGCTCGTTGCCATGATGGTCGAAGCCGATCTGGATCGCCTCGCCGCGCGCATGCGCGCGTAACGCGATCGCCATGCGAGCGCTCGTGACCGGAGCGACCGGTTTCGTCGGTCGATACCTGGTCGAGGCCTTACGACGCGACGGCGCGGAGGTGTTCGCCTGCGCTGGCCCGCGCGATCTCAACAGCGAGCATTTCAAAATCGATCTGGCCGATCCGCGCACGCTGCGTGAGGCACTCGATGCCTGGCACCCGACGGTCATCTTTCATCTCGCCGCTCAGACCTTCGTCCCGGAATCGCTCACCTCGCCGATCGAAACGTATGAGACCAACGCAATCGGAACGGCGCGCCTCGCTCAAGCGGTACGCGAGGGTGCGCCCGGCACGCCGCCGCGCATCGTTTTCACCAGCTCGGCGGAAGTCTACGGCACACGGGATCCCGGTGACTTTCCGTTACGTGAAGGCTTAGACGTGCGGCCCGCGACGCCGTACGGCGCGAGCAAAGCGTCGGCCGAAGCCATACTTCTGGGCGAGTCGCACAGCTTCGGCCTCGACGTTGTAATAGCACGCGCGTTCAACCACATCGGTCCGGAGCAGGACGAGCGGTTCGTCGTCGCGTCGCTGGCGGCGCAGCTCGCGCGTATCGCCGCGGGCGGGCCGCGCACACTTCTCGTCGGCAATCTGACGGCGGCGAGAGATTTCCTCGACGTGCGTGACGTCGTCGCAGCGTATATCGCGCTCGCGCGCCAGGGCGAAGGGGGGCAAGTCTACAACGTCTGTAGCGGACGCGCCGTCGCCATTCGCGACATCCTTCGCGAGCTAATCGCAATCGCGCGTGTGCCGGTGGAAGTGCGGGAAGACCCGAATCGAGCTCGGCCCGCCGATGTTCCGCTCTCGGTCGGAAGCGCGGAGAAACTGCGTGCATCTACCGATTGGAGGCCGCAGATTGCGCTCGTGCGCTCCCTTCGCGACGTCTATGACGCCGCTCTCGCGCGCGTCACTCGATGACACGCTCAGGATAAACTCCATTGAAGCGCGAAACGAGTAAGAGCGCCCCGTGGCCGAAATGAACGACGGACTCGCGGCCTTTGTCTTCAAGAACCGCGGTTTGTTGCTGAGCTTGCCCGCGGCGGTGCTCGCCATCTGCGGCCGGCCGAGCGCCGCCGGAATCGCGCTGGGGCTGCCGGTTGCGATCGCGGGCGAATTGATTCGCTGCTGGGCGGTCGGTTATTCGGGCGTCACGACCCGCGATGACGTCGTTACGGCGCCAAAACTCGTGACCGCCGGTCCCTACGGTTACGTTCGCAATCCGCTCTACTTAGGCAACTTCGTAACGGCGGCCGGCTTTGCGCTTGCGTTCACGGGAAAGAATTCGCCGCTAGCCCGCGTTGCGCTCGTTGGAGGTTCGCTCGCCGCTCTGACCTGCGTTTATGCAACGATCGTGCCGCACGAGGAAGCCTTCTTGCGCTCGGAATTCGGTGAGAAATTCGAGCGCTATTGCGAGCGCGTGCCGCGTCTCATTCCGCAGCTCGAGCCGCTTGACGAGGGCGAGGGCGAGTGGAAGGGCGAGGCGTTGGTCGAAGCCGAGAGCAAGACGTTCTTGACGTTCGGCGCAATGCTGGCGGTGCTAGCGCTGCGCGCGCGTCGGGAATAACGCTCGGTGCAGACGCGGCGGCGTCTGACGCTCGCGCTCGTCGCAACCGCGCTCGTAGCGGTGCTCGAGTTTTGGGGAGGCGCGGTGTCGCGAAGCCTGGCGCTAACCAGCGATGCGGTTCACGTCTGCATGGATACGTTTGCGCTCGGTCTGGCGTTGCTCGCCGCGATCGGCGCTGCGCGCCCTGCAGACCCACGACGCACCTTCGGATACGGACGCATTGAAGTGCTAGGCGCGCTCGCGAATGGAACGCTGTTGCTCGTCGCAACGATTGCGATCGTCTACGCCGCCCTACGGCGCTTTGCGATGCCGATCGAACCGCACGCAGCCCTGATGACCCTCGTCGCGACGGCCGGATTGGCGGTCAACGCCGGCGTCGGCTTACTGTTGCGAACCGAGAGCCGGCGCGACCTCAACGTGCGCGCCGCGCTCTTCCATGTGTTTGGCGATGCGCTGGGAGCGGTTGCCGTCATCGCCGGCGGAATCGCGATCGCATTCACCCATCGCGCGTGGATCGATCCGCTGCTCTCACTCTTCGTTGCCGCGATTATCGTCGTGGGGGTCGCTCGCGTGATGCGCGACGCCGCCGAAGTACTGCTCGAAAGCGTTCCCTCCGATGTCGACTCCACCAGCCTCGCAAAGCACCTCCAAGAAATTTCCGGCGTCACCGGCGTTCACGACCTGCACGTGTGGTCGATCGGCAGCGGCTCGCACGCGCTGTCGGCGCACGTGCTGCTCGACGACCGGCGCTTGAGCGAGGCCACCGACGTGTTGCGCGAGATCACGACGTGCGCTCAAACTCACTTTGGCATCACCCACGTCACGATTCAATTCGAATGTGAAACCTGCCCCATCGTCGTCCAACATTAGGGGTGCTTCGGAAGAGCACGACACGTCGCGTAGGCGGCGTGTGAATGCGCCGCGGAGCCATGGAGGGCGAGAGCGGCGCAGAGGCCGAGTGCGGCCGAGCGCCGGATGCGCGAGGCAAACGGCCGCCCGAGCGACGTGTCATGCTCTGCTCGAAGCCCCTAGGTGCTGAAAAGCTTTGCTCGAATTGTGAGTTGCTATGGCTGAGATGAATTCAAAGACCGTTGTACTTGGGATGGCGCGGACGCCGTTCGGTAAACTGGGCGGAGCGCTCGCTCCGCTTTCCGCCACGACGCTCGGTGCGGTGGCATTGAGCGCGGCGATCGAGCGCTCGAAGATCGATCCGTCGGAGATCGAGCACGTCAGCTTCGGTGAAGTGCTGCAAGCCGGCGTCGGTCAGAATCCGGCTCGACAGGTGCTCTTCAAGTCGGGCCTCGCCAAAACGGTGACGGCCGACACGCTGAACAAGGTTTGCGCGTCAGGTATGCTGGCGATCGTGAACGCGATGCGCACGATCAACGCGGGCGCAAACTCGGTTGTCGCCGCGGGCGGGATGGAATCGATGTCGAACGCGCCGTACCTGTTGCGCGACGCGCGTTGGGGTTATCGCTTCGGTGACGGCAACGTCGTCGACGCGATGATCTATGACGGTCTTTGGGATCAGTATTTTCCGATGACGATGGCCGCGCAAGGCAGCAAAGTTGCCGCGGAGTTGGCGTTGACACGCGAAGAGCAAGATCGCTTTGCCTACGAAAGCCATCGCCGCGCGGCGGAAGCGCACGCCGGCGGTCATTTCGGCGACGAAATCGTGCCGGTTAAAGTCGCGAGCAAAGCCAAGGACAAGGTCGTCGTGGAGCGCCTGCCCCGGCAGGGCAAAGCGCGCGTTCCGGTTTCGGTTGGGGCGCCGAGCCGCGTGTGGGAGCACGAGCCGTCGAGTGAGTTTACGCTCGATTATGCGGCCTATGCGCCGTTCGTTACCGGGGATGCGCCGCACGTCGTGGTCGACCGCGATGAAGCCGTGAGGCCCGACGTCAGCATCGAAGCGATGGCGAAGCTGCGCCCCCTCGAACGCAACGGTACGGTCACGGCCGGCAACGCACCGGGTGTCAACGATGGCGCGGCCGCTATGATTTTGGCCGATGCTGAATACGCCGCGCAGCATGGTTGGGAGGCACTCGCCACGATCGTGGATCACGCGACGGTAGCGTGGGACTCGCCCTATATCAGCTTGACGCCCGCCATGGCCGCCCACAAACTCTTGGATCGAACCGGATACCGCGCCGCCGACATCGCCGTTTGGGAGATCAACGAAGCTTTTTCTACCGTGGCACTTACCTCCGGGCGATGGCTCGACCTCGAGGATGGGGCCGTCAACATGTTTGGCGGCGCCGTCGCGATGGGACATCCCATTGGGGCCTCGGGCGCGCGCATCGTCGGCACCCTGATCAATCAACTGCGCAAGCGCGGCGGAGGCCTCGGGATTGCGGCGATATGCTCTGGCGGCGGCCAAGGCGACGCTCTCCTCGTTTCGGTCTAGTTTTGTTTATGTCGTTGTCGCCAAAAGGCTCATTTACCATAGTAAACTTCGCCCTTTGGCTCCTAGACCTAAGCAAAACTAGTTCCGAAACGTCTTTTCAACTGTTAACAGGATGATCGTCCCTGCTGTTTCGCAGTTTGAGCTGAACGACGAGCAGCGCGCGATTGGCGCGCTGGCCGCGGAGATTGCGCAACGCGAGATCGCGCCATCGGTCGTGCGATGGGATCGCGACCACGTCTTTCCGCGCGAGCTGTACTCCAAGCTCAGCCAAGCCGGAATCATGGGAATTCTCGTCCCCGAAGCGTACGGCGGCGCGGGTGCCGATTACGTTTCGTACGCGCTGGCGATCGAGGAGCTGGCGCGCGTGGACGCGGGCACCGCGGTGACCGTTTCGGTGCATTCGATGATCTGCTCGGCGCTAACGAAGTTAGGAACACCGCGGCAGAAAGACCGCTGGTTGCACCGCTTGGCCGCCGAAAACGCCATCGCGGGATTTGCCTTGACCGAATCGGATGCGGGATCGGATGCGGCCGCTCTGCGTGCGACTGCTAAGCGCACGGGCGACGCTTACGTGCTGAACGGGCGAAAACAGTGGTGCACGACAGGAAGCTATGCGGCTGTCGTCATGGCAATGTTTCGCACCGGCGGACCCGGCGCGCGCGGCGTGAGCGCGTTTCTCATCGAGCCGAACCTCGCCGGAATCACGGTCGAGCGCGTCACCGAAAAGCTGGGCATTCGTACCAGCAACACGTGCGATCTGGCTTTTGACGGCGTGGTGCTAAGTGAAGACGCGTTGCTCGGCGAGGAGAATGCGGGCTTTGGAAATGCGATGAGCGCGCTGACCGCGGGCCGCATCGGAATTGCGGCGCAAGCGATCGGGATTCTGGCGGCGTGCCTGAATGAATCGGTGAAGTTCGCCAAGGAGCGCGTGGCGTTCGGCAAGCCGATCGGCGCGTTCGAGGGCGTCTCGTTCAAGATCGCGCAGATGGCGATGGATCTGGACGCAGCGCGTCTGCTGACGTATCGCGCCGCCGCGTTGGCGGATGCCGGTCAACCGTTCGCGCTGGCCGCCAGCAAGGCGAAGCTTTTCGCATCAACGGCGGCGCGCAAACATGCCGCCGAAGCGCTGCAGATTCACGGGGGCTACGGATACACGAGCGAGTTTCCGGTCGAGCGCCACTACCGCGACGCGAAGATCACCGAAATCTACGAAGGCACGTCGGAAATCCAGCAGCTGATCATCGCGCGCTCAATGCTGGGCAGACTGGATTAACGCAATCGGCCGCGCAACGCGGCGATCCTCGCACTGGAGCGCGCGGGAATCGAATGGTGCGACAGAAATAGCAAGGTGACGGCTGTAACGGTGCGCGAACCCCTGGGGCCGCTATGAATCTCATGGAGCACCAAGGCAAGGAACTCTTCGGGCGAGCCGGCATTGCCGTGCCGCGCAGCCATCACGCATTGACGCCCGAAGCGGTGGCGCAGTTCATCGAAGCGACGCCGGGCGAGTGGGTCGTTAAAGCGCAAGTGCTGATGGGCGGGCGCGGAAAAGCCGGCAAGATCAGAATGGCAAAGAGCGCGTCGCAAGGACGTATCGTGGCGCAAGAGATCATGGCGACACCGATGCCGCCTAACCGGCAGAATCCCGCGGGAGAGTCCGTGAACTCCGTATTGGTCGAGGAAAAGCTCGCAATCGTGAAGGAAGCCTATTGCGCGATTACGATCGACCGCACTGCGCGCAAACCGGTCTTCATCGTGAGCCGTTTTGGCGGGATGGACATCGAAGAAGTCGCCGAGCATCATCCCGAATCGATCGCTAAGTTTTACGTTGATACGAGGATTGGATACTCGCCGTACATCGGACGGGAGCTCGCATTTGAGGCCGAGCTCGATCCCGGTTTTCGCAAGCAGTTTCCCGCGATCGCCGGCGCTCTCTACGACCTGTTTTTCGGTTACGGTGCCAAACTCGTTGAAATCAACCCGCTAGCGCTGACCTCGGACGGTCGCGTCATCGCCTCCGACGCAAAGGTCGAACTCGACGACGATGCGTTGTTTCGCAATCTCGAGCTCGACGAATGGCGCAAGACGTTGCCGCTCGACGAAGACGAGATCCTCGCCGCGCAAGCCGGAGTCGGCATCCGGAATTTCCGTCGCTTTCCCGGCAACGTTGGTACGATGGCCAACGGCGCCGGTCTCGCAATGGCCACGATGGATGCGGTGAGCAACGCCGGTGGACAGATCGCCGATTTTCTCGACGTCGGAGGCGGCGCGAATGCCCAGCGCGTCCGTAACTGCTACGAGCTGGTCGTCAACAACACCGGAGCTACGGTATTCTTCATCAATATCTTCGGCGGGATCACTCGCGGCGATGAGGTTGCACGAGGCGTCGTCGAAGCGATGCAGCAGACGACATCGCGAAAAATCCCGCTCGTCATCCGCTTGACCGGTACCAATGAGGAAGAAGGGCGCCGCATCCTTGCGCACGCCGGAATGAAACCGGTGGAAACGATGGACGAGGGTGCGCGTGAAGCAGTTCGTCTCGCGGCTGGACGAACCTGAAAGGTAACGATGTCGATTTTTCTAGACAGGAACAGCCGGGTTATCGTACAGGGCATCACCGGCGCTGAGGGTTCGTATCACACGGACCGGATGGTGAAATACGGCACGAACCTCGTCGGCGGCGTGACGCCGGGGAAGGGCGGCCAGGCCACGCCGCAAGGGTTGCCGGTTTTCGATACGGTTAAAGCGGCGGTTGAGGCGACCGGCGCGACGCACAGCTGCATCTTCGTGCCCCCCCCGTTTGCCGCGGACGCGCTCTACGAAGCGTATGACGCCGGGATCACGCTCGCCGTTTGCATCACCGAGGGCGTACCCGTCCACGACACCCTGAAAGTCGTGGGGGCGACGCCTGGTATGCGGATCATCGGCCCGAACTGCCCGGGATTAGTCTCTCCAGGGAAGGCGCTGGTCGGAATCATGCCGGGTCACGTCTTTAAGGAAGGCCCGGTCGGCCTGATGTCGCGCTCGGGTACGCTGACGTACGAGGTCGTGGATTTGCTCACGCGTGCCGGTCTCGGCCAATCGACGTGCGTCGGCGTCGGGGGCGATCCCATCATCGGAACGACCTTCGTGGAATGCCTGCGCCACTTCAAGAACGACCCCCAGACCAAGGCGCTGGTCGTTTGCGGCGAGATCGGCGGGTCGGATGAGGAAGACGCGGCGGCCTTCATCGCCGAGCACCTCCCCGAGTTCCCGGTCGTCGCCTTTATCGGCGGGCGCAACGCTCCGCCCGGCAAGTCGTTGGGACACGCCGGAGCGATCATATCGGGCGATTTTGGGACACCCCAAAGCAAGATCGCCGCGTTCAAGGCGGCCGGCGTCCCGGTGGCCGATCGACCCTCCCAGATTCCGCGCCTAGTAGCCGACCAGCTAGCCGTTCGCGCCTAGCCCGGGCACCGTTAAGGCTACCTAAAGGAACCGACCCTTTCCTGAGCAAATGCTTGGCGCAGTGAGTCACTCTGAGAAGCTCCTGAGGCCATTTTGGCCGGAGCAATCGGGGCTGGCTCGCCTTTGACAACTTAATCGACAAAGAGGGTTAAACGAACAATGAGTTCACAACAAACCCTCCGTCGCGCGGTCGTATCCGTAGCGATAGCACTGGGGATCCTCAGCCAGGGAACATGGGCACTGGCAGGCGTCACCGGTAACATCACGGGTACGGTCAGAGACGCGAGCGGCGCACCGGTTGCCGGCGTTCAAGTGCAGGCAATCGCGCCCTCCGAAGCTCGCTCCGCAACGACGGATGCGGGAGGTCACTTTGTGATCCTCTCGCTGAGCCCCGATACCTATACGATCAACTTGACGAGGGACGGATACCAAAGTATCTCGTTCCCCGGCGTGACGATCTTTGCCGACCAGACGCAGAACGTCTCGTACACGATGGTCAAGACGCTCAAGACCATCGCGCGCGTAACGTCTGCGGCCGGTGCTTCTCTCGTGAAGTCCGGCGTCGGCAGCGACCTTTATAACATTAACGCCGCGCAGGCGTCCGCCGCGGCGGCGTTGGGCGGCAGCGGTAACCTCAATAATGCCTACTCGGCCATGGCCTCGGTCCCTGGAGTTCAGACCTCCGCGGGCGGCATGGGCTGGGATTTCAACGCCGCGTACGTACGTGGTCAAAACTCGTACTATACGGGCTTCGAATACGACGGTATCCCGGTCAACCGCGCGTTCGACAACTACAACTCTTCGACCGAGTCAAGCTTGGGGCTGCAAGAGCTCCAGGTTTACACCGGCGGCGGCCCTTCCAGTGTCGCTACCGCCGGTACGGCCGGCTTCATCAACCAGGTCATCAAGACCGGTACGTTCCCGGGTTTTGCCACGGCAAATCTCGGCATCGGTACGCCGACGTACTATCATCAGGCGCAAGTCGAAGCCGGCGGATCGACACCCGACCGGACCTTCAGCTACTACGTTGGGCTAAGTGGTTACAACCAGACCTACCGCTTCCTTGACAATAACAACGGCGCCGGCTACATGACGCCGGGCGGAATCTATTCGGGTCCGGTGGCCGTCGGTTTTGGCATCGGCTACGTGTGCACGACGCCGAACTGCCAAGGCGTCAAGCCGTCGTGTCCGGTCGGGGGTCCGCCTACGAATACCTTCAGTAGCACCGGCGTCCCCGTGGGCGCTGGCTGCTGGGAGTATTACAGCGGCGTTAGCGCCTTCCCGCAGCAGGTCACCGATCGCGAGAACGTGATCAACCTGCACTTCGGCATTCCAAAGCGCAACGGGCTACGGGATGACGTGCAGGTGCTGTGGAGCGGCTCGGCGCTCAACAACTACTTCTATCAGTCGCCGACCGATGAGGGCACGAGCGCCAACCAGTTCTCGTGGGCGCTCTTCCACGGACCTTATGGCACACCGGCTTGTGGGCCGACCACCATCGTCGGCTGGGCCAACGTCGTCGCCAATGCCTGTAGCTTCCCGGTGAACGCTTCTGGCGCACCGACCGGATTCTTCGCGCAATACGGCGACAACATCGCGTACAACGTGCCGTTCGGTACGCCGATCGCGACCAGCCCGACCAACTTCA
>DAIMCN010000007.1:0-98870 GCA_036726365.1 Candidatus Cybelea sp.
ACGGCTTTGATCATAAAAAACGGCCCCGACAGATTCACCTGCAGGACCGCTTCCCATTCGTCGACTGTCATCTTACGGACGGTGTGATCGCGGGTGATGCCCGCGTTGTTCACGAGCATGTCGATGCGACCGTGCTCGCGCAGCACCGCCGCCACCGCCTCCTGACAGCGATCGTAATTCGCGACGTTCGTTTCGTAGAAGTGCAGCCTCGAGGCCGCGCCGTTGAGGCTCGCCGCGAGGTGTTGGGTCCGAGCTTTGTCCTCGGGCAATCCGAGAACGGCGACCGTCGCTCCATCCTCGGCAAGCAGGGCGCTGATCGCGCCGCCGATCCCGCGCGATCCCCCGGTTACGACTCCAACGCGTTCTCTGAGAGGTAAACTATCCACGCGCTAGATTTACCCAACGCCGCTCTCAGAAACCTCCAAGCCTCCCGAGAGCGAGCCGGATCACATATCCAGGCCACCGTTGATGCTGAAGACCGCTCCCGTGATGTAGCTCGAGTCGTCCTCGAGCAAGAACCGAACGACGCGCGCGACCTCATCGGGGCGGCCGAGACGTCGTTGCGGAATCTTCTCGACGACCTTCGCAAGCGCGGCTTCGGGGATTGCAGCGACCATCTCGGTCGCGATGAAGCCCGGCGCGACGCAGTTCACGGTGATGCCGCGCTGTGCCATCTCCAGGGCCAGGCTCTTGCTGAATCCGAACAAACCGGCCTTCGACGCCGCATAGTTCGCCTGTCCGATATTGCCGGTCTCGCCGATGACCGAGCTGATGTTCACGATCCGCCCCGAACCGCGTTCGATCATGTGCTCGAGCACCGCCTTGGTCATCTGAAAGGCGCCCGAGAGATTGACCTCGAGCACTTGGCGCCAATCGTCGATCGTCATCTTGCGCACCGTCTTGTCGACCGTGATGCCCGCATTGTTGATCAGGTAGTCGACCCGCCCAAAGCGGTCCATCACCTCTTTGATGACGCGATTGCAATCATCGCGGTCGTCGACCCGGCCCTGGTGGATCGAAACCTTCGCGCCCTTATCCGTCATCTGCGCCGCGAACTTTTCGGCGCTCTCGCGGCCGCGGTTGTAGCCGGCCGCCACGGAAGCCCCATTCGCCGCGAGACATTCGGTAATGGCGGCACCGATGCCCCGAGTACCGCCGGTAACCACTGCTACTCGACCTTCAAACACAGCCGCGCCCTCCTTTGCGTCGCAAATTCGCGGCGCGGCCTCGTCTGTCCCGCGCTACGGGGGCGCCGCAGCGCCCCCTCGAGCCGTCGCGCGGTCGTTAGTCGTTAATGGAACCCGAGATAGCAGGGACCGCTCAAGGTTGTGTTCGATCCTGCGATTGTTCGTATCGGCGTTGCGCTGCCGTTGGCATTCTTGGCGTACTCGTCGATCGCTCCGAAGCCGAAGTCGGCGACCCAAATACGATCCTTGGCATCGGCGATGATACCCGCCGCTTCGCCCATTCCGGTGATGTGCGCAACCGGTGCGACGTTGCCGTTCGCACCCTTGGCAAAGACCAGAACGCCCGCATCCTCGTCGGCCACTAAGAGGCGGCCGTTTGAGTCGAACGCGATTGCAAAAGGTTTCTCCAAACCCGTATTGTTTCCACCGATGGTGACGGCCGGTGCAACGTTGCCGCTCGCGCCGGCCGCGAAGCCGAGCACGTTCCCGCCATTACCGTTGGCGACGAAGAGCCGGCCCTGCTTGTCCATCGCCGGTCCGAACGGCTCGCTGAGCTGCGTCTTGTTGCCGCTGATGGTATCGATCGGAGCCACGTTTCCGTGCGCGCCCGCGGCATATTCGGTGACTGTAGCTCCCGAGTAATTCGACACCCAGAGATTGCCGGACTTGTCGACGAAAATGCCCTCCGTCGGGCCGAGCTGCGACTTCGTTCCGCCGATGGTTCGTTTCGGGCTCGCGTTGCCATTGGCGCCCGGACCGAACACGACCACGTTGTTTGCGCTGTCGTTTGCCGCGAAGATGTTTCCTTTGGAATCGAGCGCGAGCGCGTCCGGAGCGCTCAGTGTCGTCTTCGAGCCGGCGATCGTCACCGCGGGCGCGACGTTGCCCGAACCCTTATTCGAGAACGCCACCACGCTGTTACCGTCGCGATTGGCCGTAAAGACTTTGACGCCGGCGTCGGGCTGGGAGACGGCCGCTTGCGACGCCGAGGACGACGCCGGCACCGCCGGATTTATCGCGCCGCCGCACCCTGCCAAGAGCAAGGCGACCGCGACCAAGTTAATGGTTTTCACGAGTTTCCTCCATAGAAATGGGAACCGGGATGTGCTTCCCTGATCCCATGCTAAACGAGAGGGCGTTCGGAAACGTCCCGCCTCGGCGCTCAGGGAGCGTCAGTCGTCGTCCGGGCTTTCTCCATCGGGCGGCTGACGCAGGAAGTACCCAGGCGGGTAGGGCGCCGGGATCTTCTGGAATGCGTGCGGCCGGCTGTGAAAATCGAAGCAGTCCGAAAGATCGTCCGACCGTTCGTCGGTCGTTTTCATCGAGGGCAGTCCGAACGTCTCTTCCGCGAACTTCAAGATGCTGCCGAATTCGTGGGGAACGTGCGACACATAGTGCGGCTTGGCGTAGGGCGAGATAACCAGGAGCGGTACGCGAAAACTGAGCTCGTACGAGTTCTCCTCTTTCGGTGGGACGTGGTCGTACCAACCGCCCCAGTCGTCCCACACCACGAAGATTGCAGTCGAGTTCCAATACGAGCTCTCACCGATCGCGTTGACGACCGAGGCCACCCACGACGGACCGGTGCCGTTATTCTCGCCGCCGTGATCCGACTCGTGCAGCGTGGGCGTCACCCACGTAATATCGGCCAAGTCTCCCGACGCAACGTCGGTGAGAATCCGCTTTGACGGCGCGACGACGTTGTCGTAGAAGCGGCCGTATCGTATCCCTCGCAAGGCGTCGGGCGCGTTCCAAGTTCCGGCACCCTTAATGGCCTGATAGTAGCGCCACGTCACGGAAGCGCGATTCGCTTCCGCCATCAGCGAGAGCCGATCGAAACACGGGTAGACCGACGATCTCTGCTTTCCCGCCGGATTGATCACCAAGACGTGCGATCCCGCCGGTGAATCGCACCCGCCCGTGCCCTTCCCCTTCGGCGATGCCGCGTTCTCGGACGCGCGAAGCATCGAGTCGTTGGCGATCGTCGACGTCCCGCTCACCAGATACTGGTGCGCCGGGAAACTGGGGCCTTGATTCGTCTGAAAGAGATGGTCGGCCAGCGTGTACTCATGCGCCATCTCCCAGTATGGCTCGACGTCCGACTTCGGAACGTAGCCGTAAGCGGTTGGCTTACAGACGGAGTGGTGCGAGCACCCCGTCTTGATGAGATTGAACCCGTCAACTTTCCCCGCATCGTACTCCGTCAAGAAGGTAACGTGTCCGTGCGTGACCAGCACGGTTGCATCCAAGTGGATCGGCCGTAGCGCGACGGTGTGCCCTTCCGATGTGCGCCCCGTCCGAACGGTATCGGCGCCGGGAAATCCGTTGAAGAGATTGTCGACCGTTCGATTCTCTTGAATGATGATCACCACGTGACGGATCGGCGTCGTCGCGTTGGGGCGGCGCTGGTCGTTGACGCCTCCATCCTGCACCGGCGGCGTGATCGGGCGCGACGGACCGTTACAAGCGGCAAGACTTAGAGCGATGAGAAGCGCGAGGTAAAGACGCACGAGCATTTACTCCGTGTCGACCGGTTCGTTTGAGGGCGGTTCGTGTAAGAAGGACGCGGCTGGATACTTCGCCGGAATCGGTGAGAAGCCGCGGGCCTTCTGCTTGAAATCGAACGCATCGCCGATGCTGTTCGCGCGGGTGTCCGTGTAGCCGTCTTGGGTCGTTCCTAGGGCCGGAAGCCCAAACGCTTGCTCGATGAATTTTAGGATGCTGCCGTACTCGTACTGGGTGTGTGAAACGTAGCCGCGTTTGGAGTACGCGGAGATGATCAGACACGGGACGCGAATGCCGAGGCCGCGGAAGTCGAGCTGCGGGGGCGATGCGTTATCGTAGTATCCGCCCCAATCGTCCCAAAGCACCACGATCGCCGTCGAATCCCAATAGGAACTCTCTCCGATCGCGTTGACCACCGAGGCGACCCATGACGGTCCTTTATCGGCGCGAAACGCCGGATGGTCCGAATCGTCTCTGCTGGGCGTCACCCAACTGACGGCGGCGAGGTTCTTCTGTGCGATATCCTGGAGCACTTGTGTCTGCGGCATGATGATGTTCTTTTCCCAGTCTGCTCCACCATAGACGTATTTGATTGCGGCAAAGGGCGACCATATGAATGCCTTGAGCTTCATGGGCACGTAGTACTTCCAAGAGATTCCGGCGGTGTCGAGGTCCTGCGCCATCGTATTGAACTGATCTAAGCACGGAAACGGACCCGACGCGCGACGGAGCACGCGGCTTTCATCCACCGTCGTCGTCTTCGCCCCTCCCGGCGCCTTGCAGTTGCTCCCCTCATCGGCGAAATCGGCCAAGGCCAGCTTTGGCTTGATACTATCCGTTCCGGCGACGAGCGTGAGATGGGCCGTCCAACTCGGTCCAAACTCGGTCGGGAACATCTCATCGGCTAACACGTACTCTTTTGCGATATCCCAATACGTCGCGACCTCCGGGCGATCCACGTACGCGTATGCCGCAGTATGGATATCTTTGTAGTGGCCCCAACGGGTAAACCCATCCATCTTCCCGTTATCCCAATCGATGATCGCCGGTTCGAAGTCGTGGTCGAGATTGGGGCCGGTCCGGAACGTGACCTGATGCAGCGGGATCTGCTCATCTCCAGACGGGCACGAAGCTCCCGGCGCGTCCGGGTTGCTCGCCGGCATCGAGCCATGCATTTTGCGTCCGCAGCCGAACGTTGGTGCGTTCGCGTGGGGATAGCCGGCGAAGAAGTTCTCGAAGCTCCGGTTCTCCTGGATGATCACGACGACGTGTTTGATATGCCGCATAAACACGTCCCCGCTTGCCCGCGCCGCAGAACGTTCTCCCGGCATCGCCGGCCACGCGGCGCCGCTGCCCGAGAGGCTGCCATATGAAGAGCAGCTCGCGCACACCGCGAGACCGGCGAGAATCGGTACGAGCCACAATCTGGAAACCACCGCCTACTCCGTATCGAGCGGTTCGTTCGAGGGCCGCTCGTGCAGGAAATACGAGGCGGGATACTTCGTCGGAATCGGTGAGAACGTACGCGGTTTCTGGCTGAAGTCGAAGGCATCTTCGAGGCCCGTCGCACGGCCGTCGGTATAGCCCTTCTTCACGGGTCCGATGCTGCCCGCGGGAAGCCCGTTAACCTCTTCGATGAAGCGAAGGATGCTGCCGTATTCGTATTGCACGCTCGAAACGTAACCCTGCTTCGCGTACGGCGAGACGATCAGACACGGCACGCGAATGCCGAGCCCGCGATAGTCGAGTTGCGGCGGCGCCGCGTCATCGTAAAAGCCGCCCCAATCGTCCCAAAGAATCACGATCGCGCTCGAACGCCAGTAGGAACTCTCGCCGATTGCGTTCACGATCGACGCAACCCACGACGGTCCTTGATCGCTGTGGTGCGCCGGGTGATCGGAGTCGGCATAGTCGGGCGTCACCCAGGTAACGTCGGCCAAATTGCCGCTTGCGGGATCGGTTAAAATCCTCGTCTGCGGAGCAACGATATTGCCCGGCCAGTCGGGACCGTAGCGCACGTACTTGATCGCTTCGAACGGCTCCCAGAATCCGCCGTCGAGCACTCGCGTCGCGTAGAACTTCCACGAGACGCTCGCCTTATCGAGCACCTCGGCGATCGTATTGAACTGATCGAAGCACGGGAACGGGCCGTTGTAGTAATGGACCCTGCGATCCTCAGAGAGGTACGAGCTCTTCGTGCCGGGCGGCGAATCGCAATCGTCGGGTGCCGCGTTGGGAAAATCGACTTCGGCGGTGGAGGGAAGCACGAGGTCGTCGGTCCCGGCGATCAGGGTTAGGTGCGCGGTGAAGCTCCCGCCGAACTCGGTCGGGAACATCTTGTCGGCAAGCACGTACTGCGCTGCCATCGTCCAGTACGGCGCAACCTGGGAGCGCTCGATGTATGAATAGGCCGCGTCCGGCCTCTTTCCAAACGCCGCGAAGCCATCCATGTTGCCGTTGTCCCAATCCTGGATCGCTACGCCAAAGTTGTGCGGCAGGTCGGAGTTGTTCTCAAACGTCACTTGGTGCAGCGGCACGGCCGTATCGCCTTTCGGACAATGTACGCCATTGCCGGAGCGCGCTACGAAATCGGGGCCGCTTCCGCGCGCGCAGCCGGTCATCGGCGCGTCGGCTCCGGGATATCCGGCAAAGAAGTTCTCGAAGCTTCGGTTCTCCTGGATGATCACGACCACGTGCTTGATATGCCGTCGTACCACGTCCCCACCCAATACGTCCGGCGCCGCCGCGCCGCCGAGCGAACTGCTGCCGTATGAAGAGCAGCCCGCGCATAGCACGAGACCGGCGAGAATCGGTATCAGCAGCAGCTTGGAAACCACGGTTTCCTCCCGTATCCCGCCTTTCAAAACGAGCCACGCGACTCCTACGCTCGGTGTTGCCGTCCGTACAGGGGAAGCGCTCGGCTAATTGAACCTTCATGTATGAAGAAGCTCGCCATCTCGATCCCACTCGTCGCCGCCGCGGCTATGCTCGCGGCCTGCGGCAACGGCTCGCAGCAAGGAACCACGCCGGCCGCCATCTCGCCCGCGACAATCCGCACCGCAATGGCGCCGGCGCCGGCGCCGCGATCGGTCTCGGCGGTGCGTCCGAATCGCCGCGCGAGTTGGATCTCGCCCGACGCCAAGCTCGCGCCGCGATTGCTCTTCATCTCCGACTATGGCGCCAATGACGTCGACATCTTTACCATGCCGGCCATGGCGCTCAAGGGGCAACTGACGGGGCTCGATTTCCCCGAAGGCGAGTGCGCCGACGCAAGCGGAAACATATGGGTCGCGAACACCGGAGCTTCGGCGATGCAGCTCTACTCGCGCACCGGAGCGCTGCTCAAGACGCTCAGCGTGTATGGCGAGTATCCGGCCGGTTGCGCGGTCAACAAATCGACCAACGACCTCGCCGTCACGAATATCGAGAGCACGAGCGGCGGCGCCGGCAACCTGACGGTCTTCGCCAACGCGTCGGGAAGCGGAACCACCTATACGAACCCCAGCTTCTATCTCTACTTCTTCGTCGGCTACGACAACGCGGGCAACCTCTTCTTCGACGGAATGGACTCGAGCCGCATCACCAGCTACTTCGCCGAGCTCCCATCCGGGGGCAGCACCACGCAGTTGATCGCTCTGAGCGGCGGAACGCTCCACGTTCCGGGCATGATTCAGTGGTACCGCAGCGGCGATTACCTCGCGCTCGGCGATCAGCAATGCGGCGGCAGCCCATCCTCGTGCATCTATTGGCTCTCCGTCTCCGGTTCGACCGCAACGATTACGGGCACGACGAACCTCACCAACTATCAGGGCGGCGCGGTCTGTGACCTCGCTGGAGGCGTCATCGCCGCGAACGGTGAGCGATACATCGCCGGTGCCGATTACGAATCGTGCGGCTATACGGCGACCACTGCAAACCGCTGGCCGTTCGACGGAGGCGGCGCACCAACGAACTACAATGCCGGCGCCGGCCTCGTCGAACCGCTCGGTGCGGCCGTAAGTACAAAGTAACCGCTCGCTCGTCAAGCTTTACGAAGGGCATCGGCCCGTTCGCGACGCACATCTCACACCGATGTTTCCATTCCGTGTAAGCAGACTGACCGGCGCAATTCTCGTCGCCGCTATGCTCGCCACGGCCGGATGCTCCACTCCATTTGGAACGCCGCCGGCCACGCCGCAAAACATCGCGCAGCCGGCTCAAATGCAGCCCGACGCCCGACGCATCAAGCACGTCGTCGTGATCGTTCAAGAGAATCGGTCGGTCGACAATCTCTTCAACGGACTTCCCGGTGCAGACACCGTGCAATCCGGGAAGAACTCCCACGGGCAGACGGTGCAGCTCGTGTCGACACCCCTGACCGCGCCCTACGATCTCTCGCACAAGCACTCCGCATGGGTCCAGGACGACGCCAATGGCGTGATGGACGGTTTTGACACCGAGACTGAAAACTGCTACTCGAAGAATAGTTACAAGTGCCCGGAAGCCGACGTCGCTTCATACGGATACGTTCCGCGCAGCGACGTGCAGCCGTACTGGGATCTCGCCGAGCAATACACCTTCGGCGACCGGATGTTCCAAACTAGTCAGGGTCCCAGTTTCTCGGCGCACCAATACATCGTGAGCGCAACCTCGGCAATCAGCGACCGCTCCGACCTCAAGGCCGCCGAGAACCCCACCGACCCGCAAGGGCGCAAGCGCCAAGGCGGATGCGATTCGCAATCAGACACGACCGTCGTAACGATCGACCCGAAAGGCAACGAAGGTTCGGCCGTTTTTCCCTGCTTCGTTCGCGACTCGATCTTCCGCCTAATGAACGTCAAGAACGTCAGTTGGCACTACTATCAGGAATTCAAGGGATCCGGGGAGTGGCACGCGGTCGACGCGCTCAAGCCGATCTGGCAGAGCCCGTCCTACGAGAACGTGATTTGGCCCTCGTCAAAAGTCCTCAAGGACGTCGCAGCCGGCCAACTCTCCGACGTCACGTTCGTCACTCCGAGCGCGCAAGCGTCGGATCATCCCGCAAAAAACAACGGCACCGGTCCGTCGTGGGTAGCCTCGATCGTCAACGCGATCGGCAACAGCCAGTATTGGAACAGCACGGCGATTTTCGTGATTTGGGACGACTGGGGCGGATGGTACGACCATGTCCCGCCCACCATCTATAACTCCTTTGAGGACGGCTTCCGCGTGCCGCTGCTCGTAATCTCACCATATGCGAAGCAAGGGCACGTCTCTCACGTCCGCTATGAGTTCGGCAGCGTTCTGAAGTTCATCGAGAAGACGTTCGATCTCGGATCGCTCGGGCGCACCGACGTTCGTTCGCACGATCTCACGGACTGCTTCGACTTCAAACGCGCGCCTCGCCCGTTCACGCGAATCCGCACGAAATATTCAGCCTCATATTTCGAAAACCAGCCCATCAACTACGACACCCCCGACGACGACTACTAACGGCTAGCCGTAATCGGGGAACCCTTCGCGTCTGAAGAGCGGCCGCAAATCGTCCTGCTGCTCCTTCTCGCATAATCGCAGCGCCGGCGGAAGCGGAGCGGATTTGAATCCGAGCGGCGCTTGCGTGAAGTTGAAGTTATCTTCGATCGAGTTCGCGTTGACGTCGCTGGTGCCGAGCGACCCGAGCTTGAACGTCTGCTCGACGAACTTCAAGACGCTCCCGAACTGGTATTGCGTATGCGAAACGTAGCCCGGCCGCGCGTAGGGCGAAATCACGATCATCGGAACGCGGAATCCCAGGCTAGCATAGTTGATCCGCGGCGGCGCGACCGGATCGTACCAGCCGCCCCAGTCGTCCCACATCAAGACAATCGCGGTATCTTTCCAGTATTGGCTCGTGCCGATCGCGTTGACGACCTTCGTCACCCATCGCGGACCGCTATTGCATCCGCTCGCCGGATGATCGGAGTCGGCAACCGTCGGCATGACCCACGAAACGGACGATAGCGAATCGCTCTTGAGGTCGGCAAAGAAGTTCGTGTTCGGACGGCTGATGTGCTCTTTCCAATCCGGACCGTATCGCACTTTCTTGATGGCGTCGAAGCCGTTCCAGACGCCGCCCGAGAAATCGCCGCGCGGGCCGAATGTCGGCGCGACGTAGTATTTCCACGAGACGTTCGCCGCATCCAGGACGTCGGCCATCGTCGGGTATTCGGTGAAACACGGGAACGGCAACTTTGTGCTCGGCCCCGGTTCGAGCTCGCGGCCGTCGACGAGCAAGACCGGCGTCTGCGTCCCCGGAAAGGCGTCGCAACCCCAAATAGAATCGTCCGGCTCGTCGGTCAGGGAGCGTGTCGAGTTGAGCCGCACCGTTCCCGAGATGATCTCTTGATGCGCGATGAAGCTCGCGGCGGTTTCAGTGAAGAACATGTGATCGGCAATCGCGTACCGGCTCGCCAAGTCCCAATACGGCTTCGTCTCGGAACGCTCGACGTAACGGTATGGATAGAGCTTTGCGCGCTTTTCGCCGCCGCTGACGCCGTAGCGATCCAAATCGAAGCCGTCCATCCGGCAGACGCCGGTAGCGGTGTCGCGGTCGCATTCGGCATCGAAGTCTCTGTGCTCGTGACCGATGTCCGTGCCGATCGGCGGACCAACGCTCTCCAAGCTCACGGGTTTAAGCGTAATCGGCTGGCCCTTGCACCACGGTGCAGACTTCTTGATTTCGCACGGCCCTGAGCTGGCCGTCTCGGCGCCCGGAAAGCCCATGAAGAGCGAGTTGAAGCTGCGGTTCTCCTGCAGCAGGATCACGACGTGCTTGATCTTCGCGCCGCCCGCCGGATTCGAACTCTGCGGTATCGTGGTTGTGGAACTGCTGCAAGCCGCGAGCAAAAGCACGGCGGCGAACCCAAACGATACTACCCGCACCTCGACCTCCTCACGCTCCACCGATGTCGTTCGCGGGACGCACGACCGTGCCTTTAGCCGAAGCGACCCGTGATGTAGTCCTCGGTTCGATGGTCGGTCGGCTTGGTGAAGAGCTTGGCCGTGTCGTCGACCTCGATCAACTCCCCAACGCCGCTCTCGCCGGCGAGCATGAACGCGGTGCGATCCGAGACGCGTGCGGCCTGCTGCATGTTATGCGTCACGGCGACGATCGTAAACTCCTCGGCGAGCGATGCCATCAACTCCTCGATGATCGCCGTCGCAATCGGGTCGAGCGAGGCGGTCGGCTCGTCCATTAGCAAAACTTCCGGCTCCGCCGCGACCGCGCGCGCAATGCAGAGCCGCTGCTGCTGCCCGCCGGAGAGACGCAACGGGCTGCTGCGGAGTTTATCTTTTACCTCTTCCCAGAGCGCCGCCGATCGCAACGCCTTCTCCGCGCGTTCGAGTTTCTGGCGGCGACCCAGACCCTTGGGCGCGCAGACCAACGCATTGTCGAGAATCGAGAGCGTCGGAAAGGGGTTCGGGCGCTGAAAGACCATCCCGACGCGCCGTCGGATCGACATCGGGTCGATGCCGCCGGCATAAATATCCTGGCCGTCGAGCAGCACGCGCCCCTGCACGCGCGCGTCGAATCCCACTTCGTGAATCCGGTTCAAGCATCGCAAAAGCGTCGTCTTCCCGCACCCCGACGGGCCGATTAGCGCCGTCACGGCCTTGCGTGTGAATCCGATCGAGACGTCGCCCACCGCTTTGCGATCGCCGTAATACGCGCTCAAATCCTCGGTCGCCATCACGACGTCGCCGGTCTCCGGCGCGATGGCCGTCAACTCTCGAGCCCCCGCATGGCGCGGCGGAGCATCAGCCGTGCTCCCAAGCTCAAGACGAAGACCGCAACCACGAGCAGCAGCGCGCCGGCCCACGCTTGAGCCTGCCAGTCGGGATAGGGCGAGATTGCATAGTTGAAGACTTGCAGCGCGAGCACCGCCATCGGGTGGTTCGGATTCGTCTCCCAGAACTGTGTGCCGAAGGCGGTAAAGAGCAGCGGTGCCGTCTCGCCGGTCACCCTCGCGATCGCCAGCAAGAGCGCGGTGATGATCGCCGGTCGCGCCGTCGGCAGCACGATGTGTACCGTGGCGCGAAAGTTTGACATGCCTAGCGCGAGCGCGCCTTCGCGAACGGTCTGCGGCACCGAGCGAATCGCCTGCTCCGACGTCCGCACGAGAAGCGGCAGCATCAGCATCATGAATGCGAACGACGCGGCGATTGCCGAAAAGTGTTTGAGCGGCGCGACGAGCACCGCGTACGCGAAAAGCCCGATCGCTATGCTCGGCACACCCGAGAGCACGTCGGAGAGAAACCGCAGCGCTTCGGGAATCGCCCCGCGGCCGAAGAGCGCGAGATAGATGCCGGTCAGCAAGCCGACCGGCACGGCCATCGCAGTCGCGATGCCGATGATGATGATCGTTCCGAGGATGCCGTTTCCAACACCTCCGCCCGGTACGCCGATCGGGTGCGGGAGCTGCGTGAGAAAGGCCCAATTGATCGCGCCCGCGCCCTGCACGACGACGTACCCGAGAATCGCCAGCAGCGCGCCCGCGGCCAGCGCGGCGCAGCAAAGCGCGAGCCCCGTTCCGATCGACCCGTAGGCCCGCCGATAGCCGAGCCGCTGATAGCGCAGGCTCATCGCGATCCCCGGACGCTCCAGATCATGAACCGCGCGAGCGCGTTGACGACGATGCTTACCACGAACAGGATGAGACCGAGCTCGATCAGCGCGCTGATGTAAATGCTCGTCGTCGCCTCGGTAAACTCGTTGGCGATCACGCTGGCCAGCGTATACGACGGCGCAAAGAGCGAGGCGGATATCTCCGGCCGATTGCCGATCACCATCGTCACCGCGATGGTCTCGCCGAGCGCGCGGCCCAGCGCGAGCACGCACGCCCCGAAAATTCCGACCCGCGCGGCGGGCAGCACGACGCGCGTTGCCGTTTCCCATCTGGTCGAGCCGAGCGCCATCGAGGCTTCGCGCAGGTCGCGCGGTATCGCCGCGATCACGTCGCGCGAGATCGCCGTGACGGTCGGAACGATCATCAAGGCGAGGATGATGCCGGCGGTCAGCAAGCCCACGCCGTAGATCGGTCCAGAGAAGAGCGGAGTCCACCCAAGGACGTGTTGGAGCGCCGGTCCGATGACGGTTCGCACGAACGGCGAGAGCACGAAGAGTCCCCACAAGCCGTAGACGACGCTTGGGACCGCCGCCAACAACTCGATGAGAAACGAGAGCGGCGTCGCGAGCCACCGCGGCGCGAAGTCGGCGAGAAAGACCGCCGCCATGATTCCCACGAACGCGGCCAGGATGATCCCGACGAACGACGTCACCACGGTGCCGTAGATCATCGGGAGCGCTCCGAACTTGCTGGTAATCGGATCCCAGGAACTCTTCCAAATGAACGAGGGCCCGAACGCCACGATCGACGGCCACGATCCGAGCACCAGTTCGACAAAGAGGCCCAGGATCAACAATGCAAACAGAATGCTCCCACCGTAGACCACCGCGGCAAAGCCGCGATCGGCGGGACTAACAAACCGCGCAACGCGCCTAAACTGCGGCTCTACCACCTGTCATCCTGAGCCCCGCTAAAAATCAGCGCTGCATTTGCCGAAGCGTCGCCGAGGCCGCGTTCTGTACGTTTACCGGCAACGGCACGTAATCGATCGACTTCGCATTCGATTGTCCCTGGGGACCGACGAGCCAGGAGAGCACGTCGTAGAGTGCCTTGGCGCGCGTCGCGTCCGAGGGTTTCTTGTAGACCACGACCCAGGAGTAGCCCGAGATCGGATACGAGCCCGCACCCGCTGCATCGGTGATCGAGAAGTTCGTGGGACTCACCTCCGGTTTTGTGGCCGCGGCGGCCGCGACGTTCTCGGGCGTGCAGCCGACCCACTTCCCGGCTCGATTCTGCAAGATCGCCGCCGGCATCTTGTTTTCGATCACGTACGCCAGCTCCACGTAACCAATCGCGCCGGGGGTACTGCGAATCTGGCCCGCGACGCCTTCGTTCCCCTTGGCACCGATCGCGCTCGGGGCAGGCCACGAAACGCTCTTACCCACGCCGACCTTGGTCTTCCACTCGGCCGAAACCCGGCTCAGGAAATCGGTGAAGATATAGCTGGTTCCCGAGCCGTCCGAACGGTGCACCACGACGATGGGCATGTCGGGAAGGTTGACCCCGTGGTTCAGCTTGGCGATCTGCGGATCGTTCCATTTGAGCACCTTGCCGAGGTAGATGTCGACGAGCACCTGGCGAGTCAGCCGAATCGTCGCGCTCACGCCGGGCACGTTATAAGCGACCGCCGCGCCGCCGAGCGCCACCGGGATCTGAAGCACCGGTTGACCGGCGCGCGCGAGCTCCGCAGCGTTCATCGGTACGTCCGTCGCCCCGAAGTCGACGTTCTTGGCCGTGAACTGCTGGATGCCGCCGCCGCTGCCGATCGACTGGTAGTTGACCGTGACGTCCGGGTTCTTCGCACTATAGATGTAGAAGGCTTTCGAGAAAAACGGATAGTCGAAGCTCGATCCGGCACCGGTCAGCTGGGTTGCCGCGATGGCCGGCAGGGTAAGCGACGCAGCAACGACGACCGTGGTGAAGCAGCGAACCAGGGATGCTCTCACAGACAACTCCTTATAGAGAGTAGGTACGCTCTAGTTTATCGTCATGCCGATTAACCCCACGTTAAGGCCCTACCTCAAGCGGTGTCACGGGGCGCCGCTCAGGACTGCGGTTGGGGCAGGGCGAAGGGCGAGCGGATGGATGACCAGAGGCCTTCGCTTGCGGAGCTGCGCCACACGGCCGCTCACGTGCTCGCTTACGCGGTCCAGGACCTCTTTCCCGATGCGAAGCCGACGATCGGCCCCGCGATCGAGAACGGCTTTTACTACGATTTCGACCGCGCCGAGCCGTTCACACCCGAAGACCTCGAACGCTTGCAGAACCGCATGAACGAGATCGTCGCGGCCGATTACCCGATGACCGGGCGCGTCGTCACGCGAGCCGAAGCGATCGACGCCTTCGCCCGCAATCCCTACAAGGTCGAGATCGCCCGCGAGATCCCCGACGGCGAACCGGTCACCCTCTACACGATCAGCGAGTTTACCGACCTCTGCCGGGGCGGCCACGCCGACTCGACCGGCGGAATCGGCGCGTTCAAGCTCACGAGTGTTGCCGGCGCCTATTGGCGCGGCGACGAGCACAATCCGATGCTGCAGCGCATCTACGGCACGGCCTGGCGTTCGAAAGCCGACCTCGATGCGTACCTCGCACGCATCGAAGAGGCACAACGCCGCGACCACCGCAAGCTCGGCGCCGAACTCGATCTTTTTTCGATCGAAGAGCAGGCCGGCGGCGGACTCGTGTTCTGGCATCCAAAGGGCGCGATCGTGCGCGGCATCGTCGAAGACTTCATTCGCCAAGGCTTGCGCGAGCGGGGTTACCAACCCGTCGTCACGCCGCACGTCGTCAGCGAGCGTCTTTTTGAGATCTCGGGGCACCTCGAAAATTTTGCCGAGAATATGTTCGGCCCGATCGAAGTCGAGACGCAGCGATTCCGGCTCAAGCCGATGAACTGTCCCGGACACATCCTGATCTACGAAAGTCACCTGCGCAGTTATCGCGATCTTCCTTTGCGCTACTCCGAGTTCGGCACGGTCTATCGCTTCGAGCGATCCGGCGTGCTGCACGGGCTCAACCGGGTGCGCGGCTTCACCCAAGACGACGCGCATATCTTCTGCACGCCCGATCAACTCCAGAGCGAGTTCGAGCGCACGCTCGACGAAGCGCGGCGCTTGATGGACGCGTTCGGCTTTGCCGAGATGCAATACGTCCTCTCGCGTCGCGAGGAGAGCGAACGAACCGAGACCGACGCGGTCGCCGAAGAGGCGATCCGCAAAGCACTCGATCGCTATGGGTTGCCGTACGTCGTTGACGAGGCCGGGGGCGCCTTCTACGGGCCGAAGCTCGACATCAACGTTCGCGACGCGATCGGCCACTTGTGGCAGTTGGGCACCGTGCAGGTCGACTTTATTTTGCCCGCTCGCTTCGGCCTCAAGTACCGTGCCGCCGACGGTCAAGACCACCGGCCGGTCATGATCCATAGGGCACTTGCGGGCTCCTTGGAACGTTTCTTCGGTATCCTCATCGAGCACTACGGAGGGGCATTCCCCGCCTGGTTGGCACCGATTCAAGTCGTCGTCACAGCCATTTCCCAGGATCAAGTGGCCTATGCTCGTGAGGTGGAAGCAAAACTCCAAGCAGCGGGCTTTCGGGTCGAGCTCGACGAAAGCAACGAGAAGCTCGGGTATAAGATCAGGCACTGGAAGACGCAGAAAGTGCCGTACATCTTAGTCGCGGGCAAACAAGAAGTTTCAGACGGTACGGTGAACGTGAATCAGCGCGGCGTGGAAGAGAAGCGTACGGTTTTAGTCGACGCATTCGTCGAAGAGTTACAGAGAGTCGTCGAGGCGAAACAATAAAACGATGAAGTTGGACGCTCGTGCCGTATTGGCGGGACTCGCGCTACTATTAGCCTCCTGCCAAGGACAAGGCCTGGACAGCGGCGGGATGGGTGACATGACCCCGCCCGTTTCGCAACCCGGCTCGATGTCGAACGGGGGAATGCCCGGTAACGGCGGTATCAATGGCCTAGGCAACAATCAGATGGCCGGTCCGAACGTCGGCGCCAACGGACAAGAAGAGCTCACCAACCCCGGCGCAACGCTCGCACCGAACGAAGCGCAATATCCGATCGGCCAAGGCCCCAACGGCATGAAGTGTCCCGTCGTGCAGCAGTTCAACCAGCAATACAACTGTACGCTCGCGTTCAACATGCCGACGCCCGCGCCTAAGGGTTCGCCCGGCGCGAACAGCAGCGCCGCCCCGACCGCGAGCCCGTCGCCGACGCCCCAGCCGAGCTCGTCATCGGATTCCGACGACAGCGACGATAGCGACAGCGCAACGCCCACGCCCTCACCCGCCGGCATGATGACGCTCCAAGTCGAGTCGCTGCCGCACGATGTGCCGAACATGAGCAATCCGAATCCGCTCTTCATGCACATCACCCCGGTCGTGGCGATCCGTCTGCAAAGCAACACGGACTTCGTCCTCAATGGTGGCGCCTCGACCCAGTACACGCTTCCGCCGTTGCAGTATACCGGGCGCGTCTTCGCACTCCAGCTCTTCAACGAAACGGTGATGCGCGGCAAGCGCATGGACCAGTTGATCGCGAGCTATCAGAAGTTCACGACGCCGACGAGTAATACGGTACAGTTTGCCTTCAACGTTCCGAAGGTCACGGTGCGCCACACCCAGATTTGGCTGCTCGCGCTCTACGGCGCGCAGATCCCGCCGGGCACCACACCCACGCCCTCACCAACACCTTCTCCCACAACCTCACCGGCCAGCTCTCCGTAACCCACCCACGACTCCGCGAGCGGAGTCGTCCAGCCTCCGCAGAACCTCCTCGGTGCTACTGCCTGGAGGAAGTCTCGTGGTGCAATTCCGCGTTACGCTAATCGCGCTTGTTGTGCTCGCGGCCTGCGGCCCGAGCGCGAACCGTTTGGCGCTCCCCCCGCAGATCAGCGCGGCTGAAAGGCAGACCCGCGCCACCAGCGACGGGTCATCGAATTACGACCTTCTTCACAGCTTTGGTAACGGCAGCGACGGCACGGCTCCGACCGCGGAACTCGTCGACGTTAACGGCACCTTCTACGGAACGACTGAGGCGGGCGGCGCAAACGATAAAGGCGCGGTTTTCTCGATAAGCTCCACCGGCGCCGAGCATGTTCTGCATAGTTTCGGAAAAGGTTTCGATGGCGCGGAGCCGCGGGGTGCCCTGATTTACCTAAATGGAGTGCTTTATGGAACTACTGAAGGCGGCGGTCGGCACGGTCAAGGGAGGGGGTCCGGCTACGGCACCATTTTCACGATAACCACGGGCGGCAAAGAACGCGTGCTTCATAACTTCAGCTACGTCGATGGAGCAAATCCGGAAGCGGCTCTGATCGATGTGAACGGCACGCTTTACGGCACCACCTCCAGCGGCGTTAACGCTTTTGGAACCGTGTTTAGCATAACGCCGGCGGGAGACCTACACGTCCTCCATGCTTTTGATGACGCTGACGGCGAGTACCCAACGGCACGTCTCGTAGCAGTGAAAGGGGTGCTCTACGGTACGACGTTCGCGGGCGGAAGCGGTCTGGACGGCACCGTATTCCGAATGACTCTAAAGGGCAGCCTCAAGGATCTGTATAGTTTTGGAAGCGACTTTCAAGAGGGGTACCAGCCTCTCGCCGGCCTCACCGACGTGAACGGAACGCTTTACGGAACTACGGCGTTGGGTGGCAGCCACGGCGACGGCATCATCTTCAAGATCAGCACCAGCGGAAAAGAAGAGTTACTGCATAGCTTTACCGGCAAAGATGGATCGGCGCCATATGGAGACCTCACCCACGTAAACAATATGCTGTATGGCACGGCGCGCTGCGGCGGCGCGGCATACCCCAACTGCGCTTCTTCGGGAGCACCCTCTCCCGGCGGTACCGTCTTCAGCGCCACGACGAGCGGTAAGGTTACGGTGCTGCATAGTTTCAGCGTAAAGCCTAACGATGGCGCGCAACCGGCAGCGGGAGTGATCGACGTGCGCAACACCTTGTACGGCACAACATTGTACGGCGGCGCATACGGCAAGTACGGCTGGGGCGGCTCGGCCTTTGCACTAAAGCTCTAGGTCAGCGAACTGCGTGACTTCCGCCGCCCGTCGAACGTTCGTCGCGAGCTTCCTGGGGTGGATGCTCGACGCGTTCGACTTTCTTCTTCTCACCTTCGTCATCACGCGGATCGCGACCACATTCGATAAAACCGTCGCCGAGGTCGCATTCGCGCTCACGCTGACGCTCATGTGTCGGCCGATCGGCGCGCTCATCTTCGGATGGCTCGGCGACCGCTACGGACGGCGCACGCCGCTGATGATCGACATCGGCTTTTACTCGGTTATTCAGCTGGCAACGGCCTTTTCGCCGAACTTCACCGTCTTTCTCGTCTTACGCGCGCTCTACGGCGTAGCGATGGGCGGCGAGTGGGGATTGGGCGCGGCGCTCACGATGGAGATGCTGCCGCCCCACCGTCGCGGACTGATCGGCGGCATGCTGCAGAGCGGCTACATGTGGGGTTTTCTCCTCGCCGCCGGGGTCTACTATTTCGTCTTCACCTTCACGCATTGGGATTGGCGCGCGCTCTTCATCATCGGCGCGCTGCCGGCGCTGCTCATCTTTTACATCCGCACCGGCGTCCCCGAGTCGCCCGTCTGGCTCGAAGGTCGTGCACAGCGTATCGCCGTCGCGCCGAACTTTCTGCTGAAATCGATCGCGGCGCATTGGCCGCTCTTTCTCTATGCGATCGCCTTCATGGCCGGCCTCAATGCGATGTCGCACGGCACCCAGGATCTCTACGCAACGTTCCTGCAAAAGCAGCACGGCTTCTCGACCGGGACGACGTCGCTGCTCGCAATCGTCGGTGCGATCGGAGCGATCATCGGGAGCATCGGCTTTGGCACGCTCTCGGAACGCTTCGGCCGCCGCATCGCGGTGATATTCTGCTCGGTCGCCGGCGCCTGCGTCATCCCGCTCTGGATATTCAGCTCCACGATCGCGTCGCTCGCGCTTGGCGCCTTTCTCATCCAGCTCGCCGTGCAAGGATGCTGGGGCGTCATTCCCGCGCATCTGAACGAGCTCTCCCCCAGCGAAGTACGCGGTACGTTCCCCGGCTTCACCTATCAGCTTGGTAACCTGCTCGTCGCCGGCGTGGCGCAGATGGAAGCGATCCTCGCGACCAAAATCCCGCTGAGCAACGGCGCTCCAAACTACGCCGGCGCGATGGCGCTCGTCACCGCCGTCGTTTTCGCCTCAGTCTTTCTGCTCGCCCTAATCGGCTATCTCGTACGCAAAGAAACGCGCGGCCTCAGCTTCGCTGCGTCATCCTGAGCGTCCCTACTCTTTTGCGCGCCGGTTATACGTGGCGCCCGCGGGATCGGTCGACCCCGAGAGGCCGTTATTGAAATGATACAGATAGGTTAAGCTGCTCGGTGTGTAAGCATAGACGTTGACCTGACCGTTTAGAAAATCGGACGCGACAAACATAGTCGATTTCTCATTCAAATGCCCGTAGACCGCCTCGCCGACAAGTGCGTATGGGCCCGCAGCCAGTGTACAAGCCGGAGCGCATCCCTTGTAAACGTAGAGTTTGCCGTCGAACGCACTGATCGCAAGCAGATGCCTCTGGCTATCGATGTCCAAGCCGCCATAATACGTATTCTCATAGCCCGTTGCAGTTCGACCGCGGCCGGAACAGCGCTTGAAATAGGTCAGCGTCGCGGTTCCCGCCGAGTTCGTCGATGAGGCCCAGCAATCGCCGTTGTCGGCGAGCGCCACGGCAGCGACCTCGTACATCTCTTCGCTGCCGAGGCCCCGGAGGTTCTTCGTACAACCGCCCGCGAGCGTACAGACCGCGATGCTCCCGGGACCGCTCGCATCGAAGACGTTCGCAACGACGATCGTTCCCGTTGCCGCGTGCATGCTCGCCGCATCGACCGGCTGACCGTACGGATCGCTAAACGATCCGAGCTGCGGCCCGCACATGCGAGGCCCTTTGTAAACGGTTACTGTTTGCGCGCTCTGGGTCACGATCAGATTTCCGTCGCTATCGGCCGCGATCCCGCCTGGATAACTCTCCGCCAGGCTACAAATCGGCGGCTCGTTGGCGGAGTTGTTGGCGCGATAGCCGAGGACGGCGTTCACATCGCTGACGTAAATTCCGCGCCTGATCGAGTCGGGCGCAAATCGTTCGCCGGCCGATCGGATCGCTAAGTTCTGCGAGCTCGCGCTCGGCGAACCAATCGGCGGTTGCGATCCGGCACAACTCACGAGCATCGATGCGCCAAGCCCGGCACTCAACGCAAACCAGCTAAACTCCGTAATCTTCATGCTGCATCCTTTCGGCTTACGATCGTTGCCTCGATGGTAGCCAGCGTGCCCATGCCGCGACAATAGCGGACTAACACAAGTAGCCCACACACTTGCTGGCCTGCTCTGGACGACGGGCAAGCGTGGTCTGCGGTCGCACAGTAGCGCAGCAGCCGGATGGATTCGAAGCGCTCGCGAATGTTGAAGTCTGCCGCAGGGCTAGGAGGCTGACTATGAGGCTTTCAACGATCGTTCCTTACGCGCTATCCATGTCATCGGTGGCCGCGCTTTTGGCGGGCTGCACTGCAAATCCCGGAATCGGGATGCCCACAACGTCTGGTAGCGCTGCGAGAACGCACTCCGCCTCGACCGGAAAGACGTTCGTCTATACCGGCAAGCCGCAGGTTTTCCGAGTGCCCGCAGACGTGCACACCATCACCGTCGTCATGCGCGGTGCGTCCGGTGGCGAGAACTGTCGGCCGGTTCAGTATGCAGGTAGAGGAGGCCGAGTTTTTGCCGTGATTCCGGTGACGCCCCATCAGAAGCTACGGGTGTACGTTGGCGGCAAAGGAAACGGATCGTCTGGTGGTTTCAACGGCGGTGGTAGCGGTGGCGAGTCATGCTGTGGCACGGCCGGGGGTGGCGCTTCGGATGTGCGCGTCGAGCCCGGACGACGCGTCGACCGCATTCTCGTTGCGGGCGGCGGCGGCGGCGCAGGCGAGCCTTTTGGCAACACTAACTACTCGGATTTTGGCTGCCCTGGTTATGGTGGCGGACTCGTTGGAGGCGACGGCCTCATCGGGCTTTTCTACTATGGCGGCGGCGGTGGGGGTGGCACCGGCGGTTCGCAGAGCGCCGGCGGCATCGGCGGACAAGGCGGAGCACCGAACTCCCCGTACCCTGGTAATGCTGGGGAAAACGGGCGGCTCGGCATCGGTGGGGCCGGCGGCCAGAGGGGTTACTACGCCCTCGGTGGCGGGGGTGGCGGCGGCGGCGGATATTACGGCGGCGGCGGCGGAGGAAGCGGCTCGAACGGCTCTTCTTATTACGGCGGTGGTGGTGGCGGCGGCGGCGGTTCTTCGTTCGCCGAGCCTAGCGCCACGCACGTTCGTATTTGGAAGAATTGGAAAGACGCCACCGGCGACGGTCTTGTAGTCTTTAGCTGGCAGTAACGCGTTCGTTGGGTGTGCCTACGCCACGCGTAATGCGCGGCGACCGGCGTCCTCGGCCGGATATAGCTCACTTATGAGCGCCAACTGCGCTCGCCCCCGGATCACCAGCGCTGCATTGACGTCGGCATGTGACCGATAGCCGCACGCCACGCACGCAAAACGCCTTCTCCGGCGGCTCTCGCTCGCAACCTGCCCGCAGCGCGAGCACTCCTGCGACGAGAAACGGGCATCCACTTCAACGACCGTTCGAGCAGCTTCTTCCGCTTTCTCGACGATCAACTGCCGAAGCAGACTGTAACGTTGGAATGAGGCGCAGTGAACCGCAACGACCGCGCCGTCGATCAGCGGGCCGCGCGTCGCTGTCAGTCTGGCTTCTGCCGAAGCCGCAGGCATGCTCCATAGCGGAGCTCAGTGTCCCGGGCGCGAGCAATATGGACCGCTCTTAACTCGGAGGGTTCTACTTGTAATACTGGACCAATAGGCCCACCGCATATTACCGAAATCTGCCGAAGAGTCGTCTCGTCGTTCACGATCCACGCAAGGCCGTCGTCGGTGCGGACCGGCCGAAACTCTTCGGAGCGACGACGTGGCGCTCGGTACGTTAGAGTCGTCAAAGTCTGGATCGATGGTTTGGGATTGCGGTGCTCGGTATCCGCTTGCGGGGGCACGTCTGGCCGGCGAGCCGTATGCAAGGACCCGGCATCAACTTAGGGCGTCATGGCGCAGAACGTCGAAGCTGCCAGCTATTGACGCTCGTCGCGTACCGTTCCGATAATCGGCAACGGGGCTTGCTTCGCTGCAGTGAGAGCCGCATTAAACGGGGGAATCGTACCGGCGAACGCACTGTAAAGATCGACGGCTTGCGACAGTAATGCAACGTCCGCCTCGATTGCCCGACGATCGCGCATGCTCGCACTTGGGAGACCCCGTACTCTTGCAAGGCCTTACCGCTTTTTTCGCCGCGAGGGGCCCAGCCGTTTTTTGCGATCAGCTCCCGGACCGCATCAACCTCCATCGTCAGTCGTGCGATCACCCGATCCTTGCGCGCGCTCTCGGCCTCGAGCTGCTTGAGCCGCGTCAAATCACTGGTTTCCAAGCCGGCGTACTTATCGCGCCATTGTCGGATCGTGTTGGCATGAATGCCGTGTCGCCGAGCAGGCTCCGTCGCGGCCGTGCCGGCGTCGAGCTCTTTGAGGAATGGCGACGATTTGCGCCTCGGTGAAGCGACTTTTCCTCACGTGAGTTCTCCTTGGGCCGTAGCCCCGGAACTCACAGTTTCAACTTGAGCCGTTTTGCCACCTCAGGTCACCCCAAGCCGCAGCGCGTTAAGCGCCGCCGTCGAAGCCGCCGCGCTGCCGTGCTGCAACGCGTTAAGCGCCGCGATCTAGACTGCGAGGCTGCTCGGCTACACCGCTACGCGATCGGCGCCCCTATGCCGCGCGGCGGCGATGCTCGCTCAGCCAACGCTGCGGGGGTGGTTCGAGGAAGGTGCAGCTGCGGACGCGGCGCGGGCGGGGTTACGGGGAAGGTTTGTACGGCGAGCAAAGCGGGGCAAAATCAACAGGGTTGATAAATAGTACCCCGTTAGTAGATGTTGTTCCACTGGCGAAGAGGTCCACCGTAATATCCCACTCGTTCCGCAGCGACGCGTCGAATCGCTCGTCAGCCTCACGGGGCAAATGGGGATCAGGCGTTGGCGATGGGCCAACGTACCTGACCACAACCGCGTCACGCGGGCCGTTTGGATTTTCCGGCGGACAAAACGTCCAGCCTAATGCCGCTAGGTGCGCGCGGAGCGCAGCCCTCGCCTGTGACAGCCCCGAAGAATCAAGAGTGAACCAAATTTCGTCCATATCAGCGGCGCGTAAGTGATCGTGACCTATCTGGATCGCGCCGGCGGGAACCAGCTTGCCGGGTGCGACATCGCCTGGGTTCGGCTTGAGGTCGGACTTTCGGACATTCGTCGTCATCTTCGTGTGCATATTTTCCAAGATCGCAACGAGCTGAGTATCTGGGGCAGCTCCTGGAAGAGCTCTTTCAACTAGGTCGTCCGCCTTGGCTCTCCAGCGGGCTGATCCATACGTATCGGGCATCGAGTCTAGGAGGCTTTCAATGGCGAAAACAGCCTCCGCAAGTATCCTCGCTTGTAAAAGCCCGGTGTGATGACCTGCACAGCGGGACAGGGTGCGTGCATACAGGGTCCAGTCTTCCGGTGATTCAACTCGTATGGCGGTCACACGCTGTGCTCGGGCGGCAGCGCAAGTAGAGTCGACTGAATCCTCGATGCGTTGATCCACGGCAGGCAGTGGCGGGAACGATACGGCGGGCTCAGCACCGCGCGTACCGCCGGCTATTAGTAGCGCAAGCCAAAGCTGGAGCGCAGTCAAATCCCGAGCCTCACGCTCCCGTCTCGGGCAAAATGTTTCAAGAGCATCGCAGGAACATTGATCGTCCTATGCTACCCTCTCCCTCAAGCACGCGCTCCCGTCGACAAGCGCTGTAACAGCTAGGAGCAACCCTCACAGCACCTCGTTGCACCAACTCTCCTCTGTGAGTTCAAGGGGGGAGGCGCGCTCAACTACGGCTTGTAGTTCTTCAAACGACGCGAGCGGTCTGGGTGTGCGCGCGTACCAAACGGGTTCCCACTTTTGCTGTGTGCGCTGCATTGCAAGCAGGCAATAGGGGCTAAAAATCCCCCCTATTTGAAAATGCAAAACGCACAGATCGGCTGAGCATCCGGCGAGGATGAGCCCTCGATTCGGGAGTTCCGGGTCGCGGGCATCGGAGTTGTTAAACCGTGCACCTGGGTCCGCGATCGGCCACGGAACCGCGCCCGGCGGGAAATCCTTGACGTGCTCAACGCGGACGAGGTGTGGGCCATCCTTTTGTACGTTCTTCGGGATCGAGGCGCCGCTGGCGACCACAGACGCGAACACGATTGCGATCATCTTCGTTAATCAAGCGCGCAATCGCTAAGCAAGAGCATTAGCGGCATCGCACCCGGCGCGCCGATCGGCGGCTGCGATGCGCCGCACGCTGCGAGCAACGCAGCGGCCACGGGGCAGCTGAGGACGTAGCGCACAACCTTCAAGTTCACTCGATTTGCTCCAAACGATGGCTAGAAGGCGCCGATACCATTCGGCGACCCCCAGCCGGTGCATGTGTTGTACTGTCCATAACCGTATCCGCTATTGCATCCGGGGATAGCGTAGAGAAACTTGTGATGGCGCGCCAGCCAGAAGGTCCGTCCGCCGTCTTGTTTGATCGCATTGCCCGCAAGACCGAAGACGCCGGCCAGCAACGGCGTTGCTACGCTCGTGCCACCGACCGTGAACCAGCCGCCATAGCCGTAAGTATCGTACTCCGCGACGTTCCAAGCCACCGCTGCGACATCGTTGGCCAGGCGGTACGCGCAGTGGGTGTCGTGTTGCCATTTTGGCTTCTTGATACCCGTCGCGCAGCCGCCCAAGCTGCCATCCGCCGTTTCGGTATAGCGCGACCCGCTCTTGGTAAGCGCCGTGCCGCCAATCGCGGCAACGGTGTCGAAGTCCGCTGGAGCCCCCTCCGTACCGTACCCTCCGTCTGCCGCTGCGGCGAGATAGATGACGCCCTTGTGATTGAAGTCGCGACGGCTGACGCAGTTCAGCGAGCCGTAGCATATCCAGCTATTGCTTATGATATGCGCCCCAAGTTTCACGGCTTCTACTTCGGCGGCTTCGAGGTCGCTTGAGTTTGCGCTGTTCGCCTCGACGAGGTAGATCGTGCAAAGCGGGCAAGTCGCCGAGACCATCTCGACGTCAAGATCGCTTTCGAGGCCCCAACTGGTGTTTCCCGATGGGTAGTTGTTCTGTTGGCCGTCCTGGTTGTATTTTGTGAAGTTTGCCGTTCCGAGCCCGAACTCGGAGCGATATGCCGCAAGGTCCGATGCGACGTTGTGATTGTCATAGGCATCAACGATCGCGACGATTTGACCCGATCCTTTGGTTATCGACGGCAGCTTGTAGCGGGCCTGGAAATCGGAGGGCGTCCAACCGGCGACGGTCGGGCGGATGCCGCTCGTTGATTCGATCAGAGTCAAGCAGGTCGGCTTGCCGGTGACCTGCGGACAAACCGGAATCGTGAACTTCCTCGTAAGCTGCTGCGTCGCGTCTGGTGCGCCTATCGGCGGCTGCGATCCGCCGCACCCGGCCAGCATTGCCACACCCACGCCTACGCTGAGGGCGAAGCGGCCAAAATCCAAGTCCTTCATACCTTGCTCCTCGACCCCTGAACGGCTCAGCGACTCGGCGCGACGCTGACAGTCATACCGCCGAGCCTACCGGGGCCGTGAGAGATAGGACCGTACTGCTTCACAGGTTTGCCGCTTCGAGGGTAATCCCAAAGACCCACCTTCTTATGAGTCGCCCCCGACGCAGTTAACACGTTACCTCCTTGGACCCAGAAGGTAAGGTTTGCGTTCTTTAGCGTGTCTAGGCGGGTTTGACCGACCAGCGTTGCCGTGGACCCGGTGACAGTTACGCGGTAGATAAGTCGAGCGCCGTTGGCTCCAATCGCGAGATTTTGTCCGTCCCACTGAACCGCGCCGCCGTCTTTTACCGGCTCATTAAACCTCAAGTTGGCGAAGCTACTCGACGCTGCTGGCAGTTCTGCAAGAAGAAACGGCGCGCTATGCGATGAGCCATCGAGAAAAAGATTCCCCACGTTATCGTATCCGCAAGAAAGGTAGTTCGTTATTGTGTCATCTTTTAGGAACTCTGGCTTTCCTGTGGCCTTGCTAAAAATCGCGACATTGCCAGCGGCGCTGCCCGTTGACGCTTCCTCGTTCACGACGGCTAGGTTGCCGGTTGTGGGGTCTACACTACAGCCGACGCCGCGATAGCCGGAGTCTTTCAACTTGTTTATTGGAATTGTGCCGCCGTGCTTATATTCCCAAATCTCCTCATTGCCGGGAATAAACACGTCTCCGCTATTGTCAGAACACAGGGCAAACCCACCTAATGGCGGCCCGGTAAAAGTCGCTTTCACCGCGCCGGTAGAGTAGGAAAGAATATAATCTTTTCTCGGAGCAAGGACGTAAATCAGGTCCTCGCTCTTCGCCTCCGGCAGGACCCGCGATCCGCCGCGCTCGGCGTGAGTGGCGATCGCGCGGCTTTGCGGCATCGCGCCCGGCGCACCGATCGGCGGCTGCGAGCCACCGCACCCCGCCAGCATTGCTAGAGCCAGGCAGTTCCTTAGCAAGTAGCGTCCAACATCGATGCTCTTCATATGCGTTGTCCTTCGCTGCATGAGGGGGTCGGCCTAATGAGGTGCGCGGCTAATTGTTAGGTTGCCAAGCCGTAAAGTAGCGACGTCTTTGATCACTTTGTACGTATGCCCACCCATCGGGTATTCCCAATATCCGATGCTCTTGGCGTTCTCCCCGTAAACGCCGACGAATGTGCTCTGCAGTATTGTGGAGCGCCCCGGACGGCGCCAAAACTTAAACTGGGTTTTGCCAAGAACCGTCGCTTTCGCGCCGGACACCTGAACTCGGTAGAGCGTATAACGCCCGAGCCGACCCTTGACGAATGCCTGAGCCTCAACCGCGAGGTTCTTACCATCCCATTGGATGGAGTTGGGGTAGCCCAGCTCTTTATTTAGCGAAATGTTGGTAAATGTGCCCTTGCCTCTTGGAAGCTCCGCAAGGGCGAAGTAGCCGCCTTTAAGCGGCGAACCGATAACAAAGAGATCGCCACGCCCATCATAGGTGCATGACGCGAACCACTTAAAGGCCGGATCGTTGTAATAATGCGGGGTCCCACTTGCGTTCGGATATATCGCGATGTCGGATTCAACGACCGCGAGGTTGCCCGTCGTGGGATCGACGGAGCAGCCGATCGGCAAATCGTAGGTGTACAGCGTTGCGATCGCCGATCCGTCATGAGCGAACTCATCGATGAAATTGTAAGACGAAGTCAGGAACCCTACGGTGGCGAAAACGTTCCCTTTAGTATCCGAGCAAATACCGTACGAAAAAAAGTGTGACTGCGAAAATCCAAAGTATCCCACACGCTCGCCGCTAGGGTACGCGAAGATTTCTCCGCCGCTCTCCCGTTGAGTCTCCAAGGCGAAAATAAGGTCACCTTTGGCTGCGCCCGGCAGCACCCACGATCCGCCGCGCTCGGCTTGCGTGGCGATCGCTCGGCTTTGCGGCATCGCGCCCGGCGGCTGCGATCCGCCGCATCCTGCCAGTAGCGCCGCAGCTACGCAGCCGCTCAGCGCATACCCGCCAAGACCAACGCTCTTCATCCGGCTTACTCCCCGCTGCGTGAACGAATCAGCGGCTTAGTGGCTGGGCGCGACTGAAAGCGTTACGGCGGACATGATAACGGCTTTTGGATCGCCGAACTTCTGAAGTACGTCGATCGACTTGCCGCCGCGCGGGTATTTCCATATGCCGATCTTATTAACGCGTGTAGCGCGGTTCGAGTATGGAACAAGGATCACTTTATCGTAAATCCACGAAGCCTCTGCACCGTTAAGGATGCTCTTTAGGAGGGTCGTACCGACGACCGTCGCAGCGGATTTCGAGATGGAGAGACGTGAGACTTTCGCAGCGCCGGGGCTTCCTGATTCGTAGGTCATATACTTACCATCCCATTGCACTTGCCCCGGACTTCCAACCGAGTAACTTATCGCAAGCTCGATAAAGCCAGGGCTACCGTATGCAAGATCTGATAATCCAGGCTGGCCGCCATCGTAGCCGTCGACAAAAAGATCTCCGGAAGGGTCGTATCCGCAGTCGGATGACTCCAAGTGCGATACGTAAAGTGAGGGGCTGCCCTGTGCGTGATTAAAGATTGCAACATCGGCGTCGGTGCCGACGAAAACAGCTGCCAGGTTCCCTGTCACGGGGTCTACGGCGCAACCTTTGGCGTCATTGCCTGGCAGACCTAAGGTCGCTATGGGGCTGGAATCACCATGCCTATATTCGTAGATGGTGGCCTCGTGCGTGATGAATACATTACCGGCCTTGTCGGAGCAGTCCCCATCCTCAAACGCGTAGCCGCCTACGTCTAGCGTGCCCACAAGCCTTCCACCGGGATAAGACAGCACGCACGTTCCACCGCATCCACCAACGGCGTAAATCAGATCCTCACCTTTCGCTTCGCGCAGCATCCACGACCCGCCGTGCTCGGCGTGCGGTAGCGATCCCGCGGCTTTGCCGCATCGCGCCCGGCGACTGTGGTCCACCGCACCCTGCTAGCAACGCAACGGCGACGCAGCTGCACAGCGCGTCGCGACCAAGGCCTAAGCCCTTCATTTGTCTTATTTCACTCCCCTAGCGTGGGCCCCGATTGCTTACGCTAATGTAGTTCACGAACGTTTTTCCCTTTGCTTTTGGATCGGGATTGAGCTTTTTGTATGCTTCCCCGCCTTGCGGATAATGGTAGAAACCAACGTTGGCATTTCTACGGCCGCCTTGCGGATACAGTACCGTGCTACCTTGGATCCACATCTTGCCCCAGAGCTTGATGTGCTTTCCGCGATGACGATCCAGGACCGTTGTGCTGATGATGGTGCCAGTCGAACCCGAGACTGAGATTTGGTAGATTGTCGGTGGATCAGAATTAACTTGAACCGCCATGTAAGTGCCGTCCCATTGCAACGGGCCGGCCCCCAGTACTTTATTCACCGAGATTTCCTGAAAGGCATGACCACCCTTCGGCAGTTCCTCAAAGCCAGTGCCACCAGCTCCGTCGATAAAGAGATCGCCGCTGCCGTCATAGCCACAAAAAACAGAATACTTGATATCACCGTCGCCGTAAGTTGTCGGTGGGGCGTTAAGACTTGAATATACGGCGACGTACCAGGCGGCGCTACTACCGTACCCCTGCGACATCGAAAACGCAGCGTTTCCAGTAGTTGGATCGACGGAGCATCCGGACGCAAATGCACCGGACGGCAGATTTAGGGTCGCACTTGCTGTTAGCTTACCCGCCTTGAATTTTTCGATACTGTCGCCGTTTGGAATATAGACGTCGCCGTTCTTAGGGTCTGTGCAAGTTGGACCATAGAGCGGGATAGTACCGATCAGCTTTCCACGGGGTAGGTCAAGACTTGCACGTCGGCGATGTCCGTCACATACATATAGCTCGGTCTCTTCTCACCGGGCGCCCCTGCGCGCTCCATGAAGTGGCTTTGCGCCATCGTTCCCGGCGCGCCGATCGGCGGCTGCGACTCGCCGCACCCTGCAAGCATTGCGGCAGCCACGCAGCCCGTAAGCGCGTAGCGGCCAAAACCTAAGCTCTTCATGCCGTACTCCTAGATCCGTGAACGGACCAACGGCTGAGAACGTTCGGTCCCGGCCGTCGAGCCCCCGCGCCGCGCCACCGGGGCGCTAGGCACGCTACGAGCAATGCTGCCGCGCTGATGCCCTATGGCGAGAACACAAAAACCGTTCCGCACCCGTCGGGATATGCGCGGCCGCCGGCGCAATGACTGCCTCCCGCCATTGTTGTGCCGTAGAGACCCTTCTCTGCTGCGGTTAAGCCCGCAACTGGCTCGAAGCCGGAACTGATGCTAAAGCGGTAGAGAACCTTTTCGACCCCAGCGAGACTAACGCTAAAGATAGTTCCAGGGCCGCAAGCAGCACCTTTGCAGCTCACTCCACCCAAGTAGGTCGTGCCGTACAGCGCGCCGCCTTCGTAGACCAATTGACCTTCGGGTTCCTGCCCGTCAGTTTTGTCGTCGGTAAAAAAATGCAGAACCTTCACGGCACCGTTCATGCTTAAGCTGAAGACGACGCCGGATCCGATATCGGGCTTACCGCCTTCAGACGCAGTACCGTAGAGCGTCCCGTCTATGTTGATAAGCGGCCCAAACGGCTCTGACCCGTCGCTGCCGGTGAAGCCATGCACTACCTTCTCTTCTCCGGCGGTTGTTATGCGAAAGACGGTACCGCAGCAGCCATTGTACCGCGTCGTATCGCCGCCGCCGGCCGTCGTGCCGTACAAGACGCCCTTCACATCGAGTAACCCATAGTACGGAAAGCTGCCGTCGGATCCGCCGGTGAAGCTATGCAGCACGCGCTCCGAGCCACTGGGGCTCAGGCTATAAACAGTGCCGCATCCAGAAAAATACTGACCCCTGCAACTCAAATCGCCGCCGGTGTTGGTCGTGCCGTACAACGTACCGTCGATATTGGTGACAGGGCCCCACGGGTATCCGCCGTCGGCGCCATTGGTGAAATTATAAAGCACTTTTTCGGAACCGCTGGTGCTGATTGCGTACGCGGTTCCCACTCCGGACGTGCCGCCGAACTCAGTCGTTCCGTACAGCGTGCCGTTTACGTCGATCAGGCCAGCCATGGGTCGCGCCCCGTCGTAGCCTTCGCCGAAATAGTGCAGTGTTTTGAAAGCGCCGGTCGGGCTGATCGAGTAAACGGTGCCCCTTTTGTATTTACCGCCCTGTGAGGTGGTACCGTAAAGCGTGCCGTCGAGGTCGAGCAATGGCGCGGAAGGGTGCGTTCCCCGGTAATGCTGGAAATCGAGTACAACTTGAAGCGATTTTGAAGCGCCGGTACGCAGCGCAGCCTTAGCGGACTCGAATGCTACCGTTTGCGGTATTGCGCCCGTCGCGCCGATCGGCGGCTGCGTGTCATCCTGAGCTTGTCGAAGGGCGCCACACCCCGCCAACATCGTCGCAGCGGCAAAGCCGACCAGCACGTGGCGACCAACCTCCAAAGTCTTCATCTGCCGTACTCCTCGCTGCATGAAGGGACCAGCGGCTTAGAGCGTTCGGTGCTTAGCGCCAAGCCCCCGCGCATGGGCCAGGGCGCGCGGCGACGAAGATTCAGAAGTGACCCGGGAGGGATACTAATGCGATACATGCTTCTCGCAGCGCTCGTCACTCTGGCTGGATGTGGAGGTGCTCTTAATAGCACGCCGCAAGCTGCCTTACAAAACAACACCGCGACACGTGGCATCTCAAACGCTACAGATAGCGGCAAGATCGACCACGTCATTTACGTAGTGCAAGAAGGCCGTAGCTTCGATGACCTGTTCCAAGGGTACCCCGGCGCGGATACAACGTCCACCGGGGAGATATCGAGCGGCAAGACGATCGCGTTGCAGCCGATCGGTCTAAAAGTTCGCTATAACATTGCCACGTCGGCACAGACGATGTTCATCGCCTGCAACGGCACCGGAAAACTACCCGGCACGGACTGCCGCATGAACGCGTTTAATGAAGAACAATCCTACGGCGGCCCGAAGGCCGTCGAATATCCTACATACGCCTACGTGCCGCACGATGAGTCGAAGCCATATTTCGACATGGCGCATGAGTGGGTCGTTGCCGATAATATGTTCGCCTCGCAACTGGACGGCAGCTTTACCGCGCATCAATACATCGTCGCCGCTCAATCCGGTCGTGCCGTTGGCATCCCTGATGGAAAGTGGGGCTGCGGCGGGGGTCGGAACGATCAAGTCGCAACGCTGACAAAGCGCCGGGGTTACGGTCCGAACGAGGGAGCGTGCTTCACGTACGTTACGCTCGCCAACGAGCTCGAGCACGCGCACCTTTCGTGGCGCTATTACACGGCCGATAAAGCCGACTCCAGCTTCGCGTTCGACAGGCGGGTTTACGGCTCGCCGGAGTGGCGTAAGGATGTCATCCAGCCGTCGAGCGCGTTCCTTGCCGATCTCGAAAGCGGCAAGCTAGCCACCGTCACCTGGATTACGCCGACTTGCCCCGATTCCGATGCCGTCGAGTGCGGTGCGGGAGACGGGCCAGCTTGGGTGTCGTCGTTAGTCGACGCCGTCGGCAAAAGCAAGTTCTGGCGCTCAACCGCTATCTTCGTACAGTGGGACGACTGGGGTGGCTTTTACGACCACGCTGCGCCACCGTATGAGGACTTCGACGGTCTCGGCTTCCGGGTTCCTCTCCTGGTAATTTCACCGTATGCAAAAAAGAACTACGTCTCGCACGTACAATTCGAAACCGCCAGCGTGTTGCGATTCATCGAAGATACCTTCGGACTCAAACCGATGGCTGCAGCGGACAGTCGAGCAACGTCGCCTGCCGCCGACTGCTTCGATTTCTCACAACCGCCGCGAATGTTCGTTCCGATCAAAGGCTAATCCACTCTTCTAGCCGCTGCCGAGTATATTGATTGCGCGGGCGCCGACCGCAACGACGGTGACGAGCGAGATAAAACTTTCGGCCATCATAAGCATCTTCGCTCGAGGCCGCAGGGGCAAGACGTCGGTTGGACTAAATGCCGTCGCCGTATTGAACGCAAGCGCCAAGTAGTCGGCGAAGCCCGGCTGCCAATCCTCCGGAAAGTTATCGGACGGATCGCCGCGCGGAAACGTAAAATCCGATCGGCCCTGCCAGCCGCTCGAACGCCCCGCGGGTCCGCCGCGATCGATTTGCCAGTAGGCCAACGCGAAGATGACGATGTTGTTGATCCAAATGGCGATCGACGTCGTGAGCAGCGTTATCCCGCTGAGCTGCGAGTGCGCCTTCACCATATTGATGAAGAGCAGCGCCAGCAGCGCAATCTCGACGCACGCCGCAAGCGGAATCACGATCGCCGCAACGAGACGCTCGAGGCGCACGAAGAACCGATTCGTCGGAAAGAATCCGGCAAGCAGCATCGGAATCGCAAGCGCTACGCCGGTAGCGAAGGGAATGCCCCGCGGCATCAGCTGGTAGCGTCCGGGCAACGCCGCTAGGAAAGCCGGGAGCACGAGTACTGCGAGCGCCGGGAGAATCCGCGTTTCGCGGTGCGGGTGAGTCTCTGGCATGCGTAGTACTACTGCGCCCACCATGCTGCAACCGCTTTCGATCCCCGGCGTCTACCTCTACGCGCAGCTCCTGCCCGAACCGCCCTTCGTTGCCGCGAGCCATTTCCTCGTCGCCGACGACGGCAACGTTCTGGTCGATCCGCTGCCGTTCGACGCTGCGACTCACGAGGCTGTTGCAGGGCTCGGCGGCATCTCGCGGCTCGTGGTCATGTCCGCCGATCGCCGAAACGCGGCCGAGGCTCTGGCCGAACGGTACGGAGCTCGGCTCGTCGATCGCCCGGAACACCGCGAGTGCATCGCTTCCGGCATCATTGCGATCAGGCTGCAGAATCAGCGGCGCGACGATGAGTTCGTTCTCAGCCTTCCCGATCGGCGCACCGTCGTTGCCGGAGATTCGCTGGTCGGCGCACCGGCCGGTGCGCTCGCAATGGCCGACACCGGCGCGTACGCGAACGAACGCAAAGCCGCGCTCGGTCTGCGCGCGATTCTTCGCGAGAATCCGCAACGGCTGCTCTTGAGTCACGGCCACTCGCTGCTCTCGCGCGCCTTCGAGGCGCTCTACGAGCTTCTCTACAAACGCGCCGGCGCGGAGGTGCTGCGAATCAACCTCGACGAGCTCGAGTTTCTCGGCGAACGCGACGAGCGTTCAGATCAGCCCACGCAGTTCGCCTGCCTCGACGCCGAGGTCGGCTTCGCGATCGGCGCCCGCAAGCTGGGATACCGCGTGAGCACGCTCGATCCGGGACAGCGCTTTTGCCCGCTTCACGGCCACGCGCGTGAGGAGGAACTCTTCTTCGTAATCGACGGCGAACCGAGCGTCCGCACTCTCTCCGGCACGATCCGCTGCCGAAAAGGCGATTTCATCGCGTTACCGGTCGGTGAGAGCGGAACGCACCAGCTCCTCAACGAGAGCGACGCTCCCGCAACGGTACTGCTCTTAGCCCGCGCCGAGGACGTCGACGCTTGTTACTATCCGGATTCTGACAAACTGCTACTCGACACGCCGTCACCGCTCATCAAGGGCGCCGAATCGATCATCGTGCGCGCGAGTCCAACCCTCGACTATTTCGACGGCGAAAGCTAAAGGTCAGGAGGCACGCGATGAGGATTTCACGATTTGGCCGTTACACGCTTTGCGGCTGCGTGGCTGCGGCAATGCTAGCGGGCTGCGGCGTCTCGCAGCCGTCGCTGAGCCCGTCAGTTGCACAACTAACACGAGAACGTTTTGGCCGGAACGTTGCCTACAGGGTGTTACTCAACTTCACCGGAACCAACGGCGAGTACCCAGAGGCGAGTTTAATCAGCGTCAACGACACACTCTATGGCACGACCTATGACGGAGGTCAGAATAGCCTGGGAACGGTCTTCGCGATCACCCCCTCCGGCACGCAGACCATCGTGTATAACTTCAAGGGTGGTCCTAAAGACGGCGCGCTCCCGGAAGCGGGCCTCATCGATGTCAACGGAACGCTCCTCGGCACGAGTGGCGGCGGCGCGAAGGGTATCGGAACGGTCTTTGAGGTTACGACATCCGGGAACGAAACGATTCTCCATAGCTTCAAAGGTGGCTCGGGAGACGGCTCATTTCCGGTTGCGGGCCTCGTTGACGTCAACGGCACGGTCTATGGCACCACTCTCCATGGCGGCGGTGCGGGTTGCCGAACGCGAGGGCCCACATCGGGCTGCGGAACGATTTTCTCAATCGCGACATCCGGGATGGAAACCGTCCTCCATCAGTTCGCGGGCGGCTCAAAGGATGGTGAATACCCGGAGGCTGGCCTCGTGAACGTTGACGGCACCCTCTACGGCACGACGCCTTTTGGGGGCGGTGTCGGATGCCGTGACGTGCACGGCTGCGGGACAATCTTCGCGATCACGCCGTCCGGCAACGAAACGATCATCCACAACTTCGGTCGCGCGGGAGACGGCGCTAACCCGCAGGCGACCCTCCTTAATGTCGACGGCACGCTCTACGGCACCACCCACGGCGGCGGCCGCTACAACCTTGGCACCGTCTTTAAGTTCACGCCGTCCGGCAACGAAAGCGTTCTCTACAGCTTCAAGGGCGCGAGGCGAGGCAAGGACGGCGCAGAGCCGGTTGCGGGCCTTATCAATAGCAACGGCACGTTCTACGGCACAACCTACAGCGGAGGTGCGAATTGCGCTGACGGTCGCGGTTGCGGCACGGTTTTCGCGGTCTCGACCTCCGGTGCGGAAACCATACTCTACAGATTCAAAGACCATAATGAAGACGGCGCCGCCCCGAAAGCCGGCCTGATCGATCAGGGGAACACACTCTATGGCACCAGCTACCGGGGCGGTACGGGCGGCTACGGCACAGTGTTCTTGCTGTCGTTGTAAGAAGCTCGCTACTCCGCCTGTTGTAGATGTTGGCGAAGATGGACGACCGCTTGTGCGTGGATCTGTGACACTCGCGATTCCGAAATGCCGAGCTCGTCTTTGATCTGCCTAAGCGTCTCCGCCTTAAAGTAGTAGCGGCGAATCACCGTCCGCTCTTGAAGCGGCAGCGCCTCAACCGCTCGCACGAGTTCGCGGAGCGATTCCACGCGTTCGAGCCCCCGCTCGACGTCGCCCTCGACATCCTGGAGCGTCTCTCCAACGGATCGACGACGGTCGTCGCCGCCGCGCAGCGGTTCTTCGAGCGAGACCATGTTCGTCGCACTCGCGCGCTGGCGAACGCGGTCGAGTTGTTGCACCGACAAATGCAGCCTCCCAGCGAGCTCGGCATCGGTGGGGTCGCGTCCCAGCTCGAACTCCAAACCTTCGAACGCGCGCCGCACTTCGCGCACGCGTTGCCGAACCGTACGTGGCACCCAGTCGAGGGAGCGCAGCGCGTCGAGCATCGCCCCGGTGATGCGCGCGATTGCATAGGTTTCGAATTTGACGGCACGAGCGTCGTCGTACTTTTCGATCGCATCGATCAATCCGAAGACGCCGTCGTTGACGAGGTCGCTGGTTTCAACGTTCGCGGGGAGGTTTGCCGCGAGCCGGTCCGCCACGTATTTGACGAGATACAAGTACCGATGGATGATCTGCTCGCGGTCGGGTAACGGCTTAGCCACGGCAGGTCCCCCTCGCTGGGCCGCAGCCCACGATGAGGAGTTCCGCGCTCTTGCCTCCGTGCATCGCTTGGACTTTCGGCGACCGCCTGCGAGGACTTGCGCAACAAAAGGGAGTAGGCAGGCCGGTCGGCCCTTTCGGGCCCTATTTTTACTAAACTTTAAGGAAAACCATGACCGCACAGACAGCGATCGACATCGGACTTATCGGCGGGGCCCTCGCCGTGCTCTACGGCATCGCGTTGACTTTCTGGGTGCTCGCCCAGCCCGCCGGCAACGAGCGCATGCGCGAGATCGCCCTTGCGATCCAAGAAGGCGCGATGGCATTTCTCCAGCGTCAGTATATGACGATCGGGATCGTCGCAATCGTTCTTGCGATCGTGATCCTTTTCGCTCCGACGCTCGGCAAGGAAGCCGCCATCGGTTTCTTGATCGGCGCGATCCTTTCAGGAGCCGCCGGTTTCATCGGCATGATCGTGTCGGTGCGCGCGAACGTTCGCACCGCCGAAGCCGCGCGCGGCGGCCTCACGCCGGCACTCAACGTCGCATTCCGCGGCGGCTCGGTAACGGGCATGTTGGTCGTCGGTTTGGGACTCTTCGCCGTCTCCGGTTACTACGCGATCCTTCAAGCCGTGAACAACGGCGATTCCGCCACGTCGCTCAACGCGATGGTCGGGCTCGCGTTTGGATGCTCGCTAATCTCCGTGTTTGCGCGTCTTGGCGGCGGCATTTATACGAAGGCCGCCGACGTCGGCGCCGATCTGGTCGGAAAAGTCGAAGCCGGAATTCCTGAAGACGATCCGCGCAACCCGGCCGTTATCGCGGATAACGTCGGCGACAACGTCGGCGATTGCGCCGGCATGGCAGCCGACCTCTTCGAAACGTACTGCGTTACAACGGTCGCGGCGATGCTGCTCGGCAATCTCCTCTTCGGTGCGACGCTTCCCAACGCCACCACGTTCCCGCTTCTGCTCGGTGCAATCTCGATCGTCGCCTCGATCGTCGGCGTCATCTTCGTCGGCGTCGGCCAGGTCCGCAAAACCAAGATCATGGCCGCGCTCTACCGCGGCATGGTGGTCGCGAGCATTCTCGCGCTCGTCGGCTTCTACTTTGCCACGCAGCGGGTCTTCGGCGACCCCGTCGCCGTCGCCGCGGGTATCAGTGAGAACGGTATCTTCATCTGTGCGGTCGTCGGCATCGTCATCACGGCGCTGATCACGCTGATTACCGAATACTATACCGGCACGCAGTTCGGACCGGTTCGCTCGATCGCCAAGGCCTCTCTCACCGGTCACGCGACGAACATCATCGCCGGGCTCGCCGTCTCGATGCAGGCGACGGCGCTTCCCGCAATCGTCATCGTCGTGGGCATTTTGGTCAGCTATGCGATGGCGGGCGTCTACGGCGTCGGCATCGCCGTAATGTCGATGCTCTCGATGGCGGGAATCATCGTTGCGATCGACTCCTTCGGCCCGATCACCGACAACGCCGGCGGCATCGCCGAGATGGCCGATATGCCGCACGAGGTTCGCGCCATCACCGATCCGCTCGACGCGGTCGGCAACACCACCAAGGCCGTCACCAAGGGCTATGCAATCGGTTCGGCCGCGCTCGCCGCGATCGTTCTCTTCGCGTCGTTCCTGCAACAGCTCATCAACCACAAGTGTCCGGGCGTGGCGACGATCGCCTGTACGAACGGCGTTCGCAATCTCTTCGCGATCGGCAATCCTTTCGTGCTCACCGGGCTCTTCATCGGCGGTCTTCTTCCGTATCTCTTCGCCTCGCTCTCGATGCAGGCCGTTGGACGCGCCGCCAGTTCGGTCGTCGAGGAAGTGCGCCGTCAGTTCCGCGAGATTCCCGGCATCATGGAGGGCACCACGCGGCCGAACTACGCGACGACCGTCGACATCGTCACGCGAGCGGCGCTGCGCGAGATGATCGTTCCGGCATTGATTCCGGTCGGCGTTCCGCTGCTCGTCGTCATCCTCTCATACACGGGCGTCTTTCCCGGCGATACCGGTGCGCAGATGATGGGCGGCATTCTCCTCGGCTCTATCGTCACGGGCTTCTTCGTCGCGATCTCGTTTACGTCGGGCGGCGGCGCGTGGGATAACGCCAAGAAATACATCGAAGACGGGAACTACGGCGGAAAGGGCTCGATCGCGCACCAGGCAGCCGTCACCGGCGACACCGTCGGCGATCCCTACAAAGACACAGCCGGCCCCGCAATCAACCCAATGATCAAAGTCCTCAACATCGTCGCCCTATTGCTCGTCGCCTTCCTCCGCTAGCACCGTGTCCTGAGCATCCCTTTTATAGCGAGCGATGTCGCGCTCGCCTGCGCCATCGACCGTGCGCGGGCTTCCAGACGCGACAGCATGGACCGAGGAGACCGGGTTCCTTGGCTGTTGCGCGGGGGCTTGGCACCAACCACCGAACGTTCCTAAGCCGCTGATCCGTTCATGCAGCAAGGAGTACGGTAGATGACGACCTTGGATTTCGGCCGCTGTGTTCTAGGCGGCTTTTTTGTTGCGGCGATGCTGGCAGGCTGCGGCGGATCAGAGGTGCCGACCGACGCGCCGAGCGCGACGCAGCTAAGCCGCGGGTCGTGGATGCTGCCGCAGAGCAGCGGCCACAAGTCGATCCTGATTTATGCCGGAGGTATTTACGGCGGAATCTATGTCTACGATTACTTTACGGGCAAACAGGTCGAAAAGTTAAAGATAAACGCAGGCTTCGGGGCGTGCGTCGATGCGAACGGCGACGTCTTCATCGGCCAGAGCAACGCCACGACCCTGGAGTTCGCCCACGGAGGCACTAAGATCCTCAACACCTATTCTACCGCCGCTGTATCGGACGGGTGCTCGGCCGATGCAAAGAACGACCTGGCTATCAGCAACGGAGGCAACGTCACGGTCTTTGCCGGCGGCGACCCCGCGAAAGGCAAGACGTACAGCGAGAAAGATTGCGAGGACATGCTCCCGCTGGGTTACGACACCAAGGGCAATCTCGTCGGACTTGCGTCCGCAACCGTGCCGGTTATACCTTGCGCGTTACTGTCCGGCGCAAAATCCTTAAGAACCCTCTCGATGAAGGGCTTTACGATCAATACGGCGGGTCATACGATGTGGGACGGCAAGTACTTCGCGCTCACCGACGAAGACGCCGATAAGGACGCGACCGATGGCATCGTCGATGCGAGCCTCTCCGGCAAAGCACTGACGTTCCACCACGAAGCTATACTCAGCGACACGTGCAACGGCGCTTCTACCTCCATTGCCGCGCCGTTCATTCTGGGAGAGAAGAACACGCCCGTGAACGACCGGCAAGGGCGAGTCATAGTAGGCATCAACCTTTTGTGCACCGCCTCGGGCCTCTACGAGATTGGATTTTGGCACTACCCGCAGGGCGGCAACCCGTTCAAGACCTACAAGGTCAAGACCGAACTAGGAAGCGTGGAAGCTGTCAGCATCGGTACGTGAGTATCTGGGCTCGCTTTGCGCTTGGTATCGGCGCTGCTGTGGCATCGAAAAGCTGACCTAAGCCGCACTTCGGAGCGAGGCCGCCGCGTGGGAACTGAGCCATGCGTCCGCGAACGTTCTTAGCCGCTCGCTCGTTCAGCTTTCGGGAGACATCGCTCATGAGCAGCTTAGCTCGCTTCACGCTTACAATCTGCTCGGCCGCGCTCTTTGCCAACTGCAGTGGATCGCCGACGCCGCCCATCGGCACGCCGAACGCGATAACGCAAACCTCGGGGAGTGCATCGTCTCGAACGGACCCGCACCGCACGACGACGTCGCCTTACGAAGTGGTGTATAGGTTCAGTCGCACACATGACGGCGGCCGTCCCGATGGTAGTTTGCTCGCTGTGAACGGCATGCTGTACGGCACGACGCGCTACGGAGGCGGAGGCGCGTGCAACATCTACGGCGGCAAAGGTTGCGGAACTGTCTATCAATTAGATCCGAAATCCGGTAGGAAGAAGCAGCTGCATAGTTTCGGCGGCGACAGCACCGACGGAGCGTACCCAAACGGTAGCCTGATCGACGTCAACGGCACGCTGTACGGCACGACCACCTACGGTGGCGGCGGATGCGGCTACAACGATGGCTGCGGGACGGTATTCAGCATTACCACGAACGGCACGGAGACGATGCTTCATAGCTTCGACAACGAAACCGACGGCAAGTACCCCTACGCGGGGTTGCTCGACGTCAACGGCACCTTGTATGGCACGACGGCAGGCGGCGGCAGTTGCTGCGGGGCCGTTTACAGCATAAGCACGAGCGGCTCGGAGAAGATCATCTACAACTTCGCTGGACACAGCGATGGCGGGAACCCACAGGCGGGTTTGATCGACGTGAAGGGTACGCTGTACGGCACGACGGCTGCGGGCGGTTCATCCGGCGACGGAACGGTTTATAGTGTAACCACAACCGGTACCGAGAAAGAGCTGCACAGCTTCGGCGGCTCACCGGACGGCGCGATGCCGAGCTCGGGATTGGTCGATGTCCGCGGCACGCTCTACGGCACAACGCCTTCGGGCGGCAATGCGCTATGTTACGAGGTTAGTTATACTTGCGGGATCGTGTACAGCATTAGCACAAGCGGCAAGGAGAAAGTGTTTTATGCTTTCTCTCCGGCGAACGACTATGGCGGAGGAGCGGCGCCATCCGCCGGCTTGGTAAACGTGAACGGCGTCTTGTTTGGCACGGCGCCGGTTGGGGGCAACGGTACTGGGTGCTATAACATCGGCTGTGGAGTTGTTTACAGCCTCACCACGGCCGGCTATGAGACGGTGCTTCACGTTTTCAACGGCGGCTCCGACGGCGCACGGCCCGATTCGGCCCTGATCGACCTGAACGGCACTCTTTACGGGCCGACTCCCTACGGTGGCGCTTCGAACTGCCCCAAATCGAAGACTCGACACGTCGGCTGCGGAATCGTCTTTGCAGTGACGCCTTAGCGCCCGCGCCTCTACCCTCCGCCCACCACCCCGCCCGCGAGGCCGCATCGCGCTCGTGGCTTAGCGAAGCCTCGCAGCTGCGCAGCACGGCGCCGATCGCGTAGCATTGCAGCCTCGCCGCGTCGAGATCAAGCCTCGCACCTTAGAGCGCGGGGCTTAACGCGTTGCCGCTTGGCTTTAACGCGTTGCGCGTTGCAGCGCGGCGGCTGGGATTAGCGGTTTAGATCGCGGCGGCCCTGCAGCGTAGCAGCTCCGCGGCCAGGGGAGGGGGGGCGCCATCTTTCTGCGGCTAGCTCCCATCCCAGGGTCATCGATACGGGATAGGAGACAAAGCCGCAAAGACGAGACACCCCCAAAGCCGGCCCGGCTGGCCGTATAGCTCAGCCGATCGGCGGCGTGGCCAGCTAAGCCCCGCTAAGCCCTCAAAGCGCTACGCGATCGTTGCGGCGCAGCTGCGGGAGCGGCGCGGGCGGGGGGAGTGTAGGCAGAGTAGCGGTTACGGTGTAACGCCCATCTTCTCAAGTTCCCGCGGGATCAGGTCGTAGTTCGGCGATGAGCCGGATATCTTCGCCATCACGGTCCCATCCGGATAGATGACGAACGCGAGCGGAAGACTGACCGGTTGGTGACCGGGTGGTACGTGGACCGTTCCGTCGATATAAACATTCACGTTCGCTGCCGCTCCGTCGCAGTCAACTTGAGTCATTGAGGCACATCGCTTCGCGACGTCTTGCAGCGCTGCATAGGTTTCGGGCGGCACGTGCTCTTTCATCAGCGGTACGACCTGTGCAAAGTTCTTCGCTGTCGCACCATTTATAGAATAGCTACTTGATCCCTTGTACACGAGGTCGGTCGTGCTGCCGAAAAACTCGATCGGGAACGGAATGTGCAACGGGCGCACGATCGAATCGCGCGATTCCTCGTAGTAGTCGATACCCAAGAAGTTTACGCGGTCGTGGTACTTAGCATAGTCGGCGAGGTACTTTGGAATTTCTTGCTTCATACAGTCGGTGCACGATGACGAGAAGACGACCAGGACGGTAGGCCGTCCGGCGACTGCGATCGGATTGGTAGATCCGCTCGGTACGAAGACGAAATCGCGCACGCTCGAACCGGCCTCGATCGTTGCCGGATCGCTCAGCATCACGGGCGGCGATGGTGTGGCCGCCAAGAGCGTCGCGACGATACTCGCCATCACGGTTATCACAACAGCGTCCATTTCCGATAGGCCGACTTATCCCCGCTCACCGGCGATCGGCGATCGTTGCCGGCGGTGCGACGGGAGAGGGAATGGGGCGGGGGCGGCCCTGGCCGGTCGATCGTACGGCCGGCGCCCCAAGGTGGGCGGACGCGCCGCGCAGCATCATAGTTGAGCGAAAATGGCGACTTACTTCACCGATATTTTCCGAGTGAAGCCCGAAACGCTGGACAAGTACGGCGCTTTCAACATCTCGCTTGTAAACGATCTACCGCTCTTTGTCGATCCCTTTCTGTTGTTCGCAAGCGAGAAGCAAGAATATCGGGACCTGCACGACGGCATCACTAACTATCTCGTCTTTCTACGCGATAACGCGCAGCGGGCGAGAGCTAATCCAGGCCTACTAGATGCATGGTATCGGTTCAAGGAGGTCAAGCAAAACTGGCTCGGGTTCTCGGTCAAAGGAAATAGTGGAAGTGGGTTAGGGCACGAGTTCGCCGACGCGTTGAATGAAAATCTCACTAATCTCTTTTCGGACTTCGGCACCGAAGCAATTACTCAAGGTAGCCACCTTGAGAAACTCTGCTTGATCAAAGAAGGTGTCGGACGAGATAATATAAGCGACTTCACTACTAACCTGATCAAACGGTTCTTGTGCGAGTAATACTCAGAGGTTTGCTAGGGAATATCTTCTGCCGGGACAACGTAGAGCTGTACCAGTCCCCAAGGTTAGATTCAATTACCAGATCGAAGCTTGGGAGACCGCGCCGTTCGACCTTCCGTGGTTTCAAGGCGACTATGTATTACTCACGCCAAAAGATATTCTCACGAAAGACGACACTTGGATAAATAAGAGCGACCTTATCGACGATTTCGAGTCGCTCCCCGATGCACTTCCGAATGAAGAGCTCCGCGCCCAGATCAACAACTACTTCTACAAGCTTCTAGTTCGCGATAAAAGGAGGGAGCCGACAAGACAAGCGCGCACCGACGCCGCGCGCCAGACGATCCTAAAGTACCCCGTCCTGATCGACTACTACATTCGACAAAAGGAAGACACCGGTGATCGAGCTCAGGCCGCGAGCGCCGCAAAGGTTGAGCAGTCCGCTCAGTTCTTTGTTGAGCAAACAGAGAGTTTCCAGCAATCCCTAGCACTGAATTCGTTCTACAACATTTCTGGCAAGACGTACGCCGAAGCTCATCAGCGCCTCGACTATCTAAAGGATGTTATCGAAAATAAAGGTGGTTATCGCGTATTTTACGTCGACAAACAGCCTGTACAGCGAGAGGCGGACCTTCAAGTCATGTTCAGACTGGTGTGGTATGGGACGCCTTCCGACGTGTCCCGCGAGGTAAATGACGGGCGTGGTCCCGCGGATTTTAAGATTAGCCGAGGCGCCCGAGATAAGACGATTGTGGAATTCAAGCTAGCAAGAAATACACATTTGCGACGCAACTTGGAGCGGCAGACTGAAATCTACAAAAAAGCAAGCGACGCGAGTGCAGGCATCAAGTGCATCTTGTACTTCTCAAAGGAAGAACACGAACGGGTCATGCGAATCTTAGATGAGCTCAAGCTTACCGATAATGAAGATGTGGTCCTTATCGACGCGCGTAGTGATAACAAGCCTGCAGGCTCAAAGGCTTAGAAGAGCGCGGCTGCTAAGCGGCTAAAGCTCGGGATCACGTAAGATAACGCGGCGTTTTTCATTTCTGTAGCTTGTCCAGCTCCCAAAGGGCAGTAGATTCGCGATCACGCTCAAGGATAAGTCGCCAAAAGGCGGCGCTCAGCGCTTCATCCGTCAGGGGAAAGTACGCTCCCGCCAAGCCTCTCGTGCCATCCATCTTGACCGGTTGCGCGAAAACACCGAAGGCCGTCGTGCTCGTATGCTGCTTTTGAAAGCCTGCCGCGATTGCACAAAGCGCGCGGTCATCGTCAGAGAAGATGCCGCGCCGCAGTCCACCTGAATCTAACAATACGACACCATCCTTACAGCCACTCAGCTGCCGCGCTTCGGTTTTCAGTTTGCGCCGGATGCGCTTATACGGATCAGACTCGGGCGATGGAAATCGAACATATAGCCAATGCGTGTCCTGGCCTTGTTGCAGATCGGCCATTGTAAGCAGCCCAGTGTCGGGGGGCGGGACCAGCTGAAGGCAGAGCGCCGCGCTCCAGTGGGTCGTGTCGGGTTTCTCACCTGCGATCGCAAGCCTTACGCTGACGGAGCCAAATGGATACTCGCGGCTGACGGGATCGTCGGCGCCCGCTCTGACGAACGCCTCCATCGTCTCAACGACCGCCTTATGCGTTTGTTGCCGGAGATCAACTGCGCGACTTACTACATCAACTTCGAGTGCAACGTGCCGCGTGACGCCGCTTCTTTTTAGTCCGGATCTCAGTGCGACCTGCATTGCTCCGATAAATGCCATCGAATCGCTTTGAAAGGGATCGTTTGGGAATCCACTGACCTCGACCACATGTTCAGTTCCCTCTATCTCGGCCATGAAGTCAGCTGTTCCACGTACCGTTGCTGGGGCCAGCGTTACGGCTGCGCCGGCTAGCCTAAACTTCCACGCAATGCTTAGCTCGGTGAACGTCGGCGCGTATTTGCTTGGATCACGCAACGAGATGATCGCCTCACCAAGGCGCGGATCAAACTTGAACGCAACGAGATATGCCGCTAGTTCACAAACCTCGACGATGCTCAGCTCTGTTCCACCAGTGAGGGCGCGGAATAATGGATGAACGTCAGCAATGGAGCGGGCCCGCACGTCTATGCGTGCCCCTTGTCGCTCTATCCATTCCGTCCCCATAACGGAACAGACAATGTCGTGAGCCGTAACCATGACGTCAGCCGGAACTCCGATTTGAGGGGCCATCTGCGGTGCGAAGTGATACCAGTGTTCAAACATCGCCGTTGACTCGGGTCGTAAGGCTTTTTAGGGTGGATACAAGTTTGGCCTTTGTGCTCTCGTACAACGGGCGCCCGGAGCGCGCAGCATAAATCGTGGCCCGCGACACGCCTCGCTCCAACAACTTCGGAACGGGAGTGCGCAGTAACTTGGGCAGCCACTTATTATTCCATTCGTCTCGGCGCAAATCGCGGTACACGGTATATGCGTCACCCTCCGCCGGCACACCGCCCTCTTCGACCTGCTCAAGCTTGTTCGACTCCTTGCCGATGTAGTCAAAGCCGTCGATCACGATGTGTCTTCGGCCGAGCAGCCCCACGGTTTGCTTTCCGCACGGCCGACCGGTAGCGTCGGCGCACTTTGCTTCGGGATGATACTCGTACTCGCGCAGCACGTCCCCGTAACTCTTGACGCGCGCCATCGTTCGCGAGCCGTGCGGCGCTGACGCGCTGATACGGTATCGCTTCACCGGTTTGGAATACTGGTTTATCCACCGCATCCGCTCCCACTTGCGCGGATCGGTCTCGTACGGAGCAATCAGATGAAACGTCTCCGGGTCGGCGCCGATCGGATGACCCAGCTTGCGTACGTGGCAGCTGAGAATGAAGTTGAATGGTTTGATCCGCTTCGCGTACGGCTTGCCCTCGTTAAGCGCCAGCAGCGGCTTCATAACGGCCGGGCTGCTGACCGTCGTGCGGCCAACAGCAACGCGCTTCTCGAACCCAAGCGGGTCGGTGGATCGCCCCAGCGATCGGCGCACGATCGAGAGCCATGCTTGCGCGATCCAGCTGCGATCGTCGCTCTGCGGATCGGTCGGATTGAGCAGATGCCCGAGACCGTGTTCGGAATACCGATCCTCTTTGTTGTTGATCCCTTCGCGAAGCAGCGACGGCTCCCCAATCGGATCGCGCACGAAGAGCGCATACCGCTTAGCCGAGATCGCGAGGCAATACAGCTGCCGCTGCCGGTGCGTTTCCGGATCGAAGTTGTCCTCTTCGATTTTGAGCACGGAGCCGCCGATCGCGGTGCGATCGTACGGGTTCAGCCGCTCGAAGCGTTGCGCGAGGGCATTGACCTGCGCCCAGGATAAGGGTCGAATGGCAGGTTTGCCGTTTCGGCGGTATTGGCCGCGAGGGAACTTGATGAGACCGCCGCGCTGCGTCGCGACGATCGCCATGGAATCGGTATCCTCCATGGCGTACGTGCCGCCCAGATCGATCACGCAGCGTTCGAGTAGCGCCAGCATCAGCCGCGCCGCCGCCGTAATCAGCGACGCCAGCGGCGGGAAACAATACGCGCCGGCACGCTCGGGGTTTGCGATCTCACACCGGAACGGCGCCGGATCGATGCCGTAGCACGTCACCGGCAATTTCTTGTTGGTCTCCTCGCGGATCATCTCGGCGAAGATGCCGTAGCTCGTCGCATTCGCCAAGACTTTCAGCCCCTTATCCAGGCGCTTGCGCTCATCGTCTGAGAGGCCGGAATCGTTCGCAAGCCGTTTGCGCTCCTCGATCACCTTGCGGAAGAAGTCGTCGCGCCGCGGATCGATCGCCACCGCACCGCGCAGGGTGATCGGCCGGAGACCCTGCAGCTGACCCGTTGGAACGATGCGGAAGGCTTCCACGATCCGCGGAACGCGGCCGGTCAGCAGCACGGACGCCGCCAGATCGGGAAGGGCGTACCAGAGACCGTCTTCTGTTTTGTCGCTCGTCGCGAACAAATAGTTCAGCCCAACCTGGTAGTCGTTGCTTTCGCGGCTGTACTTGGCGCGCGTCGGGAGAATGTCTCCTGACGGTATCACGCGCGCGAACGCCGGAAGTTTTGTCCACGTCGCCGGATCGAACAGTTTTTCCGGCGTAATCGTGCGGAGAAAATCGGTCGTCTCGGAGACTTCCACGGGAACGACGGCGACTTCCGCGGCGACTACGAACCGCCAGAGACTCATCAGGGCGTTCACCGTCGGGTACATGGAAAGAAAGTCCGTGTACACGACTGGAACGGGGACTTTCCGGATATGTGCACTCGTCCGGCCGCCGAAGAACGCGGACTCCGCATACCCGAGACAGCGCTTGTGGACCCGCTGCCGTTCCAGGATCGGCGCAATCCCCATCTTGCGGAGGTGTGCTTTCCCGAGTGACGCGGGGCTGTAGGCCTGCGTCTCTTGCAAGTCCACGTCGAAGCGGTCGTACTCGTCCAGCAGCTTGAACGCGAGCTCCGCGGTCGCCGCCACGTCTTGCCGGTTGTAGGCGATATATGCCGGCGTGATGACGCCGTGCCGATCGACGGTGCCCTTCCCCTGTTCGACGCCGAAGGCTTTGCACGCCGAATCGAGACTATGCCCGCGATCGGTCAGCACGAACGCCAGCGTGCGCAGATCGAGGAAGTGCCCGCGGAAAGGGCCGCCTTCGGGTTCCCCGGTCTCCGACCAGTCCGGGATGAGATCGACCGGATCGGGGTCTCGCGCGCTCGTAAAACCTTTCAGGGCGCGTTTGCTGTCGATGTGCTTGATCGAGATGCGCGGCCGATACTTGTTGGGCCGGCGTACCCCTTGCGCGTCCTCGTAGTCCCACAGCGTCAGCGAGAAGCCGCCGGCAAAACGCTTGTCGCGCGCATTTCCAAAATCGACCGCGAGACGCGACAAATCGAACGGCAAGTTGAATCCGCAGATAATGCCTTGGCCGTCGAAGCCGGCGCCATAGAGCTTTTCAAGAAATGCTCGCCGATCGAGTAGCCGCAGCTGCGAGACCCCGCGCCGCCGATCGGTCGCGGCCTCGTGCGCCGCGATGTAGGTTTCGAGTTTGGCGCGATCGGTGCGCGGCAGATCGTCGCCGAAGAACAGGCCCTCCTCCAGGCAGACGCGATCCTCGAAATACCGGTAGCTGCCGAACGTCAGCGCCTGGGCTGTGTCGGTGTGCGTCTCGGTGTCGAAGACGAGCATGCGCGGCGGTCGGCGCCAGTGCCGCAGCCCGCGCTTGCGTTTGGGCTCGTCGCGCTGCGGCTCCGGATAGACTCGGATCGCCAGCTTCAGCGCGTCAGGCGTTACCGGGCTGCCACCCGTCATACGGGCCGTCTTTCCACCATAACCCGTACTTGTCGCGCAGCCAGGCGTCGATATCCTCGGCCGCTTCGGCTAAGTGGTTAATGAACGCGACAATGAGGTCGCTGATGAAATCCGCAATGCCGCGCAAGGTTCCGGCGATCGCCAGCAGCGGGCTGCCGTCCGGGTTTCTCCATGTCTTGGGTGGCCATTCGTACTGCGCCTCGGTGAGGGTGCGGTGATCCGTAATAGGAACCTCAACAATGACTGGCGAGTTGGCTTCGGCGCCAAGGTGGTGACCCTCGGTCTCTTTCGTACCGTGTTTGCGGGCGTAGCAGCGCAGACACAGCTTCGGACGGCTCCGTCGCACAAGCTGTTCCGCACGTTTCTCGGCGCACTGCGTACACGTCGCATTGACGCCGACGCGCCGCCTTGTCTTCGCCTTGCGTGCGCCGGATTTGATGGGGTCGTTCGATCGGCGCGCCATCAGCTCGCCCGCGCGTAAATGGACTGAAATGACAGAATGCCGACCGATCCCAGACGTTCGAGCTCATCGGTGTCGGTTAGCAGCGACACCTCGTGCCCCTGAGCGGCCGTAATGGTAACGCCGCGGAACCGCGCAAGCTTGGTCTCATCGCCGGTCTCCAGGTAGTGGTTGACCGCGTTCCAGTACTCGCCCACGATCGTCGCCGCTCGGGAATCCCGGGTGGCGATTTCCGCCAGGCCCTGGGACGACGGGACTACGAGCGGCCGGAGCAGCCGGTCTGACGCCCGGGCCCGGTACCGCCCGCGGGCGTTCTTGCGCAGCGCTCCTTTCGCGTTGCGCAGCACCGTTGCGGGGCTGATGCCTTCCTCGGCCGCTGCCCCTCGAAGCGAGAGTCCTTCGCTCCGCATGGTCGTGACGACGCGCGCAATGGTGGACTGCGGCGTGCGCGGTGTGCGTTTGCCTTGACCGGCTTTCGGCTTTGATTTACGCTTTGCCATGGTAGTGAAATCCTTGGGGACCGGACGATTGCAATCGCCGGTCCTCCGTCGTGTCGTGCATTAGGTGCCCCGCGCCTCCCTGAAGTAGTACGCATTACCGGACTTGGCGAGCCGGACGCCGGCGATCGAGCCTTTTGCGGCGATATGCTCCGCTGCGGCCTGCATCTGCGCGTCGCGCTTGGGATTGCTCGGCAAGGTGACGATCTCGAAGGCGCCGGTATCGTCGCGGCGTACCGTAATCTTCCATCGACTCTCGCCTGTGAAGCCACCGTTCGGGTCGTGCTCCACCGCGGCGATCGTGAACGTGACGTTGCCAGCGACCAGTTCATTCTTGTTCGCGTAACGAGCCCCGCTGAACGTGAATGCGAACGCGGCGGCATCTTGTACGACGGTCTTGCGCTTTCGTGTGCTGGTTTTCATGATGCCTCCCGAAGGATTACTTGCGCCGACTTAGCGACGTTGAGCATGAACTGTGCGTCAAGGGCAACGTTGTGCAGCGTCTCTCGCGCGCGTTTGATGCCCATCGCGGCGACGCACGCCTGCGCGACTTCCGCTGGATCGTCGGGCCATCGGTCGAGGGAAGAGCCGGCCTCGTAGGGATCGCCCAGCGCGACCGCCAGGCGCGCGACGTAGCCCGCGATCGATTTTTGTGCTCTCGTTGCCTTTGCGCGCCGAATCGGATCGAGCAGCCCCACCTCGCCGGGCAACGCACCGGGCTTGTGTTCGGTGGCGCGAAATGTGGCGCGCCGGTTTCGGATTGCGCCAACGGTTTCATGGTGAAGACCGCACCGTCGGCCGATTTCGCGATCGGAAAGTTCGGGATGCCGCTGTAGCACATGCGCGGCGTACGCGTTGCGATCGCGTCGGGTGAGCGGCCGGCCGTGTTGGATATTGAGCGAGAACGCGATCCGAAAGAGATCGGTGTTCTGGTCCGGGTAGAAGATCTTGGCCGCGATCGACTCGTAGCCGAGGCGGCGGCCGGCTTCATAGCGGTGGAAGCCGTCGATGAGAACGTTTACACCATCGACATGCGCGACCATGATCGGCGGCCAGTCTTCCGGCGTCTCCAGGAGCGCGAGGACGTGATCCTCGCTCAAGCCGTCGGAGCGCGGTTGGAGCGAATCGTCTATCTCGATGCCGCCGATCGGCAGCTGCGTGACGGGGAGGTTCACCGCGCCGCCTCCCCCACGTCATGGCCGACGCGCTCGAACATCCGGCCAGCCTGGTCGCCGAAGACGGCTCGCAGGCGCTCCAGATCGCGCTCCCCCGGCCGCAGCCGGCCGCTTTCGAGGTAGCCCAGGGTTAGGTGGCTCATCCCGAGGCGGCGCGCGGCCTCGGCCTGCGTTAGGCCCTCGGACAGGCGCCATAATCGTAGCCGCAACACGTAATCCGTACCCTCCGGTGGTCACTCGAAGTAGTGAGTGAATCAAGATTACCAGGAAGGTCGAATGCCCGCTAGAGAACACTTAAAGCGTGGCAAGTGTACCCCAGGCGCCGTACTCGGATGTGCCCGCTCGCAGCCCCAGGTCCCCCAGCTACGCGGGGCTTCGGCAGCGGGCGTCCTTTGCGGCCTGGCTCAAATCGGAGCGCGAACAGCGTGGGGTCTCCCGTAAACAGCTGGCGCGGGCGATCTGGAAGACGCGGGCGGCCGACACGACCACCGCACGGATCAAGGCGTACGAGACGGTCATCCGCGACGCCATGGGCCGGCCGAAACACGTCATGCTGCCCTCGCCGCCAACTTTGCGGATCATCTGCGGTGAACTCGGTCTCTCGTGGTTGAGCGCCTTTGCGTCGGCAGGCTATTACCGCGATGTGTTAGAGGCGCTAGCAGCCCTCGTTCAACTCGGGTGGCAATGGTTGGACGAAGACAAGGCCTTTGAACGGGACGGCGCCCGTCTCAGCTTTCGCTCGCTGGGCGTAACGTGGCTCAACGGTCAGGTCGTATGGGCTGCTTTGGAAAGCAGCTACTTTGCAAAGCGGTACATAGCTGGAGAGATCACGCAAGTGCGGTTGCCGCGTGCAAACAGCACCCCGAAAGGCGCGGAAAATATCCCCGACGACGTGCTGCGGATGCTTGAGGAAGCGGCGGATCCTTCCGAACAATGGGCGTACGTGGTGCCGAAGCCCATGGCCGCCGCAATCCTCGTTGTGATCTGCGGCTTTCCGCGTCGCGGTGATATCTGGAAGCAGGGTGTTGATATGTACACCGTTCACCTGCTCGAAGCCATTACGCCGATGGCCGACGCGGCCTTGCAGGTCGCAAAAGCCCCACTGATCGCGAGCATCGCCCGCGCCGACGAGTCATTGCGGGATACACGTCTTTCAACGGACGGCAGGCGCATCATAGCCGCCGAGTTTATGCTGGCATGGGCCGACGCGATCTGCCAAGGATACACGCATTATGCGCGCCTTGCTAGTCTGGAGTACTTCGGACTTGCGGGTGTTTCTATCGACAAGATGACGCCGGAGATTCGGCTGCCACAGCTGCGCCGCGCAGCTTTGCCCGACGTTAGCATCTTTCAAATGCCGAACTGAACTTACTCGAAGATGCCCCCGGCCCGTTAGTGGCGGACCGGGAGCCTCGCACTCCGGAGGTATAGTCCAGAATGCACGACGACTCTACCACACGGCCCAGCGCCGTGCCCGTCCGTAGCGGCATCGTCATGCTCAGCGGCTACGGGATCAAGGTTGGCGTCGATCGCCGACACTTGGCCGTCAGCGACGGGATCGGCCGGCATCGTCGCGCGGGGTGCTTCGCCAAGGCGACGAGCCGGATTAAGCGGCTTGTCGTCCTCGCACAGACCGGCTACGTGACGCTCGAAGCCCTGCGCTGGCTGCACGATGCGAAGGCCGCTTTCATTCAGCTGGATTACGACGCCTCGATCTTGACGGCTTCGATCGGCGGCTTGGATGATGCGCGGCTGCGCCGAGCGCAGGCGCTGCTTCCGCATACTGAGCACCGGCTTGCGATCGCGCGCGAGCTGCTCGAAGCCAAGCTCAAAGGGCAGCTCGCCGTGCTGGATTCGTTCGGGCTGCATGGTGCGGGCGCCGTGCGCGAGGCCCTCGCACTCCTCGATCGTACCGACCGCATCGATCGGGTGCTGATTGCCGAAGCGAAGGCCGCGGAGACATACTGGGATGCATGGGCCGACGTGCCGATGGAGTTTGCACGGCGCGATAGCGTACCTGATCATTGGCGCGCGTTCGGTGTACGGCGCTCGCCGTTGACGCTCGCACCTCGCAATGCAGCCAATCCATGCAACGCGATCCTGAACTACCTCTACACGTTGCTTGAGGTGGAGACGCGCGTTGCATTGATCGCGCGCGGGCTCGATCCCGGCCTCGCGCTCTTCCACGCAGACGAAGCAAACCGCCAAAGCCTCGCAGCGGATGTCATGGAGCCGGTACGGCCGCACGTCGATGCGTTCGTGCTGAACATCGCGCGCACGCGCACGTTCTCGGGCCGCGACTTTGCAGAGACGCGCGAGGGTGCGTGCCGCCTCGCATCGTCGTTCGCACAAGAACTCGCATCGACCATGGCGACGTGGGCCAAGCTGGTCGCACCGTACGCCGAGGCCGTTGCGCGGCACGTGGCGCGCCTGGCAAAGAGCGGCCTGGGCGTCGCGGCGCCGATCGGGCCGAAACCCGCGGCGGAGCGCGCCCGAGTATCGGTGCGCCTGCGGCCGATTGCGGCGCCCGTTGTGCCGAAAGCTGCTCGCTCGGTGCCGATCGCTACGGCCCGGAATGCCTGCCGCGGCTGCGGCGCCAAGCTCGCGGTGCGAAAACGATTATTCTGCGATCAATGCCTGCCCGATCGGCGCGACGAGGCACAGCGCGAAACGAACCCGGCCTTCCGAGCGGCGGGACCGGCGAAAATCGCCAGCATGCGCGCGGCCGGTCATGATCCGACCTCGACGCCCGAAGCCCGGCGCCGCCGTGCCTCGACCGCCTCGCAGCAGCGCAAAGCCGTTGTAGCATGGCGCGACGACGGCAGCCTCAACGGCGTGGACTTCCGGCGCGATATTCTGCCGCGGCTGCAGGGTGTGCCGGTGCGCGTGATCGCCGAGGCCATGGGCGCGAGCATCTCTCACGGCTCGAAGGTGCGCAGTGGGCTGCTCGTCCCACACAAGAGACATTGGAGAAGGCTGATAACGCTAGCGCAGTAAGCTGCGTTTTTCAGTCGAAGCTCGTCCGCGGTGACCAACTTCAAGCAAGAGTTCCCGAATGCGCAGGCGCTTATCGATGCCGACACGATTTCCGTAGCTTGGCCATGTCTACGCGCGTGCCGTGAAGGTTTGCGAAATAACTCGATGGTGACCACAAATGGCATCGCGAACGGCGCCGCCATGGAATATGGTCCCGCTGCAAAGCAAGGAGAGATCGAGCTGGCGGTCGCGGAGGCCATGAACTGGCTGGAGGTTCACGGTTTTCTCGTAGCGCGAGTGACGCAAGGATTATTTCAGGCGGATGCCCTTACGCTCTCGCGACGTGCTGTCTCGATCAATGACACAGTACAGTTCCGGGAAGCCGCGCGTCAAAGTTACCTCGATCCCTCTCTTCTCCATCCAGCTCTGTTGAAGGCTTCCTTGAAGAACTTCATGAGCGGCGAATTTGATACCGCGATCTACCAGGCGTTTAAAGAGGTTGAGGTTCGCGTCAGAAAGGCCAGCGGTCTACCTACACACTCTCACGGCTCCGGAATGATCGACACCGCCTTTAAGCCGAAACTTGGCCCACTCGCCAATGTGACGCTGGACGAGCAAGAGCAGCGCGGCGAACAAGCGCTAATGGTTGGTGCGTTTAAACGATACAGGAACGCCTCGGGGCATCGCGATTCGGGGATCGAGGATATTGTCGAAGTTGCGGAGATTTTGGCCCTTGCCAGCTTGTGCCTAAGGCTTGTTGATCGAAACGACGCGCTGAACAAGAAGGGCGCATCGGCCTGAAATCCGCCGCCGATCGGCTCCATGGCTACAGAGCCCGGGGTCCCGGGGCTGCTTGGGTCCTTGCAACCAGGTCCTGCGACGGAACTAACCGGGCTGAGCCCGAACATTCTCACCGGTTGGTCCGTTCACGGATCGAGGAGTAAGGCATGAAGAGCTTGGATTTTGGCCGCTTCGCCCTAAGCATGGGCGTGGGCGTGGCAATGCTGGCAGCCTGCGGCGGATCGCAGCCGCCCGCTGGCGCGGCGGGCGCGCTGGCGCAAAGCCCAGCGATCGCCACGCGTGCCGAACACGGCGGATCGTGGATGCGCCCAGCTGTCTCGTCGGGGGGCGATCTTCTGTACGCCGCTGACATTAGCGGCCTCATCTATGTCTTCACCTATCCGCAAGGCAATCCGGTTGGAGTTCTTCAGGAATTTCCACTACCGGGTACGCTGTGTTCTGATAGTCAAGGCAATGTTTTCGTACCGATAGGCGACCAGATCCTGGAGTACGCGCACGGTGGTTCTCAGCCAATTGCGACGCTTCAAGACGTTGCCAATGCGAAAGCCTATGGATGCTCCGTAGACTCGACGACGGGGAACCTCGCAGTAGCAAATGTCCAAGTTGGTGACTACTCCGGCGACATCGCGATCTTCCAAAAAGCACAAGGAAGCCCAACGGTCTACTCCGACCAGAACATGTTGAGGCTACTGTTTTGCGGATACGATAACAAAGGCAACCTTTTTGTCGACGGCTTGGGAACAAGCCATTTTGCAGAACTGCCTAGCGGAAGCAGTACATTCACCGATTTAGCCGTGCACACGAATGACTCGTTTGGCCAAATTCAATGGGACGGCAAATACATCACGCTTGCAACGAGGAACGCGGCCACCGTTTATCGGCTAAGAATCTCGGGTTCCACGGCAAAAGTCATCAGCAAGACGCGCCTTAAAGGGCTCGGATTCCGCAGCGACTCTCAGTCCTGGATTGAAGGCAACGCCATTGTCGCCACTCCAGGGACCAAGACTTACAACGAAAAGGTCGGGATCTGGTCATATCCCGCGGGTGGCAAGCCGACCCTGACCCACACGGCGCGAGCTCATGCACACCTATTCGGCGTAACAGTAAGCGCGGGGTCGAGCCACTAAGCCGCGCGAGTACGGCGGGATCGAAGTAGCAATGTCAATGAAGAGCTTTGATTTTGGCCGCTTCGCCCTAAGCATAGGCGTCGCTGCGGCAATGCTGGTAGGGTGCGGCGGATCGCAGCCGACGATCGGCGCGCCGGGCGCGGTCCCGCTAAACGATGTGGGCCTGCGGCATGCGGCCGAGGGCGGCAACCTGATTTACGTCGGCGGCGCGGGAGTGACGTATATCCTGAACTATGACACGGGGGCCGTTATCAATAGCTTCAATGAGACGGCCGGGTACGGTGGGTTGTGTTCAGATAAAAAAGGCAATGTCTTCATGCCTAATGTTACTAAGATTTTAGAATTTGCTCACGGGGACACAAGTCCAAGCGCGGAGCTTGGCGATGGGAACTTTCGTCCTCTGGGTTGCAGCGTAGACCCGGTAACCGGTAATCTCGCCGTGGCGAACATTGATAGCGGCAGCGGCTCTAAACTTGGGAGCATCGCCGTTTTTAAAAAGTCTAGTGGCAGCCCGACGTTCTATAACGACCCGAACATAACAAGCTACTTTTCTTGCGGCTACGACAATTCGGGTAATCTATTCTTAGATGGCAGCAACGCCAGCACTCCCTTCATCTTCGCAGAGTTGCCTGTCGGGTCTAGCACGTTTCAAGAATACGCCCTTAGCGAACCTGTAAAGTCTCCTGGGTCGGTGCAATGGGACGGGCGATACGTGGCTGTCGGCGCCTACGGAGCGCGACATATCTATCGCGTAAAGGTTGCCGGTTCCTCGGCGACCATCGTGAGCGCTGTTACGCTCGAAACGTTAAAGACTCCGAACTTTACCTTTTGGCTACAGGGTAGCAGCGTTTTGACCGCTGCCAATCCTCACCGGGGTAGCGTCGGCATCTGGAAATATCCCCGCGGCGGAAAACCATATGTCAAGTATGCCGTCCTTTCGAAGGGAGAACTCGGCGGCATAACGGTGAGCGTCAGCCCGAAAGGCTCGCGCGAGCCCTAATAGTGACCCAAAACTCGTTCTCTTCCGTTGTTCGGTACTTCCGACGAGGAGCAATTCAGGTGAAGAGCTTGGATTTTGGCCGCTTCGTCCTAAGCATGGGCGTGGGCGTGGCAATGCTGGCCGGGTGCGGCGGATTGCAGCCGCCGAGTGGCGTGCCGGGCGCGATGCCGTAACTGTGAATATACAAGAGTTTCGAGAGCACATGCGGTCGTACCGAGATGAGGTACGTGCGGAAGCCCTGCGGAGTAAAGTCCCTTTTGAAGAAAATAAAGCGATGCGCAAACTTTACGAAAAGTTTGATGATGCAGAGCGGCTCCTGGCTGACGAAGTAGTGGCTGAGTGGGTGCTCTCTGAGGACTCCAATCTGATGCATACGGCGTTAGTCATGATCAGTGAGTTAGAGATTCGCTCAACGCTGCCGACGCTCGAAGAACTAGAGAATCGGCTTCCTCTGCGTCGTGGGCCTAGCATACCTTATGACCTTGCGATGGTGGCGAGAATCAAAGCAAAACTCAAAATGGCCCCGCCCGCGCCGCGCCCGCAGTTGCACCGCCGGCAACGATCCGTCTAGCGCCCTGAGGGCTTAGCCAGGCACCACTCCCTCCACCGCAATGCCGGTTTGAGGTTGATATTGCGAGCGGCTACGGGTGGTGGCGGGCTGCAACCCAAGCAAGGGCGATAAGAACCGTCGCTAGCTGCGTAGCGCAGAGCATTGCGGCGGCCACGACGATCGACGTTGGTAAGCTCATGCCTGCTACTACTGCGCCTCAACGGTAAATGTCTCACCTAGAATCGTGCGCCACCTCAGCGTCGAATCCTAGCGAGGTGCTTGCCGGGGTAATCGGCCCGATAATGCTCCTGTACGGAGTGGTGTTGCTCTTATGGGTGACAGGACGCGGGACTCGGTATTTGCGCTTCATCGTCCCGTCGTGGGGTAACGATCCGTATCGATTTTGGCTTGCATCTACCGCGCTAATTATCGTTGGCGCGGTCCTAACCTGGCTCGACGTGTTGCGATCTATCCGCTAGGCGTGCCTACACTCCCGCCGCCCGCGCCGCTCCCGCAGCTGCGCCGCAACGATCGCGTAGCGCTTTGAGGGCTTAGCGGGGCTTAGCTGGCCACGCCGCCGATCGGCTGAGCTATACGGCCAGCCGGGCCGGCTTTGGGGGTGTCTCGTCTTTGCGGCTTTGTCTCCTATCCCAGGGTCATCGATACCGCCACGAGCGAATGCCGCATTACCTCGTCGTATGAGCTGACCGGAGCTACCAAAGCCCTTGTGTAATGTTTAGTGATGACGGTTTGTGCGATACATCATGTTCAGCTTGCAATGCCTCCAGGTAAGGAGGATGAGGCGCGTCATTTCTATCGCGATATACTAGGTATGGATGAAGTACCGAAGCCGCCTGACCTAGCGAAGCGCGGCGGGGCGTGGTTCCGCAGCCGAGAGGCATCGGTCCACTTAGGCGTCGATACGAACTTCCGTCCGGCAATGAAAGCGCACCCTGCCTTCCTCTGCGAGAATTACGATGCTTTTCTACACCGATTGACGCAACATAACGTCGCCATCGTTCCCGATCAACAGCTCGTTGATGGGCGAGCGCATTGCTATGTATCCGATCCGTTCGGTAATCGAATAGAAATCATAGAAGTTTAGTCCGAATCAGGCGGCAGCCCATCAAGGCGTTCGTGAATGAAATAGTCGGCGTTTAGCGGCGCCTTAATCGGAACGAACTTGCGCGGAGCCTGCTTAAAGTTGAAGGCATTCGAGGGCGCGTTGGCGCGTATGTCGCTGGCGCCTTTGTCGCTTGGGTCCTCCAACGGCGGTAAACCGAACTGGTTTTCTACGAACTTTAGAATGGTGCCATGCTCGTAATGCGTGTGGTCGACATAGCCTTGTTTGGCGTAGGGTGAAATGATGAGCAGCGGCAGACGGTAACCCAGTCCGTCGTAATTGCTGTCCTTCAAATACTGCGGTGGCTCGGGATCGTACCAGCCGCCGGGATCATCCCAAAAAATGAAGATCGCGCAAGAACTCCAGTACTTCGATTGGCCGATCGCATTGACGACGGATGCAACCCACGAAGGTCCGGCAGCGGAATCGGATCCGCCGTGATCGGAGTTCGCATCGGTCGGCGTAATCCACGTGACGGCGCGGAGTTCGTCGTTCTGCATGTCGGTCAAGAACTTTGACGGTGGAGCGAAGGGCGCCACATCGGTCGCCCAATCCGGACCGTAGCAGATATGCTGGATGGCCTGGTAGGCGCTCCAGATCCCCGATCCCCGGCTGCCCTTACCGTCCGGCCCAATTTCACCGCCGTGACCACAGGTGTATTTTGGAGCGACGCCGGCGCCCACCGGGACCGCGTAGAACGCCCAGGAGAGTTTTGCAGCGTCAAGCTCATCGGCTAGCGTATTTGGATTCCAACACGGGCGTTCGGTCTTGATCGACTGATGCTGTTTATTGAGCCATACACGACCCGGTAGGAGAACCGCAATGTTGTCGAGTTGGATGGGGCCGCCCGGGCAACCCCAATCGGCTGTGGGGTAATCAACCGACGACTTGGGGTTGACGCCCGCAATGATGTATTGGTGCGATATGAAGCTGCTGATATCGAAGTCCGACGCGTACATCTCGTCGCCTAAGACGTACTGGTGCGCCATATCGAAGTAAGGCTTCGTCTCAGCGTGCGGCACGTAGGAGTATGCTAAGTACTTACTTTTCGGACAATGCGTTCCGATGACTTTGGGACTACATAACTCTTTATCGAAACCGTTCATCCGGCAGTCGGTGCCTTGGACCTCTTTTCCGGTGCCGTTGCACGACACTAAGAAACCCTGGCCGTTGTGCTGCATGTCCCAGGTGGTCTTGAGTGAGATTGGTGTAAGCGTTATCTTATTGTTCTCCGAGTCGAGACCGAACGATTTAGTTAACGCGCCAGGATAGCCGTAGAAGAGATTGTTGAAGCTTCGGTTTTCTTGAATGATGATGACTACGTGCTTAATCTTGCCCTTGGCCGCAAGTGGTTGGAAGGATGCCTGGTCGTGTTGCGTCCCGGCAAGCGGCATCACGGGCGCTCCAGCGATCCCGTTATTGCCTTTGCAAGCCGCAAGGGCGAAAAGTAACGAAGCCGCTATCGTCAGTGGACGGACGCAGACAGCACAATCACGCATAGACGCTCCAACCTACTGCGGGGCCTCGTTCGAGCCCTTCGGCCCGCGCCGTCGCCGCGAAGCCCTGATCGGAGGCGGCTTTCGCTCTTCGAGCTGGCTGCTTTAACCGGAACTCAGCCCAGCCGCGCTGAATATTGCCGCGCTTAGCAGTCCCTTCGGGCTTTGGAGGGGAGAGTGAGAATTCTTACTTTTCGACACGCCTTACGCATCGTTTCGATTACGGCGCTTCTTGCATCGTTGGTTCTCGCTCAAGCAACGGCGAGTGAGGCCTATCTAGTGCCGTACAACAACATACCCGACTGGACTGGCTTTGGAAGCAATCCGCCAACGACTGCAGCGGGAGTGATGCGCTCTCGCGTCTTAGGGCGCCTCGTGGTTCTGGTCGTGATCAATTCAACGAAAACATTAGATCGAGATGCTGCAGCCCATCTTGCATATGGGAATCTCCTCAAGAACGCACAACGCCTGCCGAAGGGCGCCCTGTATGTGCTTTTCATCATCTACGGCCCCGGGAACTTCATTGGAGTGCACGGAGAGTACGCGTACGTCTTCCCTCGCGATTCCGACGATCATTGGCGACCCCGTCTCGTCTCTCAGAAAGAAATAGTGGCAATCGAGTGCGCAATCGGACGTTGCCCCAATATCTAAATCGACCCGTCGACACCGCACGTGGCGCATTGCAACGCCGGCCGTTTATGCAGCAAGGAGCAAGGCAGATGAAGAGCTTAGATTTCGGTCGCCATGCGCTAGGCGGCTTTGCTGTCGCGGCGATGCTAGCTGGGTGCGGCGGAGCGCAGCCGCCGATCAGTGCGCCGGGCTCGATGCCGCAAAGCCGTGCGATCGCCAGGCAGGCCGAGCGCGGTGGATCGTGGATGCTGCGGGAGGCAAAGAGTCATGACTTACTTTACGCATCAGACAATCTGAGCAACGAAGTCTTTGTGTTTACCTATCCCCGAGCTAAGCTTGTAGGCACTCTCACGAGCTTCGATTCACCGGTGGGCGTTTGCGTGGACAAAGCGAGCAACGTCTGGATAGTCAATGGATCGCCTCCCGAGGTCATTGAGTACCCTCACGGCGGCACGACGCCGATAGCCACGTTAATCGTTCCCTATGGGGCTCCGGTCGGTTGCGCGATCGACCCAACCACGGGTAACCTAGCCGTTATCGGCACGAGTAATGATATTTCAGTTTTCCCGAACGCCCAAAATCCACCGACAAACTACACGGCAGCAGGCTTCCTTGGTTTGGAATACGGCGGCTACGACGACAGAGGCAATTTATTCTCCGTAGGTTACTATGGCCAAGAGCCTTCTGGAAGGGACGCCCTCGCGGAGTTGCCGAGCGGAGGCAGTTCGGTCGTCCCGGTCGCCTTCAATCAGGATATAAAAGCGAACGTCGTCCAATGGGACGGACAATATCTATCAGTGGGCGGTCAGAATTACAAGAAACAGCCGGTGCCAGTGTACCGCGTAATCGTTTCCGGTAATCAAGCGAGTATCGTTAACAAGATATATCTAAAAAGCCACCCTCAAAGCACGGTTTGGCAGCAGTTTTGGATACAAGGGCCCAACATCATACAGTGTTACGGCCGAGTCAACGATCAGAGCCTCGGGGTGTGGCACTATTTTCGAGGCGGTTACCCTGACAACAAAATTAAAGGCTTTGGTGGGCGCTCGATATGGGGCGTCACCGTCAGCGTCGCTCCAAGCCACTAAAGGCGAGACAGCGCGAATGAAGCTTTCACCTTGTGTCCGCTATGCGCTCAGCAGCTGTATGGCATCGGCAATGCTCGCTGGGTGTGGCGGATCGCAGCCGCCGATGGGCGCGTCGGGCACGATGCCGCAGACCACAGCCCGACGTAACGGCGCACCATCCTCGGCCATTAAACACGTCGTACTCGTGATCCAAGAGAATCGAAGCTTCGATAACTTCTTCGCACGATTTCCAGGCGCGCACGGCGCTAGGCGAGGGAAAGAAAAGATTAAGCAGAGGAGCAGCTACGCCGACCGCTGGGTGACCCTTACCTCCCAGTCATTAGTAAACGGTAATGACCTGGAGCACTGCCGCGCAGGGTACGTCACTGACTATGATAACGGGAAAATGGACGGGTTCAATCTTGAACTTGATACTGCGTGCGGAAGCGGGATACCGGCAGGCGACAAGCCTTACCATTACGTCCGAGAGTCAGACATCCAGCCGTACTGGGACATCGCGAATCAGTGGGTGCTGGCTGATGAAATGTTTCAAACGCAAGGCAGCGGAAGTTTTACCGCACACCAGGACCTCATCCGCGGAGGCACCTGCATAAAAAGGTGCGCGACGCCCTCTGCGGATACCGTAACACTCGTTGACAATCCGACCTATTGGCCGTGGGGTTGCGATGCTCCAAAACCTGTTGTCACAGACACTCTGAATATCTACGGCGTAGAGAAACAGAATGGACCGTATCCGTGCTCGAATCAGTTCCACGACTACGCGGGATACAACACGCTTGCCACATTGTTGGACGGCGCTGGCGTTACATGGAAGTACTATACGCCGTGCTTTAGCAACACGGCGCAGCCCGGCTGCACTCCCAGCTCGGATTGTTCAGGCACTAAGCCAAACTGTAACGGCAGCCTTCTTGATGCATTCGACGTGATTTATCCGGTGCGATACGGAAGCGAATGGGGCACAAACGTTTCCTGGCCCGAAACAAACATATTTACGGACATTTCCAAGCACAGACTACCCGCCGTATCGTGGGTCATCCCGGCCGACGGGAATTCGGACCATCCTGCTCAGCCATGTCAGTGCGACAACGGACCTTCATGGGTCGCGAGCATCGTGAACGCCGTCGGCAGGAGCAGCTATTGGAAGTCGAGCGTCGTCATCGTAGTCTGGGACGACTGGGGCGGGTTTTACGACAACGCGGCGCCACCGTTTACCGACGACTTCGGGGGACTGGGCTTTCGCGTACCAATGCTTCTAGTGTCGCCGTATGCCATAGCGGGGAGAGGCAGCGGTGGATATATCGCTCACACACAATACGAGTTCGGAAGCATTGTCAAGTACATCGAGCAAAACTGGAACCTGGGATCGCTGGGCACATCGGATGAGCGCGCAACTAGCATCGGCGACGTCCTAAACTATAGTCAGAGGCCGCGTAAATTTACCACGATTGGCTCGAAGTACTCGATCGATCATTTCCTAAGGGATCCGCACACGCTTCAGCAGGGCGATAAGGACTGAGACGGCGATCGTTATATGCCCCGTCGGAAGGCAGAGGAGCGCACGGCGTCGTAGCGGTGGTCTGGTGGAGGCTGCGATATGCGGTTGATAGCTTTCGGCTTTTGTTTTGCGCTAGCGGGTTGCGCCCGCGCGTTTAGCTCGTCGCCGCTCCCCGCGGCGCCGTCCGACGGGGCGGCTCTCCAACCGCCTGGAGCCTCAAGTTACAAGACGATTTTCCACTTCAACAACACCGATGGAGCGTATCCCTCGGCCGGCTTAATCGCCTATAAGGGCATCCTTTACGGCGCGACGCCGCAAGGTGGCTCGGGGCGTTTGGGTACGTTCTTCAAAATCGCTGCGGGCGGTGCGGAGAAAACGCTCTACAACTTCGGAAAGGTTTCGGCCGGCGATAGCGGCCCGCAGTTCGGGCCTCTGGTCGAGGTAGGCGGGATCTTTTACGGCACGACCTACCAGGGAGGCACACACTCTTTAGGATCGGTCTTTCGCGTCAGTCCCTCCGGTGAGGAAAAAGTACTTCACTCGTTTACGGGCGGCAAGGATGGTCAATGGCCGAGGGCCGGTTTGGTCGACGTGAACGGAACGTTGTACGGAACCACATCGCTTGGCGGCACCGGCAACTGCGCGAGTAACGAAGGATGCGGAACGGTCTTTAAGATCACGACGTCGGGCAAAGAAACAGTGCTGTACTCCTTCAAAAGCATATCGACCGGCGACGGTCCGGAAGGCGGCCTCGCCTATGTGGGCGGCGCGTTATACGGAACGGCAGTCCAGGGCGGCACGCCGTACGATTCGGGAATCGTCTTCAAGATCTCGCTGAAGGGGTCTCTAAGGGTCATCTATGCTTTCAAAGGCGGCGCTTTTAGCGACGGCGACGGCCCCACGGGTAACCTGACCGAGGTCAAAGGCGTGCTCTACGGTACCACCGCGTACGGCGGAGCGTATGGAAATGGCACGGGAACCTCCGGAACGGTCTTCCGCATCACGACCTCGGGCTCCGAAAAGATCCTTCACTCTTTTAAAGGCAACCCCGACGGTGGGTATCCCAACTTCACCAGCCTTGCGTATCTGAACGGCGCGCTCTACGGAACGACGTGCGTCGGCGGATCGCACTCGCTCGGGACGATCTTCAAAGTGACGACGTCGGGCGGAGAAAGCGTGCTCCACAGCTTCGCGGGCGGGAAGGACGGCGCGATCGGCGAGCGCATCGCAGACGCGGGGCCCGCCGTGCTCAACGGCAAGCTTTACGGCGTGACGCCGTCGGGCGGCGGCACGGCAAACTACGGCACCGTTTATTCTCTCGCGCCCTAAACTCGCCCACAAACAGCGCCGGCGGTTACCGAACTGAGCCCTCAGGCACGCAAACGAGAGTGCGCAAGTGACGTCGATGAACGCGGCCCTCGCGTGTTATGGCGAGGGCCAATCGTTACGGTAACCACACCGGCTTAGTGAATCACTACGGGCCCCCTCCGGGTCGAGCCAGCTTGAGTCATTGCGGCCTGGTCGCCGCAACGGAACTAACCGGCTAAGCCCGAACATTCTCACCGGTTGGTCCGTTCACGGATCGAGGAGCAAGGTATGAGAGCTTGGATCTTGGCCGCTTCGCCTTAAGCATTGGTGTCGCCGCGGCAATGCTTGCTGGGTGCGGCGGATCGCAGCCGCCGATCGGCCCGACGGGGGCGATATCGGAAGGTAGCCTTCGCGATGCGTCTAGTTCTAGCTTGGTCTATTCCACCTTCGGCTGTAACGGTGTTTGCATCTTTAAGATGGCCGGCAAAAAGGTTGGACGCATTGATGACCCCCAATTATCGAACGAAGGACTCTGTTCGGACTCCAACGGCGACGTTTTCGTGACCGCCTTTGGCGCATCACCGCCAGGGCCGGTGGTAGTTGTTGAGTATCCGCACGGCGGCAGTACGCCTACGCGCACCGTGCGGCCGACGGGGATTTTGGCAACCCAATGTTCGGTTGACCCGAATAGTGGCGATCTAGCTGTTGTGGTAATGGATACGCCCTCGTGGGGATCTGCCGTAGAGGTCTTTAAACCCGGTAGCTCAACTCCGACAGTCTACGGAGACTCTAGTCTCGTCATTGGGCAATGCGGCTACGATGCTTCAGGTAATCTCTTCGTCGGAGGAACCTCTATATCACAGGGCGGGCCTCGCCTTGCGGAACTTCCGGCTGGACGCGGAACGTTCGTGCCAATCTCACTCAAGCTAGATGGTGAATTGGGCCAGATTCAATGGGATGGCGCTCATATAACCGTTGAAAGCCTAGCCTCCAAGGCAATTGATGTGCTTCAAATCAATGGCTCAAAGGCACAAATCATCAGCACGATCGCCTTAAACGGCGTAAAGAATCTCGGTCTTTCGTGGATTCAGGGCAGCCAAGTTGCCGCCGGAGACAGCACCCGCTCGTCAGGTGAGAAGTACGTTGGCCTCTGGGCCTATCCGGAAGGCGGCGGTGTGACGCAAATCGTCCGCCACGTATCGGGCTACCATCGGTTTTTCGCGAGTACCATCAGCGTCGAGCCGAGCCGCTGATCCGTTCCCGGGCGGCAAGCAAAGCGGAATGAAAAGCTTGGATTTCGGCCACCATTTGCTAGGCGGCTTTGCTGCTGCGGTAATCCTCGCAGGCTGCGGCGGATCGCAGCCGCCGATCGGCGCGCCAGGCGCGATGCCGCAAAGCCGCACGGGCGCGCGGCAGGCGGCAAAAAGCGGCGATTTGATATACGTCATGGGTCCAACGGCGACGTACATCCTGTCCTACGACGACGGGTCACTTCTTAAGAGTTTTAACGAAACCAGTGGCTTTGTTGGCCTTTGTTCCGACTCGCAAGGAAATGTCTTTATGCCCCACCGTGGAGCAATCTCCAAATACGCGCACGGAGGGACGAAAACCATAGCTCAGCTATCGGACCAAAACTATTTACCAAGAGCGTGCAGTGTGGACCCTAACTCGGGCGATTTGGCCGTCGCAAACCTTTCTACGTACACTCAAGGGGGCGGAAATATCGCCGTGTATCGCAATGCAAGCGGAGAGCCAGCATTCTATAGTACGCCGCAAGTCACGACGTACTATTCTTGTGCTTTCGACGCAAGCGGAAATCTCTTTATAGGGGGTCGTAACGCCAGCACACCCTACATCCTGGCGGAGCTTCCGAAAGGTTCGAGCGCGATACAGATACTGAACCTAAATAAAGCAGTTGATGGAGTCGGCAACATACAATGGGACGGGCAATATATAGCCGTTGGCGCCCATGGCTCGGACATAATTTATCGGGTTACTGTATCTGGCTCAAACGCTACAGTCGTGGGCACGGTCACCCTTCACGGTATAAGGCATCAGGCCGACGATAATTTCTGGCTACCGACCGGCACAATCATTACCTCAGCAGGCCCGCACAACGGCAGCGTTGGGCTTTGGCGTTATCCTCGTGGTGGGAAGTTGAAAGCACTGTACCACGTTCTCAATAAAGGGCTGCTTGGTGGCATCACCGTCAGCCTCACGCCAAGCCGCTAAACGGGAGGCAGCATACTAGATGAAACTCCTTGCTCTAAGCCCCTACGCACTAAACAGCGCGGCCTTAGCATTGCTGGTGGGGTGCGGCGGATCGCAGCCGCCGATTGGCGGGCCGGGCGCAAGAGAGGAGTATGTCTCGAACGATTGACCGCGCTAGACGTATGCTAACAGCGCTCTGTGTTTTGATTGTTTGCATCGGCTGCACTCGCACGTTTACCCAAGATCTTGCATTTCGGGCTCCAAGTGGCTGGGTATATTCTGCTGTGCCCGGTGGCGGCGAGGTGTGGGTCAAGGGTGGCGGATCAAACGAATCGATCATGGCCCAAGCCACGGATAGCCCACTTCCTCACCGCCAGCCGGGATGGAAAGACATCACCATCTGTGGCAATCACGCGGCTGTGCTTATGCTTCAAACGAACGACCCCGGCCAAATATGGGAGGCCGTCAGCACCACATGGGGCTCTGAGCGATACATGGCCGTGTATATCCGACCTGCAAACGCACTGCCTGATCCAAATGCTGAAGCGGCGATCCGAACACTATGCATAAAGAACCTAAATTGAGGCCTTCTGCCGAGAGCGGCGCTAGCATCCAAATGAACCAGTCTGACTACTGGCATGGATTCCGGATCGGCCAACAGCCCACGGTGTGCCTTTTGATCACGTACCTGAAGCCTATTGGAATACCGGAGGAGGGTTGGCATCTGTTTCGAGCCGAGGCGGCTGCACCCGGCTTTGAAGTGCTTTTTGATTTTGAGTCGCAGCTTGGCGACTTTGCAGCCTTTAAAGACCAGGTGACAGCCATGCACAATACGCTCCAGGGCGAGGCTCACTTCGAGTCCATGGAATCGAACGTCATCGTGGACTGTACGATGGACCGCTTCGGTCACGTCTTCTGGGCGATAACGCTTCGCAGCCCACGCACCGGCGAGATCTTGCCCGAACTGACCTTTAGCATTCAGGAAGATCAGACGCTGCTCTGGAACGTCGCTGCAAAGATCGGAGACATGTTTGAATGGTTCGAAGAGAAGGGCGCGGCTGACTAAAGCTATGCGAGGAGATCAGATCATTTCCGCTCGATACGCGTTAAGCACTTGCGTCGTTGCGGCAGTATTCGCAGCCTGCGGCGGATCGCAGCCGCCGATCGGTGCGCCGGGCTCAATGCCGCTAAGCCGCGCGATCGCCGCGCACACTGAGCGCGGCGGATCCTGGATGCTGCCGGAAGCGAAGGGCGGAGATTTACTGTACGTCTCAACGGACAATGACGGCGTCTATGTCTTTGAGTATCCTTCGGGGATAATAGCTGGCAATCTAAATGTGTTCTTCTCACCGGAAGGGCTCTGTTCCGATTCCGTAGGCAACGTTTTCATCACCGATTTTGTCGGTCACGACATAGTAGAATATGCGCACGGTGGCGATAAACCGATAAAGCGGCTGACGGATGGCTCTGCGTTTAGTCCGACTGACTGTGCGGTCGACGCGACCACCGGCAATCTCGCCGCGACACAAGGAGATTCGTCGGGCGTTCTCATCTTCCGCAAGGCCAAGGGGCATCCACAAGAGTTTTTCAATTCCGGCGGAATTATGGAGAACTGCACATATGATCCAAAAGGTAACCTTTTTACCAACAACTTCTACCGTCATCACACGCCGTTAATTGGCGAGTTGCCTCGCGGTTCTTCGAGCTTTAAGAACCTCAAAGTAGACAAGTTCATTAAACCTCTTAGCGGAATGCGCTGGGACGGTAAGTACCTTGCCGTCGGCGGCCTCTTCGGCGATACCGTCTACCAGGTCCACGTTTCCTCGGCAGCAGCGACAATTGTTGGAACGACCCACCTTTACGGGACCAAGTACGTCGAGTGGTTTTGGACGGCTAAGGATAGGGTCATCAACGCCGACGTTGCCTCGGGAGTAATCGGAATATGCGACTATCCAGGCGGTGGTTCGCCGCTACGAACAATCGAATATGTTGCAGCACCTCACGCCGTGACTCTAAGCCTCGTTTCCCACTGAAGCCGCCCGGCCCGCACCGTTGGCTGAGCGAGCACCGCAGCCGCGCAGCATAGCGGCGCCGATCGCGCAGCCAACTAGGCCGCTTTTGCCTTGCCGCTTAGGTGCCGCGCGGGGGCCGGGCGCTGAGCACCGAACGTTCTTAGGCGCTGGTCCGTTCACGCAGCGAGGAGCAAGGTAGATGAAGAGCTTGGATTTCGGCCGCTATGTGTTGGGCGGCTTTGCCGTTGCGACATTGCTGGCGGGCTGCAGCGGATCGCAGCCGCCGATCGGCGCGCCGGGCGCTCCCCCGCAAGCCCGGGCGCTCGTGGCACGCCCCGATAGTGCGAATTACGACGTCGTATATAGCTTTGGTACGCCTCCCGACGGGGGCTGCCCCGTCGCGAGCCTGATTGACGTGGGCGGCACGCTCTACGGTACGACAAGCGCAGGAGGCGCCTACACTTCACGCTCCTGCACATCGAGTGGGAACTTTGACGGAACAGTCTTCAGCGTTACAACGGGCGGTATGGAGAAGGTGCTGCACAGTTTCGCCGGCCAGTCCGACGGAGCTACACCTCTCGCGGCCTTGATCGACGTGGATGGCACGCTCTACAGCACGACGAGATGGGGCGGCGGTCAAACCACCGGCGGCGGAACGGTCTTTAGCATCACGACGAGCGGCAGAGAGCACGTGCTGCACGCCTTCGGTCCCAGAAAGCACGATGGCGGCGCTCCCGACGCACCACTGATCGCGTTTAAGGGTAACCTCTACGGCGCCACAACCATCGGCGGCAAGACCTTCTCCGGCGGCGGAACGTTCTTTAGTCTCACGACGGGCGGCACGGAGAAAGTGTTGCAATTTTTCGGAGGACGTCGGGGCGCTGAGGTCCAGGCAGGCTTAATTGATGTGGGCGGCGTGCTCTACGGCACGGCGAGTACGGGAGGGGCGCACAAAAAAGGCGCGGTCTTTCGTATCACTCCGACCGGCAGGGAGAAAGTGCTCTACAGCTTTTCCGGCAGCCCTGACGGCGAGCGTCCCTTTGCGAGTTTAATCGACGTAAACGGGACGCTTTACGGCACCACATACTATGGCGGCGCGTACAACAACGGAGGCACGGTTTACAGCATCACTACCAGCGGGGTAGAAAAAGTACTGTACAGCTTCGCCGGAAGCCCCGACGGCTCGAGCCCTAATGCAGGCTTGATCGATGTTAACGGGACGCTCTACGGTACAACTGTAAAGGGAGGTGCGTATTGCCCCGACTCCGGCGGCGGCTGCGGGACGGTCTTTAGTCTCACAACGGGCGGCACAGAGCAAGTGCTGCACAGTTTCGCCGGGAAGCCTGACGGAGAGTTGCCGTACGCTGGGCTGATTGAGGTGGATGGCACCCTCTACGGCACGACCAAAAATGGCGGAACCTACCAGCAAGGAACGGTCTTCGCGTTGAACCCCTAACTCTCGCACCAATGCTCACGGCACGCCCGCCGTGACAATCTCAAGGATCGAAGGACGCCCTACGACGCCGGAGGAATTGCATTGCCGATCGGCTGAGCGAGCATAGCCGCAAGGCCGGCGCAGCCGCGGAGGGGGCGCACAATTTGTGGCTCCGTCTCCTCTCCCCGGGTGATCGTTACCGCATAATGCGGACGACGCATTACCTCGACCGCATGGCCAACCGGACGTTTGGAGGCCCTTGTGTAGTATCCCGCGGCAAACTCGGCCGTAGCCATCAAGCGCTGAATGCATCAGCCTCGACCCTGCATCGCGGGAACTCCAGCCGATGCGGGCGCCAGCCCGGTAGCTAGCGATTCAGCGTCGGATGCTTACGGAAGTCGTACACGTAGATCGAATACCCGACGCGCGCATCGGGACGTTGCGCTCGCAGCCAGCCCCAGGTGTCGCCGGCGATCGCCGGGCCCCCGTAGAGCCATGTGACGCTCACCGCAAGCACGCAGTTCAAGCTCTCGCGATTGCCGGCGTTCACGTATCCCACCCACGGCCGCTGCACGATGCCGTAATAAAACGGATACGCCATTCCGAAATAGGCCGTGCAGGCGTTCGGAATGCGGTTCGCGCGCAGAAAGGCGGCGAGCCGCTTCGTATCCTGTCCCCAGTCGATATTCGAGTCCAAGAGATAGCGCGGCCCTCGAGCCGGACCGCCGGCAATCACATTGAAGAACGCGAGATAGTTCGGATAGATCATTGCCGACTCGGCGACAACCGCGGCGAGGGCAACCACGGCGGGCCATCGCCATCGGCTGCTCGGCAAATTCAACGCCAGCACGACGTACAAACACACGTAGACCGGCAGCAAAATCCGCACGCCCAGGTCAATCGGCGACGCTAAACACGCCGCGCCGTACACCGCCCCCGCGATGAGCACCACATGCGACCCCCGCGCGAGCGATCGACGCACTACAATCGCCGCCGCAACGACAGCGACGAGCAGCAACACGCCCACCGGCGTCTTCACCGCGAAGACGGCCGGATAGAAATACCATCGCCCGCGGCGAAACGTCGATCCGAAGAGATAGGCCAACTGCCCGCCGCTCGCATGCCCCAGTGAGTCCGTAACGACGTCGCGATAGTAATGCAGCTGCCCGTGATATAACAGTGCAACGAACGCCAGCGCCGCCGCACCCGCGACCAACGCACCTCGCGCGAGCGCGCCCGCATTCAACGGCCTTCCGAAGCAGAGCAACACCGCAACCGGAATCACCGCGACGCCCGACAGTTTTGTCGCCATCGCCGCGCCAATCGCCACGCCCGCCACAGCATAGTCCGCAAGCTCTCCGCGCCGCAGCGCGCGGTTCCACAAAGCGACGCCGGCAAAAAAGAAAAACGCCAACGCGAGATCGTTGGTGGCATAGCGCCCGTGCGCGAGCAGGTTCGGATCGAACGCAAAGAGCCCGAGCGCGGCCAGCGCCGCAACCGGACCGGCTCGTCGCTTCACCCAAAAGAACACCGCGAGGCCGAACAGCACCGTCAGCACGATGGTGACGCACCGAGCCCGCAAGAGAATCGCATCGGCCGAGATGCGATTGTGATAGAGAAACTGCGCGCCGAACGCGTATTGATCCGCCTTCTGCCACGCGGGATCGCGCAGCGGTAACGTAACTCCACTGAAGAGCAGCGGTGCGGAAACGAGGAGCTTTGCTAGGGGCGGATGCTCCGGATTAAGCCGGAAGTCGCCGGTCTTCCAATACGAATATCCGGCCGAAATATAGACCGCCTCATCGTAGGTCTGCGACTCCTGCATGACCGAGCTCACTTGAAGAGCCGCCATCGTTGCGAGCAGCAGCGCGGCGAGCCCGCATGAAACTCTATCCACGACCGGCATCGGAATACCGTACTTATCGTCGCCTTAGCCGAACTCCGTCCGTTTGTACTCCGAAGCGTCGGAACGTGGGCGACGGCACCACCAACCGCTGCTACGCTCCTCCCATACTCGTCAATGGAGGAGTCCGATGAAATTTCGCATTGCAGCTTGTACGTTGGCGCTGACGATTCTGGCCGGGTGCCAATCGGCGGTGGGCGGAGGGCCGCCCGGAGCGGGCGCGGTGCCCCCCGCGAACTCCCAGCAATCGTCACCGCAATACACGGTTACGCAACTCCAGCCGCTCGGTGGTTCGTTTGCCGCCGGCAGCAGCATCAATAATCCGGGCTGGGTGACCGGTCTCTCAACCCTAACTTCGAGCCCTTACATTCACGCCGCGCTCTGGCAAAACGGGAGCGGTCCCGCAGATCTCGGCACGCTCGGCGGCCCGAACAGCGCCGTTGAGTGGCCCGTCAAGAACGACTATGGCCTCATCAGCGGCATCTCCGAAACCAGCGCGCCGCAACAGCTCGGCGAGATCTGGTCGTGCGCGGCTGCCTTCTTCCCACCGCCGCCGAGCGGCCACATCTGCCGCGGGTTCGCGTGGCACCGCGGACACATGCTGCAGCTTCCGACCCTCGGCGGCAACAACGGCTTCGCTGCCGGCGCCAACAATGCCGGAAAGGTCGTCGGCTGGGCCGAGACGCGCAAGCACGATCGCACGTGCACGAGCCCCCAAGTGCTCGGATTCGAAGCGGTCGTCTACGACCCGTCGGGACGAACGAAGATTCGCGAGCTGCCGCCTTATCCAGGCGATCTCGACGGCGCGGCAACGGAGATCAACGATCGCGGACAGATCGTCGGCATCTCCGGAAAGTGCGATCAAGCCGTGGGACGTTTCACCGCTCGCCACGCGGTGATCTGGGAGAACGGACGCGTGCATCGACTCGGAAGTCTGGGCGGCGTTGCGTGGAATACGCCGATGGCGATCAACAATCACGGCGTCGTCGTCGGATTCGCCGATTTGCCCGGCGACCAAGACGGCACGCCGAATCCGGTCGCGTTTCTCTGGACGAAGAGCGGGGGAATGCAGAATCTCGGCACGCTCCCCGGCGATACGAATAGCGAAGCGCTCGGCATCAACGACGCAGGAACGGTGGTCGGCGAATCGTTCTCACCCTCGAGCGCTCGCGCGTTCATCTGGCAGAACGGCACGATGACCGATCTCAACACGCTGATCCCGCCGAGTTCGCCGCTCTATCTGATCTTCGCCAACGATATCAACGATAGCGGCGCGATCGCCGGGGGCGCTTGCGTCCTCACCAGCGGCGCTTGCGGCAGCGAATCGCCCGCCTTTATGGCGACCCCGGCAGGCGGTATGGCCGGCAAACATGCGGGTGCGCCGGTACGTCGCCCGCGCTTGCCCGACGCTCTACGCCGGATGATCCGCAGCCGTCTCTTGACCCCGTAAGAATGCTGGCGGGGCGGTCACGATCGGCCGCCCCGCCGCGTTATTCGGTCCTCGATATGTGGCAAGAGCGCGCGTGGGCACAACACGAGGATCGCGAGATGCTTTTTCGCGCGCGCGCGTCGAGCAAAGATCGTCATTGGAACGGCTTCGAAGCGATTCTTTACGAGGCATCGGCCGGCTTCTCCAAGGACCAATATGTACGCCACAACGTCAGCATGCAGGTCGGGCGACCGCTCTTGGTTACGAGCCGCTGCGACGGTAAAACCCTGCGACGCCTGCAAGTTCCCGGCGACGTCAAAATCGTTCCGCCCGGCGTGCCGCGCATCTGGGAAACGGAGTCGCCGACGGTCAAGCTCTCGATGTATCTCGGCCCACTGCTGATGCACTCCGCCGCCGAAGCGATGGGCGTGAATCTCGATCGGGTCGCCGTCGCCCCGCAGTTGCACGTTCGCGATCCGCGGATCGAACATATCGGCTGGGCGGTGAAGGCCGAGCTCGAGACCTCCGAACCGCTGGGACGCCTTTACGGCGAAAGCCTCGGTCTAGCGCTCGCCTCGCATCTGTTGCGCGCGTACGCTCCCGCGGGAGCGGCACGCTGCGACCGACGTTTTTCGCGCCGCCGTCTGCAGCGCGTCGTCGACTACATCCACGAGCACCTAAGCGATGAGCTTTCGCTGGCGAAACTCGCGGAACTCGTCGATATGAGCCCGTCGCACTTTCGCGTCGTCTTCAAACGAACCGCGGGCACGCCGGTCCACCAATACGTTATCCGAACCCGCGTCGAGTACGCGACCGATCTGATCGTGCGCGATGGCCTTGCGCTGAGCGACGTCGCCTTGCAGGCCGGTTTCGCCGACCAGAGCCACATGGCGCGCTGCATGAAACGCCTTACCGGCGTCACGCCCGCAACATTGCGCTCGTAGCGGGCCAGCCGACGGAATAGGGGCCCGGGCGGCGAACGTCCTAACCGACAATCGACGCGATCGGAGGCACACATGAGAGTGGTTCGCTTTGCCCGCTATGCTTTGAGCATCGGCGCGGCCGCGGCATTTTTGTCGGCCTGTGGAGGTCGCTCTGGAGACGGATCGGTGCCGGCGGTCGAGGGACTACCGCAGACTCTTTCGCATCACCACACGTTTTATTTCACCGGCACGAAGCAGGCTTTCACCGTACCGACGGGCGTGACGCACATCACGGTCGTTGCACGGGGCGCGGGCGGAGCTGGTTCGGGCCGCTCGACCGGTGGCCGCGGCGGTCGCGGCGGACGCGTTTTTGCGATCGTTCCCGTGAAGCCGGGAGAGAAGTTGTACGTCTTCGTTGGCGGCGCGGGCTCCGGAAGCAACGGCGGCTTCAATGGCGGCGCTAGTGGCGTGAGCCAACCATCGTGCAGGTACTGCGCAGGCTATGGTGGCGGCGGTGCCGCCGACGTGCGACAGAACGGAGATTCTTTGACGAATCGAATTCTAGTCGTCGGTGGTGGCGGCGGCGCAGGCGCATCCAACTACGGCCCAGGTGGCGGCAGCGGAGGTGGGAGTACCGGCGGTGCGGGCGGGTCGGGTGGTTATTACGACGGCGCCGGCGGCGGTGGTGGAACCCAAACTAGCGGCGGCGCCGGTGGTAGCGGTGGTTTTGGCTCGTATGGCAGCGTCGGGCACCTCGGAGGCACCGGATTGCTCGGCCTTGGCGGCAGCGGCGGCGAAGGCGGCAGCGGCTCTAGTTATATTGGATATGGAGGCGCCGGCGGCGGTGGCGGAGACGGCGGCGGGGGTGGCGGTGGCGGCGGCGCCAGCTACTCCGGCGGTTCGGCCGGCGGTGGAGGCGGAGGCGGATCTTCCTATATTGAGCCCAGCGCGATCAAGTTTCGAACGTGGCGCGGTTGGAAACAGGCGACCGGCAACGGACTCGTCGTCTTTAGTTGGCAATAGAGAGCTTAAAGATGGTTCCGTATCCGAACTTGTGGCCGGACTTAACCTTCCCGCCGTAACTCGTAGTGCCGTAGAGCGTGTTGCCGATCGGCGTCACGCCTCCGTCTGGAAACGTGCCGTCCTTATCGTACAATCCGAAGTAATGGAGTATCGTCTCCGTTCCCGACGCAGTCATTTTGAAAACGATGCCTCCGTTATCGTCCTTCTTCTCTCCGGAGACGGTCGTACCGTAGAGAGCGCCGTGCAGCAAAACGAGACCCGAATACGGCAAGACACCGTCGGCCTTTCGAGGGTCGAACCGATGTAAGACGCTTTCCTTGCCGCCCGCCGTCACGCCAAAGACGGTTCCGCACCCGTACGGATAGCAGTTACCTGTGCCGCCGCTGGTCGTGACGCCGTAGAGCGTTTCTCCTAATACGACCAGCTGACCGGTTGGATTCGCTCCATCTGGTGAACCCTTAAAACTGTGGATTATTTTTTCCTTACCCGACATGGTGACTCGGAAGACGCTGCCATAGTTCGGGCTGTACGTTCTTCCCTGGCCAAATGAGACGCCGTAGAAGGCTCCGTTACTAAAGAGGATGCTGCGTGGATCCGATTCGGAAGATTGGGCCTTGAAGCTGTAAAGAATGCTTTCCTTACCCGACATCGTTACTTTGAAGACGGTGCCGGCGCCATTTGCGCCGCCTTGCTCGGTGACTCCGTAAAGAGCGCCTTTCACGAAGACAAGGGGGCACCAAAATGACGGCGTCGCGCCGTCGCTGCCACCCTGAAAACTGTGAAGTACCGTCTCCCCACCCGACGGCGTAATTTCGAAAACCGTCCCGCAACCCGGCACGTTGTCGCTGGCGTCGCACGGACTGTTCCCGCCCCTTATCGTCGTGCCAAATAGCTCACCGTTGACGCTTATGAGAGGCGCCCAGGATATTGCCCCGTCAGGCTCGCCCTTGAAGCTATAAATCGCAACTTCTTTGCCGCCGGTCGTCACTTTAAAGACGGTTCCGCAACCCGGTGTGCTATAGCCGCCAAAGCACCCGCTGTTGCCGCCCAGTTGCGTCGTGCCGTATAATGCGCCGCCCAACTCTACGAGGCCGCCTTCAGGCTGGGCGCCGTCGACATCGTTGAAGCTAAAGAGGTGCTCGAACGCCGGCGACGCCGTCCGGTTCGCGTCGGCGAACTGCGTCCTCGTACTCGAAGGCACTCCGCTTGGCAAAGCTCGATTAATCGCGTTGCCGCTACAGCCGGCCGCAACAACCGCGCACGAAATCAACACGATCCGGATGACTATAGTCACGATTTCTCCAATCCGCGCAACGCTAACGCAAATGCGATCTCCTGACCATCTTAACCATGGCCTGCGAAAAAGTGAATGCATTTGGCAAACCGGCGCATTCTGGCAAAAAGTCGCTCGCTATTGCATGGCCGATGCGAGACGCTCCGCTTCCCGCGCGTACTTGCGTTTGCCCGTAATCAGCGCGGCGGTCCGAAACGTTTTCAGACGTGCCGGCGCACTACCGTATTGCTCGGCGAGCGGCACGGCGGAGCTAATGTAATCCGCCGCCTGATCGCGTTGCCCTAACATGTATGACGAGCATCCCAGAAGACGCAGCGTCGAGGCCTGAAATCTAGGGGCCGCGGCTCGTTGTGCGATCGCATGAGCAACTTGCGCGTGTTTCTTGGCAGCGGGAACAGCCCGTGCTTTTAGCCGATATACGGCTTTGAGCATACTGAAACTGCCGGCATAAAAGCTCTCGCGTGGCAGAGTAACGCGCATCAATCGGTCGGCCTGCCGCCAAGAAGGCGTTTCCAAAAGCATATCTGCCAGCTCGAGCGATAACATGGCAAATAGTCGCGGATTGTGGAGGCTTTTTGCGAGGGAGAGAATTAGCTCGCCCCGCTGCATCACGTTAACCGTCGCTCGCTGTAACGCGGTAAGAAACATTTCCGCTCTCAAACGCCACTTTATGGACCCGCACTGCAGGGCAACGGAATGGGCTCGGCTTGCCAACGCTATCGGGTCTTGAAGCGGAATATCCGCGCCCGGACGCATGTTGACAAAACTCAGCGTCCCCTCCATCAGCAAAGCATTAGCCGTCCTTTGAGGCGGCCCCGAAAGCGTGTCGCTACTCTCTCTGGCAGCCGCGAGGAACGCTTTGGTGGCCTCAAAATCGCCTAAATCGAACGCTCGATTTGCGGATTCGATTGCAATGTCGCTATAAAGACCTCTGAGGCGCTCCGTGGGGTCGGCTCCGAAGTCAGCGGAAGCGCCCCTCGCCAAAGAGAGCCGGCGTGAGGCTTCGCCAAATGATCCCCTCTCCCAGGCGAGTTTTGCCTCGAGGAATTGCATGTAGACCACTGACGCCTTGGTTTCAATAGTTGGAAGATCGTCGGCTTGCGCGAAGCACGTCGATAGAGCGGTCAATGATGACTCGGCCGACCTTAGGGCTCCCAGCTCCAGTTCGAGTTCGGCACGGCTAATCAGTGCCTGAAGTTTTTGACAAACGCTGCCTTCATCGATGAAGGCTTGATATTCGCGCATTGCGAGAAGATAGTCGCCGTTTGCGGCGCGGGCCGCCGCCCTCTCCATTTCTATCTCAAAGACGCTCCCAAAATGCGCGACGGGCCGCTCGGCCTTGAACTCATCGCGCCGCAAAGACTCAGCGACGTAGCGATAGATTAACGAGCGCTCGCGATAACATTGCCTCAGCGACATTTGTAACTGCGTCGCCAGTTCCTTAACCGACCGCCCTTGGAGGCAACCATCCAAGATGGCAAGCCGTCTTTGGGCCTGCACTCGCTCGTCGGGCCCGGCGGAGTCGAAGTAATCCTTCGCCCCGGCCCGGATCCTCGCTCGAATAACGCTGAGTGCACTTTGTTGCACTAGAGGATTACGCTTAAGCTCCCTAGCGTCATCCAAATGACGAAAGAGATGACGTACGGCGGCCTCGAACGAAGCAGCGGGATTTGCACGTGGCATATCGCTATGGCGGCCTCCTCTGCGCGAGTCTTCCCCGCGCTAGAATGCCTCCCCGCCTCCCGCCTGTGGGCGTTGACCCCAGTCTCTTTTGATCTTTGAGACGGGGCCTGGCGCTGCGCTAGAGACGCGGCGGAGTCCGGGAAGCCCTGCAGAACTGCGCAATCACAGATTCTCAGAAAGAAGGTTGGGATTTCATTGTCGTGGAGGTGACCGCGCCGTTCGAAAAAGCCGTGAAACACCTGTTTCGGCATTTGCACGACGGCCGGGCTCTGAGCCGAAACCCGATCGTCCAGCGCCTCTTTGACAATCCCTCCATTGCAGTCCCGGGTCGCGAGCGCGACCGCGCGATCCTAAATCGAATCCACGAACTTGTTCGTCAAGGTGCCGACAAATGCAGAGATGCTGACCTCGGCGCTGGAAGACGCGAACGAGCGCTGCGTCAGCACTCGATCATCACCTTGCAGTGTCTCGGCCAACGGCCGATTCGAGAAGTCGCCGAATCGCTTGGAATTTCATATTATCATTGTTATCGTGAACGGGCCAATATCTGCCGGCGCGTGGCTCGCTTCATCTGGGAGCACGATGATCCGCCGGTCCTCGATTACCTCGCCGAGCTAGATGAATTTCGATCCCTCGCCGACCTAACGAGTCGCCACGTTGATTCTGGTGACGTCGCCGCGGCACTCCGACATACCGACGCGTTGATTCTCGCCGCTGCTTCGGCCGAGCAGAAGGTCGAAGCGCTGAGCCGCAAGGCTCTCGTATCGCTGGCATTTGGAAACGTCAAACGAGCCGAGTCCGCGTTTAACGAGATGAAGATGTTCGTTGCTCGACAGCTGGGCGAAAACGCTTCACCGGTGTCGGACCCTCTTCAGGTGTGGGTCGATGTCGCCGGGTCGAAGTTTGCTCAATACCGCGGCAACTCGCGAGAAGCGATCAGCATTGGTCAGCGCGCCGTGGTCGGCCTCGAACCGCTTCAATGCACCGCCTCAGGGCACATCAGGGAACTATACACCGAAAGTCTTTACGAAGTTGGGGTTGCGTTGTGGAATATCGGCGAGCGACATCGGGGGCATGAATATCTAGTGAAGGCTGAAGAAAGTCTCCGTTACGCCCCCAAGTCATCCAATCAGTTGCAATCACAAATCACCGTAACGCTTTGGAAACAACGCAGTCGTCTCCTGATGAGTTCCAAGGCTTGGCATCCGACATGGCAGCGCCTAAGAGGGCTCAGGACTGCGTTTGAAGACGCTTACGCCTCGGGGTCGCTGCCGCAAGCCATGGACGCGCTAGGGGTGATTACCGAGTGTAACGCGCTCGCAGGGCGTAAGGCAGACGCTCTTCATGCCGCTGCACTTGCTGTTTCGTTAGCAAAGCGACAGGCAAACGAGAAAGTAAGGAAGCAAGTTTCAATCGACATTGCCGCTAAGTTAGTGCGCACGGAGCAATGGGAGGATGGTCTCCTCTTCTTTTCTGATGTGGACCGCTTCGATAGCTGCGAAGCTTTCTACCGCGCCAATGCCCTGTCTTTTACTGCCGTACGCGCCCTTCGGCTGCGTAGATTCCAAGAGGCATGGCGTTTGGCAAACTTAAGAAACGAGTCTGGTGAATATGCTGACCTGGCGCTGACCAACCAACTGGTAGCAGCGAGCGCAGCCTACGCGCTTGGCTGGCAGCCCAAAGCTAACCTTATCCTGGAGGCACTGATTCCTGAAGCCGAAGCGCTCGGATCGACGCCAATTCTGAGGGATGCCTACAATCTCGCTAGCAAGGTGAGAGCTGACTCTCGTCTGCGCCACAAAGCAAGAGAGCTCACGCGACTTTTGGCGACCTAACCAGTTTTTTGCACCACGGCTCTCGTTTTTGCATTCGCAAAGTTGCGTCGCACCCTTGCCGGCGGCTACAATCTAAAAATGCGTACCGCTGTTAACGTAATGGCCGCTGCGGCGTTGCTATCGGGATGTGGTGGGTCGGGGTCGCCGATGGACTCGTCCGGCATGATGCCGCAGGGCCGCACACATGGAACGCGACCTGCGCTCGAGCAATCGTGGATGCTGCCCGCAAAGACCGAGGCTTTGCTTTACGTGAGCTCGCCCGATGCCAACGATGTCTACGTGTTTACCTACCCCGGCGGTAAATCGGTGGGAACGCTCTCGGGATTCGACGAGCCTGAGGGCCTGTGCTCAGACACTAAAGGTAACGTCTGGATAGCGAATGCCGACATTGAGAACGGTTACGGCTATCTGACCGAATTCGCACATGGAGGAACAAAGCCGATTGCGACGCTGCAGGACCCTCAAAACGCTCCCCAGGCTTGCAGCGTCGATCCAACGACGGGGAACCTTGCGGTGGCAAACATTTCCGTGGGTACGACTCAGAATATTGCGGTCTACGCGGGCGCTCGGGGCAACCCGACCTTTTATTCAACCGTGGGATTCGTCCAAGACCCGCAAACAATCGCGTACGATAGCTCGGGGAACCTCTATTTCGCGGCGTGGAGGAAGAGCAGGGCCTGGCTTCCCAAGGGCAGCTCCAGCGTCGGGCGACTTAAGCTGAATCCCCTGAGCGACGGTTGGTTTGCATGGGACGGCACAGATCTGGCCGTTGGTGAATCCGTACTGACGCGCTACCAAATAAGCGGTTCGAAAGGGACCAAAATCGGGCCAAAAGTTATGCTTAGCGACGTACACGTTCGCGGGCAGTTCTGGATTCAGGACTCCGGCCTTGTCATCGCCACCCAAAGTCAAGGGAATGTTTACGTCTTTAACTATCCGCAGGGCGGCAATCCGACGAACACGATCTCCGGCCTCGATGATCCCTACGGCGTGACTGTTAGCGTCGGCTCATCACGGTGAGCCGCATCGCCTTTGGCCTTTACGCAACCGTCGCAGTACTCTCCGGCTGCGCCGGGGCACAGCCGCCGATTCCGCAACACAGCACTTTCGACCAAAGCACGTCTAGCGCGGCCGAGTTTAGGCATGGCGCCTCCTGGATGCGACCGGAAGCGAAGGACGAGGACTTGCTCTACGTGTCCGACCAGGGCGCCGGCAGCGTGTATGTTTACTCCTATCCGGCAGGTCATTTGGTCGGAACACTTACGGGCTTCAATGCGCCCGCAGGTGAGTGCGTCGATACTTCCGGTAATGTCTTTATTACGAACTTTAGCGGCGCGAATATTGTTGAGTTCGCGCATGGCGGCACCAGCCCAATCGCAACGCTGAACGATTCGAGCGCCTACCCCTCCGGTTGTTCCTTCGATCCAAAGACGCGCGACCTCGCCGTTAGCAACTGGGGTACCTATCGCGGCTATGCTCACGGCAACGTTGCGATTTATAAAGATGCTCAGGGCGCTCCCCAAACGTATACCGATCCGAGCATCGACTGGTACGATTACTGCACCTACGACAATAAGGGAAATCTATTCGTCGACGGCTACGTGCTCTACTCGTATTTCTTAGTCGCAGAGCTTCCCAGGGGCAAAAGCGCGCTCAAGAATATCGCTATCGCAAACCCCGGCACGTACGCCGGCAATATTCAATGGAACGGGAAGTACCTAGTCGTTGCAGACGATAGAGGTTTCGGCTCGGGTCAGAAAGGGCCGCAACTCATCGACCAGGTGAAGGTTTCTAGCTCAACCGGAACCGTTATCAACACCGTCAAGCTCTTCGATAGTTGGTACGGGAACTCTGGGGTGAGCGTTCAGTTCTGGATTGTCAATGGGAAGATGATCATGCCGTGGGCGAAAGGCTCGGGCTATAACCCAAACTATCTTGGAGTTTGGCGCTACCCGTCGGGTGGCAAGTCGATAAGGAGCATCACTGGTTTTCAATACGCGTTAGGCGTGACGGTCAGCCTCGCGCCGCATTAGGCCCTGCCTCCCAGGCAAACCAGCGTCCGAAAACGATGCGATGGACGCTTGGCAAAAAACGCCAAGAATGCTACCGTCGCTCCATGGGCACGAAGAACATTTCGCTTCCGCCGGAGTTGGAGGCGTACATCGAGGCAAAGGTTGCCTCCGGTGAATACGCACATGCAAGCGAAGTCGTCCGAGACGGCATCCGTCTGTTGATGCAGGAAGAGGCGAGCAAACTAGAGTGGCTGCGCAACGCGATCGCCGAAGGTGAAGCCGCTATCAGTGCCGGTAAAACGCTAAGCTCCGCGGAGCTTCGAGCTTATCTTGCGACGGTCGGCGCGGAAGGGCGCACTCCGCATGAAGAGCGTGGATGACCATTCAGTACAGCGAGCAACGCTAGCGACCTCGCGAACATAAAGCGCTACCACGCGGGGGCCGAGGTCGCCGAGAGGCTGGCAAGCCGAGTCGTTACCACGCTCGAACGTCTCATCGCGCGAAACCCCAGAGTCGGCAGACTTCGGCCCGAGTTTGGTTCTCAGGTCCGCTATTTTCCGGTGCTGCCGTACGTCATCTTCTACCGCGCGGAGCGCAACCGAGTTTACGTGGTGCGCGTACTCCACGGTTATCGGAACATCCAGCGCCCGTTAGCGTCGCTGTTCCTCGCGATGTGATTCGGAGCGTCCACTACGTCGCAGATATCCGCCTGCCGCACCGAGCGCCGGGCTCAGCGGTAAGAACAAAAGCGTGATCCAGAGGGGCCCCGACGACTTGCCGGTCGCGAGGGCGTAGATCTCCGATCCAACGCACAGAAACGAAGAGCACGCTCCGACGACGAGCTCGCGCTCCTTCGCAATCCACGCCGCGACGTATCCGCCGGCAATCGAGCACGCCGCTCCGATACAAAGCAACAGGGCATAGAGCACGAAGTTTGCGTGCAGCGCCGCGATCCACGCGGCAGATTGCTGATCCTTCGGTAGAGTGAGGACGCCAGTGGTGAGGGCAACGTAGACCGCGATCGGACCGGTCAGGATGTTCGTCAAGACGATGTCCGTAACGCCTCCGGCCACGACGCCGATCACCAGGTTCTTACGCACGTTCCGCCGCTCCAGCTTTCGGTACGAGGCGCTCGTACTTGCGCAAGATCACCACGTAGCTCGAAACGATGAATGCGACCGCGAAACCGAGCAAACCATCGCCGAGCGTGGCAGAGAGGCTTCCCCGCTGGGGCATGAGTTCCCGGACGCCGTAGCGCAGCCCGAAGGCCGCGATGAAAATCGCGAGCGTTACCCACGACGATCCGAGATACATTACGCCGCGACGCTCGGTCGGGCGAACGTCGGTGTGCATGCCGCGCAGTATGCCGAACGGAATGCCGGCGATCGCGCCGATCACAAGACCGGCTACTATCTCAAGCGGCGGCGCGGGGTTTTGCAGCGCGGTGCCGTAGATCGCGAACCCCGTTAATGCGCAGAGAAAGATCGGCGTGACCCACATGCGGGTCACGCTGATCTTCTGCGGACGTATCATGCGATAGGCGAGCAGCAGCGCCACGATAAGCAGCGGCAGCAACTGTGCCCATGCCGGAACGCCTTGGTTGCCCTGCGGCGTTATTTGATCTCTACCTTGGCGCCGGCTTCTTCGAGCTTCTTCTTCACTTGCTCGGCTTCGTCTTTAGTCACTCCCTCTTTCACGGCCTTGGGAGCGCTCTCGACGAATGCCTTCGCTTCCGTGAGGCCGAGGCTCGTGAGCTCGCGAACGGCCTTGATGACTTTGATCTTCTCCGCGCCGATCTCCGCGAGAATGACGTCGAACTCGGTCTTCTCGGCCTCGGGTGCGGCTGCCGCGGGAGCGGCGGCCATCATCGCGACCGGTGCGGCCGCGGAGACGCCATACTTCTCTTCGAGTTGTTTGACTAGGTCGGCCAGCTCGAGAACGGTGAGCTTATCGATTTGATCGATGACTTCGGCAACTGCCATGATACGTCGTTATCCTTATTAAAGCGATTAAGCGTTTGCGGTGGCGTCGGTTTTCTGCTCGCGAATTCGCTCGAGCACGCGCACGAGGCCGCTCTGATTTCCAGAGAGCACCGTGACGAGCCCGCGAAGCGGATTGGCGAGTGTGCCGACGAGACTTGCGATGAGTTCGATCTTCGGCGGAAGCTTTGCGAGCTTCTCGACCTGCTGGGCATCGACGACTCGGCCGTCGATATAAGCGGCTTTGACCGCTACTTTCTTGACCGTGTCGCTGAAGGTTTTGAGCGCCTTCGCGGGCGCGACGGGGTCGGCACCGGCGAAGACGATGCCGGTAGGGCCGGCAAGAAACCGCTCCAGCTCTCCGGCCAGATCGCCGGCCGCGATGCGGAAGAGCGTGTTCTTGACCACCGAGTAGGTGTTTCCGTCTTTACGAAGCTCGCCGCGCAGGCGCGTGATCTCGTCGACGGTTAAGCCTTGGTAGTCGGTAAGGAAAAGGTTCTTCGCTGCGGCGAGCTTTTCGGCGAGCTCGCTGACGGTACTCTCTTTACGGGTAGTCGGCATGCGTCCTAGCTTCCAACAAAAGCGATGTGCGGTTAGATGTGCGGTTAAACGAAAAGCGCCCCATTCGAGGGCGCCTCATTTGAACTGCGCATCGCACGTGCCATGCCGCAAACTCTCACGATCGCTTCCTCGGTAGTCACTATTAAGGCCTTGCGGCCGGCTACGGTCTTTGGAGCCGTCGGTTAGCCTATCACAGGGATGGCCGGGAGCGCAAGGGTGCCGCCGAGAAAGCGCCGCTTGCATGCCTCGCACCACCCCCGCGCAAGCGCTCGAGCTGCTCAAGGCCGGCAACGCCCGCTTCGTCGCCGGCACGCCCCAGGCGGAGCCCCACGGCCTTCGCGTCGCCGAGCTCGCCGGCGGTCAAGCTCCGTTTGCGACCGTCCTGGGCTGCTCGGATTCACGGGTGCCGATCGAGACGGTCTTCGATCAAGCCCCCGGCGCGCTCTTCGTCGTTCGCGTCGCGGGCAATTTTCTCAACGACGACAACCTCGGCTCGATCGAATTCGCGGTTGAAGTCCTACGCGTGAACCTGATCGTGGTCCTCGGGCACGAGAACTGCGGCGCCGTGACTGCCGCGGTCGATTACGTGCGCGACGGCGCAACCCAACCCGGTCATATCCAAGGACTCGTCAATGCGCTCGAACCGGCAGTCCAGGGGGCGCGCGGCTTTCCCGGGGGCTGGCTTCAAAACGCGATAGCTCACAACGTCATGCTCAACGTTCGAGCGGCCACCGCCCGGTCAACGATCATCGCAGCTCCGGTCGATGCGGGCGAAGTAAAGGTGATTGGTGGAATCTACAATCTCAGCACGGGAATCGTCGTCTTCTCGTAGCGGGCCCCTGAAGTCGTTCGTACGTTTCCTCTGCGAACGTCTCTCGTTTGCAGTCGTAGCGATCGGGACGATTCTCATGGTCATCGTCTTCGCCGTCGTCGAAGGGAACTCGACTCAACTTGGTTCCTTCCCAATCCTCTTCCCGTTCAACGCCGACGTCGTACAGGTCGAAGCCGGCTCTATGCCTGCGAGCACCCTCAAGACGGGCGATCGCATCAACCTTCAAGCCCTCACGCAGCCGCAGCGCTTCGCATTGGTCGGAGGCGCGCACGCCCAAAAAACCATTCCAGTCGAAGTCACGCGCGACGGCCGCACGTTTCAGACCCAGATCGTTGCAGGCTCTCCGGACTATTCCCCGCGCGCCACGATCGCGCGCTACGTCGGCATACCACTCTGCTTCTTTCTCTCGCTGGCGCTTGCGAGCGTGCTCTTTTTGCTGCGCCCGCGCCCGATCACGCTCGCCTTTTACATCTACACGATGCTGATGCTGCTCAAAGTCAACGAGACGCCCCTCGACCTAGCGGCGTGGCCGATTAATTTTGCAAGTTACCTGGCGATACAAGTGATCTATCCGGCCGCTCAGCTCATGATTTTGATTTTCGCACAACGGCTCTACGGCAAACCGAGTCGCGCGTGGCCGTGGTTTCTCGGAAGCGCTATCGTGCTCTCAATTGTCGTCTTCTTCGTCTGGACCGACCCCATCATCTGGATGGTCTACCAGCATTGGGGCTATCCCGGGCCGGCACTCCTCCTCGAAAGCATCGCCGATGCGTCGCTGCTCGTCGTCGTTTTAACGGGGCTCGCGTATATCGCGTCTGGCGCCACGGGCATCGCACCTGGCCGCGTCAACTGGGTGATTGCCGGCATCGCGCTGGCGCCGACGCTCGATCTCACTTGGGCGCTTGCGAACACTTTGAGCACGCTCATCGGCAACGCGTCGATTCCGCTGCTCGATCTTCTCGATTGGACGGTGGCCCTATTGCCCTGGTTCGGACTCGCCGGCTCCGTTTTCGTCGTCTACGGTTTCCTCTCCGAGCGAGTTATCGACTTTCGATTCGCAATCGGACGCGCCGCCATCTACGGCGCGGTTACCGCGATCATGCTGCTCTTGTTTGGAATCCTCGAGTGGTGGTTCGAACAGATCTTCGAGAGCACTCGCCCGGCGATTTACGTGAGTCTCTTTGCGGCGCTCATTATCGGATTTACGCTCAACGCATTGCACGGACGCGTCGAGAATTTCTTGAACACCTTCTTCTTCCGCGAGCAGCGGCGTGCCGAGGAAGCCTTGCACCACGCGGCTCGGGCGCTTGCAAATACCTCTTCTGAAAAGACGCTGATCGAGTTTCTCGTCGAAGAGCCCGTTCGCGTTCTGGGACTGACGTCGGCAGCACTCTTTCTCGCACCGCGCGAGGGCGGCGCATTCAAGCGCACCGCCGATCGAGGCTGGACGCGCCAAGAGTCCGAGTCGATCGATCCCGAGGATCCGCTGATTGTCGAACTGCGCGCCGAGCTCGCACCGATCGCACTCGACGGCCGTCCACGCGCTGAAACGATATTGCCGGGCGGATCGAAAGCGCCCTCGCTCGTCGTGCCGCTGCTCATGCGAGGATCGGTCTTCGGCTTCGTCTTCTACGGACCGCGCGGCAGCGGCACGCTGCTGACCGCCGACGAGCGCACGCTCTTGGAAGCGATCGCTCGCAGCGCGGGCGCGGCGTACGACCACATCGACGCCGAGAAGTCGCACGCTCGCATCGCCGAACTCGAAAACCGGATCCGCGCGCTCGGCACACCCCTCTCATCCTGAGCCTGTCGAGGGACGCCAACGAACGGCGGGAAAGGATAACGAGCCATGACCTACCTCGTCCTCAAGCTGATCCACATTTTCGGCGTCGTCCTCTTTTTGGGGAACATCACCGTCGGCGTCTTCTGGAAACGGCACGCGGACAAAACCGGAAACCTCGCAATCATGGCCAGCACGATCGACGGCATCATCGCCGCGGACAAGGTCTTCACGATTCCGGGCGTTCTGCTCTTGCTCGGCGGCGGTTTGGCGGCGGCGTTCGTCGCTAATATCCCCATTCTCTCTACCGGCTGGCTCCTCTGGGGAATCATCGCCTTCATTCTAGCGGGACTCGCCTTCGCTCCGCTCTCGCGCGCGCAAAAGCGCATCTCCGTTGCCGCGCACGCCGGCAATCTTCGAGAATACGAGGAGCTCTCAAAGTCGTGGAATCTCTGGGGCACGATCGCGCTAGTTCTGCCGTTTATCGCATTTGTTCTGATGATTCTCAAGCCCGAGCTACCCGCATTCCGCTAGCTGCCCCGCGTTGTCGCTACAGAATTGCGGTTCGTCCTCGCGTGACCTTGCCTAAAGCCGACGCTTTACGCACCATCGCGACAAGGCGCGAACTCGTTTCCGTCGCGCGCCGCATTCGTTCAAATACCGAAAAAAGCGCCGCCTCTGGCCACTCTCCTCACCGTCATGGAGCCGGATCAGAATGTAACGGCTGACCTCGCCATTTCCGAGGGGCCGGACCAAAATCTAACGCCTAACCGCGAGTCTGAGACCGCTTACCCAAATGAAGAGGCCCCGCGAGGCCCTTCGACAGCGGCCCGTATAACAAGCGTTCGGCGATACAAGTGTTCGCGATTTCGGGGCTTCAACATGACGGACCATATGCCGCTGGAAATAGGCGCACTTCGCCTTGTTCGCGATGCGACAGCCGCTGACTGGCGCAGTGGCCGGGAGCCCTCGGCCGGGGACGCTTGGGTCCTTGCGGCCTGGCTGGTGCGACGGGACCGCCCCGCTAAGCCCGAACGTTCTCACCGGCTGGTCCGTTCACGGATCGAGGAGTAAGGCATGAAGAGCTTGGATTTTGGCCGCTACGTGTTGGGCGGCTTTGCTGCTGCGGCGATGCTAGCAGGGTGCGGCGGATCGCAGCCGCTGATCGGCGCGCCGGGCGCGATGCCGCAGGCGTCGGTCAGCCTGGTCCGCGTCCCAGCAAACCCATCGGTCAAACCTGTCCTGAGACACAAGCCAACCGTAGTCGAGAACGTGATTTACAGTTTTCGAACCGGGAGCGGAAGCATGGCCGATGGCCACTACCCGCACTCCGGTCTCATTAACGTGAACGGCACGCTCTACGGCACGACCTCAGTAGGCGGCGCGTACGGCCTAAGGTATGACCCTGGCGGCTTCGGCACAGTCTTTTCAACCACAACGTCCGGCGCAGAAACCGTGCTTCACCGCTTCAAAGGCGGCGACGGCAAGTATCCATTTGCCGGCCTTATCGATGTCAGTGGCACTTTGTACGGCACGACCAGAGGAGGCGGAAAGAGCCATGGCACGTTCTTCTCGACTACCCCTGATGGCATGGCGACAGTGCTGCACAGCTTCAGTGGCGGCGACGGCTCAGAACCGCAGGGCAACCTACTGAACGTGCACGGTACGCTTTACGGCGCGACCAGATTCGGCGGAAAACGCAACGGCGGCACCGTCTTCTCGATCACACCGTCCGGCGCAGAAACACTACTGCACAGCTTCGGCGGCACAGGTGACGGCTACGGACCGATGGCGGGTATTATCAAGGTCAACGGCACGCTTTACGGTACGACGTATTACCAAGACCTTTCCGGCAGCTACGGAACCGTCTTCTCGATCACGCCATCCGGAAAAGAAACCGTTCTCCATAGCTTCAAAGGCGGCGCGAAGGACGGCGCAGCACCGCAGGCAAGCCTCCTAAATGTCAACGGCACGCTGTACGGCACAACATTTTACGGCGGCGCCTACGGCGGCAGCAGTTGTAGTCCACTTGGTGGCTGCGGTACGGTCTTTTCGATCACGCCATCCGGCACCGAAACGGTGCTCCACAGCTTTGGCTCATCGGGAGACGGCAAAGAGCCGCAGGCCGACCTGATCGACGTGAACGGCACGCTGTACGGCACGACCGTCTACGGCGGCACTTACGGGAGAGGAACGGTTTTCTCTATCACGCCTTACGGCACTGAAACGGTGCTGTACAGCTTTGGTGCACCGGGGGACGGCGAAGAACCGGAAGCCGACCTGATCGACGTGAACGCCGCGCTCTACGGCACGACCGTCTACGGCGGCGCATACGGGCCAGGCACGGTCTATTCGATAACCGGATTCTGAGCCTTTGGGATTAAGCAGAGCGGCGGCGAACGTTGTTAGCCGGTCGGCCCGTTCAGCTTTCAGGAGGCATCGCACATGACATACTTGGCCCGCTTGGCGCTTATCATTGTCGCAGCTGCGTTTTTTGCCGGCTGCGGCGGGTCGCAGCCGCCGGTCGCGGGGCCGGGCGCGATGCCGCAAAGCAAAACCTCCGCGATCATCACGCACGCCGGGCGCGGCGGATCGTGGATGGCGTCCGACGCAAAAGGTGAGAAGCTGATCTATTCAAGTGACGCAGCAGCGAATGGACACGTATTCGTTTTCTCGTATGTCGGCGGTAAACTTGTCGGGACCCTCAATGGCTTCGACAATCCTACTGGAGTGTGTTCCGATAACCGCGGGGTGTGGAGTCGCTAGCTTATACGGACTCCTAAGACACCCGTGCGCTTACAGGGGCTTAGCTAATTGCCATTGCGCTTGTTATGCGCGCGGGGTTAAAGGTGAACACGCCTCGCGTTCCTTGTCGCCCTAACGCACGTGCGGGTAACGCTTCGTCCCGAGCTAAGGCCCTAAAAACGTGGCCCCTCCCCATGCCGCCGGCCGTGCCTGCGGAAGCGGCTAGCGGCATCTTCGTCAGCTGTCTTACGGGCCGTTCCGTAGGAGTGTCACGAAGACCAGCGCGTGCGATATTAACAGCGGCGGTACAATCGCCGTTACAAGATAGTACCCGGCGCCTAATGAACCGGGGTCGAGGGCGAGGTTGACGCGTAGTCCTTTGTAAAACCCGTGCAAAAGGTCGACTGCACCCCAAACGTTGAAAATCCAGACGGCCGCAATTGCCCAAGATAGATTACGCGCTACCGCAGCCGCCGCAATGATAGCGAGAATCCCAGCGACGAGGTCGCCGTAAGCAGCTGGCGCCGCCCAGCTCCTCGGTAACGACGCGGAAACGACACCGGGTACGAGAAAGCTGAGGCCAATGAAGCGTAGAAACATGTGCGGCACCACCAGCCACAGCAGGGCTACGTGAGTGTTCTGAACTTGTAACCACGGCACTGCAAAAAGCACCGCGGCTGCGACCGAACTCACGAAGCTCGCCAGTACGTTAATACCGAAGATCGCGAGCGGCTTCATCGGCAATCGCCCACCTTTTCGCCAAACCTAAGCGCCACTGTAGCTCCTTCGCGATTCAGATAACTTTGTGCAATGGATAGTGTACTGCATCCGCTACCAGACCGAAAGCTCGGAGGCCACTCAGCCCGCTCCTCGGTGGGCACGCCGCCGTGACCCCCGACGCGCAGCCCTGTTCATCGGCGGCTCGGCTCGGTCAGACGAGGCGAAGCCCCGAGCTCCAGAACCGCCAATGCAAGGTCACATGCCTGATGCTCGGTGAGGGCAGCGCCGGCCGCGAAGCGAGCAGCGACAGCGTAGTGGAGGGCAGTCCCCGGAACCCCGAGTGTAGGTTCGATTCCCGCCGGGACTAATTCAAACGTGCCTATTTTGCAATAGTTTTCACTGTTAATGCGTTCGTTTGGGTAACGGATGGGCTAATCGGCACAAAAATCTCCATCGACAAAGAGCATCGTCAAAGAATCCGCCGAAATAATCGCTTTAGGGGCGACCCGCCGGATGACGGGGCCTATCTTAGAAGCGGCTATATAGAAAGGAGTTCCAAACGTGCGATTAAGCCTTCTCGGGGCTAGCGCCGCGCTCGCCGCAGACCTAGTACTTTCAGCGTGCAACGGCAATGCCGGCTCGTTGGCGAATACGCCGTCGTCTTCGGGCCTGCAAGTCCTGACCGCGGTTCATGGCCCTAAAGGCGCTTTCGCCGGCGCGGCCCCTGCACAGACAGGCTATGTCGGCATTCTGGGGGGAGGGCCGGTTTATAAACACATCCCGAAAAATATAAGGGAACTCGAGAACTCAGGGTTCAATGAACTGATCGTCTGGAGCGTCGAGGTCGGCAGCACGGGCGATTTGAATCTAAACGGCGAATTTCCGTTGACATCGGATGGCGAGTATATCGGGAATGAAACATACCACGATTTCCCCGCCGATCTGAAGAAGATCAAGCGGGGCAAGGTCACCCGCGTCACGCTCAGCATCGGGTCGTCCAACTACGGCGATTGGGAGAATATCGAAGCGCTGATCGAATCGCAGGGAACCGGACCGGACAGCATTCTCTATCAGGATTTCGCCGCGCTGAAGGCGGCGCTGCCGCTCGACGCAATCGATTTCGATGAGGAGAACGGCTACGACGAATCTTCAACGATCAAATTCGCAGTAATGCTGGGGAAGCTTGGCTACGAGGTCACCATGGACCCCTATACCGATTCCGGTTTCTGGACGGATGTCGTGTCGAAAATCAACAAGAAGCGGGCCGGTACGGTGGATGCCATTCATTTGCAGACTTATGCCGGCGGGGCAGGCAACAGTCCCTGCTCGGGGTCAAAGATGAACTGGAATTTCGGCAAAGTTCCGGTTTACCCCGGCGTATCGGACCAACGCTCGGCGCCGCCCGATCTGACGCCGGCGGAGGCAAAGACGGCGATGAAGAACTGGCATACGCAATGTGGCATCACCGGCGGCTGGCTGTGGATTTTCGATCAGATAGCGGGCACCAACCTGGTGCGGAAATACGCCCACGCGATCACCAGCGGCGTCGGCGGAGCGGCACGGTAGTGGCGTTGCGGACCGGCGAGTCGGCGCGTTGAGGACCCTGTTGGCTGATCGTGGGACGCGCGCTAGGGCTTGATCGAATCTGCTTTCCCAGCCGACGCGTTAGAAAGAGACACCAAGTCTGCAACGCTAATTGCGACTACAGCGACGCTAATTGCGACTACAACGCGTGTATGCCAAAACGGAACACTCGGTATGCGATCGACGGCTTTGTTACAAGTTGGGTTATCGCGACCTTACTTGGGGTAAGCCGGAGACCCCGAAACGCTTGTTACGCTGAATTGCCCAACTGAAGAGTTTTCGGAACGCATGTTACACGGAGTCATTCTTGCTTAACTCCTTTTGAAACGCTTGTTACGCGCCACAGCGTACGCTTGCTACGTCAAGCCGAAGATCCTAAAACGCTTGTTGCCGGATTAAGGTTACGCTCGCCGGTACGGCATCGGGAGTCCGTAGGGTCTGGAGCGAACCATAGGAGGCATGGCGGACTGGAATCCATTTCGCGATGCAAGGACACGCGCCGAGTGGCGCGAGCTGTTGCTCCTCAAGCAAAAGGGTCGTTGCGGCCTCTGTGGGTAGATGTGCACGATCGGCTGGAAGTCGACGATCAATGCGTTCCCCACGTCAAGCCAGCCATTGTTTGCCGCCCCAACACGCGCGCTTATCATACATGTCAAACGGCCGCTTCAAGCGACTGCGCCTTAGGGCCGCGCCGAACACCTGTATCGCTTACCGCGGCACTTACCCCGAACACTTGTATCGCGCGCCGGTGCCTTGAGCGCCCTGTTGACAAGTCGGTGGTACCCGCGCTTTAGGGCTTGATCGCAATCATCAACGCGCCGTCACCTCCACCTTTACCTAGTAGCGTAAGCCCACAGCGCAACAAGAGAGACTGCATCGAATCAGCGTCACCGCGCTTTGGCCTGACGCGCTTCGTATCGAACTAGATTCCCAGCGCAGCTTTATCCGCTTCGAAGGCGCGTTCATATGGCGCCCACTTGACGTTGACCACCAGTTTTACGTGATGCCTATTCCCACGAACCATCCTTACTCGTTGGGATGGATGCTGTGAGCGCTTGTCCGCCTCCCTGGGTTTACAGCAAGATTCGGATAGATTTTCGGCTCGAGTAGCAATATTCTGGTGACATGATAGAGGCAGCCTCGGCGTTCAGGCCGGCTTTACACAGAGCATTCGAAGACGCGCTCTCATTCCTAGAATCTCTCGATAACGGGCCTGTCAGCGCAAGCATTGACGTTACAACCCTTCGCAATAGATTGTCCCGTTCGATGGAGAGCGAGCCGACAGATCCCGTTCGAGTGATCGAAGACCTCGTGCGTGATGTGGAGGGCGGTATCCTCGGCATGCCCGGAGGCCGCTTCTACGCCTGGGTCATTGGCGGCTCGCTCCCGGCCGCGCTGGCGGCGGATTGGTTGACGTCTGCTTGGGATCAGAACGCAGCGCTTTACTCCTGCAGCCCGGCGGCTGCGGTCGTCGAGGAGGTCGTCGGTGTATGGCTCAAAGACCTCCTGTGCATCCCGCAGTCCGCCAGCTTCGCGCTCGTAACCGGGTGTCAGATGGCTCACGTAACCGCCCTTGCAGCGGCGCGACACTCGTTACTTGCACGAGCTGGCTGGGACATCGAAGAACGCGGGCTCTACGGAGCACCGCCCATACGAGTCATTTCAAGCAGCAATCGGCATGCTTCGATCGATCGAGCCATTCGACTTCTCGGGCTTGGAACGCGGCACGTTGAGTACATTGAACCAGGCGAAGACGAAACGATGGATGCCCAGGCTCTTATCTCTGCCTTGGAGGCGAGGGGCGGCCGGCCGACCATCGTGGTGCTTCAGGCCGGTGATATTAATACCGGCGTGTTCGATTCTTTCCAAACGTTGGTACCCATAGCGATGGAGCACGGAGCCTGGGTCCACATAGACGGCGCCTTTGGTCTCTGGGCGGCTGCTACCCCGGAGTATCGGGATATGACCAAGGGAGCAGGTGCCGCCAACTCCTGGGCGACCGACGGGCACAAATGGCTTAACGTCCCATTCGACAGCGGGTACGTATTCGTGGCAGATGCAGAAGCGCACCGCGCGTCATTGTCCACACGGGCTCCTTATATCACGGAAAATGCGATTGCCCGCGACCAAATCGACTGGAACCCCGAATGGTCCCGCCGTGCACGAGGATTTTCAACGTATGCTGCCCTGCGACAGCTTGGGCGCGATGGGATTGCGGACCTGATCGGCCGTTCGTGCCGGTACGCTCAGAAACTCGTAGACGGTATAGGAAGTCTCGAGGGTGCGCAAGTGCTATGGCGACCCAATATCAACCAAGGTCTTGTGCGATTCCTGGCAAGCGGCAGCGACGCCTCGATCTCTGAGCACGATCGGCGTACGCAGCAAGTAATAGATCATGTAGTCCAAGGGGGGCAGGCCTACTTCGGCCCGACGACCTGGCGTGGAATGCGAGCCATGCGTATTAGTGTCCTGAATTGGCAGACTTCGGATAGCGACGTCGCGCGCGCCATAACCGCCGTCGCGGACGCGCTTCACGCATGAACAAGTGCTTCGCGTTTATGGCCCACAGTGACTCGTCGCGCAGGAATCGGCCGCCTCGACCGACGCCTGGCACACCTCGGTCGGATTGCCAGCCGAGGAACGCTCACGCGTACGGCGCGATATGCTCCTTTATGCAAACGCTATGCTGCAAAGGGAATGGCCCGCGATGCAAAGCCGTGGGTTCGACAAAGACGCTGACGTGATCGTCATGGATGCCATCGCCGCAGCCGGCAACTTCAATCCCCGCGACCTCAAGGAGGCCAACGCCCAGAGTGCGACGTTGCAGCAGCTCGGCGCGCTACACGACCATCGTCGGCGCCGGCTCTCCGGAAACCGCTGGGGAATGGCGCCGTTCGAGTGGCTCGTCTCGATGGTCGGCGCGGCATGCATCGTGGGATTCTGCTGGCTCTTCGGGTTTGAAAACGAAACCGTACATCTCGTGATGACTTCCGCCGTGACCATCATCATGACCACGACCATGGTTCTGCTGTTCGAGCTGCAATGCCCGTTCCAGAGCGATCTCCGCATACCGCCGGACGACTGGAACGGCGTCGTCAGTCATATCGAGTTTATGCAGCATGGTTCTCAAGGCGCGATGCACATGTGAGCACATGGCGGGGGTATCGTTAGAAGGCGCGGCGGATAAAATGGCGATGAGTCGACCGCCAGCCGGCGGCGTGGTCGTCGAGCACCTGAATGCGGTTTTCAGCCAGTTCGTGCCCCGTCACCTTCCATTGTTCGCGCAGTTGCGGAGTTTCAGTTCGAAAGCGTTCGTTTATCGCCGCTAGGTCGATTGCGCGTGAGCGCGCCACTAACGATTCAAACGGCGTGTAAGCGTGAGGATAACGCCGACCGCAAACTCGCGGTGAGACGCTGCAGTCGCTCTGCCTTCAGATATTTCGCGAACGTAAGCCGGTTCCGTCAGTCGTAATGCGAGATCATTGTAGACAAAATCAAGAGCCCCTGCGAATCGTTGCTCGTTGAATGTCTCAAAGATTCGCTGAATCAGTTCCGCTTCTTGTTGTCCGCGCAAACGATTAATCTGCTGGTATGCAACGAAGGCGCCCACGTCACGCGAAAAAAGCCCAAACTGGAACGTTTACCGTGACGGAACTGATCGGCGGCGTCGACGACGTCGCCCTTGCCGTTGCCCTCAAGAAGGAGGGATTTGATTCGGTGCCGCTTTCCGTGGCCTATGCAGGGCAACCTCGGAAACGCGGCCTGTTGCTTGGTCACGCGGTTGCCCGGCCAGAAGACATTCGTAAAGCCGTGAACGCACTCGAACGAATCGCTTCAGCCATCGGGGCACTGAAGCCATGACCAAGCGCGGCCGTTATTCTCATTCGGAGCCCGGAGGCGCAAGCGGGCCGGAGTCAACCCGCCCTTGCCGAGCTAGCCACGCCAAAGAGGCAATAAGTTACGCTGCATTGCCTGCTGCGCCTTGCGAGAGTCCGAGGCTCGCGTGCACGGATTTCGCAAAACACTGTCCCTGCGTAACAAGCGTTCCCGACGTGGTTGGATTGATCGCGAGTAAAGACGCAAGACCAACGAGCGTTTATCAACGGGCAGCCAAACCGTGCTTCTCGCAACGCCTAACTTTGCTCGCCACCTGGCGCGTTGAGGGAAGCGCATCGGCGGCTCCCAGGGGCCCTTCCAAGATCGCGGCGCGCAGTTCGGCGTAGATTTGCCGGGGCTTTGGGACCGGCGACGCCGGGTTGGACCACACACTCCGAACGACTCCGATACCGTAGCGCGAGTTATCGGACTCGCGCAAGATTTGATACAGAATCTAAAAACTACGCGACTCCGCAAGTCACCGCTGCGGGAATGACGGCTGACGCTCGAAGCCTTGTAGGCGAAGTGCGGGAAACGCCCGCCGCAAGGATGAAGCCGCGCGGATGAGGGCCCCTGCCTGGCGCGTCGTCGCGTTGCTCGTCATCGCAGCCGCTGCCGTCTTCGTTTGTTACGACACGTTGCTGCCGGTGCCGCCTGAATATGGCCTGCGGACGGCAAACCAGACGTTGCCTGCCGCGCAGGACCAACGCGTAATTTCGGTCGCGCCGAACTCGCCGGGCGCGCTGGCCGGCATTCGAGTCGGCGACACGATCTCGTTCGGTAAGACTCCGTTCGAGCGGGCCGAGGCCTCCTATTCAGCCCCGGGTTCGCGCATCTCGGTCGTGGTCAACGGTTCGCACACGGTCGCGCTGCTTACGCCGCGGCCAGCATACGCTACGCTTCTGCTGGTCCCGCTCGTCATTCGCCTCGCTTTCCTCGCAGTATCCGCGCTCTTAGCATGGCGCCGTTGGGAGGATTCCACGGCTCGCGCGCTCGTGCTCTTCTTGCTCTGCTACGGTCTGCTGATTGGGCTGCCGAACACCGTGATGCCGACGCCGCTTCTTTCCGTTCTCGTGCTGCAAACCGCGAGCACTCTGTTATTGCTCGTCGGAACCGCGGCCGCCGCAACCTTCGCTGCGGAGTTTCCCGACGGCGTCGCCCAGCCCGTTCCGCGCGCGCTCGCGCGCATCACGCAGATCTTGACTCTCGTCGCTGTCGGCGTCACGATCGCGGGTACTTCGTTCGCCGCGACAGAGCGCACCGTCGCGCTAGCACGCACCGCAATAATTTGGCTCTTTGTCGCGAGCGCTTTGCTCGTAATTGCGATTCTGATCCTCGCCTACGTGCAGGGCGCGGCGTGGGAACGCCAGCGACGGCGGTGGGTCTTTCTAATGCTCGGCACCGGCCTAGTCGCCATTGCGATCGATATCACGGTGCAAAATACCATCGGGGCTTCGGAGATCGTCGACGATGCGACGCTACTCCTCATCGGAGCGATTCCGTTCGGTTTGGCCTACGTCATCCTGCGCCACCGAGTGATCGACGTCGGCTTCGTAATTAATCGGGCTGTCGTCTACAGCGCGGTTTCGATCATCATTGTAGGGATCATCCTCATCGTCGAAACGCTGACGTCAAGATTTGTGGAACAGCACAGCCGCGCCGGCAGCATGGCGGTCCAACTCGCCGTCGCGCTGGCCTTGGGGTTTTCACTCCGCTTCGTCAACGCGCGTGTCGAGCAAGCCGTCGATAAGGTGCTCTTCCGGCAGCGCCACCTCGACGAAGCAGCGATCGCGGATTTTGCGCTCGACGCACAATTTGTGACCGATGGCCGAGTGTTGCTCGAGCGCTGCGTGGCGATGGTGATGCGCCACGGGCATGCAACCGAGGCCGGGGTTTGGCTGCGGGGTCAATCGGGACTCTACGAGCCACACAATTCCTCGTTTACGCAAAGCCATTCGGTCGACGAGAATGACCCCGCACTCGTCGCGATGCGGGCTCGTCGTGTCGTTGCCGGCCTGCATGCGTTGGGCTCCGCGTTGCCTGGTGTGCTCGCGTTTCCCATGATTGTGCGCGGCGAGCTGATCGGTGCACTCGTCTGCGGCAACAAGGAGCATGCCGAGGCCTACGCGCCTGACGAGATCGAGTCGCTGCGGAACATGGCCGCGTCCGTCGGCCACGCGCTCGACGCCCTGCGCGTCCGCGAACTTGAAGAGCGCGTTCGATTCTTGGAACGTGCACCGGTGCGAAACGCGTGACGCGCCGAAAGGGCGCTCCGCCGTTGGCTTAGCACCACTGGGGCCGCCGGCGCAAGCAATTCGAGCGCTGCTAGCTCAGGCTATTAACACCAATGCCCCGGAACCCAGTACCACCCGCTGCCCGCTAGGTGCCGCCAGTGCCCTGCGCACCACGCGCCGGCGTGGCGGACGTACCCCCCCGAGACCCAAATGTACTTGACGCCATTCCAGCGCCAGTGGCCGCCAACCCAAACGTAGCCCGGACCTGGCGCCGCTGGAACCGCTTCGAC
>DAIMCN010000008.1:0-43636 GCA_036726365.1 Candidatus Cybelea sp.
ACGTCGTGGATCCGCGCCGCACGTCGAGTGCGCGCTGGGCCGACGGCTGGCTGGGACTCGACGTGGGCTCGGACATCGCGCTCGCGAATGCCGTCGGCCGCGAGATTCTGGCGGCGGGATTGGAGAATCGTGCCTTCATCGATCACTCAACGAGCGGCTTTGAGGAGTTTCGCAAGACCGTCGAGCCCTACACGCTCGAGTATGCCGAAAAGACGACTGGCGTCTCGGCAGCGCTCATACGCGAGCTCGCCCACACCTATGCTTCGGCGGACCGTGCTGAGCTATGCTGGACGCTCGGAATTACCGAACATCATAATGCCGTCGATAACGTTCGCGCGCTCATCAACCTGGCGCTGCTCTGCGGCCACGTCGGGCGTTATGGATCCGGACTCAATCCGTTGCGCGGGCAGAACAACGTTCAGGGCGGCGGGGATATGGGCGCGATTCCAAACAAGCTTCCCGGCGGTCAAGACGTCGAAGACGACGCCGCCATCCGCAAGTTCGAGGCGGCCTGGGGCGCCACAACCCTTCCGCGAAAGGGCGGTTGGAATTTGACCGACATGTTCCACGCGATGGAGCGGGACGAACTCGACACCCTCTACGTCATCGGCGAGAACCCGGCGCAGTCGGAAGCGGATCAGGCGCACGCGATGGCACTCTTGCGTGGCCTCAAACATCTGATCGTGCAAGACATCTTTTTAACGAAGACCGGCGAGCTCGCGGAAGTCGTTCTTCCCGCCTCCGCAAGCTGGTGTGAGTCGGAAGGCACCGTCACGAGCAGCGAACGCCTCGTGCAGCGTTGCCGCAAAGCCCTCGATCCGCCCGGAGAAGCGCGCGAGGATATCGCCATCATGTGCGCGCTCGCGCGGCGATTGGACCGTGATTGGCCCGATTATTCGGCGCAACAAGCTTGGGACGAGTGCCGCTCTCTCTCAACCTGGCATGCCGGCATGAGCTACGAGCGACTCGACGCGATGGGCGGAATCCATTGGCCGTGTTACGACGAATCGCATCCGGGCGAACAGTTCTTGCACTCGCGATTGTGGGAAGAACCGGTGCGCGGTGAACGCGCCGCATTCGCCGCCGTGGAGCACGACCCACCCGTTGAAGCGCTCGATGAGCAGTATCCGGTCCGCCTCACAACCGGAAGGCGTTTGGATTCTTTCAACACCGGCGTGCAGAGCGGCGGCTATCGCTCGCCCTTGCGCCGAGGCGAGACGCTCGACGTCTCTTCGGAAGATGCACGACGCTATGGCGTCGCCGACGGCGACGAGGTGCGCGTCTCTTCACGTCGCGGATCGATCGTCATACCGGTTCGCATCGATCCAGGGCTGCGCGCGGGCCTGGTTTTTACGACGTTTCACTTCAACGACGTTATCGCCACGAATCTACTGACGATCGATGCAACGGACCCGAAATCCGGAACGGCCGAATTCAAGGCCTGTGCAGTGCGCATCGAGCCATTGCGCGCCGGCGCGGCGGCACCAACATAATGGATCTTCATTTCACGTCTGCGAAGGCAACGCCGGAGGAACGCGCTGCCGTCGACGCGGCGCTGAATGGCAGCCACGACTCTCGTGCCCGCAACGATCGCCGGCATCGGCTGCTACCGGTGCTGCACGGGATCAACGATCGCATTGGCTGGATTAGTCCCGGCGCATTGAATTATGCCTGCGAGCGTCTGGACGTGCCGCCTGCGGATGCGTACGGCGTTGCGACGTTCTACGCGCTGTTCTCGACTACGCCGCGCGCCCCGCGCGTCGTACACGTCTGCGACGACATCGCGTGCCTGGCCGCCGGCGCGGAAGAGCTCTGCACATCGCTCGAAACGACCGTTAGAAAACCGGGAGAGAGTCAGGATGGTGGACGCACGACGTGGCTGCGCAGCCCGTGTCTCGGGTTATGCGACCGCGCTCCGGCGGTGTTGGTTACGGTGGCCGGCGACCCGCCGGGCGCGCATCAAATCGCACCCGTAAGCAGCGTCGAACTCACGGATGCAGTGACGTCAGGCGCGTTCGCGGAGGGCGCACCGGCAACCGCGCAGGTTGGCGGATCCGAGCTGCGCCTTCTGCGCCGTGTCGGGCACGTCGACCCCGGAAGCCTCGACGAATATCGCGCGAGCGGCGGTTACCTCGGGCTGCGCCAAGCGCTGGAGCTGGGACAAGAGCAAACAATCGCCGAGATCGTTGCTTCAAAGCTCTTAGGGCGCGGCGGCGCGGCCTTTCCGACTGGCCGCAAAATGGAAGCGGTGGCGAGCGCGCCGGCGCGTCCGCACTACCTGGTCTGCAATGCGGACGAATCGGAGCCCGGGACGTTCAAAGATCGCATCGTGATGGAGCAGGATCCGTTTTCAGTGATCGAAGCGATGACGATCGCTGCCTACGCTACGGGTTGCGAGCGCGGCTTCATTTACATTCGCGGCGAGTATCCGCTCGCGGCTCGCCGGCTTACGAATGCAATTGCAGCGGCAAGCGAACGGGGATTGCTTGGGGATGACATCATGGGCCGCGGCGTACGCTTCGACGTTGAGGTCCGTCGGGGTGCGGGCGCGTATATCTGCGGCGAAGAAACCGCGCTCTTCAACTCGATCGAGGGAAAACGCGGAGAACCCCGCAACAAGCCGCCCTTTCCGGTACAAGCGGGACTCTTTGGCAAGCCTACGCTCGTCAACAACGTGGAAACGCTCGTCAATTTGCCGCTCATTCTACTCGACGGCGGTGCGGCATATGCGCGCGTCGGAACGTCAAACTCCACAGGAACTCGGCTCTTCTGCCTTTCCGGCGCCGTCGCTCGGCCGGGGCTCTATGAAGTGCCGCACGGTACGAGGCTAGACGCGCTGATCGAAATGGCCGGCGGTCTTCCGCCGCAACGCTCGCTGCAAGCGATTCTCTTGGGAGGCGCGGCCGGAACGCTGGTCACGCCGGAAGCCTTGTCTATGCCGTTGACGTTCGAGGACGCGCGCGCCGCGGGAACGACGTTGGGTTCAGGCGTGGTGATGCTCTTCGACGATCGCGTCAATCTAATCGCGATCCTCCATCGCATCGCACGATTCTTTCGCGACGAGTCGTGCGGCCAATGCGTCCCGTGCCGAGTTGGAACCGTTCGCCAAGAAGAAGCCTTGCAGCGTTTGGCCAACGGCACGCAGGGAGAACGCAGCGTGAACCTGGCCTTACTCGACGAAATTGGCCGGGCAATGCGGGATGCTTCAATCTGCGGGTTGGGCCAAACGGCCGCCAATGTCATCGAATCCGCGCGCACGCGATTAGAGCTTTTCTCATGATCGACCTCACGATCGACGGTACGCCGGTCGGCGTCGCCGACAGCTCGACGATCCTCGAAGCCTGTCGGCAAATCGGGATCGACACCCCGACGCTCTGCTTTCTCGAATCACTCACGCCGGTGAATGCCTGTCGTGTCTGCGTCGTGGAGCTCGAAGGCTCGCGAGCGTTGGTTCCGGCATGCGCCCGTCGCGTCGAAGCGGGCATGGTAATCCACACCGACTCGGAGCGCGTACGCCACAGCCGTAAGATGGTGCTCGAGTTTCTGGCTTCCTCCGTCGATCTCTCGACCGCGCCCGACGCGCAACGCTACTGCAAGCAGTACGGCGCCGATCCGGAGCGGTACGGTACTGCTGCCGCAACGGTCGAGCAGCCGGTAAAGATCGACAACCAGCTCTACGTCCGCGACTACTCGAAGTGCATCCTCTGCTACAAATGCGTCGAGGCCTGCGGCGTCGACGCACAAAACACGTTCGCGATCGCCACCGCGGGACGCGGCTTCGAGGCGCGCATCTCGACGGAGTATGACGTTGGTCTCCCAGATTCGGCTTGCGTCTATTGCGGCAACTGCATCGGCGTTTGCCCGACCGGCGCGCTGATGTTCTCGTCTGAGCACGAGTTACGTACGCGCGGCGAGTGGAAGGAAGCCGAGCAAACCGCCACCGATACGATCTGCTCGTATTGCGGCGTCGGATGCACGCTCACGCTGCACGTTCAGGACAACGCCATCGTCAAGGTAACGTCCCCAATAGAAAACGGCGTCACGCGCGGGCATCTGTGCGTGAAAGGACGCTTCGGTTACGCGTACGTACAAAACCGCCCCGACGAGGAGTCGGGACCGGAGTCATCCTAGTGGACACGATCCGCGTGGGCCGAACCGTTGCCGCCGACGTGCTTCTACTGGAGCGGGCAGCTCGGGTGCGCAAGCACGACGACGTCGTGGCGGAAGAGCCGCTCGAGCTGCGCCTCGTTTCGGGCAGCGCGACCCATACGCTCGCGGTAACGATGCGTACCCCGGGCAACGATTTCGAACTCGCCGCGGGCTTTGTCTACAACGAAGCGATCGCGCGCGGACGTGACGATATCGCCGCCATCACCTATTGCATCGATCCCGCGATTGACGCCGAGCAGCGCTATAACATCGTCAACGTCGAACTGGGCAACACCGTACGGTTACAGGACGCCGCTCGCTTCGAACGTCACTTCACGATGAGCAGCTCGTGCGGCGTGTGCGGACGAGCACAAATCGAGTCACTTCGCGACCTCGGCGTCACGCCGATCGACGATGACGTTCGCGTGCCGGCCGCCCTGGTCTATGAATTGCCGCAACGGATGCGCGAAAGTCAGCGCATCTTCGCCTCCACCGGTGGGCTGCACGCTGCGGCACTCTTCAACGAAGACGGCGATGCGATCGTTGTGCGTGAAGACGTCGGCCGCCACAATGCGGTGGATAAACTCATCGGTTGGGGACTGCTCAACGATCGTATGCCGTTTGCGCGCGCCATTCTCATGGTCAGCGGCCGAACCAGCTACGAGATCTTGCAGAAGAGCGTGATGGCCCGCATCCCCATCGTCTGCTCCGTCTCGGCGCCAAGCAGCCTCGCCGTCCAGCTCGCGCGCGAGTTCAACATCACGCTCGTCGGCTTCCTACGCGGCGAACGCGCCAACGTTTACGCTTCAGTTGAACGAATTCTTTAAATCTTTTCTTTCAAGAATTCGCGCAACACCCGGTTGAATTCGGCTGGATTATCCGCGTTGGCGACGTGGCCGGCCTTTTCGATCATCGCCAGTGTCGAGCCGGCGATCCGCGTGGCGATTTCTTCGGAGAGCGCGGGTGGCGCGATCGCGTCGTACTCGCCATACGCAACCAGCACCGGCGCACGGATCGTCGGCAGCACGGCGAGATAATCGCCCGTCCAGGTGGCTTGGGTGGACGCCAGATAACACGGGACCGACTTGCACGCCATCTGCTCGATCGTTTCCGTCATTCGGGCGGGCGGCAAAGCGAGCTGCGCGGCGCGACGCTGCGCAAACTCGCGCATGTTTCCGGCCGCGCCGACCGCGGCGACGATCGAATCCGCGTAACGTTGCCCTTCCGGATAGCGTGCAAAACTTCCAAGAATAACCATCGCTTCGAAGCGCTCCGGGGCGCGCTGCCACAGCTCGAAAGCGACCACACCGCCTAGGCTGCATCCGACCAGCGTGAATCGTTCGACGTCCAATGCGTCGGCGATGCTGAGTACGTCTTGCGCGAATCCCGCTCGCGTGACGAGCGACGGATCGGGATCCGGTCTGATCGCGCCGTTGCCGCGCAACTCGATCGCCGCACAGGTCAACTCGTCGCCAAACGCCGTCAGTTGGGCGTCCCAAATCGCGGCGGTCGAGCCGACGCCGTGCACGAAGAGAAGCGTACGATCGGGCCGACGTCGTTCACCGCGCGCGACGCGCGCGCCGACGATTGCGCCGTCGGGCACGGCGCAGCGGATCGCCGCAATCATGGCGTGTCGCGCTTGCGTGCGACGAACGCGCGCACCTCGTCAAGGCGGCGCGCATTCAAGATGTCGCCCGCGCCGAGTCCAGCCCGCCGCGCCTGTCCTACGGCGAATTCCGTCGCCGCCAAATCGCCGGTACGATGCGCGTCGCTGTCGAGAGCGAAAGTCACGCCAAAGGTTTTGGCTTTGCGCGCGAGTGGAGCGGGAAGGTCGAGCCGAGCGGCTTGTCCGTCGATCTCGACGGCCGTACCCGTTCGCGCGGCTGCCGCAAAGACGGCGTCGTAGTCGAATTCGTAGCCGGACGAACCATCGAAGCGACGACCCGTCGGATGTCCGATGATGGTCACGTACGGATTTTCGCAGGCCCGGATCAGCCGCGCGGTCATCACCTCCCGGGACTGACTCGTTGCCGTGTGCACCGAACCGATGACGACGTCGAGTTCGGCAAGAACCGTATCGTCGAAGTCGAGCGAACCGTCCGGTAAGATGTCGACCTCGCTCGCACACAACGTTTGGATTCCATATCGTGCGCCCAACTGCTCGATCTCGCCGCGCTGCCGGCGAAGCGCGCTCGGGTCCATCCCGAAGCGACGTCCCCGCCCGTGCGAGTGATCGCTGATCGCGTGATACTCGTAGCCGCGGGCGGCTGCCGCGGCGATCATTGCCTCCAGCGAATCGTCACCGTCGCTCCACGTCGTATGCATGTGAAAATCGCCGCGCAGGTCGCTCAACCCGACGAGCGGTGGAATCGCGCCGGCGCGTGCTAGATCGATTTCGTCCAGTCCGCTTCGCAGTTCGGGGGGAATGAACTGCATTCCCAACGCGTCGTACACGCCGGCTTCCTCGGTGCACGTGATCACGTCGCCGGTCTCCAGATTCAATATTCCGTTTTCACTTACGCGCAGGCTCCGGCGGACGGCGTACTCGCGAAGCTTGATATTGTGCTCGCGCGAACCGGTAAAGTGCTGCAGCAAGTTCCCGTAGAGATGATCGGGCAGGACGCGCAAATCGATTTGCAACCCGCCCGGCAGCCAGATGCTGGCTTTGGTCGGGCCTTCGGCGAGCACTGCTTCGGCCTTCGGCCACGTGACGAAATGCGCGATCACGTCGGCGGCGTGCTGCGACGTGCAGACCAAATCGATGTCGCCGACGGTCACTTCGGCTCTGCGCAGGCTACCCGCAAACGCAAGCCGCTGCAGTAGCGGTCCCTGTTCTACGTAGGCAACGGCTTGTCGCGCAATCGCGAGCGCCCGTGGCAACGGCGTGCGCCGCTGGCGCCCCTTATACGCGAGGATGCCGCGCTTCCAATTATCGATCGTCTTGCTGCCGAGGCGCGGCACGCCGAGCAGCGTTCCTGCACCGATCGCCGCCTCCAGATCGGAGAGCGAAGCGATTCCGTACTCGGCGAAAAGCATCGCTGCGGTCTTCGTTCCGATGCCGCTCACGCCGAGCACTTCCAATAGCGTGGGAGGAAAGCGCTGGTAAAGCGCATTCAGCTGGTCGGCGGTGCCCGTGCGCACGAGCTGCTCGATCGCGGCCCCAATGGATTTGCCGATACCGGGAAGTTTGAGGTGCTCGCCCGCCGCGATGAGGTCGTTCAGGGGCGGCGCGTTTTCCACCGATGCCGCCGCCTTCTCGTACGCCATGTACTTGTAAAACGATTCTCCGGCCATTTCCATGAGCGTACGGATCTCTAGGAGCTTCTGCGCGACTTCGTTGTTAGAAAGCACGATGGAGTAGTGGAGTTGGCCGAGCGCGCCGAATGCTACTGCTGCGATGGCGCTCTTGCGCATGCGAAACGCATCCTTTCTCTATGGCACTTCCTCGGTGGGTCCGTTGACCATGGACGCATGGCCGGGCGAGCACGCGGCGCTTACCCTTGCGTCTGAGGAAGAGGCCGCGATCGTCGCCCTGCTGGCGGCGGGGATCGCAAAAGCCTCGAGCGGTTACGTGCTCATCGGAGAGTACGATCCTCGCGTGCAATCAGTGCAATGTAAACGCATCGCCGCCTTCGTCCCGCACGAGCCCATTTCGCTGCGAGAGGCCGAATTTGCGCGGTACATCGCTTACCGAGCCGCCCTTTGGAACGTCGACGCGCGACGCGCGCTGACGCGCGCGGCGGCTTTACGCGAACGTTTGCATACTATGCACGAAGCTTTCGCGTTTCCGCTCATCGGGGCACTGGTCGGCATGCCGAGGCTGATCGTGCTCGATCGTCCTCCACCGGCTTATGCGGCACAAATCTTTGCCGCAGTCGAAGCATGCGCTGTTTTTACGACGCATACGAGCGCCGCAGCGGCTCAAGTTTTTGGGAAGCGCGAAGGGCTTCGGATAACGCAAGCGTGACTCGACGAGCACTCACCGCGGTTGTTGCCGCGCGCCTGTACGAACAACGGCGCATCGTTCTCTATTCCTGCGCCGGTGCGCTGGTGGTGGGTTTGCTGCAGCCGCAGGGGGCCGCGGGTCCCGTGTTCTTCTGCTCGCTGCTGGGAATCGTGATGGCCCTCGCTCAAACGCCCGGACGCTATCGTCATCTGGATCGGTGTGAGCAAAGCGCGCCGCTCTTCGGCCGCGAACTGGCCCGCGCGAAAGCGCTGGTTCCGTGCATCGCCGCCGTTTTCGCGACAATGGTCTATATCGCCGCCGCGCTCGTGCGCGGAACGACCGACGCTCCGCTCACATTGCTCGTCTCGCTCGCGGCCGTCATACCGAGCACGTTGATCGCGCTTTCGGCGACTATTCGGAGCGGCTCCCCGCGCGCATTGTACTTGCTTCTGGCCGCGGCCGCCAGCGGGATCGCCTATGCCTTAGCGATCGTCATCCATTCGCTTTGGGCAGAACTGGCGTTTTGCGGGATCGCGTCGTTTTTGGCGCTACGCCAGTATGGCGAAGCCCTCGCCCGTTTCGACCCGATTTGAGATCCTTGGTTAAATTACGGGCTGGGCTGGGATCGCGGTGGCGAGTTTCTCCAACATGGCGCGATTAAACTGGGCGAGATCCTCGCCACCGCGCGTCGAGACCCAGTTCGAGTCCGTCACAGTCGGCTGATCGCGGTAGAGGCCGCCGGCGTTGCGAATGTCATCGGCGATCGAGTGCACGCCGGTGACCTGGCGGCCGCGCAACAGCTGCGAAGAGATCAGGACCTGCGCGCCGTGCCCGATCGAGAACATGGGCTTTTTGAGCGTATCGAACTCGCGGACGAAGCGATGAACTTCCCGATCCGTGCGGATCCGGTCCGGCGAGGTCCCTCCTGGAATCAACACCGCGTCGAAATCCTCGGCCGTGCAGTCGGCCACCAGTTCTTCGGCACGCACGCTTTGACCGTCGTCGAGCCCGCGCTTGCCGCGAATCCGCTGGCGAGCTCGCTCGTCACAACCGACGATCGTAACGATGGCGCCGGCCTCTTCCAGGGCCCGGCGCGGCTCCACTAAGTCGATTTCCTCAAAACCGTCGCCGATCAGCGCGGCGACGCGCTTTCCTTCCACTGCCTGCATACCGGCCCGGTGATTCGCGTCACCCCGTAGCGCTCCTACCCGAAGAGCCCGCGTACCAGGCCGCCATCGACCGAGATCGTTTGGCCGGTAACGTAGCGCGCCGCTTCGCTGCATAGAAACACGACCATCGGGGCGAACTCGTCCGGCGAAGCGATGCGCCCAATCGGCACTTCACTTGCCGCATCGCGGAGCTTTGATTCTTCGTTTCCATACAAGGCGCGGAGCCGCGCGGTCTGAACTCGACCTGTCGCGATGCAGTTGACCGTCACGCCGTCGCGCGCGACCTCGCCGGCGAGCGTTTTCAAAGCGGCAACCAACGCCGCGCGAAAGGCATTCGAGAGCACGAGCGTATCGATCGGTTGCTTTACCGCCGTGGAGGTCAGCGCAACGATGCGTCCCCAACCCCGCGAGCGCATGTCGGGAACAAACGCTTGGACCAATGCGAGCATGCTGCGCAGCACAAGCCAATAGGCCGAATCCCAATCGCTCAACGCGACCTCGCTGAAGCGTCCCGGCTTCGGACCTCCGCCATTTAAGATCAAGGTATCGACGTCGCCGAAGGTGCCGCGTACTCCCTCCAACATCTTCTCGATCGAAGCCGGATCGGCGAGGTCTAGCTGAAAAATTTGCGCTTGCGGTGCCCCAAGCTGAGTTGAACGCTGCGCGACGGAGCTCAGTCGCTCGGCGTCACGAGCCGCCAGCGCGAGTCTGACTCCTTCACGTGCGAGCGACAACGCGACCGCCTCGCCAAGTCCGGCGCTGGCCCCGGTAATCAGCGCGGCCCGTTCACGCAATCCGTGATCCATCGGATTGCCTGTTTGGGACGTTTCGACGCTCACCTTGCGCGCGCTCCGTGGCTCTGATATCCTAGGCCGGTCGCCGGGACGGTCGGAGCAGTCTGTCCCCGAGCGAGACCATCCTTGCATAAGGAGCTATCTCAATGCCGCTCACCAAAGAACAAAAAGCCGAAATTAGCACGAAATACGGCCGCGGATCGAACGATACCGGCTCGGCCGAAGTGCAAATTGCCACGCTTACCGCCTCGATCAATGAGCTCACCGAGCACCTGAAGATTCACAAGAAGGACCATCACAGCCGGCGAGGGTTGTTGCTGCAGGTCGGACAGCGCCGGCGGCTGCTCAACTATTTGCACGCCAAAAACCTGGAACGCTACCGCAGTCTCATTTCAGAGCTGGGCTTGAGGCGCTAGCCTCACGCGTTCAAGAGAGTCTGATGTAGCCGGTTCCCTTCGAACGAGGACCGTCTGACCGAGCGCCGGAGCAAGGATTGCGGGAGGCGCGAGGCAGTCGATAGGAGCGCGACAGGAGGTCGCGCGACGAATGTGTCCGAGTTCGAATGGGAACCGGCTACATCACAACTTTCTAAAGTAGTTTGCGCCGGTGAGCACGCCGCACGGCTTGCACGATTGCGGCGACGCCCATGCCATAGTGCTCGATCAGCTCGCCCGGATCGCCGGATTGTCCGAAGCGGTCGTCGACGCCTACGAACTCGATTGGCGTCGGATGGCGCTGCGCCAGGATCTCGGCAACCCTCGAACCCATGCCGCCCTGTTGCTGATGCTCTTCGACGGTTACTATCGCGCCGCACCTACGCGCCGCCTCTAAAATCGCGGCTTCATCCATCGGCTTAACGGTGTGATTGTTCACGACGCGGCACTCGATGCCGTCCTCGCGCGCAAGCCGGTCGGCGGCAATGAGTGCATTGTAAACTAAAATGCCGCACGCGATAATCGCGACGTCGCACCCTTCCCGGAAGATTTGAGCCTTGCCGATTTCAAAGGGTGTTTGGCCGGTCGTGATAACGGCCGACTTCTCTCGCCCGAAGCGCAAGTAGGTCGGTCCCCACGCTTCGGAAATTGCCAGCGTCGCCTTTTTCGTCTGCACGGCATCGCATGGTACGACCACGATCATGTGCGGAATGACGCGCATGATGGCGATGTCTTCGATGGCTTGATGCGTCGCGCCGTCGGGACCGACGGAGACGCCGGCGTGCGCGCCTGCGATCTTCACGTTGGTCTCGTTGAGCGCCATGATCGTGCGCACTTGCTCCCACGAACGGCCCGGATTGAACATCGCGTAGCTTGCGATCCATGGAATCTTTCCCACGGCCGCGAGGCCGCCGGCCATCGCCACGAGCATTTGCTCGGAGACTCCGATCTCGATGTATTGCTCCGGATGGGCTTTCCGGAAGCCCTCGAATCGCGTGGACTCTGAAAGATCCGCGCAGATCCCCAAGACGTTGCGGTTGCGCGATCCCGCCTCAATCAGCCCTTCACCGAATCCATTGCGCGTCGGAACCTGCTTCAAGTCCGTAGCGCGGTAATCGACAAGCTGCATCGAAAAGGCCGCCGAATCCAAACTGCGCGTTCCGCTAGACACGTGCGAGAATGCCTTCACGTTCGGCGGCTAGCTCGCGCAGCGCTTCTTCGGCTTGCTTCGCGTTGGGCGGCTTTCCATGCCAGGTGTAGTCGCCTTCCATGAACGATACGCCCTTACCGGGCACGGTAAGGGCGAGGATCACTTGCGGTTTGCCGGCGGTCTGTCGCGCCTTCTGCGCCGTGGCGATGAACGCGGCGATGTCGTTGCCGTCGCACTCGAAGACTTCCCAATTGAAAGCCCGGTACTTCGCCGCCAGTGGTTCGAGCGGCATGACGTCCTCCGTGCTGCCGTCGATCTGAATGAAATTGCGATCTACGATCGCGGTTAGATTGTCGAGCTTGAATTTCGCGCCCGTCAGGATCGCTTCCCAATGTAGGCCGCATTGATGCTCGGCATCCGAAGCGACAACCCACACGTGAAAATCTTTGCGATCCATCTTCGCGCCCAGCGCCATACCGACGCCTTGTGCCAAGCCCTCGCCCAGCGGGCCTGACGTCGTTTCGACGGCCGGCAGGCTGACGCGTTCGGGATGGCCCTGCAGGCGCGAACCGAACTTGCGCAGCGTCAGCAACTCGTCGACGGGAAAATAGCCGAAGTTGGCCATTGCGGAATAGCGGACGGGCGCGATGTGCCCGCACGAAAGCAGCAACCGGTCGCGATCGGGCCAATCCGGATGCGCGGGATCGTGCCGCATCAGATAACCGTAGAGCGCAGTGAAAACGTCGGACATATCCAGAGGCCCCGCAGAATGTCCCGATCCGGCCGCCAACAGCGAGCGGATAATGCCCTGACGCACGTCGTTAGCCTTGAGCTCGAGTTCCGTCAAGCGCTCCGCGGTAGGCGATTGCATGGGAGCCGTTATACCCGCCGGGTTAGCCCGGAACCTCGGTGCAGAGCGAATTCGACTTTTGTCGCTTGTGCGCCGCGGGCTGCAGGTCGGGACTCGACGGTGCTCGAATCCCGGCGCTTCATCAATATAAGAATAATAGAATTTCGAAATTAGGAGACACCGTGCCCGAATCCGTAAGCTTAACGGTCGGCGGGCGCACGATGGTCATCGAAACCGGCGAACTGGCGAAGCAAGCAAACGGCTCCGCGCTGGTTCGTTATGGTGATCAAAACGTTGTGCTATGCGCCGTCACCATTTCAGACAAACCCCGCGAAGGCATTGATTTCTTTCCGCTGACCTGCGACTTCGAAGAAAAGATGTACGCGGCGGGAAAAATTCCCGGCGGTTACATCAAACGCGAAGGACGCCCGTCCGAACACGCCGTGATTAGTTCGCGACAAATCGACCGCCCAATTCGACCCCTCTTCCCCGACGGTTTTCGTAACGACGTTCAGATCGTTGCGACGGTTCTTTCGATCGATCCGGAGCTCGACGCCGACGTACTCGGCGTTTGCGCCGCCGGCGCAGCTTTGGCATTGAGCGACATTCCGTTCGACAAGACGATCGCGGCGGTGCGCGTGGGCCGCGATGAACGAGGCGAATACATGTGCAATCCGACGCTCGCGCAGTACGAGAGCGGCGGCATGGACATCGTCATCGCTGGAACGGCCGACGCCGTCATGATGGTCGAAGGCGGCGGCAAGGAACTCGACGAGGAAGAGTTTCTCGGCGCCGTTGAGTTCGCGCACGCCGAAATTCGTAAGATCGTCGCCGCGATCGACGAGCTAGCGCGTAAAAGCGCCAAGCCGAAACGGTCGTATCCTGTTGCCTCCGTCGATTCCGATCTCGACAAGTGGGTGCGTAAGAACTTCGCCAAAGACGTCGCAAAAGCGATGCGTACGGTCGATAAGCAGAAGCGCGAAGCCGCGTTTAGCGCACTCAACGTTGACGAAGCGCTCGCGCGGTGTGGCAAAAAAGACGAAAACGTGAGAGCACTCTTGGAAGTGCCGAATACCTCTAAGGAGTTCCATAAGATCGTCAAGGCCATGGAAGAGGAGGAGCTTCGCTCGATGGTCGTCGACGAGAAAGTTCGTCCGGACGGCCGGAAAACCGACGAGATTCGCCCGATTTGGTGCAAAGTGCACTACGTTCCGCGCGTCCACGGATCTGGGCTATTCACGCGCGGCCAGACGCAAGTCTTCACCGCCGCGACGCTCGGTTCGACCAGCGACGCACAGCGCTTAGACGGCATCCTCGACCTCGAAGACAAGCGGTACATGCACTTCTACAATTTTCCGCCGTATTCAGTCGGCGAGACGCGTCCGATGCGCGGACCCGGCCGCCGCGAAATCGGTCACGGTCATCTCGCGGAGCGAGCGATGTTGCCGGTTCTACCTCCAAAAGACGAGTTTCCTTACACGCTGCGCTTAATGAGCGAAGTCCTCGAATCAAACGGTTCTTCTTCGATGGCCTCGGTCTGCGGATCGACGCTGGCATTGATGGATGCGGGGGTCCCGATTCGCGACCACGTTGCCGGCGTCGCGATGGGACTCATCCTCAAAGGGGATAAGTACGCGATTCTGACCGATATCCAAGGGTTGGAGGACGCACTCGGCGAGATGGATTTCAAGGTCGCCGGAACCAGAAAAGGCATTACGGCGATTCAGATGGACATCAAAGTGCAGGGAGTCACGCTGGAAATCTTGCGCGAGGCGATGGAGCAGGCGAAAAAATCCCGCCACTTCATCATCGACAAGTTAGCCGAGACGATTGCGCAGCCCCGCGAGCAGCTATCGCAATACGCGCCGCGCATGATCGTGATGAAGATTGACCCAGCCAAGATCAAAGACGTCATCGGGCCCGGCGGCAAGATCATCAACAAGATCATCGCGGAGACCGGCGTCGAGAAGATCGACATCGAGGACGATGGTAGCGTCTTCATCACGTCGCTTGACGGCGCATCCGGCGACAAGGCAAAGCAGATGGTCGAAAATCTGACCAAGGAAATCCGCGTCGGCGAAAGCTATCTCGGCACGGTCACACGGATCATCACCATCGGCGCGTTCGTGCAGATACTTCCCGGAAAGGAAGGTCTCGTTCACATCAGCCAACTCGCGCCGACGCGGGTCGAAAAGGTCGAAGACGTCGTTAAGGTCGGCGACGAGGTCATGGTTAAGGTGGTTGAGATCGACGGGCAAGGCAGGATCAACCTTTCCCGCAAGGCGTTACTGGGAGGCGTCTCAGGCAACGGGGACTACGCTTCGCGAGCGCCTCGCGCGCCGCGTGAGCCGAGTGCGGCCGGTGCGCCGAGTGCGGCCAATGCGCCGGGCGCTCCACCGACGCGCCGCCGCCGCCGTCCGCATGCACGTCAAGACGAGGAGCAAAATACTTAGAGCCGCTATCGAATTCCGAACCGTAGACCGGCGTCGACAAAGGTGCGATGCATCCAATCCTCGGCGCCGGCATACCAGCGCAAATGGTTCACGATAGGTCCCGAGATCGCGCCGTCGACATGATAGAAGGGCGCTCCGTTCAGTAGATCCCGCCGGTAGATGACGTCGGCGCGCAGCCCCGCGCCGGCGTCGTACGTCAGCCACAAGGCGTTAACGGTAGGCGCGGCGCCAAAGTACGGGAATCCGCCTCCATAAAGCGGCACGTTATCGGTTACGCGCATCGTCCACGCTCGCACCGCGATCGCCGGCGCGACTTGCCACGTTGCTGACAGCCCCGTCGACGTTACGATGCCGGACCAGGCCCCACTGACGCGCTCGGAAGCGTGCTCGAATGAAACCCGGATGCGCGCGTTATCGGTATAGGTTAACGCTCCCGCCAACAGCGCGTTGCGCTCGTATTGCACGGGCAGCGGCTGTCCCGCCGAGTACTGGTACTGTTCGACGAACGTCGGCAGCGTAAACGAGCCGCTGTCCTGAAGCGTTGCACCCCATTTTCCATTTGGAAAGAGTCGCACGTTGAGAGAAGGCAAGACGAATGCGGTCTTGGCCGGCTGCGAAACGCCGAGGGTGCCGCCGGCATAGTTGATCCAAAACGCCCCGACGCCGGCAACGACATCATAGTCGCGACCGCTGGCATCAACCCCGCCGTCGACTCGCGTCTGAGAGAGCATCGCGCCAACTCGAGGTAATCCGAGCGGCAGCGCTTGGGCGTCGTAGAATCCGGTCGAAGAACGCACCCCAAAATCGGCAAACCCGACGATGCTGCCGTTGGTGTGAACGCCCGCGCTAAAGCTCGAATCCGACCAGGCCGCCGAGATTGGATAATCGCCCTCGGCCATTGCGTAGTCGCCACGATCCTCGAGGGCCGAGATTTCTAAGTTGAGCGCTCGGGGATCGTTGAAGGTTGCGTTGCCGAAGGAAAAGCTCCCCGCAAAGGCCGAGGCCGGGGATTGATAGACGCGTCCCTGCTCGCTGCCGAGGGAAACGCCCAAGGACTGATCTGCGGGAAGCTGCCAGCTCGCCGTGACGTCGCCGCGCTGACGCGATTCCGCACTGTTGCTGAACGAGCCGAAAACCACCCCGGCCGCATCCGACCCGGCTTGCGCGCGGACGATGGCATCGCTGCCGATCGTCGCGACCTGCGCGTTGGAGTCCGGCACGAACGGCTGGAGTGCAATCACCCCTCCGGCGGCCTGCGCGCCGTACGAAAAAGCCGTCGTCGCATCCCGAAGAACGGCGCTTTGCTCGTAGTTTGCCGGTATAACCGCGTAGGGCGATTGGCCGTTGACGATATCGTAGTTCGGCACGCCGTCGTCGACCAGCAGCGAGCCGGTGGCGGAAAGCCCCCGATCGCTCAGCATCGAGCCGGGATAGGGCATACTGCTCTGCGAAAGCAACTCGAACGGGCGCAGCGCGATAGCCGATTCTACGTGGGTATACGGCAAGTTGGTCAAGTCGGACTGCGAGGGAGAATCCTGCGCGAGCGCCGAGTAGCGCCGGATGATGACGACGATCGGCTCGTTGGGCTTCGGAGTTAGCGTGAGGGGTTCGCAGTACCGGCAGGTGACCCGTAGCGAGACGATCTCCCCCGCTTGTATCGCGAAGGTGCCGGCCGCATCGGTCGTGGTCGAGGCGCGACCGTTGCTCGTTTGAGCGCTGACGACCGCTCCCTCGATGGCGTTCCCCTGCCGATCCCGAACGGTCCCTACCGCCAATGGGGCCTGACCGCGCACCGGCACCGCCACGAGCATGATGAACAGCAGCGCCGTGGCGCGGGTCAGGGTGCGATTCACGGATTCTTTAGACTTTCGGCTATGATGGAGATAGTGTCAAGAACCCTTCTCTCCCGCGTGCTCGCAACCGCGCTTCTCGCCGGCGCCTTTTTTAGCGGGCATCTTGCCCTGGCCGGCGCTGCTTCACTCGAAGCGATGCTGGACGGGGCGCTCATACCTTCGGCTGGGCCGGTACTCCTGGGCCCCATCACCTCAGCCGGCCGCGTTGGCTGGGAGTGCAAGCCCGAGCGAGCGGCCGCCTCCGCGCACGCCCACGACGCCGAGCTTCCCGCTAACCCCAGCACCCAGTGAGCGATGCGGGTTCTGCTTATCGTCGCCCTTCTCGCGCAACTCATGGCGACCTCGGCGCCGGCGCAGACTTACGCGCCCTCGACTCCGTTGCCGCGCACGACCTCCATACCGGCGTTACGCGCGTTTGCAACGCAACGCGAGATTGAAGAGCGTTTCAAGCTCGGATTGGATGCCGGAGCGCGGAGCGACTGGAGAGACGCCGCCGGAGAATTCGAACGAATCGTGGCGCTCAATCCGGCCGAGCCAAAGGGTTCGACCGCACAATACGATCTCGCCATAGCATACGCCAACCTGCAACGCAATGACGAAGCGGCGCGCGCGCTGCACGCCGCGCTCGCTCGCGATCCGGAATTCCTGGCCGCGATGGCAAACCTAATCTCGATCGACATCGCTCGCGGAGACCTACGTGAAGCGCGGAAAATCGCCGACCGTTACGTGGCGTTGGATCCGGATTCCGCTCGCGCACTCTACTCGCGTGGAATCGTCGCGTTGCAAACCGGTGACGCAGCGGCGGCCCGCGAAGACTTCGGGAAGCTATTACACGCCAATCCTTCATACGCAATCGCACACTACGACCTGGCACTCGCCGAGGAACGGCTGGGACGCTTCGCCGCCGCCGAGCGCGAACTTCAAACCGCGCTGGAGCTTGCGCCTACGTACGCGCGCGCGCGCTTTGCTCTGGGAGTGGTGTTCCTGCGAGAAGGGCAGCAGACGGCAGCGCGTAGCGCATTTGCTCGCGCAACGCTCGACGCATCGGGAGATCCGGCGCTGCAAAACATCGCGTCGGCGATGCGGGATTCGATCAAGACGCCTTAACGACTCGCGGGCTCGACCCGGCTTTAGACTTTTTTCATAAGCGCCCCGTAAACTGCACCGACATCAACACTCTCTTGGAGGCACTATGTCTACGAAACTAGCAGCACTCGCCGTGGCGCTCGCCGCCGCAGTGCTCGCGTCATGCGGGGGCCGCTACGGCAGCTCGGCTGCTTCAAACGGCAACTCGTTCGCTTTACCTGGGATGCCGGACCTGAGGATGACGGCAACGCTTCCGGATGGATCGCATCCCAAGATCGTCAACGATGCGAGCGGCACAATCGGTGAGGAACTTCCCTTTGAAGGCCTAGGAACGATCAAAGACTCGCACTGGCAGGCGACGCTGGGCGGATATACGCAGCAACAGTTTTCCCAAGCCCTCGGCTTCCCGCCCGGCACCAAGATCACGATCAAAAACCTCTCCTCTAGCATGCAGCACACGCTCAACGTCGTCGCAAAGGTTGCCGGGCCACCGGCCAACTTTCCGCCCAATCCCAGCCTCCCGTTGAATCCGTCCGGAGGTAAGCTCAAGAAAGGCTATGCCAGCGGCGCGATTAACCCGGGAAAATCGGTCATGGTTACGCTAGGAAAGGCGGGAAACTATCTGATCGGCTGCCACTTCCATTATCATGAGGGCATGCAAGACGTTCTGGTGGTCGCCAATGGCGCCACTCCCGGACCGCAGGCAACCCCACCAGCCCGATGAGACCAGCTCGCGCAGCGACGCCACTCTTGGTTCTCATCGGACTGGCGCTCGTTGCGTGCACGAACGGCGGTGGATTGGGCAGCACCGGCGGAGGCGGGGGCGGATCGCCGTCGCCCCTCCCCTCAACCGGCATCGGCGTCGGCATTCCCACCGGAAAGATAGGCGTCGAGACCGATCCTGTGTGGGGCAGCGTGAGCGGTTACACGCAAAGCCAAACGTCACAAGTGTTGGCCTTCCCGCCGGGCGTGAAAATCACCATTACGAACCTTTCCACGACGGACCCGCATACGCTCAACGTGATCGCGGCAACGAAAGGACCGCCGCCCCAGTGGCCCGCCAGCCCAAGCCTGTCCTTTTCTCCGAACGGGAACGGCCAGTTGGGCCCAAACTACGCAAGCGGCTCGCTCAACCCCGGCGCCTCGGTCAAGGTAACTCTCTCGAATCCGGGCATGTACCTCATCGGCTGCGCGTACCATTACGTGGCGCTGAATATGCGAGACGTGATCCAGGTCGTCGCGGGTGCGAGCCCAGGGCCAACCGCATCGCCGGGGCCCGGCGGATACTCGGTCTTTCGCCCGATCTCGCGCCGCGTTGCTCCGTCTATACCGCGGCCGCACCTCGTCGACCAGCAACGTCATTCGTTCGATCTCGCGTCGCTGCGCGGAATGCCGCTCGCCGTCACATTCGTTTCGGCGCGCTGCACCGATGCATGTCCGTTGATCAATGCGCAGTTCTCGGCAGCGGCGCGGCGAATGGAGCGCGAAAAGATTCCGGCCAGATTGCTGACGATTACGCTCGATCCCGAGCACGACTCGCCGCAGACGATGCGCGAGCTCGCGAAAAGGTTCGAGGCTAATTCTCGATACTGGCTGCTCGCCGGTGGTTCACTTCGCGACGTCCACACGATCATGCGCGCCTTCGGCGTCGTTTCGATCGAAAGCAAGCGCGGGGACCACGACCGCCACACGACCTTTGTCTACATCCTCGATGCAAGCGGCAAACTCGCCAAGACCGTGCTCGCGTCGACAGCGCTGAACGACGACCTAATCGACGCTCTGAGCCAACACCGCGAGGTAGCACAACCATGATCCGGCGACCCCTTACCGCGATTGCACTGGGACTGCTCGCGGCGTGTACCGCAGGCGGCGTGCCGACTTCGTCGGGCGGCGGCGGCGGGACCACGATCGACGTGAACCTCACGCTCAACGCTCCGTCGAAGACGCCGTACGGCCAAAGCGGCGGCTTCGCGCCGCCCATCACTACGGTTGCCGTCGGCACCCAAATTCGCTTCGTAAATACCGATAGCTTCACCCACACCGCGACCGAGATTCCCAACGCGACGCAGTTTCCCAGCGGCTCCCCGTTCGGTATCGGCGCGCTGATGCAGCATGGAACGACGTTATCGGGCGGTTTCACCAGCGGCGCCCTCCAGGCCGGTTCTTCGTCGCAAACGATTACTGCCGATCGGCCCGGAACCTATCTCTTTGGTTGCTTCTTTCACTACCCCGCGCCGATGAGGGCCGCAATCATTGCGCAATAAAATTTCGATCGCCGCGTTGACGGTGCTGTTCGGCCTCCTGGCTTACGCGCCGGCATCCGCCATTCCAATCTTTGCCCAGCGTTACCACTTGAAATGTGGGCAATGCCACAGCGTTCTCCCCGAGCTCAATGCGTTCGGAAACTATTTCCGTTCGCATGGCTATCGGCTGCCGTTACCGGAACACGGCACGACGATATTCGCAATTCGTTACCAGTTGGAATACGACGAACACCCGGCCTTGGGGTCGCGCGAATTCCAACCCGGCGGCATACTGCTCGGGAGCGGTAATATCGGCCCCATCACCTTATTTCTGCACTACAACCTCGGTGCCGCCGGGGGTCCGTCGGCCACGTTCCTCGCATTTGCCGCCGGGTACGACGCCCACACGCAAACGCTCGTGCGAGGAGGACTCTTCGAGCTTCCGCTGGCGCAGTCGCCCGGACAACGCCTCGACGATTTGCAGCAATACGGCTATTACGGTGCCCACGTCGGTTTGAACAATCTCCCGCTCTCGTCGCCCCGTTGGGGGCTGATGGTGGAGCGCACGTTTGGCAACCTGCGCGTCGATGGGACGGTGGCGGTCGGCGCGTATCAAGGCTCGGCCTATGGCGGGAAACCGGTCGCGACCGGTGAGACGACGTGGCTCTCGCAGCCTGAGTTCGGTCTATGGCTGCACCAAACGCTCGTTCAAAGTCAGCATGGCGAACTGGATATCGGTGGCACTGCCTTGGGGGGAACGCTCGGCGTCCTTTCGGCGGGAAGGCTTCCCTTCGCCGATCTCTACGAGCGGTACGGTTTGCTGGCGCACGCGACCTACGGCGATCTCGACTTTCAGGCGGAACAATGGTACGGCGACGATCACGATGCCGACGGCTTCCTAACGAATCAACACTCATCCGGCGGATACGCACGCTTGAAGTACTATCCCATTCCGCACGCCTATCTCGGCATCCGATACGATGCCTACGCCAATCCGTTCATCAATCGAGACTTTGTCTATTACGGAGCCGTGCAGATCGCGCCGTTCCGCGTGCTGATGCAAGAAGTTCAACCGCCGGGTCAACATCCGTTCCTCAGCGGCGCGATAACAGTAGCTTTCCCGGGGCCGTTGAAGTACTAGAGAGCCTTATGCGAGTGCTCGTAGTAGAGGATCAGATCCCGGTGGCAGAGTCTATTCGGACGATGCTCGAGTCGCGCAAATTCGCCGCGAACGTCGTCGCCGACGGCGAGACTGGACTCGACCATCTGCTGCGTCGCTGCTATGACGCGGCCGTCGTTGACGTCGGGCTTCCGGGCATGGATGGATTTACATTGGCCCGAACGGCCCGCGCCGAAGGCGTGCAGACGCCGATTCTCATGCTCACAGCGCGCGACTCCGTGGAAGATCGCGTCGCCGGGCTCAACTGCGGCGCGGACGATTATCTCGTTAAGCCATTCGTCGAGGAAGAACTGATCGCGCGGATCGCGGCCATTCTGCGGCGGGCCGAGCGTCCGACGCTTGGCGCCGTCGAGGCCGGCGCGTTACGCGTCGACCTGACGGCACGCACCGTAACCTACGGCGGCAAGCCCATCACGCTGGGCGCGACCGAGTTTCGATTATTGGAGTTTCTCGCGCGTAACTCCGGCATCGCGCTTTCGCGCGCGCAGATCGTCGAGCGTATTTGGGACTATGATTTCGACGGCTCGAGCAACATCGTCGACGTCTACGTCAGCCAGCTTCGCAGAAAGCTCAAAGCGCTCGGAGCGACCGGCATCATTGAGACCGTGTGGGGTATCGGATACCGCTTACGGGCGTGATCCTTCGCACGGCGGCTCTCTATCTTGGAATTTTTGTCTGCGTGCTGCTCGCGCTGAGCGCCGGAGCGTACGAGTTCATGGCGCGCGAATATGCCTCGCTGCTCGCGCCCGCCCTCGGAACGCCCGAAGGCAACGGCGCGCTCGCAACGGCCATGCGCCGCGTCGTCGCAACGATTGCCGCAGTTGACGCACCGCTGGTCGCGGTGGTCGCCGTCGCATCCTACGCTCTGGCGCGGGCGACGATCGCTCCGTTGGAAGCGGCGCGCGAGCGCGAACGGCTCTTCGCTGCGGACGCCGCCCACGAACTACGATCTCCGCTCACCGCAATTGCCGCCATAGCGCAAGCGGCGCGCACCACCGCGACCAACGAAAGCCGCAATGCTTTCGAGGCGATCGTCCGCAGCGCGCTCGAAGCGTCGGATGTCGTGACGGACTTGCTGACGCTGGCGCGCGATCCTGCGCGCCGCGCGCTGCATTGCGAACCCGTAGACCTTGCCGCAATTGTCGCCGTCTCTTCGCGCGATACGCAACCGGTCGCGCAGGCGCACGGCATATTGCTCGAGGCATCACCCACGACCGCTATCGTCGACGGTGACGAACGACGCTTACGGGAGCTTGCACGCAACCTCTTGGAGAACGCGATCCATCACGCTCGAGCGAGCGTCTCGATCGCTTCGCGCCGGAACGGGCAATCCTGCGAGATCGTCGTGGACGACGATGGCGACGGCGTTCCTGCAGAGGAGCGCGAGCGCATTTTCGAACGCTTTTATCGCCGCGGAAACGACGGCTCCGGCACGGGCCTCGGCCTTGCGATCGTGCGCTGGATCGCGTGCGCACACGACGGAGCGGTGACCGTCGCGCAGGCGCCTAGCGGCGGCGCACGATTCGTCGCCGCGATTCCCGCACACACCGAATAATCACAGCTTCTTCCGAGGTTCGCTGGAGTTAGGCGGATACGGCTCGCCTAGCGCGTAAGTGACGACGCCATGCCGTTTGGGTCGCTTGGCGCTTTTGTTGACGCGTTGCGCAGAGCCGGCGAATTGCACGTCGTCTCGACGCGCGTGGATCCGCTGCTAGAGATCAGCGAGATCACGGATCGTGTGGTGAAGGCCGGCGGACCCGCCTTGCTCTTCACCGACGTCAAGGGTTCGAATTTCCCAGTGCTCACAAACCAGTTCGGCACGCATCGGCGAATGGCGCTGGCCCTCGACGCTCCGACTCTGGATGCGGTCGGTCAGCGCATCCGCGAGCTGATCGCCGTGGCGCCGCCATCCGGGTCGCTCGTCGAGAAGATGATCGGAACGCTCCGCCTCGCGCCGCTTGCCAACGCGATTCCAAAAATCGTGCGCAGCGGGGGCGCTCAGGACGTCATCCTTACGGAGCCCGACCTCACCACGCTCCCCATACTTACGACATGGCCACTCGATGCGGGACCCTTCATCACGCTGCCGCTCGTCATCACCAAAGACCCGAAAACGTCGCGCATCAACGTCGGCATGTACCGCATGCAGGTCTTCAACGCGCGCGAGACCGGTATGCACTGGCAGCGCCACAAGCACGGACGCCAGCACGCCGACGCGTGGGGCAGACGAGTTCCCGCGGCGGTCGCAATCGGTACCGATCCGGTTCTTACTTACGCCGCAACGGCACCGTTGCCGCCGTTGCTCGACGAGTTCGCCTTCGCCGGCCTGCTGCGCGGAAAGCCGGTGGAACTCATCCGGGCAAAGACGGTGGATCTGAGCGTTCCCGCCGAGGCCGAGTTCGTGCTGGAAGGCTACGTCGACAACGACGACATGCGCGTCGAGGGGCCGTTTGGCGACCACACCGGCGTATACAGTTTGGCCGATCGTTATCCAACGTTTCGCGTCACGTGCATGACGCATCGCCGAGATCCGATTTACGCCGCTACGGTCGTCGGAAAGCCGCCGATGGAAGATGCGTGGCTGGGCAAGGCGACGGAACGCATCTTTCTGCCTCTGTTGCAGGCGATGTTGCCCGAAGTCGTCGATATGAATCTTCCCGTCGAGGGCGGCTTCCACAATCTCGCAATCGTTTCGATTCGCAAGTCATATCCGGGGCAAGCGAAGAAGGTCATGAACGCGCTGTGGGGTCTAGGACATATGATGATGCTCACGCGCGTGTTGATCGTCGTAGATGCCGACGTCAACGTCCAATCCCCGCGCGAGGTAGCTTGGTTCGTTCTCAACAATCTCTCGCCCGAGCGGGATCTCGTTACGATGCCTGGACCGGTCGACGATCTCGACCACGCCTCGTATAGCGTTGCCTACGGCGTGAAGATCGGCATCGACGCGACGCGCAAGGGCGCGTCCGAGGGCTACGCGCGCGAGTGGCCTCCCGATATGATCATGGATCCCGCAACGCGCAAACTCGTCAGCGAGCGCTGGCGCAGCTACGGTCTCGACAAGATCGATCGCGCGCTACACGCCGACGACTGGTCCGGACAAGGGGCCGCCGCGTACGAGCGACTCCTTCGATCGGTGACGGACGAACAAACGTGAAACTTTTCGGCGTATTCTTGCGCGAGATTCGCATCGAGCACACCCTGTTCGCGCTGCCGTTCGCGTACGTAGGTGCAATCCTGGCGGCGCGAGGGATTCCTTCGCTCTCGTCACTTGCTTGGATCACCGTGGCGGTCGTCGGCGCGCGCACGGCCGCGATGGCGGCGAACCGGTTTCTCGATCGGGAGATCGACGCTCGCAATCCGCGCACCGCAAGTCGCGCACTGGCGAGCGGCACACTGCGTCCTGCCGCGATGGTATGGGCGACCGCGGCCGGCCTCGCGCTGCTTCTTTGGGGAGCCCTAAATCTGAATCCGCTGTGCATCAAACTGGTGCCCATTGCGATCGTGCTGCTCCTGATCTATCCGCTCTGCAAGCGATTTACATGGATGGGCCACTTCGTGCTCGGTGCGGTCGATGGGCTTGCGCCGTTGGGCGCGTACGTCGGCATCGCCGGCAGGATCACGCTTCCCGCTGTCCTGCTCTTTGCCGCAGTAACGATTTGGGTGGCTGGTTTTGACATCATCTATGCACTGATGGATTTGGGGGTCGATCGGCAGCAGGGCATTCGTTCGCTGCCGGTACGTTTTGGGGAAGCGAGCGGGCGAAATTTGCCACTCTTGCTGCACGTCGGAATGTTGTTGCTATTAGCGGGCGCGGGGGTGCTCGCCGGTGCCGGATTTTCGTACTACTTCGGTGTCGCCGCAGTGGCCGTTCTGATCGTCTACGAAGAGTATCTGTTTCGCAGCGGCGCCAATCTTTTCGTCATCAATGAACGGGTCTTCATCTCAAACATGATGTTTTCAATCTTCTTTCTGCTCACCACCGTCGGTGGTTACGTATGAAGCGGCGGCGGTTTATCGCGGCCGCAAGTGCCGCGGCCGCGGCCGGCGTTACGGCACGCGCCGGGGCGCAAATCATTCCGGTTCAGCCGATCCAGCCTCAACAGCAGTTCCTCCAGCAACTGACGATCGCGGTGAACGTCACGCTCAGCGGAACGTTGCAAAAGTACGGCCAGGAAGTCGTCAAAGGGGTTCAGGCCGCGGTCGACGAGCAGAATCGTTTCAACGCGCCGATCTCGCACGTTTGGGGAATACGGCCGCTGGACGATCGCAACGATCCCGGTCTAGCTGCTTCCAACGTCAACGTCGCGGCTTCCGATTCGACGGTCGTCGGCGTCGTCGGCAATCTGACCGCAGCGATGACCCTGATGGCGCTTCCGCGCTATGCCAACCAGAGTTTCGCGGTGATCGTCCCTACGGTGACGGCGGACTCCGTCACCCAACGGGGATATCACAACGTCTATCGCCTGCCGGCGAAGGACAGTTCTGCCGGGAGCCTTTTCGCCGGCGCCGCACTCGAGGGCAAGAAGGGCGTTTCAACGCTAGCCGTCGCATTCGATGGAGATTACGGATATGAGGTCGTGCGAGGCTTCGTTGCGCAGGCCAAAACCAACGGTCATCCCTCGGACCTGCTCCTCTTTCCGCTCGACAAGACCGATCCGGCGGCCGCGGCGCGAACGGTTCTCGACCGAGCACCGGGGTTCGTCTTTCTTGGCGGAAAAACGGCGGAGCTTGGCCCAATCGCCGAAGCATTGCGTCTGGCCGGATACAGCGGTGATTTCGGAGCCAGCGATGGCTTTTATAATACCGACACGATCTCCCGTTACGCGACGACGCTGCAAGGCGCATACGTCGCCTCGTCGATGCCGCCGCTGGATCGAATCCCAAGCGCGATGCAACTCGTAACGGATTTCCAGCGTGAAGTCAGCCAAATCACCGCCTTCTCGGCGTACGGCTACGCGGCCGCGCAGCTCTTTATCGCCGCGGCCCAACGCGGCAACGCGACGAGCCGCATCCCATTGCTCCGCTCGCTGCAAGCGGGCGGCACGTTTACCACCCTCGTCGGACAGTTCGCCTTCAACATCAGCGGCGATCCGCTGATTCCCAACATCTTTCTGTACACCGTCGGAAAAGACGGGTTCAAATACGCCCGCCCCGCCGTCCGCACCGGCTTTGTGCTTTAAAGCGATCCTTCTTCAGAGAAGGCGCCACGTATCGCTGAGACGGCGTGTGAATGCGTGCGGAGCCATGGATGGCGGGAGCACGCAGAGTCGAGCGCAGCGGAGCGCAGGATGCGCGCAGCAAGCGTCCGTCAAGGCGATATGTGGCGCCCTCGCTGACGAAGGGTCAGCGGACGTATTCGTCTTCGGGGACGACGCGGAGGCGGTGGGGCGGACGCACCTTTTCTTTAGGGCGTTCGTCACGTTCCTCGATCGCCAATGAGAACTTGAGTTGCCAAGAGCCTAACGCCAGCGTGAAGCTGGTCCCAACGATTTCCACGATCAAGCCTCCACGCGCTGCCATTTCCAAATGGCCAGCGCACCGTACGCGACGAAGAGAAAGAGTTGAATTGAAAGCCGCAGTGCAAAATTCGAACCAGAATAGGTTAAGAGACCGTGCCCGTCGGGCTCCGCGAACGACACGTAGCTCAGCGGGTCCAACCGAGAGAGCGTCCACGCCACATCGTGAACGAATAGCGCGACGACGTTGTTCGTCGAAATGATCGACAACACGCCGACGAGGATCGCGACCGGCCATGCGAACCCGAGCACGGCCCCATAGGAACGATGCAGCCAGGTTGTCGCCGCGCAGAGCATCGCGTACCACGCCAGCGGACAGGCCAATCCCATCGCGATCGCGCGGGCGTTGATCCCGCTGAAGTCAAGACGAGGCGACTCGAAGAGCAGCTGACAGATGTAAAAGGCCAGCACGGTAAGGATTGATGCCGCAATGATACCCGCGACATCGGCCCCAATGATCCCTAGCGCGAAGCGAACCCGCGAAATCGGTTTCGTGAGGGTGATCTCCAGGTGCCCGTCGATCTCACGCGCGAGCGGCGCCGCCAGGATCGTCGCAACGATCAGCGCGACGATATCGGCCAGTAGCATGTAATAAATCATCGGAACGGCGCCATTTGTGTCGACGACGGTCGTCGTCATGGCTCCGTTTTGCGACTCGATCACGTGGATGCTGCCGACGTTGACGTTCGAGTTTTCCTTGTGCGCCCGGCTCGACGGCTCCGTGATCACGATGTGGCTTCCGCCATATCCACGGTCGTCGATCATCGCGTGCGTCGACTGCGACGGGTCGTCCATAATCGTCCGCTTCGTCCCATCGGGCAGCGTCACGTGAGTCACCTTCACGCCGGGGTGCATCATCGCTTGATGAACCCAAACGTCGGGCGACATGTAGCGCGAAACGGAGATCCGCAGCACGACGGCCAGCACGAGCAAAATCGCCAAGATGATGGCGACGAGCCGCAGCAAGTTGCGAACGCGCAGCCATTCCACGTAGTTCATGATTAGCTTTCCTTTACGACGACGTCGGTGGTCGCAGTCGCGGGCGCAACGGCGTACAAGAAGATGTCCTCCAGATTGAGGTCGAGTACTCGCACGCCGACCGCGCCGGCGCCGGAAAGCCGGGCCGCAATCTCATCCGCGCCGGCCGTTACGAGCAGACGAACGATCCGCTCGGTGCGGTCAGCCCGCGCGACGCGCGCATCGTTAGCGATCCCATCGAGCGTGAACGTTACGTCGGGGAAAATTCCCTCGACGATCTTTCGATCGGCTTTCAGATCGTCCACGAGCCCTTCCAAGACGAGGCGCCCGCGGTCCATGACCGCTATTCGCTCGGCCGCGCGCTCGACTTGTCCGATCTGATGCGATGAAAAGATGACCGAGTTCCCTTTGGCCGCTTCGTTGATCATTAGGCTGAGCACGTGGCGTTGGTTCACGGGGTCGAGCCCGCTCGTCGGTTCGTCGAGGATCAAGAGGGTGGCGTTGCGCGCAAAGGCGATTGCAATCATCACCGCCGTTCGCATCCCTTTGGAAAGCGCTCGCGCACGCTTGCGCGGATCGACGTTAAACTGGCCCAGCAGCTCGACCGCGCGGGCCGGATCGAATGACGCGAAAGCGCGTCGCGTCATCTCGACGTGCTCGTTGACGGTCATCCAATCGTAGAGGACGCTGCGCTCGGGGACGTACGCAATGCGCTCGAACGTCTCGGGTACCAGCGGTTTGCCATCATAGCGGATCTCGCCGCCGCTCGGCCGCGCCAAGTCCAGCATGCATTTGAACGTTGTCGTCTTTCCCGCGCCGTTGGGACCGAGCAAGCCAAAGACGGTAGACTCGGGTATTTCCAGCGAAAACCCATCGACGGCGGGGACGCCCCCGTAGAGTTTTCGTAAGTTCGAAATCGTTATCGTGCTCATGCTTTCATCTCTCAACCGTAGGAAACCAGCGTTCCAAGACCACTTCGAATAGCTCGCGGACGTCCTCGCGCATCAGGCCTACCGATTTCGCTTCGCGCAGCGCGACGTCGAGTGCGTCGCGGCCGATGTCCGCAGCTATCTTCGGCATCTCCGTTACGCCGTTGGCGCGCACGAACGATCCTCTCCCGGGGGACGTTTCGATCACTCGCTCGCGCTCGAGCTCGCGGTAAGCGCGCGCTACGGTATTCGGGTTGACGGTGAGGTCGATCGCAAGCTGCTTGACCGTTGGGAGCTGTTCGCCCGCCTGTAAGATCCCGAGCGCGATGGATCGCTTGATTTGCTCGATGATCTGAAGGTAGATCGGTACGCCGCTGCGGGGATCGACCGTGAGAACGGCCGGCATCGCAGTTACCTTAGAACTTCGGTCCCCAGCCAGGGAAGAGTCCGGACGGCCGCCGGTCGGGCAGGCGAACGGGAGTGCGGGCTTCGCGGGTGATCTCGGAGTCGGAGCATAGGGTCGTGTGAATCATTTCTTCGTCCTTTTCAGAGCCTAGTACCATCGAACTGTCGTACTAGTACACTAGTACAATAACTCAACAGTATGACCCTGTCAAGGCCGGGCCGAAAAATCTTTCCGACTAGGCCGGCTTCTGAGCGAGGGCGGTTCCCGACGCTTGCCGCAATCCCGCGAAACGGGGGTCGTGGGCAATTTCCGTTGCCACGTACTCCCCGCGGGCGCGGCGCAGCAGCGCGAGAGCGGCTCCCCGCTCACCCACCGCGGCAAACGCGACCGCCAGGTCCTCCAGCGGCACGTCCTTTCGATGGATCTGAGCGACGCTGATCTCTGCGCGAGCCGCAGCAAGCCGGTTCGATCGAGCGTAGATGGGAGCGAGCAGTGCGGCCGCCTGGCCGCGGCACTTCGCGCATGTCTCCGCCAGCGCCGTGAAGGCGCGCTCGGCTCGCGACTCGTCACCCAGAGCTTCGTACGAAAGTCCGAGCGTTTCGTAGGCGTCGCTGCGTTCCGGCGAGAGATCGAGCGTCTCCCGCGCGTACGCGATGGCATCGCCGTATCGCCGTTCCAAATAGGCGGCCGTCCCAAGCCAGGCCGTCGTTGCGACGGAGAGCGGGTCGAGCTGCGCGGCTTTGTCCAGCTCCGCATACGCCGCGGCGACGTTGCCCTTTTCCAGCAGCGCAATTCCATACCACTCGTGAGCCGGGCCGCTGCCCGGATCGAGCGCGATTGCGCGACGCAGATCTTTGAGCGCCTGCGTCAGCGCCGGCATGTTGCCGCCCATTTTCTCGGTGTCCAACATTCCGAGCACGGCATAGGCCTCCCCCGAGTCGGGATTGAGCACGAGCGCTTTGCGGGCGTACGCCCGCGCGCGCGCAATATAGATCTTGGTGGGGGCCGCGCCATATCCGTAATCGGCAATCATCGCATTCGCGGATGCAAGGCCTGCATAGCCTCGAGCGTCGCGCGGATCGGTGTCAACGACGCGACTGAAATACTCGACGCTCTTCGCGATGCCGTCGCGCGTGCGCAAATTCCAATAATACCGTCCGATTTCGTAGAGGCGCGTGCCCTCAGCCGAGAGGGTCGAGCGCGCGCCCACCCCACGCGGGATTGCGAACGTCAACGTCAATCCGGTTAGGAGTGCCAGACAGAGAGCTGCGGCCATCGCTAAACCGCGGTGCGCAAAGCGCGGCGCCGACGCCCGCGATGGCCTCACCGGCTGCGGGCGGGGAACGTCGTCGCGCCGCTCGACCGGCGCGATGAAACGATAGCCTCGCCGGGGAATCGTTTCAATCGCCTCGGCGTTCCAGCGCGTGCGCAACGTTTTGCGCAAGACATAGATGTTCTGCGCGAGATTCGCCTCATCGACATAACCCTCGGGCCAGATGCGTTCCAGCAGCGTGCTCTTCGCAAAGACCTCACCGGGGTGCTCGACCAACGCCAAGAGCGTCTCGACGACTTTGGGACCGATCGCAATCGGCTCGCCGCGATCGAGCAAGAGAAGACGCTCCGCGTCGAGCTGAAATGGACCGAATTGATAGAGGCTCATGCTGCGCTCCTCGAGAGAACGTTGATGCCCTTTTGATGTTATATACGCGACGGCGTCGCGAAAGTTTTCGCCTCGTAGCGCTCGGTTGCTTATCTGCCTTCCGCGGCGGGCGCCACGAAGACGCGCAGTGCCTTGTGCAGGACCTCGAATTGGGCCGGGGTGGTTCCTGCCGGTTCGCCGTCGGCGGTGATCCGGTGGGGCCGTCGCGTATGGACGCCAAAGGCGCGGGAACGATAGGTGCGCACGCCGTCGGCCGCCTGACGTTTACCCGCGAGCACCGCGTTCGCCAGCGAAACGAGCCGCGTGAACCGGTCGACGTCAACCGAGTACAGATCCAGCCAGCCGTCGTCCAGGGCCGCATCCTCGACGGTGATGAAGCCGCCAAAGTGATTGCTGTTGGCCACCGTGAGTTGAACGGTCTTGAAGCGCTCTCGCTTGCCGTCGTATTCGATCTCCGCGTGGAAGGGTCGCAGGTAACCTATCGCATTGAAACCGCTTACAAGGATCGAAAGCAATCCAAAGCGTTGCTTGTCTCGCGTTTTTTGAAGACGGGTCAGGCGGCTCGAGACGCCGATGCTTGCCTCATTGACGTAGTACGCGGCGTTGACGCGCGCGACGTCGATGCTTCGGGTCGCGCCGGAGGCGATCAGCGCGCAGGCTTCCCGGATGTCAGCCGGGATCGAGAGCGTGCGCGCAAGATCGTTAAACGTGCCGAGCGGCACGAGGCCGATCGGGAGGTTGCGCTGCAATGCCAGACCGATCGTGCGGGCCAGGGTCCCGTCGCCGCCGGCAACGACGATCGCGTCAAGCGCGGTTGCGCCGGCGTCGTCTACGAACTCGATGCCGCTCCGGCGCAGTTCGGTCCGCACGACGTCGCGGAACTGACGCCCACGGCGTGAGTGGGGATTGAGAACAAGCAACGCTCGCACGATCGCGACCGAGCCTATGGACGTCGCAGAAGTAAGCGAATGTACGCGACCGCCGACCAGGCCGCGAGCGCGGCTAACAGCAGCGTCCCACCGACCATCACAACGTAACCCAGGTAGATGCCGGTCTCCGTCGTCGGATCGACGTATCCGACGGCCTTGACCGATTCGCTGAGGCTGACGTAGACGCCGTGAAAAATCCACCACACCAGCGCGGCGCCCGGAGCGGCAAGCGCGACGATGGCGAGGTGACGATTCAGCTGCTCGCGACGATCCACCGCTTGCAGCTTCGCCGCGCGCCGCTGCAGAAACCCTCCATCGGTGGAATCGCATAAGCGTCGCATTAGGCCGCACAATCCAATGCCGGAATCGCGCTACGAGGTGCTGGCGCTCTTCACCGGCGCGATGGCGGGTTCGTCGCTATGGATCATGTCGACCGGCGCGCTTATGCCGTTCTTCTCCGCCCGGCTTGGAATCGGGCAGGCGCAACTTGGCCTGATTCTTTCGATCCAACTGATTGGGTCGGTTGCAATGACCTCCATTGCTGGGATACTGACCGACCGGTTCGGGGATCGGGCGGTTGTGTTTTGGAGTGGAGTCGTTATGGCGCTTGCGCTGGTGGCCGCTTCGCTGGTCGAAAACTTCTCGTGGCTGATTGGCTGGCTGCTGCTTTATGGGATCGGTTATGCGGCCGTAACGCCGGCGGGTAGCCACGCGATCATCTTTTTCTTCCCCAAGGCCGCTCGCGGTTTCGCAATGGGAGTGCGGCAGTGCGGCGTGCCGATCGCAGGCGTCGTGGGGTCGCTGCTGTTGCCCGCGATAGCGCTGCACTTTCAGTATCGCGGCGCGCTCGCCGCCGCCGGCTTGCTCACGCTGGTCGCATGCTCAGTTGCCTCCGGACTCTATCGCGAACCGCGCGAACTCCACGGCGAACGTCTTTCGGTACGCGCCATGCTGGTCGATATGCTGTTGATGGCCAGGGAACCACGCCTGATCTTCCTTACCTTGACCTCGATGATCCTCATTTGCGCGCAATTTGCGTTGCTTGGGTTCTTCACGCTGACGCTAGTGCATCGCGCCGGATATTCCGTAGCCCTTGCGGTGGGGCTGTTCACGCTCGCGCAAGTCGCCGCTATTTGTGGAAGACTCTCGTGGGGATGGGTGAGCGACCGCATCTTTGCGGGCAGTCGCGCGCTACCGCTAGCGCTCGCCTGCGTACTCGTGGCGGCCGTTGCGTTCGCCGTCGCGTCACTGGGGACGGCAACGCCGCCATCGCTTGCCGCAGCCGTTGCGTTTGCACTCGGATTTACCGCCGAAGGGTGGCTGGGCTTGAGCATCATCGGCTTTGCCGAAATCGGCGGCGAGGAGCGCTCCGGTAGTGCGTTGGGCGTTGGGCTGACGTGGATACTGTTGGCCGCATTCGTGACGCCGACACTCTTTGGAGCATTGGCGCAGACGCAAGGCTACACGGTAGCCTGGCGCGCGCTGGCGGCATTTGAAGTTTTCGGCGTGATACCCGCAATGCTTGCGAGCCGCGCGGTTAGCAGTGCGCTCTCCGCGCAATCCTCCAGCTAGGCGCTAAGCAACTAGTCGTCGGGGTCCTCCATCGAAACGGGCTGCTTCATAAAATATGCCGCGGGGAATCGAGCGGGAATCGTCTGAAAACGAAGCGGCGTTTGGTCGAAATCGAAGCAGTCTGAAAGGTCGTCCGATCGAAGGTCGGTCGTGTTGAGCGATCCTAAGCCGAACGTCGCCTCGACGAACCGCAGGATGCTGCCGAACTCATGCTGCCGGTGCGACACGTAATGCGCTTTCGCGTAGGGCGAGATTACCAGCAGTGGTACGCGGAAGCTAAGCTCGTACGAATTGTATTGCGGCGGCGCGACGTGATCGTACCAGCCCCCCCAATCGTCCCACGTGACGAAAATTACGGTGCTCTGCCAGTACGCGCTTTTTCCGATCGCGTTGACGATCGATGCCACCCAGGACGGACCTGAGCCGTCGGTGATGCCGGCGTGATCGGACGCTGGGCCCGTGGGCGTGACCCAAACGACGTTGGCGAGCCGCCGCTGCGCGATGTCGCGAAGGACCAACTTTGGCGGCGCGACGACATGGCTCGAGAATTCTTTGCTGTTACGAAGATGCGCAATGGCATCCGGAGCATCCCAGAGGCCTGCTCCAGGATGGGCTTGGTAATAACGCCAGCTCAGCGACTTGGCCTTCAGCAAGTCCATCAACGTCAGGCGATCAAAACACGGGTACATGCCCTGATTCTCATTTCCGACCGGATCGATCAGCAATACAAACGAGCCCGGCGGCGAATCGCATCCCCCGACCGCACCTCCAGTGGGCGAAAATGGATTATCGGCGGCACGCAAGTTCGAACCGTTGGCAATCGTTGACGTTCCGCTAATGATGTACTGATGCGCCGGAAGGCTGGGCCCCTCATTGGTTTGAAAGAGGTGATCGGCAAACGTGTAGCGCTTCGCCATATTGAAATACGGTGCAACTTCCGCCTGCGGCACGTAGCCGTAGGCGCGTACGCCGGGTGGAGGGCACGTGTAGCCGAACCGGCACTTAGAGCGAACATTGTTGAAGCCGTTGAGTTTGCCGTTGGCTCGCTCGACTAGGAACGCGTCATGCGCGTGGCTGATATCGAACGGGGCGGTCAACCGAATCGGGCGCAACGCGATCGTTTTTCCCTGCGAGTTCTTCCCGTTGCGAACCGTATCCGCGCCGGGTAAGCCGCTGAAGAGGTTGTCGACGGATCGATTCTCTTGAAAGATGATCACGACGTGCGCAATCTTCGAAGCCGGGCCGCTCGGCGCTCGAATCGGAATGATCGGAACGAAGCCCTGGCTCGGCGCATTGATTGCCGCGCTTCGCGCGCACCCCGCGAGCAGGAGCGTGGTCAGTACGAACCATCGGCGAGTTCTCATTGGCTCGAGGTGGAGTATCGAAAGATGCTTCCGGCGTCGCTTGCGCCGCCCGATAACGTCGTTCCGTAGAGCGCGCCGTTGTTGGAGGTGAGACCTGCCCATGGACTCGCACCGTCGGGTTCACCATTGAACCGGTACAGCACCCGCTCGGTGCCGGAAATCGTCACGGAGAAGAGCGTTCCGCATCCGGTGGTACCACCCGAAGCGCATCCGACGCTCGAGCTACCGCCGTACTCCGTCGTTCCATAGAGCATGCCGTTGACGATCGTGAGGCTTCCAAAAGGAAGGGCGCCGTCAGGATAGCCTTTGAAACTGTGGAGTATTTGTTCGCTACCCGAAGCGCTCAGCCTGAAGACGGTACCGGAATAATTGAAGGCGCCGCCAAATGCGGTGGTGCCGTAGAATGCACCGCCCAGCGCAGTAACGCCGGCGTACGGTACGGCGCCGTCGGGATACCCTTTGAACGCATAGACCACGCGTTCTCTTCCCGCGGAGCTGATTTTGAAAACAGTGCCGTTGTTGCCGATCCCGCCGAAATTCGTCGTACCGTAGAGCGTGCCGTTTACGTCAATAAGAGCGCCGGCCGGACACGCACCGTCGCGCTTGCCGTTGAAGCGATAGAGCACGCGCTCCTTGCCGGATTTGGTCAGCGCGAAGACGGTTCCGCAGCCCACGATGCCCTCGACATGGCACCTTGGATTGCCGCCGGCGTTGGTCGTGCCGTATAACTGCCCAGCGTGGACGACCATGCCGACCAGCACCGGCGTTGCACCGTCGCTTCCACCCTTGAAACTGTAGATAACGCGCTCGGTACCGGAGGGCGTGATTTCAAAGACCGTACCATTGCCCTTGCTCCCGCCGTATTCGGTGGTGCCATACAAAGCGCCGTCTAGCACGACGAGCGTTCCCTGCGGTCCCGACCCGTCGGCGCCGCCTCGGAAGCTGTGAAGAATGCGCACCCTGCCGGAGACCGACGAAACGAAAACCGTCCCAAAGGTTTTCGTCCCACCATTGATTGTCGTACCGTAGAGCCTGCCGCCCAAAGCGGCGAGGCCGGTCGGCGCCGAACCGGACGGATAACCCGCGAAACTGTAGAGGAGTCGGTAGGCGCCGGCCGCCGGCGCAGCCCTTTGCGCCGAGAGTTGCTCTGGCAACGCGCCGATGCTACGCGAGCAGCCCGCCAACGCCAGGCACAACAATGCCCAGAAAGGGACTCGAACCCCCACGGTGTTGCCACCACTGGTACCTGAAACCAGCGCGTCTACCAATTCCGCCATCTGGGCATAGAGCTGACCACGATTCGTGCCCCTCCGAGAGGAAACCCGCGCACCGAGGCGGCGGTTTAGAGTGACCGATATGGTTCCTCCCCTCGCAACGATCGACGACACAACCGAGCTCGACCCGTATTCGCAAGCCGTTACGACGGCCGCGGAGCGCGTCAGCCCCGCGGTCGTGAGCATCGAAGTACGCAACGGCGCGCGCGGCGGCAACGGGAGCGGCTTCGTCTTCACGCCGGATGGTTTCGTGATCACCAACAGTCACGTCGTTCACGAAGCGCACCGCATCGACGTTGCGCTTTTGGACGGACGCGAACTACACGCGACGCTGATCGGCGACGATCCGCACTCAGATCTCGCGGTTCTTCGGGTCAACGCGCCCGATCTCGCCTACGCGTCGCTCGGAGATTCGCGTGCATTGCGTCCCGGCCAGCTGGTCGTTGCCGTCGGGAATCCTTTCGGTTTGGCGTATACGGTGACGGCTGGAGTCATCAGCGCGCTCGGACGCTCGCTGCGTTCGCAATCGGGACGTCTCATGGATAACATCATCCAAACCGACGCGGCGCTCAACCCCGGCAACTCCGGCGGCCCGCTAATCACGGCGGGCGGCGACGTGATCGGCGTCAACACCGCAGTGCTTCCAGGGCAGGGGCTGTGCTTTGCGATTGCAATCAACACCGCAAAGCACGTTGCCGCCCTGTTGATGCGCTTCGGGAGGGTGCGACGCGGCTACCTGGGCATTGGCGGACAGGATATTACACTCGCACCATCAGCCGCCCGGCGGCTCGGGCTCGAGGACCGTCGTGCGATCATGATTCTCTCCGTCGAAGCGGGCAGCCCAGCGGAAACGGCGGGGTTGCGAGGTGGCGACGTCCTGCTCGCCTTCGAGGGCCAGCGCCTCAACGGTGTTGACGCGCTGCATACGATTCTAACCAGCATTGATTTGAGCCGTTCGTACAAAATCGAGGTGGTGCGCAAGAGCGAGCGCTTTTCACGCATCGTCCTGCCGGTAGAGTCGTCGACTTAGTCGAATCCCGCCCCAACATGGTCCGCAAACTGCTGCCGATTCTCGGCGTAACGTTCATCGACATCGTCGGTTTCAGCATGCTGATTCCGATGCTGCCGTATTTCGTTACGCATTTCGGAGCATCGGCGGTCGTCGTCGGTTTACTGATGGCAACATTCTCGTTCTGTCAGTTCGTCTCAGCGCCGTTGTGGGGAAGCATCTCCGACCGGATCGGGCGCAAGAGCGTGCTGATCGTAAGCCAAATCGGAGCGACCATCGGTTGGGTGATGTTGGGCCTCGCATCGCCGATCGCTGCGGCCTTGGCCGTCGTGCCGATCTCAGTCGTCTTCGTCGCTCGCATCCTCGAAGGTGTGTCGGGCGGGAACATCAGCATCACGCAGGCCTACGTCGCGGATTTGGTCGCGCCGCGCGAGCGCGCGCGTGCGTTTGGCCTGATCGGCGCCATGTTCGCCGCCGGCATGGTCTTCGGTCCCTTCGGCGGCGGTCTACTCTACGCGCGTTTTGGCTTTGCGACGCCTTTTTTGGTCGCCGCCGGCCTGCAGTTCGTCACGCTGCTGCTAACCATCACCATGCTGCCAGAGTCGCGTGCGAAAAACAAGGACGAAGAGCGCCTCGGCTGGGGCGCATTCTTGCAGGGTTTCCGTAAACCGCGCCTGGCGCGCATTCTCGTGCAGAAGCTCGCTATTTCGCTGGCCTTGTACGGCTGGTTCGCGGTTTTTGCGTTGTTCTTGGCGCGTCAACTCGGATTCTCGCTGACGACTACCGACTATCTGTTCTCGATCTTTGCAGTCTTCAACGTCCTTATGAACGCGGTGTTGGTCGGGCGCATCTCCGCGCGCTTGGGTGACCGCACGATGTCGAACGTCGGACTTGCGTCGTTGGTCGCCGGCTTTGCGATGGTCCCGTTCGTGCACGATCTCGCGCTTCTCGCGGCAACGATGCTGCTCTTCGCGTTCGGGATGGCGCTGACCAATACGGGCATCACCGCGCTGATCAGCAACGCCGCGTCCGATCGCGACCAGGGAACGGTCCTGGGCGCTAGCTCCTCGCTGGACTCGCTCTCCGGAATACTCGCGCCGCCGATTTCTACGGGCATGCTCGGCATTTACGGGCCGCGTTTTGCCGGCGTGGAATCGTTAACCCTCGCCGCGATCGCGCTGATCCTTGGGGTGCGCAACGCACGGGGCGAGCAGTTGGCGGATCGGCACGACGAAGCGGCCCTCGGATTGGCGCACGAAGCAGAAACGGCCACGATCGCCGAGGGTTAAGCCGCCGTCTTCTTGCGGCGGCGCGATGCCGGCTTTTCGGCCCCCGCGCCGCGCCGCTTCTTGCTCTCCTCGAGGCTCTGCGCCAGTACGTCCATGAGATTGACGACTTTGGCGCGCGCCGGCGCTTTCTTCGGCTTGGGCAGCTCCTTGCCGGCGGCGCGCGCCTCGATCATCGTCATGAGTTGGTCGTGGTAGTTGTTCGCAAACTTCTCCGCCTCAAACTCATCAACGCTCATCGTGTCGATGAGCATCCGTGCCATCTGCATCTCTTTCTCGGGAAGCTTTTCTTTGCCGGGGATCTCGAGCGTATCCGCGCCGACGATCTCGCTGGCCCAGTGCATGAGCTCGAGCACGAGCGCACCGTTGATCGGTTTCACCGCAGCGATGTACTCTTTCGTGCGGATCACGACGCGCGCAATCGCCACTCTATTGGTGGTCTCGAGCGCCTCGCGCAATAGCGCGTACGCATGGCGTCCCTGTTTGGTCGGCTCGAGATAGTACGGCTTGTCGAAGTACATCGGGTTGATCTTGTCGATTTCGACGAACTCGACGATGTCCACGGATTGCGTGGCCTCGGGATTCACCGCCGCAAAATCTTCGTCGTTCAGCCTCACGTACTGCCCCTTCTCGTACTCGTACCCCTTGACGATCTCGTCCCACGGTACGGGCTTTCCATCGACGCTGCAGATGCGCTCGTACTTTATGCGTCCTTCGTCTTTCGCGTGCAGCATATTGAAGGAAAGGTCGTCGGTCTTTACGGCCGTGAAGAGTTTGACAGGAATCGTAACGAGGCCGAAATTTATCGCCCCAGACCAGATTGCATGCGCCATAGGTGGATTATTCTACCCAAGGTTCAGGCCGCCGTCTATCCCGGGTGCGACCAAAGTCGCCGTGCCCTCCCGATCGCCGGTTCCAGCCGCTGCTTTTTCCAGACGCGCGCGCTCCACAAGTCGCCCTCGCGCTCGAAGCGTTTGGGCGCGGTACGAATCGTGTACTTTGCGAACTCGTCGGCGGGAGCGGCCTTCGTGCGCCGGCGAGCAAATGACTCCACCTCCGACCAATGCAGCGGTGTCGAAACCGGCGCCCCATCGCGAGCGCGTACCGAGTACGGGGCAACGATCGTCTTGCCAAGGCCGACTTGGACGTAGTCGAGGTAGACGGCAGTCTGCGGCCGTTTGGCGATCGTCCGCTGCAACGTCACGCCGTCACCAAGCCGTTCCGCCGCGCGCCGAGCGACGATTTCGGCAAAGACCTTCGCGGCATCGTAGGAGTAACCGGAATGAAGCGGCAGCACGACGTGAAGTCCGTAGCCGCCGGTCGTCTTGACCAGCGCCTTCAATCCGATCTCGTCGAGCAGGTCGCGAAGGCCAAGCGTAACCGTGGCCAGCGTGTGCAGCGAGCACTGCTCGCCCGGATCGAGATCGAAAATCACGAAATCGGGCTCCTCCAACGCGGGAACGCGCGAGGTCCAGACGTGTAGAACGATCGTCGCAAGATTTGCCAGGAATGCGAGCGTCGGCCCGTCGTTACAGAGGACGAACGTGATCTGACCGCGCGATCCGGATGGCGTGGGGACGGTCACTCGGTCGACCCAATCCGGCACTCCACGCGGAATCTGTTTCTCGAAAAAGGCTTCGGCGTCGATGCCGTTGGGGTAGCGCTGCAAGGTGAGCGGACGGCCCCGCAGATGCGTCAGCGCGAGCGGTGCAACTCGCTCGTAGTACGCGATCAGATCGCCCTTCGTGTAACCGTCGCGCGGCCACAAAACCTTATCCAGATTCGATAGCGACAGAGTGCGCGACCCAACGCGCCGCGTTACACGCAGCGTCGCCACTAGACGTGCTCCGGAATTTCGGCAACGACTTCGGCGGCGCGTTTATCCGGCCGAAGTCCAAGAAATGCGGGCTGGCGAAGATATCCGTCTCGCGTCCACTCGGAGAAACGGACCTCGACCACGAGCTCCGGTGACGTCCAATGAGGGTGCGGGCGCACGTCGACCGGATTGACGAAAGGCGACGTCTTGCGCTCGATCTTACGCAGCCGTTCGTACAGATTGCTCAGCAGCTTCGTACTAAAACCGGTTCCGACCGATCCGACGTACCGCAGCGCCTTATCCTGATAGACGCCGAGCAGCAGGGCTCCGAATCCCTTACGGCTGCCTTTCGGATCGGTCCAGCCGCCAACGACGAACTCTTGCTCGTGGCCGGTTTTGATCTTCACCCAATCGCGGCTGCGCCGCTCTTGATACGTCGAAGCCCGGTTCTTTCCGATGATGCCTTCCAAACGGCGTTTTAGTGCGCTGGCATAAAGCGCTTTGCCCCGCTCGACGACGTGCTTGGAATACAATACGAGCCCATCGTTGCGTATTAACCTTTCGAGCCGAGCCTTACGCTCTTCCAGCGGCTTCTTTCGTAAATCCGTGCCGTCGGCGTAGAGTAAATCGAACGCGACGTACGTCAGGCCGGCCGGTTTCTTTTGGGATTCTTGAAGGCGCTGAAACGAGGAGCGTCCGTGCGCGTCCAGACTCACGATCTCGCCGTCGACCATAACGGGAATGCTCGCGAACGCGGTCGCCAGTTCTTCCAGCTCGGGAAAGCGTTTGAGCATGTCGAGACCGTTGCGCGACACGAGAGTTAACTTTCCGTCATCGACTGAGCAGAGTGCGCGATAACCATCCCACTTGATCTCGAAGAGCCACTGCGGATCGTCGAATGGCTCGTCGATCAAGGTGGCCAGCATCAAGGCCTTAGGATTCGGCAGCGGATCGCGCTGGGCGTTCGCGCGCCGGCGTTGCGTTGCGGCGGCGTGACGAGCAGTTGGCTTCGATTGCCAAGTCGGCGCCCGTGGACTGGCGGCAATATCCGCGAGCGTCTTGCCGCTCTTGACAGACTCGGGATGCCCGGCGGGATCGTATTTCGGGTCGGCATACTCGTCCCGGTCCTTGATGAGCAGCCACGGTTCGCCGTGCTCGCCTTCGCGCGCCTTGATCTTGACCAAAGTGAACTCGCCGCGCAATTTCTTGCCGCGTAGAACGAATTTGATCTTGCCATTAGCGATTTCGGTTCCCGGATCGACGCCTTCGGCGAGAGCGTACGTGCCGCGATCCCACACGATCACACTCCCCGCGCCATACTGGCCGCCCGGAATGTTCCCCTCAAAGTCGCGATAGTCGATGGGATGATCCTCGACGTGCATCGCGAGACGCCGGTCTCCCGGGACCAGCGTGGGTCCCTTGGGAACCGCCCATGAGGCAAGCACGCCGTCGGCTTCTAAACGAAAATCGTAATGGAGCCGGGTCGCGCGGTGCATTTGCACGACGAAGCGCATCTTTGGGGCGGCCTTTGCGCGGGGGGCTTTATCCTTGCGGCCGCTTGGCTCGGGCGTTTGCGAGAAATCGCGTTTCTTGTGGTAACGCTCCAGCGAACCGGGCCGAGGGGAGCCCTTCTTGGACGCCATCGCCGTTGGCTTTCGACGACTCATTGGGTTACTCTTAGAGCGATGAACTACACGCTCGTCGGCTTGGCGCTCTCACTCGGTGTGGCCGCATTCGCGTGGCAGCGCAGTCGTTCCGGCGGCTTCTACGATCGCGAGGTCTACGGAATGCACGCTGCAGTGCATCGGCGATTTGCGATTGCCAGCTTGGTATTTGCAGCCTACTTTGCAGCAATCTATGCAATGCGATCGCCGTCGGCAGGCATCGCCGGCCTCGCGCTGTATTCGTTGATCGCCGTTTTCTACGCCACGTCGTTTCTCCAGGGAGCGCACGATCCGGATGAGTGACTTTCGCTTTTCACCGCGACCCAACCGAGCCAACGAAATCGCATGGATGGCCTGGGGCGCCGACGCTTTTGCTCGCGCGGCAGCCGAAGAAAAGCCGATTCTCCTCTCGATTTCGGCGGTGTGGTGTCACTGGTGCCATGTGATGGACGAAACCTCATATTCCGATGAGGGAGTTATCGAAACGATTAACCGCCGCTTCGTGCCGGTCCGGGTCGACAACGACCGCCGTCCCGACGTCAACGCGCGCTACAATATGGGCGGATGGCCGACTACCGCATTCTTGGCGCCGGACGGAACGACGCTCACCGGCGCGACGTACCTTCCTCCACGGCAGATGCGCAACGTGCTCGAGGAAATCGCCCGTTTCTACGCCGAGCATCGCGACGACATCGCTACGCATTCGGCTGAAATGCAAGCACGTCGAGCGCCGCGCTTTTCATCGCCGGACGACCAGCTCACCGATGCGCCGATCGTGGCGCTCCTCGAGGCCTTGCGGGAGACGTACGACGCTGAGTTCGGCGGCTTCGGCGACGCGCCGAAGTTTCCACAGCCGGAACTCCACGAATTTTTACTGGCCGAGTGGCGGCGCAAGGGCGATCCGGAGCTCTACGAAATGGTCGCGCGAACGATGCTCGCGATGTCGCGCGGTGGAATGTACGATCACGTCGAGGGCGGTTTCTTTCGGTACTCGACTACGCGGGATTGGGGCGTTCCGCATTTTGAAAAAATGGCCGAAGACCACGCCGGACTGCTGCGTGTGCTTTGCGGACTCGCGATATTCGCTCCAACCGACGAGTTCCACGCGACGCTGACTTCTACCGTGCGATACGTTCGCACCGTGCTGCACGACCCGACAACCGGCTTCTTTGCCGGCAGCCAGGATGCCGACGAACGCTACTACGAGTTACCGCTCGAACAGCGCCGTAAACAAGCGGAACCGTACGTCGACCGCACGTCATACACGAACTGGACGTGCGGACTCGCGGGCGCCTTGTGCCTAGCGGCGCAGGCACTGGACGACGACGCGCTGCTCGCACAAGCGCTGCAAACGCTCGATAACGTACACGCCGGGCTTCTCGACGAGGATGGGCTGGCCTACCACGTGCTGCAGCCAGGCGGCAAGCCCGAGGTGCGAGGTCTGCTCACCGATCAGGTTGCATACGCGCGGGCGCTGCTCGACGCGCACGAAGCCTCGGGAGAAGCGCGATTTCTCGAGCGCGCGCTAGCGCTCTGCGACGCGGTCATTGCGCGCTTCGAAGCGGAAGGGGGCGGATTCTACGATCGGCTCCCAACGCAACAGTCGTTCGGGCGGCTTGCGCTGACCGATCGTCCGATCGGAGAGAACGGTCTGTTTGCAGAGGTTCTGCTGCGGCTTGCGGCGCTCACGGGCGCACCGGGCTATCGCGAGCGCGCCGAAGCGGTGTTGCGTTCGTGCGCGCGAACGGCGGAGGGAGCCGGCCCATTTGCAGCGACGTACGCGCGCGCACTCCGGCGATATCTTTCTCTTGCGTTCGCGGTTCGCATCGTCGGCGATCCAATGGAAACGGACGAGTTCCGCGAGGCCGCGGTACGTCTGCCGACGCCGTTTTTGGCGATTCGGACGCTGCGCGGGCGGGCAGC
>DAIMCN010000008.1:43646-96239 GCA_036726365.1 Candidatus Cybelea sp.
GCAGCGGCGCAACTCGATCTGCCGTCCGAACCACAACCGGCCGCGTATATATGCACCGATGGAACCTGCGGCGCTCCAGTCCGCGAGCCCGGCTTGCTTCGGGCCGCTTACGATGCGCTGACCGGTCAGGTCCGCACGTAACTCAGCCAATACCAGCAGCCCCAAAGGCCTGCCGCTACGGAATACGCGATTAGCGCACGCGCCCATACTGCGAGGCGCTCGCGCGCGGCGAGCAGCATGAGAGCGACCAAGAATGGTTCGAAGTCGAGTGCGTGTCGCATCCCGAACTGCGCGAAGCCGTTGACGTAATACAAAAAGTTCGGCACAGCAGTCAATAGAGCGGCAATCCAGAGCGCGATCACCCAACGCACCGGCCCGCGCGCAAAAAACGCAAGTATGAGGGCTGGCGACGTCCACGTCACTGCAACCCCCGAGTATTCCGGGCGCAGACCGGGAAAGCCCGACAGCTGCGTCGGCGCCTGCACGAAGAACGACCATAGTTGATAGGGCAGATATTGCAGACGAAAGGGCGCGCCGGTCGGCATTCCGACTTGGTCTTGATGGTACCATTCCGTATAGCCGATGTCGGTCCACGTTCCCCAGCGCGCAACGTTGTAAAGCGTCCACAGCACGCCAACCCCAAGCAGCACAGATGCGAACGACATCATGCGCCTTCCCACTTCGCCCTTCGACTCCGCCGCTGCGCGGCTGCCCTCAGGATCACAAAAGGCCAGCGCGTCGCTCGGTGCGGCCATTAAATAAAGATAGACGGGCAGTGCGGCGATCATTGAGAAGCGTGACTCGAAGGCGCATCCTGCGAAGAGTGCGACGAGCCAGCCGCGGCGTTTGCCGGCAAGCTCGACCAGCGCAAGCATCGTGAAGCAAACCGCGGAAACGTGCGCGAGAAACCAAACGTCGCCAAGCATCGCGCACCACAACAGGTCCGTCCCGGCCAAGAAGAACGCGCAGATCCACACGTTGCTTGAACGCCGTACGCCGAAGCGCTCGCCAAGCTCCCACGTTGCGCCGATCGCGATGGCGGTGAGAACGAGGCCAAGAAGCGTTTGATTCGCCTGCAAGCCGAAGATGGCAACGAAGGGAAGCAACAACAACGCCGGAAGCGGCGCCTCGATGACGTAGTAGTGCCCGCCGTAATGCAGTGCGTCGATGTAGTCGCCGGGCCAGTCGATCCACACGTGCCCGTGCAGCAGCGCTTGCGCTAAAAGAACGAAATTGTTATAGGGCGTCGGATGGAGCCGCGAAATGAGCGCCGTGACGACGAACGCGACGAAGCCGGCGAGATATGCTGGTCTAATACGCCCGGTCACATCGGTGGAAGCGTCGGCCGCACGAGCGGCTCGGGCGGCTGGAAGGTCGAGGGCGGCAAGCTCGTGGGGAAGCGATAGTCGCTCCACGTGATCAGCTCGCGCGCCGGCTTATCTTTGACGCGCGCCTGAGCGGCGGCCAGCACCGGCATCCAGTACTTGCCGAAAGATCCAAACTCGATCGTGGCGCTGCCGGAAACGTCGGTACCGCTGGTACGGAAGCGCACCGCCCGCGGAAGAAAATTCATCCCATCGATGGTCAAGCGATCGATCCAGGCACCTGACGCGCGGCTCAGGGGAGTCGCTTCATAGACGTAATCCAGATGACGGCCGTCTTTTGCGGTTCCCAAGAAGAGGAGCTGGTAGGAATCCGCCCTCGGCGCGAATCTTGCCACCGCGTAGCGATCTTCACGACGCGAAAAGCGGACGATTTTGCGGCGCAGCGCCATCCCGTCAACCCAAAGCGTTTCGTCTCGCATCTCGATGCCGCTACGATAGACGCTACGATAGACGCGGTGACGCTGCTCGATGTTGCTGGGCCCGACTTGCGAAACGGTGTACGAGTACACGACCACTTTTGGCGTAACAATTCGCGCAACGGCAGCAGCGTACCGTTGCAGGACGTATTGCGAGTCGAGCTGCACCGGCGCCGCGCCAAGAAACGCCGAAAGCGTCAAAACGGCGACCGCCGCACGCACTTTCATACCAAGACGGAGTCGCGTATCGCGCGCAATGCCGCGTCCGCGCCCGTCGCGTCGGTGCCGCCTCCCTGCGCCTGGGCGGCCTGACCGCCACCTTTGCCGGAAACCAGCGGCGCCGCCAACTTTACGAGGTTCCCCGCGTGCACGCCGGCCTTCACCAGATCCTCGCTGGCGCTGACCAACAGGCTCACCCGGCCGTCGTCGATCCCGGCCAACGCGACGACGCCGCTGCGTAGCCGGCTGCGAATCGCATTGCTCAGATGCCGCAGCGTTTCGCCGTTCGCTTCTTGAACCACGGCGCCGACGAACGCGCGATCGCCGCTTCGCTGGGCCTTTTCGACGTACGACTCGGCCTCCGCCGCGGCCAGTTTGGCGCGCAGCTGTCCGAGAGCGGTCTGCAGATCTTTGAGGTCGCGCTGAACCTTTTCAACGCGCTCGCTCAACTCATCGGGTGACGTCGCGAGCGACGAGGAGAGGGCTGCAATGAGGTCGTTCTGCTTGCCGACGTATTCCTCGGCCGCCTCGGAGACGCAGGATTCAATTCGCCGTATGCCGCTGCCGATCGAAAACTCGGAAAGAATGACGAACATGCCCAACTCGCCGGTCGTATTCGAATGGGTGCCACCGCAGAATTCGATGGACGGTCCAGCTTGCACGACGCGGATCCTCTCGCCGTACTTCTCTCCGGCCATCCAAATCGCGCCGGTTTTCTTTGCTTCCTCGAGGGGCAGCACGCGAGTGACCAAGTGCGAGTCGTCGCGAATCATCTCGTTGACGCGATGCGCGACGTCGTGCTTCTGTTCGGCCGTCAGCGCCCCGCCGGGCCACCTAAAATCGAAACGCATCCTGTCGATGCCTACCCACGACCCGGCTTGGTTGACCTCATCCCCTAGCACGTCCTTGAGGGCGCGCTGCAGAAGGTGTGCCGATGTGTGATGCCGGCGAATTTCGCGCCGCCACCGCTCGGAAACGCTCGAGCGCACGCGTTCCCCGACGGCAATTTCGCCTTGTAACATGACGCCATGATGCGCGATCGCCTCACCCATATATTGGGTGTCACGCACCTCAAAGACAGCTTGCATTGGGCCCGTCGAAGTGCCGACAATCGCGCCGCGATCGCCGATTTGTCCGCCGCGTTCGGCATAGAACGCGGTGCGGCTCAGAACGAGCGTTCCTTCTTCGCCTGGCGTCAAGGATTGCGCGCTCGTTCCACTCTTGAGCACCGCTACAAGCTCGCCGTCCGACTCCAGGCCCTCGTCGTAACCGGTAAACTCGCTGCGCACGGCCGGCAATTCGGAGAGTTCGACGACGTCGCGTTTAGACGCGGCATCGCGCCGCGCGCGTTCTCGCTGCTCAGCCATCAGCCGGTCGAACCCAATCGTATCCACCACGGCACCGTGCTCGGCCGCAATCTCTCGCGTGAGCTCCAGCGGAAAACCGTACGTATCGTGCAAAAGAAAAGCCGCTTCGCCGCCGATTGACCGCTCGTGACGCGCAATCGCCTCCTCGATGACGCGGTCGAGCATCGCCATACCGCGTTCCAGCGTGCGGTCGAATGTCTGTTCCTCTAAGCGCAACGCCGTCGTTATGCGCCCAGCGCTGTCGCGAAGTTCGGGATACCCTGATTCGAGCGATCGCACGACGGCGGGGACGAGATCAGCGAGAAAACCGTCGGGGTATCCGAGGAGCTTGCCGTTACGGATCGCGCGGCGAATCAGGAAGCGCAGAACGAAACCTCGGTCGGTATTCGACGGGTAGATTCCGTCATTGATCAGGAATGTGGCCGCGCGAAGGTGGTCAGCAATGATGTTCTGTCGCGCTGCCTGCTCGCGTTCCGATAGGGAAGTGCGTCCGATCGGCGGTTGGGCCGCCACCAAAGCGGTGAAGAGATCCGTTTGGTACATCGAGGCAACGCCGTTGCAGACCGCCAGCATCCGTTCGAGGCCGGCACCGGTATCGATGGCCTTGCGCGGCAGCTCCGAAAGCTCGCCGCCCACGCCGCGATTATACTGCTGAAAAACGATGTTCCAAATTTCGACATAGCGGTCTCCCAGGTTCGGTCCGGTGTCGTCAGGGCCGCTGGCATGCGCCTCGCCCGTATCGTAAAAAATCTCCGTGCAGGGGCCGCACGGACCGGTCGCACCCATCGTCCAAAAGTTCTCTTCGTCGAAGCGCGTTACGCGCTGCGGCTCAAGCCCGACCACGTCGACCCAAATCCGCTCTGCTTCGTCGTCGCCGGTGTGCACGGTTACGTACAAACGCTGCGGATCGAGCCGCATCACTTGCGTCACAAACTCCCAGGCCCAAGCGATCGCCTCGCGCTTGTAGTAATCGCCGAAGCTAAAGTTGCCGAGCATTTCGAGGAACGTGCCGTGCCGGCCGGTGCGGCCAACGCTCTCAATGTCGCTTTTTGCCCCAGCGACGCGCAGGCAGCGCTGAACCGTGACGACGCGGGGCGCGGGAGCCGGCTGCTCGCCGAGAAAGACCGGTACGAACTGCTCCATACCCGCGATAGTGAAGAGCGTCGTGGACATCTCGTGCGGAACGAGCGTCGCCGGAGGAAGCAGCTTGTGTTGCCTTCCAACGAAAAAATCGATCCACGCCTGCCGCAGCTCCTGGCTCTTCATGCCGCTATTGTACGCTGACCTCGCTCAAGATTGTACGCTCGAATTCGCAAGCAGCCCATGATCGCTCCGCACCTCACCACCCATGCTGCGAGTCGTCGCGTTCGACATGACGCCTCAGAACCGCTCGTCGCTCCGCCATCCGGGCTCCGCTCCTGCTGCTCCACCTCCTCGCTCTCGCCATCCATGGCTCCGCTCGTCGGTCGGAGCTTCCTCGGCATCACGTCGAACCCAACGACCGCAGCATTTCGTCGGATGAACTCGACCTATGGTACCGTGGCGGGGACTCCGACGCGAGCGCCATTGACAGGATGTCATGACTTCCTTAGCTTTGGCGCGAGCGGGGTGTAGCAGGAGCGGCACAGGACGTGCCGCGAGGAGCGACCCGACATGGTACTGTAGATCGAGTTCATCCGCAAGTACTGCGCGGAGTATGCGGAGCGACGAGCGGTTCCGAGGCGTCATGTCAAGCGCGAACGAGTTTGACGGAAGAGTCGCTGCTATTCGGCGAGGACGATGCGGAGCTTCTCCAGAGCTTTGGCTTGGAGGCGAGAGACGTGCATTTGCGAGACGTTGAGGCGTTTTGCGATCTCCGTTTGCGAAACCGACTCGTAGAAGCGGAGATAGATAATCACTCGCTCGCGGCCGGAGAGCGCGTGAAACGCGCGCTCGAGATTGGCGCGATCTTCGAGCAGCCCTAATCCGGCGTCGGAGACGCCGACGGTATCGGCGAGCGTTTGCGACTTTTTGTCGGTTTCGCCCGAGACTTCGCTGTCGAGCGAGAGCAGATTGTAGGCCTGCCCTAGCTCCTGCGCTTCCAGGATTTCGTCCTCGCCTGCATGGAGATGGTTCGCCAGCTCTCCAACCGTTGGGCTGCGGCCAAGCTCGATTGCGAGTTTGTCGCTGGCGCGGTTGACCGCGAGGTTGAGCTCTTGCAAGCGACGCGGGACTTTTACCGCCCAGCCTTTATCGCGAAAGTATCGCTTGATCTCGCCAACGATCGTCGGCGTAGCATATGTCGTGAACTCGACGCCTCGCTCCAGGTCGAAGCGATCGATCGCCTTGAGCAACCCGACCGTCCCGACTTGCACCAAGTCGTCGAGCGGTTCCCCGCGGTTTGCAAATCGCACGGCGAGAAACCGCACCAAGTTGAGATGCACGACGACGAGTTCGTCGCGCAGACGCTCGTATTCGGGGTCGTGCTTCTGCGGAGACTCGGCATGGCGCACGCGCGCCCGGATGAAGCGCACAAAAACCGAACGCGTCCGCGCACGGTCCGGGCGCGTTTCGTCCCGTTCATGCACTATTATTCGGGCCGATCGCCCAACTTCTTCACCATCAGCAGATCGGTCCCCAATTGCGGGTGGACGTCATAACTGACTTCGTCCATTAACGTCCGGATGAGAAAGATGCCGAGGCCCGCAATGCGCGCTTCGTCGAAATCCATCTTCGCGCGATCGCCGGCGTGGTTGTCGTGGCGTCCGCTATCGTGGACGCGCACGCGCAACGAGTCCGAGAGCGCCTCGCAGGTGAGTTGAATGAACTCGCCGTGCCTTTCATGCTGAATCACTGCGGTGCAGGCCTCGGCGACCGCAAGCTTTACGTCTTCGATTTCCTCGAGCGAAAAGCTCAACCGGTTCGCCACCGTCGCCGCGGCAAGACGCGCGAGCGCGACCCATTCGGGTCGCGACGGGATGCGCAGCTCGACGAGCTCGGAAGCGGCCTGCTGCACGGCGTGATTCATACCAGGGCTTTCATGGCGGCATCCTCGCTGTCGAAGATGCCGAAGATTTTGACGAGTCCGGTAATGTCGAAGATCTTCTTGATTTGCGGATTCGTACAGACGAGGTTGACCGAACCGCCGTGCTCCCGCACCCGCTTGAGGCCGCCGATCAAGACGCCTAAGCCCGTGGAATCGATATATCGCACCTTTTCCAGGTTGATGACGAGGTGATAGACGCCACGATCGATCAGGTCGCCGATTGCATCTTTCACTTTTGGTGACGTGTAAACGTCGATTTCGCCGCTGAGGTCGACGACGTAACAATCACCCGGCGCTTCACGCACGTTCACCTTGATGTCCAACCTGCTACTCCTCGGATTTTCGCGTAAGATCGTCGTGTGTTTGATCGGCCGTTGCTTTGCCTTCGGCAACGGCGGCGTCGATGTTCGCACGCGCGCTTTCAACGACTTGGCGTCCCTTTTCGTAGAGTTCGGAGACACTGGACTGCCACTGGGACGTGACATCGGTTACCTTCCCTCTCAGATCGTCCGTCGCGCCCATGGCAAAGTTACCGGCCTCCCGGGCTTTACCCGCGATTCGATCGCGGGTCTCCTCTTGTGCAAGAAGGACCGCCGCGGCGCCACCAACGACTGTGCCGATAAGAAAACCGGCGAAGAATCCACCGCCTCCGCCATTGCCCTTACTCATATTACACTTACTCCCTAGCTGTTGAATCTTTTCCCGTAACCAAGCGACGTAAACCGGCAGTGAGACCCCCGACGACGGCGCCCACGTTTACGATCGCGGGCGCTACCGCTTGTTTCGTCAGCTGGACCGTTTTGGACAGCGTGCCCACAGCATCTTCAAGCGATTTCGCGACGTCGTCCACATGCGTCAACGTGCTCGTTACCGGCGCGCCGACCGCCTCTAGCTGACGATCCACTTCATCCAATGTCACACGGAGCCGGGCCAGCGTCTTCGCCAGCGCCAGCATTCCAATGAGGACGCCAATGCCAATTAACAGGACGCCGACCCCGGCGAGAACATCGAGAATAAGGCTGCCGTACTCGGTACTGCTCAAGCTTCTGCCTCCAGCCGCGCGCGGTTCGTTCCGAACCTATCCATTCCCCTTATCGCGCCCTAGCATGCCGCCGCTGCTGGCGCTCTAAGCCCCGCGACCACGCCCGGGAGCAACTCCAGCACCCGCTCGATTTCGCGGCGTTGCGTTACGCTGCCGAGCGAAAAGCGGATCGCGCCTTTGAGCCACCGCGCTTCTAGCCCGAGGGCGCCCAGGACGTGACTCGGCTGCGCCGCGCCCGAAGTACAGGCGCTACCGGCCGAGACCGCAACGCCGGCTAGGTCGAGGCCGATCAGCAGCGCGACGGAATCCACGTCGGCAAAGCTGACGTTGAGCGTGTTTGCGAGGCGCCGCGCACCGGCCCCATTGATGCGAGTATCCGGGATAACCGAGCGGATGCCGGCTTCCAGGTCGTCCCGCATGGCCGCAACCATAGGGCTGCGCGTGGGTCGCTCAGCGGTGGCGAGGTCTAGGGCGCAAGCCATTCCAGCGATCCCCGCCACGTTTTCCGTCCCCGACCGCCGGCCAAACTCCTGACCCCCGCCGTAAATAAGCGGAAGCATCCGCCGGCCCTGCCGGACGAACAGCACCCCTACACCCTTTGGACCGCCGAATTTATGGGCCGATAATGAGAGCAGGTCGACACCGAGTTCCCCCACGTCGACGGTCAGCCAACTGGGCGCCGCAATCGCGTCGGTGTGAAACGGAACCCCGCGCTTGCGGGCAATCTGCGCGAGGTCCGCAATAGGCTGCACCGTTCCGGTCTCGTTGTTCGCATACATCACCGAAGCGAGAACCGTATCGGTCCGCAACGCGGCCGCAAATACGGCGGGATCAACTCGCCCGTCTGAATCGACGGTAACTAAACTTATCTCAAATCCCTCATCGCGCAACTGTTCCAAGGCGGCGAGCACGGCAGGGTGTTCTACGGTGCTGGCAACCACGTGCCCGCGTTGCGACGCGGCCCGAGCTACGCCCAAAAGCGCCTGGTTGTCTGACTCGGTACCGCTGCTCGTGAAAATGATCTCGGTTCGCAATGCACCGAGTATTGCGGCGATGCGATCGCGCGCCGCATCAAGAACTGCGCGCGCCCGCCGGCCCTCAGCGTGCATTGAACTTGGATTGAAACCGCTGTCAACAAACGCGGCGCGCATCGCATCGACGACTTCGGGGCGCAGCGGACTGGTCGCCGCATGATCGAGATAAATTCGCTCCGAATTCACAGGTCGCTCACAGTTCCGAGTTTTACTATCGGTTCGTGCGAAGCTCCAACGCACAACTCCGAGAAGTAGCAACGGGAAACTGGCGGTCCGAGAATCACTCGGACCGCCTTTTTGTTGCATCGGCGGTTTCCGGTAACGGCGCTTCGGCTCCTCGCGTTCCTGGGCGGTAGTAGCGGCGGTCGCGCAGGTTCGGCGGCAGATTCAATTGCGTAACGTCGTAATCGTTGTGCGCATAGTGGTAGCCCTCCCCGTAACCGAGTTGTCGCATGAGGCCCGTAGGCGCGTTGCGCAGATGAAGCGGCACGGGATCGTTGCGCGTCTCTCGCACGTCTTCCATCGCCGCGGCAAACGACGTGCCAACGCTGTTGCTTTTTGGAGCGGTCGCGAGGTAAAGCGTCGCGTGCGCCAATGCAAAGAACCCTTCGGGCATTCCCACGAAGTGCGCGGCTTGCTGGGCGGCAACCGCGATCTGCAATCCCTTGGAATCCGCGAGTCCGACGTCTTCCGACGCAAGGATCACCAAACGGCGCGCAATGAAGAGCGGGTCTTCGCCGCCGTCGATCATGCGCGCGAGCCAATACAGCGATGCATCCGGATCACTTGCTCGTACGGACTTGATGAACGCGCTGATCGTATCGTAATGCATGTCCCCGGATTTGTCGTAGTTGGCCGTGCGCCGCTGCATCGCTTCACGCACGAGCGCGAGATCGATCGTCCGCGTTTGATCCGCAAGAGGTGCGGACGCCGCCGCAAACTCCAACGCATTAAGCGCCGCTCGCGCGTCCCCATTGGCAAGCCCGACCAGAATCCGTCGCGCATCGTCCTCGAGCCGAACGTGGAGAGCGCCCAGTCCGCGTTCGGGATCGGAAAGCGCTCTATCGACGATCTTCTCGACATCTTCGTCGGAGAGCGGCTTCAGGACAAAGACACGCGCGCGAGAGAGTAGCGCGGAGTTTACTTCGAAGGACGGATTTTCGGTAGTCGCACCGATGAAAAGCACCGTCCCGTCCTCGACATACGGCAACACTGCATCCTGTTGCGCCTTGTTGAAGCGGTGAATCTCATCGATAAACAGCACGGTCTGTTTGCCGGCTCGCGCGCGCGCCCGTGCTTCCTGGACGACTCGGCGCAAATCCGCGACCCCCGCACTGACCGCCGACATGCCTTCGAAATGCGCGTCGGTCGAGCGCGCGACGATTTCCGCAAGCGTCGTTTTTCCACTCCCCGGCGGACCCCACAGGATCATCGACGGCACCGTTCCACGTTCGAGCGTGGTGCGCAGCGCCCGGCCGGGCCCCATTAGTTCCTCTTGGCCGACAAACTCATCCAGGGCACGCGGCCGCATTCGAGCCGCAAGCGGCATTTCTTGACGGGCAAAATCGAATAGCATATTCGCGGCGGCTGCGACCCTGCGAACTCAGGGCGACTCGGTGGGCGCTGCGACCGGTTGCGTTAAGGCATTCTTCGGAAGTTTCAGCGGCCGCGGCGTTGCCAGGTGGCGGTGCATCTCTCCGGGGAACTGCATCGTTACGTCACCCTCCGCGTGCGCGCTTCCGGTCACCGTATTATAGAGCACTTTGCGCGCATTCATGCTGCGCGCCCCCTGCACGATGTGAACGGCACCTGCAAGCAGGAGAGTATGCGCCGCATCGTTGAGCGTACCGGCTTCCGCATCCACGACGGTATCGGCTTGCACGTAGTGAACGTTCCCGGTCGCCTTGTATACTTTCGCGGCGCCGTCGATTTGAGCCTGATCGGCAGTCAGCGTCGACGGGCCCTGAGGGCTGGACGACTCGCCACCCGCGAGACTGCTGGCGCCATTTCCCTGGGAGTCGTGCATCACGACGTGTCCGTTGAGGTAAAGCACCTGCCGCTTGTAGTTGCCGTTCGCCCGATCCGCCGACACGTCGCCACCAACGCGGGTCATCACGAGTTTCGCCGGCGTGCTAAAGTCGCCGCTCTTGAAGTTCGCATCGATCGAACTGGCGTGTACCGTCCAAACCCCGAGATCGAACGAGGCCGGCGGCGCGTTCGGGGATGCCGCCGGGGGCGGGCTCCCGGGACGAGCGCGTTGCGACGCTTTCGGAAGCGGCGAATGCGACGCTTTCGGAAGCGGTGAATTCGGTGGCGCTGCTTGCGCCAATGGCGTAAACAGCGCGATGGCTGCGACGAGCGCGAAGATGAGACGAATCATTGTCGTTGAGTACGTACCTTTACCGTTGGACGTTCGATCGGTCCGAACAACTCAGTGAGGCGCTGCTCCGATACCGCTCCTTCCCGTAGCAGACGCGCGTGGTTGCCGGAGAGATCGACGATCGATGATTCGCTGTCATAGCGCGTCGCTCCATGCTCGATCAACAGATCTGCCGGCGGGAGCATCGAGCAATCTGCGCCGCCTTCGTAGCGAATACCCCCATGCGGGTTTGCCGTCGTTCCGGCGATCGGCCCGCATCGCTCGAGCAAGGCACGCGCGAACGGGTCATCGGGCACGCGGAACGCCAGCGTTTGCAGCCCCGCCGCTAACTCGTCGCTAACGAACGCCGGCTTGCGAATCAATACGATCACCGGCGCCGGAAGCAACCGTTTGGCGGCAAGCACCGCCAATGAATTGTCGCCCGCGTACTCGAGAAACTCTGCCGCCGTCGCTACGTGCATGGTTAGCGGACGGTTATCGGGCCTGCCTTTGGCAGCATAGACGCGGTCGATCGCATCGTAATCGTACGGATCGCATCCGATCAGATAGCTCGTATCGTTTGGTAAGATCACCGTGCCGCCCGAAAAAACGACGCGCGCTACCTCTTCGGCGACGTCGTCGAGTCTTGCCGCACTCGCATCAATTACGCGAGCATTAAACACGCAACCTCGCGCCGGTGCCGATCGCAACGCAAGAAAGCGGATCGTCCGCGACGATTGCCGGAACGCCGGTCACCTCCGAAAGCAGCTTCTCTAGTCCGCGCAGCAGCGCCCCGCCACCCGTCAAAATGATGCCCCGATCGATGATATCGGCGGCCAGCTCCGGCGGAGTTTTTTCGAGAACCGACTTCACGGCTTCGACGATCGCGCCCACGGGCTCGGACAGGGCCTCGCGAATCTCTTCGCTCGTGATCTTGACGGTCTTGGGCAGGCCGTTGATCAAGTCGCGACCTCGAATCTCCATGGCCAGCTCCTGTTCGAGCTTGTAAGCCGATCCGATCTTGATTTTGATCTCTTCCGCCGTGCGCTCGCCGATCATCAGATTGTAGACGCGCCGGATGTACCGAACGATTGCTTCGTCCATCTTGTTTCCAGCGACTCGAAGCGATTGTGACACGACGATCCCGCCGAGCGAAATCACGGCCACGTCGGTCGTTCCGCCGCCGATGTCGACTACCATACTGCCCGACGGGCCGTCGATCGGAAGCCCCGCGCCGATCGCGGCCGCCATGGGTTCTTCGATGATGCCGACGTCCCGCGCGCCCGCGAGCTTTGCGGCGTCTTTAACGGCGCGCTCCTCGACGGATGTGATTTCCGCGGGAACGCAAATCGTGACGTGCGGTTTCGGCTTGACGATCGAGGACCACCACGAACGATCCTTCATCACCTTCTTGATGAAGTACGAAAGCATCGCTTCGGTTACTTCAAAGTCGGCGATTACGCCGTCGCGCAGCGGACGGATCGCTTGAATGTGCGCCGGCGTCTTTCCGAGCATCAGGCGAGCCTCTTCGCCTACCGCCAAAATGCGTCCGGTGTTCATGTCTTTGGCTACGACGGAAGGCTCGCGCAGAACGATGCCCTTGCCCTTGACGTGAACGAGCACGTTCGCCGTGCCAAGGTCGATCCCGATGTCCAAAACGACTCCTATTTAGCGAATTGCGTTATCCGGTTGCCGAAACGCGCGGATATTCGCTTGTTTCGAAAAACCCTGTCGGTTCGACCAACGGCGTCACGCCGCTGCTCCGCTGCACTTGGCCGCCAAGCTCCGAAAGCAGCTCCTCCAGGCGTTCGTAACCGCGGTCCACGTACTCCAAGCCGATGATTTCGGTTTCGCCGGCGGCGGCCAACCCCGCGACCACAAGTCCGGCGCCCGCGCGGATGTCGGGCGCTTCGACCGGTGCGCCGGAAAGCTCTTTGGGGCCTTTGATTACCGCGGCGTTACTTTCCATCGTTACCTTGACGTCCGCACCCATGCGCGCAAGCTCGTTGACGTATGAAAAGCGCGCGTTGAAGATCGATTCTTCGACGACGCTCGTTCCCGGGCAGGTGCAAAGGAAGCCAACGATTTGAGGCTGCAGGTCGGTCGGGAAGCCCGGATACGGTGCCGTCAGAATATCCGTGCCGCCGGTGATTCCGCCGGCTTTGACGCGAATCCAGTCTCGCCCGGCGATCGTAACGACACCGCATTCGACCAGCTTGTCGAGAAGCGCCCGCAGGTGCTCCGGCCGGCAATTCGTGACGGTCACGTCACCGCGTGTAACGGCTCCCGCCACCAACAGCGTGCCCGCAACGATGCGATCGGCGATGATCTCGTACTCCACGCCGTGCAGCTCGGAAACGCCCTCGATCACGATGGTATCGGTGCCGTGTCCGTTAAGCTTTGCTCCCATCGCGATCAAGAAGTCGGCCAGGTCGACGACTTCGGGTTCCATCGCAACGTTTTTCAGCGTCGTCGTGCCGTCTGCTAAGACGGCTGCAAGCATCGCGTTCTTGGTCGCACCCACGCTGGGCATTCGGAATTCAATGGTCGCGCCGACGAGCCGGCTGCTGCGCGACTGCGCAATTAAGTAACCGTGTGCGTTGTGCACGTCGCAGCCAAGCGCGATGAACGCCTGTTCGTGCATATCGGTGGCCCGAGTGCCGAGAACGCATCCGCCCGGCAAGGGCACTTCAGCGCGTCCGAATCGGCCGAGAAGCGCACCAACGACATCGAAGGAGGCGGCGAGCTTGCGCACGAGCGCGTACGGTGCTCGGTACGATGCAGCGTTGCTCGCATCGATCGTGACGGTATTGTCGCCTTCGTAGCGGAGGCGTGCGCCGAGGGCCTCCAGCAGCGACCACATGACCGAAACGTCGGTGATGCGCGGAATCCGGTGCAGCGTCACCGTTCCCTTTGCCAACAACGCCGCCGCCATAATCGGCAGCGCGGCGTTCTTCGAGCCGTGGGTTGCGACCGAGCCTTCTAAACGCGCGCCGCCCCGAATCCGGAGCGTCGTCTCAAGACGATCGAGCATCAGGCCACTACGTTCGCGTAGCCCCCTGGGTCGCCTACCTATGACCGGTTAGCCGTAGCTTGGCGTTCGCGAATTCGATAACGGGCTGTTCGCGCTCGTACGCCTCGCGATCTTCGCCGGCAGCCTTCTGCCGCTCCGTCGCCTTTTCCAACTCTTCGCGCACTTCCATCACATCCACGTCTTCAAATCGAACCGCCTCGTCCACCAAGACGGTGACGCGATCGGGAAGCGCCTGCATGAAGCCCTCGCTTGTCGCCAGCTCCAAACGCGCGCCGGCGCCGTCGCTATGCTGAGCCTGTCGAAGCACGTTGGCGCGCAATACTCCGGGCTTCAACGCCGCGAGAAACGGCGCGTGTTTGGGCAGGATTCCCTCTTCGCCTTCGGTCGTGACGGCGATCACCAGCTCCGCGTCCCCTTCGAACACGATCTGGGTCGGCGTGACGAGCTTGAAGGGAACGGTGTTAGCCACGCGCCATTCGCTCCGCGTTCTCCCGGACCTCATCGATCGTGCCGGCGTAGAAGAATGCGCCCTCGGGCAAGTCGTCGACCTTGCCTTCGAGAATTTCCTTGAACGACGCGATCGTTTCCGGAAGCTTCACGTATTTGCCGGGGCGCCCCGTGAACTGCTCGGCCACGAAAAACGGCTGCGAGAAAAAGCGCTGGATGCGACGCGCCCGCGCGACTGCGATCTTGTCTTCCTCGGAAAGCTCTTCGACGCCCAGGATTGCGATGATATCCTGCAAGTCGCGGTAGCGCTGCAAGACTTCCTGAACGCCGCGAGCTACGGTGTAATGCTCTTCACCGATAATTTGCGGATCCAAAATGCGCGACGTAGACGCCAGCGGATCGACGGCGGGATAAATTCCCAACTCCGAGATCGGGCGCGAAAGGGCCGTCGTCGCGTCGAGATGGGCAAACGTCGTTGCGACCGCCGGGTCGGTGTAATCGTCGGCCGGAACGTAGACGGCTTGCACCGAGGTGATCGAACCTTTGCGCGTCGACGTGATACGTTCTTCCAGAACGCCCATATCGCTACCGAGCGTTGGCTGATAGCCAACCGCCGACGGCATGCGGCCCATCAATGCCGAGACTTCCGAGCCGGCTTGCATGTAACGGAAGATATTGTCGATGAAAAGCAACACGTCCGCACCCAACTCATCCCGGAAGTACTCCGCCATCGTGACGCCGGTTTGGGCTACGCGAAATCGCACGCCGGGCGGCTCGTCCATCTGCCCGAAGACGAGCGTCGTTTGCGCGAGCACGCCTGACTCTTTCATTTCCAGCCAGAGGTCGTTGCCTTCGCGCGTCCGTTCGCCGACGCCGGTAAACACCGAGAAGCCCTTGTGAACGTAGGCGATGTTGCGAATCAACTCTTGAATGAGAACGGTCTTGCCGACGCCGGCACCGCCAAAGAGACCGACCTTTCCGCCGCGCGTATACGGCGCCATTAAGTCGACGACTTTGATTCCCGTTTCGAAGACGCGTGCGGTCGGCTCCTGATACTTGAGCTCCGGCGGAAGCCGATGAATCGGCCAGCGCGCCGCGGCCTTCACCGGGGCGTCGCTATCGATCGTTTCACCCAGCACGTTGAAAAGGCGCCCCAGTGTGCCTTCGCCCACGGGAACCGTGATCGGGCCGCCGACGCTGCGTACCGGCGCGCCGCGCACCAGTCCATCGGTCGAACCGAGCGCGAGGCATCGGACTTGGTTGTCCCCCAACTCGTCTTGCACTTCGAGCGTGATCTCGCGCGCCGCCATCGCCGTCCCGCCGAGATTGACAGCCGATTTCGTCGCTGCGGAAGCGCCGTTGCTCAACGAAACCTCGTTCACCCCGACGCGCAGCGCATCGTTGATGTGCGGCAGGGTCTCCGGCGTGAACTCGACGTCCACGACGTTGCCAAGTACTTGGACGACTTTCCCGGTATCAACAGCCATTTTCTAAACGTTCCTTACTCAATGGGTCGTTGGTTACAACTTTGGTCTGGAGTGACGTCATATCACTCCACCCCCAATGCTTCTGCGCCTGCCACGATTTCCAGCAATTCCTTGGTTATTGCGGCTTGGCGCGCGTTGTTCATTGCGATCGTCAGTTCGTCGATGAGATTGGATGCATTGTCGGTTGCGTTGGTCATCGCGACGAGCTGAGCGGCGAAAAACGCTGCGTCGGTCTCCAGGATCGCAGAGTAAATCGTAAACTCGAGATATTTTGGAAGCAGGCGCGAAAGCACGAACTCGGGCGAGGGCGCAAACTCGATGGCGCCCCGGGGCGTCGCTTTGCGATCTTTCTTGTCTTCGCCGCGAAGCGCCGCCACGTCTTCGGCAAGAATCGGCACGAGCTTACGCGTTTGGGGGCGCTGCGACAACATCGTAATCAACTGCTGCGAGACGAGCACGATATCGGAAATGGTTCCGTTCCTGAAATCGTCGGTGACGCGGCGCGCGACCTCGCGAGCCGTGTCGATTTTCGACGCCGCCCCCAGCGGCCACGCCGGACGATCGGACATGCCCATGCGTCGCACGGCGTTGCGCGCCTTGAGGCCGACGGTATAGTAGCGTGCATCGCCTTGCCGGCGAGCGAACTGTTCGGCGGCGTGAATCACGTTGGAGTTGAACGCGCCCGCCAAGCCTTTGTCGGCACTGATCAGCAGGACCCCGGAGGGCGCGCCACCCTTGCCGGGTCTCATGAACGCATCGTCGACCGTCGAAACGGCGCCGATGAGGTCGCCGAGCATCTCAGCGAGCGCGGCGGCGTAAGGGCGAGCTCGCTTCTGCGCCGCTTCGGCGCGGCGTATCTTGGCCGCGGCGACCTGTTTCATCGCCTTAGTGATCTGCTGCGTGTTCTTCAGCGACCGGATGCGATCGCGCAGATCGCGTACTGACGGCACGTCCTAGTTTCCTTAGAAGCTCTTGTTGAACTCTGCGAGCGCTGCGTCGAGCTTCTTTTTCGTATCGTCTGAGAGCTGACCGCTTTCCGCGATGGCCGCCGGGATCTCGGGATACTTGGCGTGCAGAAAGCCGATGAATCCCGCTGCCCAGCTTTGCAGCTTCGCGGTCGGAACTTCGTTCACGAATCCGCTCGTTGCCGCGTAGATGATCGCCACTTGATCTTCGGTTGGTTGGGGCTGATATTGCGGTTGCTTCAAGAGTTCCGTCAGCTTTTCGCCACGCATGAGTTGGTTTTGCGTCGCCTTGTCAAGGTCGCTTGCAAGTTTGGAAAACGCGGCGAGATCGCGGTACTGCGCAAGCTCCAGTTTCAGCTGACCGGCCACCGACTTCATCGCTTTCGTCTGCGCGGCGCCCCCGACGCGTGACACGGAAAGCCCGATGTCGACTGCCGGGCGAATCCCTTGGAAGAATAGCTGCGGCGTCAGGTAGATTTGCCCGTCGGTAATCGAGATGACATTTGTTGGAATGTACGCCGAGAAGTCGCCGGCCTGCGTCTCAATCACGGGCAGCGCCGTCATCGATCCGGCCCCCATGTCGTCGGAGAGCTTCGCCGCACGTTCGAGCAGGCGGGAATGCAGATAAAAAACGTCGCCCGGATAGGCTTCCCGGCCCGGCGGACGGCGCAGCAACAGCGACATCTCTCGATAGGATTGCGCGTGCTTCGTGAGATCGTCGTAAACGATCAAGACGTCCTTGCCCGCATACATCAGTTCCTCGGCCATCGCACAACCCGCAAACGGCGCGATCCATCGCAGCGCCGCGGCCTCCGACGGGCTCACGGCGACGATCGTCGTGTACGCCATCGCACCTTTCTGCTCGAGAATTTGCGCCAGCGCTGCGACCGTCGAGTTCTTCTGTCCGATCGCGACGTACACGCAGAAAACGTTGCGACCCTTCTGATTGATGATCGTGTCGATCGCCATCGCGGTTTTTCCGGTCGATCGGTCGCCGATGATGAGTTCGCGCTGCCCCTTGCCGATCGGAATCAGCGCATCGATCGCGCGAATTCCCGTCTGCAGCGGTTGTTTGACCGGCTGACGCTGCACGACCGTCGGCGCGATGTTCTCGACCGTTCGAAAGCGCGTCGTTTCGACGCTGCCTTTGCCGTCAATCGGCTGGCCGAGCGGGTTCACGACGCGGCCCAGCAGCGCGTCGCCGACCGGAACGGAAGCGATCCGCCCGGTGCGACGAACGCTGTCACCCTCCCTGATCTCGGCGTCGGAGCCCATGAGAACGACGCCGACGTTATCCTCTTCAAGATTGAGCGCGACGCCTTGCAGGCCATTGCTGAACTCGACCAGCTCCGACGAGCGCACGCCGCGCAACCCATAGACCCGCGCGAGATTCGCTCCGACCTCGATTACGGTACCGACTTCATCCTCTTGGATCCCGGCTTTGAATTGCGCGATCTGCTGCTTCAGAATACCGGCAATCTCATCTGCGTTAATCATTCGTCAACTTTCTAAAGGATGGTGCTCGTTGAACAAGGCGCTCAAGCACTCAAGGTCAGCTCGCGGGCGAGGTTGTCAAGGCGGCCGGAGATCGTCGCGTCGATTCGGCGATCGCCCATCATGACGCGCACGCCGCCGATCAGGCTCGGATCGACGATTTCGGTAACCTCGAACTTTTTGTCGTAGAGCCGTTCGAGCCGCTCGATCAGTTTTTGGTACTCGCTGCGATCGAGCGCACGGGCCGACGTCAACGTTAGCGTTTGCGCTCCACGCGCGGCGCGCTCGAGCGCTAGGTACTCGCTGACCAAGGCGGCGAGAAGCGTTTCGCGCCGCTTGCGAACGAGCAGGAGCAGCGTGTGGAGGGCGATAGCATGAATCTTTTGTTCGAACACCTCGGCCAGCACGCGTTCCTTTTCCGGCCGCGCGATCACAGGCGCCTCGAAAAAATCGTGGATAGGTCCGTGGGCTCCGATCGCGTCGGCGACCATCGATAAGTCCGCTCCGATTCGATCGGTGACTTGTTGTTCGTGGGCCAGCATCGAAACGGCCATGGCGTAGCGGCGCGCCAGCGTCTGATTAACCACGCGCCCGTTCCAAGGAGCCGACGAAGGTATCGATCAAACGCTCGTCCACCGCGGGACCGACGCGTCGGGAAGCGTCTTCGCGAGCAAGCCGCAGGGCGCGAACCACGAGCTCGTCGCGGAGCCGTTGCCACGCCGTGGCTCGAGCGCGATCGATTTCTTTGGCCGCGTTCTGCAGCGCGCGCTCGCCGGCGTCGGTGTTTTCGTTTAGCAATGACTCGCGTTCGTGCTCGGCGTGCTCGGTCGCACGTTGCAAGATCAGCTCCGCGTCATGGCGCGCGGTTTCGATTTCTGCCCGCAACGTCGCCAACGCCGCCTTCACTTCGTCCCGATGGCGTTCCGCTTCGGCAATTTGTCGATTGCTGCGCTCCTGAGCGCTGAGAAAGACCGGCAACAGCCAACGAGACCACACAAAAACGAGCGCAGCGATGAAAACGATCGACGAGACGACTTGGCTCCAAATCGCAATCTGCAAATAGAGCTGCGACGCGTTCACTGCGCCGCCTCCGGGATGACTCGCTCGAGCATGAAGTCGGCGACTCGCCGGACGGCTTCGTTTTCGCCGGCGCGTGCCGCATCCAGCTCTGCTTGCGCGGTCCGCTGCGCCTCCTCGATGATGCTCTGCGCTTGTCGCCCGTAGCGAGCCGCTATCTCGGCGACTTCGTTCGAGGCTCGCGCGCGCTCCGCAGCGACGCGGCTCTCGGCTTCGCGTCGAGCCTCGGCGCGGACCGACTCCGCCTGCGCTCGCAGATTCCGCGCCTCGGCTTGATAGCGATCGTAATCCGAGACGAGGCTATTGATATATGCGCGTCGCCTTCCGATCGCTGCGGTAACCGGTCGCAAAAAGACAACGTTCAACAGGGCGAAGAAGATTGCGAAGTTGATCAGCTGTACGACCAGCGTCCCATCAATCGAAAGGAACGACACGCCGTTACTTCACCAGCGCAGAGATGATCGCCGGCACCTTCGCGACGACGAGCAAGATGTAGAACGACAAGGCGATCGCGATGAACGGCACCGCCTCTAGAACGCCGACGCCCAAGAACATGAAAAGGAAAATGTTCGGGCGAGCCTCGGGTTGCCGCGCAATCGATTCCACGGCCTTGGCGGCGACGGTACCGTCACCCACCGCCGAGCCGAAGGCAACGCCCGAGATGATGATGCCAAAGCAAAGCAGCGCGGCGGCTGCAATCAACGATTCTGAACTCACTTAACTGCCTTTCTAATGTTCGTCGGCAAGCGCCAGCGATAGGTAGACGATTGCCAGCAACGTGAAGACGAAAGCCTGGATCGTTCCGACGAAAAAGTTGAAGAATTGAATCAAGATCGGAACGACGGCGACGCCCAGCGAGAGGTTGAAGAATCCGATGCTGATGCGCGCCAGAATGATCGATGTGACGATGACGAACAGCAGTTCCCCGACGAAGATATTGAAGAACAGCCGAGCGGCCAGCGTCACCGGACGAAGGATCTCATCGAGAACATTTATGGGAAAGAGAGCCGGAAACGGTTTGAAAACGTGGCCGAGATACGCAAGCCCCTTCTTGCGAAACGCCACCACTTGAATCATGCAAAAAACGACCAGCGCGAGAGGCACGACCGTGTTTAAATCGGCCGTGGGCGATCCTCCAAAGGGCAAATCGAACGCTTTGAACGGAAGCACTCCGAACTGGTTCAGCAAGAAAATGAATATAAAGAGCGCTACGAAAAATGGAACGAACGGCTCACCACCCTCGCCTAAAACGCTCGTTACGAGGTCGGCGATGTAGTTGAAGACCGATTCCAGGACGACCTGTCGCTTGGAAACGTAGGGAGAGCGATAACTAGCTCCGATCCAACCGAAAAACAGCAACGCTACGATCATGACCAACCAGGTCGTCATGATCGTGTCGGCATGCACCGCCCCAAGCACCGGCAGATGCCATAGAATGTGTTCGCCGATTTGTTCGTGCAAGCGCTATTGGTCCGTCATGGTTTCGTGCGAAAAACCCGCCACGCGCCCAGCGCATACGTAGCGAGCGGGAGAAAAAAACCGGCGAGGAACGGCCCGAGCGCCCACCAGGGCCCCCGAACAGCCAACGCCGCGGCTACTATACTAAAGGCCGCCAGCCGCAGTAAACTACTTAACCCGAAGAATGCCCGGTTCCGTGTTTCTAGCAAGCGCTCGCTTCCTCGCATGATGGCGAGCATGTTGCCGACCCCACAGGTGACCCCGACGGCGAGCGCGAGGCTCGCGTACCAGGCCCAGGGTATCAGGGCAATCGCGACAACGCCGGCGATCAGGATGCATCGTCCGGCGACCGACCACGTCAGCCGATAGGCCGTCGGCATATCCGAGCGGCTCATCGCATGGATTTCGCCAGCACCCGGAAGGCCGAATACGCGCCGACCGCCGCACCGAGCAACAGTCCGAGCGGGGCCCAGAGCGGATCGCCGCGCCGGCCTCCCACGAGCACGCCACAGATGAGCCCGATTACGGCCGCGGCGGCGAAGGCGCTGCCGGCGACGACGACCGGCAGCACGCTCTTCACGTGCCTGCCGTCGCGGCGCCCGCCGGCGCGTCGCTGAACGGTTCCGGATACGCCTCGTTGCGCAAACGCGCCAAGAGCCAAGCCACGATGCGGGCCGCAGCGTGCCCGTCGCCATACGGATTGGCCGCCCGAGCCATCTGCGCATAGGCGGCGGCGTCGCCGAGCAGCCGGCTTGCCGCTTCGACGATGCTGGCCCGATCGTGTCCAACGAGCGAAAGCGTTCCGGCAAGCAGACCCTCGGGCCGTTCGGTTTCCTCGCGCATAACGAGGACCGGTTTTCCCAGACACGGAGCCTCTTCTTGGAGGCCGCCGGAATCGGTGAGAATCAAGGTCGACGCTCTGACGGCGGCGACCATTTCGGCATAGTTAATCGGATCCACTAGCACGACGCCGGGCATCCCATCCAGCATCGAGTGTGCGACGGGAGCAACGCGCGGCGACGGATGAACGGGCCAATAGAGCTGCGGTCGCTCCGGCAATTTGGCGATGGCACGGAGCGCCTCGCAGATCTCGCGCATGTGCCCGTGGTTCTCGCGCCGGTGCGCGGTGACCAGGATGATCGGGCGCCGCGAATCGAGCTCCGTCCACCGCGGTGGGACCGGAAGGTCGTTGCGCGCCGCCGTTTCGAGGAACGCATCGATCACCGTGTTCCCCGTGACGAAGATGTCTCGCTCGGCGACGTACTCGAGCACCAAATGCTCGCGCGCGAGCATCGTGGGCGCAAAATGGTATGAGGCAATCGTCGCGGTCAACCGACGATTCATCTCCTCCGGATACGGCATCCAGCGATTGCTCGTCCGCAGCCCCGCTTCGACGTGGCCGACGGGGATTTGCTGATAAAAGGCCGCGAGCGCGGCTGCCGTACTCGTCGTCGTATCACCGTGTACGAGCATCACTTCCGGGCGGGCGTCTTTCAGAACCGGTTCCATTCCGGTCAAGACGCGGGTCGTGATCTCGGTCAGCGTCTGGTCTTCGGTCATCACGTCGAGATCGTAATCCGGCGAAATCGAGAACAGCTCCAGCAGATCGTCCAGCATCTTTCGATGCTGCGCCGTCACGCAGACGATGTGTTCGATTCCGGGATGCGCGCGCAATGCGCCGACGACCGGCGCCATCTTAATCGTATCCGGCCGCGTTCCAAAGACGCTCATGACCTTGAGCCGATCCGGCATCAGCAACTCACGTGGTGTGGCGAAAGACGTGCGTGAATTCACCCGAGAACGCCAGCGCGACGGCTCCGAGAACGAAGCAAACGGCGTACAGCAGGAGCACGGCCTGGCGGACGTTCAGCCCGAAGCGGAAGATCAGCTGGTGATGAAAGTGCCCACGATCGGCCTCGGTGATCCGCTTGCCGCTGCTGGCGCGGCGCACGATTGCGGCGGCAGTGTCCAGCACCGGGAGCGCAAGGACGAGCAACGGCACGACGACGCTGATCGCGATCGCCGTTTTGCTGGCGCCGATGATTGAAACGGTCGCAAAAACGTATCCAATGAACAGCGAGCCCGCATCTCCCAAGATTATGCGGGCCGGATTGAAGTTATAGGGCAAGAATCCGAGCGCGGCACCGGTCAACGCGATGACGACCAGCGCTACGACCGGATTTGAATGCAGGACGGCAATCACGAAGAGGAAGATGCTCGAGATCGCAGCCACTCCCGCCAACAGCCCATCCAAACCATCGAGAAAATTTATCGCGTTCATCATCCCGACGTACCAAAGGAGCGTCAACGGAACGCCGACCCAAATCGGAAAATCGATCCAGTTCGTCCCGGGGTTGTGGTCGAATGGATTGGTGATGCCGGGAATCACGAAACCATAGAGCATTGAAATCAGCGCGACCACGATTTGGGCGATCAGTTTGTTACGCGGACGCATGTGCATGACGTCGTCCCAGACGCCGACGCCTAAAATCAGCAGACTTCCGAAGAGCAATCCCACGAGCCGGTGAATCGCGTCGATTTGATCGCTCGACGGCAACAGCGCGAGCGGGGACCATTCCAGCGATACTCCGAGAACCGCGAAGAGCGCAAACGAAAACCCAAAGAAGACGGCGATGCCGCCGACGCGCGGTTTGGGTAGATCGTGCATGCGTCGATCGGCGCCGTCCTTGTCGACGATTCCGAGATGTATCGCAAGGCGCACGACCAAGGGCGTCGCAAAGAGGCTCACGAGGCCGGCAATCACAAACGCCGCCGCGTACAGGATGCCGGCGCTGAGAGGAATCCGGCTCATCCGCGCACGCTTTCGAGCGAAGCGTAATGCACCAGTGCGACGCCGGCCTCAGCGAGCAGTTGGCTTGCAACGGCGTCCGGATAGGCTTCGTCGTAGACGATCTTCGTCACCCCGGCGCTAATGAGCAGCTTCGAGCAGTTCACGCACGGCTGGTGCGTACAATATGCGGTCGCGTGTTGCAAGCTCACGCCGTGCAGCGCTCCCTGCACGACGGCGTTCGCTTCGGCGTGTGTAGCACGCAGACAATGTTCGTTGAGCAGCGTGCATCCCACCTCGGTGCAGTGAGCGACGCCGCGGGGAGCGCCGTTGTATCCCGTCGTCAAGATACGATGGTCGCGCATCAACACGCACCCGACGGACGCCCGAGGACACGTAGCGCGCGTGCCCACGGTGTGGGCGATCTGCATGAAGTACTCGTCCCAGCCTGGACGCATCGCTCTGTTTAGCGTAATTAGGGTACGTCGTAACGCGAGGTCAATTCGCGCACGCGTTCCCGCAGCCGCGCAGTTTGCGTCCGTTCTTCAACGTCGCCGAAGGCGTCGCAAATAATGCGTGCCACTTCGCGGCACTCGTCGCTGTCAAAACCTCGCGACGTTATCGCCGGAGTGCCGATTCGAATGCCGCTGGCGACCATTGGCTTCTGCCGGTCGAACGGGATGGCGTTCTTGTTAACGGTAATGCCGATCTCGTCGAGATATGCCTCGACCGCCTTGCCCGTGAGCCCCTTGACCGAAACGTCGACCAGGATCAGGTGCGTATCGGTGCCGCCCGCGACCAAACGGAGCCCAGCTCGCACGAACTCATCGGCCATCGTTCGCGCGTTCGCGACGACCTGGCGCTGATAGTCCTTGAAGTCGGGCTGCAGCGCCTCGCCGAAGGCGACCGCTTTTGCGGCAATCGTGTGCATGAGCGGGCCGCCTTGAATTCCCGGAAAGACGCTTTTGTCCAGCGGCTGCGCCCACTTCGCGGTGCAGAGCACGAAGCCGCCGCGCGGACCGCGCAGCGTCTTGTGCGTTGTCGACGTGACGAAATCGGCAAACGGCACCGGCGTAGGGTGAAGCCCGGTCGCGACGAGACCCGCAACGTGGGCGAAATCCACCATCAGCGCCGCGCCGATTTCGTCGGCGATCTCGCGAAAGGGCTCGTATTCCATCAGCCGCGGATAAGCGCTTGCGCCGGCGACGATCAGCTTCGGCTTGTGCTCGAGCGCGAGCGCACGAACCTGGTCGAAGTCGATTAGCTCCGTATCGGGTTTCACGCCGTACGCGATGGCGTTGTAGAGCTTTCCCGAAAAGCTTACCTTCGTTCCGTGCGTCAAATGGCCGCCATGCGCGAGCGACATTCCGAGTACCGTCTCTCCCGGCTGCAAGAGCGCCATGAACACCGCCATGTTGGCTTGAGCGCCGGAGTGGGGTTGCACGTTGGCGTGATCCGCGCCGAAGAGCTGCTTGGCGCGATCCAGCGCGAGCGTTTCGGCGAGATCGACCCACTCGCAGCCGCCGTAATATCGTTTACCCGGATACCCTTCGGCGTACTTGTTCGTCATCACGCAGGCCATCGCTTCGCGCACGGCGCGGCTCGCGTAGTTTTCGGACGCGATGAGTTCCAAATTTTCTTTCTGCCGCCGTTCTTCGCCGGCGATGGCGGCAAAAAGCTGCGGATCCTGAGCTTCGACGCGACTCAGCGCGAGAATATCCACGATGACGGGGCCTTCTTTCTATCGCCCTATGGCTTGCCGACGAGTTCTTCTGGCGTCTGCGCGTCGGTAACTTCTCCGCGCTCCAAATCTTTGAGCGTACGCGCGCGTTGCGTGTCGCCGAACTCGAACAACTGCTCGGTTCGATACGCGTGCCGGCCTCCGTCGAAGGGCGTCTCGAGGAAGACGTCCAGCATTCGCTCGACCATCTCCCAGCCCGAGAGGCGCTCCGAAAACGCGATGACGTTCGCGTCGTTGTGGCGGCGCGCCAGCTCCGCCGAGTACGGCTCGGAAACCGGGGCGCATCGGACGCCCGGAACCTTGTTCGCGGCCATGGCGATGCCGAGGCTCGAGCCGCAGACGACGATACCGCGGTCGGCTTGACCCGTCGCGACGGCCTCCCCAACCGCGTAACCGTACTGAGGATAGTCGACGGGCGTCGCGTCGTGCGTTCCGTAATCGATTACGTGATGTCCGCGATCGCGCAGAATCTGCGCGATGCGATCCTTGTATTCGAAACCGGCGTGATCTGCGCCGAGGGCGATTTTCATAGTTTCTTCGGATATCCAGTGGGCGAGGGTGAGTCGGAACGGGCGGTCGAAGGTGCGACGCCGATGAAGCTTGCTTGCGCGAGCGGCTCGTTCCACCGCACTATCGAGAGTGGCGAGCTTACGCAACTGGAGTTTCTCGACCTGTGCGCTCGCGAGCTGGCTTGCGACGCCGTCGTTTTAGACGTGCGGCATTTTCCGCGCATCGACGACGACTACCTCGCGCAAATCAAGAAGATGGCTGCCGACCGGGGACTGACGCTCGCCGCATTGGCCGATCCCGCCTTCTTCGGCTCGACGCGGGAGCATATGAACGACGTGCTTCGCCGAGCGGCAATACTCGGCGCTCCGCTCGTTTCGAGTCCACTGGCGCGCGACGTCGACTGCTCGTGGAGCGAGCAGCTAGTGCTAATCAACGTCGCGACCTCGCTCGCGAAATCGCTCAACGTTACGCTGGCGGTTCGCAACGCCGCTGCGACGTTTGCCGCCAGCACGCACGACTGCAAACGCGTTGCTAAGGAGGCCGATTCGGCATGGCTGCGTTTCGGTCCGGAGCCGCAGGAGCTCGACCCGGCGAGCGATCCACTAACACTGCAGGGGAACAGCGTGCTTCTCTGGAGCGACGTCGGGGCGCAATCGGCTGACTCGATCGCCGCGACAATAAAATCCTTCGCCGGATTTCGTGGACATCTCGCGCTCGACGAGCGCGACGGCGGCGCGGATGCCGCGAAAATGAGCGCGGCCCTTCGTGGCTGGCGCCAGGCGCTGGCGCGCGCCGCATCGGAATAAAAAATACTCAACCGCAAATAGCGTCTTGCCCACGTGGTCTTCGAACCTGCTTTCTCGCAGGTGGGTGCGGCCCGGGCGCCGATTCGGCAGGCATCACGCCCAGCCGGTCTCGTCGTATCCGGAGCTGGTGCTCCCTAGGTCATCTAGTCGGTTCGGCACCTACGTGCGCTGCGCGCTATACGCAGTCGAGCCTCTCTACCGTATCACCGCCGTCAAGCGGCTAGCGCTGCGAGGAAGGCGCACTGACCGGTGGAAAGCACAACGGCTCTAGTGTCGACGCTCTCCGTTACCGTTACCCCCATCGAATTGCCGCTCGTGCATCCTTTTAAGATCGCGCGCGGGGAAGAACTCGTCGCGCAAACGGCGGTCGTTCGGGTGCACGGCGACGATCGCGAAGGCATTGGCGAGGCGACGCCGATCGAGCGGTACGGAGAATCAGTAGCGAGCGTCGTCGCATACTTTGAATCGCATGCTCTCGCTAGCCACGATCCTTTCGCGCTCGAATCTTTGCTCGACCCCAAAATTCCAGCCGCGGCCCGTGCCGGTCTCGACCTGGCCCTGCACGACCTGATCGGTAAGACGCTCGATAAACCGCTCTACGCGCTGCTTGGTTTGGACCCGTTCGCGACCCCGACAACGTCCTTCACGATCGGCATCGCGGATGCCGAAACCACCCTGCAAAAGGTCGCTGAGGTCGGCGATCATCCCATTCTCAAGATCAAGCTCGGCCGCGGCTCGCCGGCCGAGCAGGTTGAAACCATTTCTGCGATCCGCTCCCGGTATGGGGGCATCCTCCGCATCGATGCTAACGAAGGGTGGGACGTCGATACGGCCGTGCGAATCTTGCGCGACCTCGAGCGCTACGATATCGAATGCTGCGAGCAGCCTATTCCGGCCGGTTATCCCGAGCGGCTTCGAGCCGTTCGCGATCGCGTTTCGATTCCTATCGTCGCCGACGAAGATGCGCTGGTTGCCGCAGACCTTCCGCGTCTGTACGAGTGCGTCGACGGAGTCAACGTCAAGCTCGCAAAAACGGGTGGCATTCGCGGCGCCCTTGCGATGATCCACACGGCGCGCGCCATGGGCTTCAAGGTGATGATCGGGTGCATGGTGGAGAGCGCGATCGCCGCCACGGCCGCGGCGCACCTTTCGCCGTTGGTTGACTGGGCCGACATCGACGGGCCGTTTCTCGTCGCACGCGATCCGTTCGAAGGCGTGACGTACGCGCGGGGCAAGCTGCTGTTGCCCAACGCGCCGGGGTTGGGCATTCGCGAAACTGCATTGGCATGAGCCGCCGCTACGCGATCCTCGCACCGCAGCGGTTCGAAAGCGACGCCAAAACCGCGCACGGCGTCATCCGCTATGCAACCGACGAGGTCGTTGCCGTTATCGATCCAGCGCACGCAGGGAAACGCGTGCGTGACGTGCTCCCGTACCTCGAGAGCGACGTGCCAATCGTCGGCAGCCTGCGAGAGGCCTTAGAATTTTCACCGACGGCGTTGCTCATCGGAACGGCGCCGAAAGGCGGCGGGCTTCCACCGGAATGGCGTGGCGCCGTTCTCGACGCGATCGCGTCGAGGCTGGAAATCGTGAGCGGATTGCACGATATGCTCGGCGAGGATCGAGAGTTTCACGTAGCGGCACGCGCGGCGGCAACGACGATCTGGGACGTCCGCCAGCCACCTGACGTTCCGCTCTTTTCGGGTGAAGTCTACGACATCGCGCCGCCGGTCGTGCTGACCGTCGGCAACGATTGCGCCGTCGGAAAAATGACGGTTTCCCTGGAGATAGTACGCGCGGCGAGCGCCTTGGGCGTGCGCGCGCGTTTCGTGCCAACCGGACAGACCGGCATCATGATCGCAGGCTGGGGCATTTCGGTCGACCGCGTCATCGCCGACTTCGCCGCCGGAGCCGCCGAACAACTGGTTCTCTACGCGGTCCACGAAGGCGCCGATTTGGTCGTCGTCGAGGGTCAGGGCGCCCTCAATCATCCGGCGTACGCACCGGTGACCCTGGCCTTGATGACCGGCTGCGCACCGGACGCGCTCGTGTTGGTCTGCGATCCGCGTCGCACGTCGATTGAATCGTACGATACGCCGATCCTGGGGTATGCCGAATCCATCGAAATTCACGAGCGGCTGCTGGCAACGCTCAAGCCGGCCAACGTCGTGGGCATCGCGCTAAATACGCGCGGCCTCGCTGAAGAGCGCGCGCATGCGGAAATTGCCCGAGCGCGTCGCGAAACGGGGCTGCCCGCCGACGACGTCGTGCGCTTCGGGGCAACCCGTTTCTATGCCGATATCGCGCCGAAGATCGTCAAACGCCCGCCGTTGCGAACCACGACGCCGGCGTGAACGTGGTACGCTTGGTCGTCACCGCGCTCGTTTTGGTTCTCGTCGCCGCAAACTGCGCGAGGCTCAAATCCGGTGGCGCCGGCGGCGAGCGGAACTCTTGGACGATCCCGGGCGTTCTGCGGATCGGCGAAGACGAGGAACCCGACAGTCTCAACTTGATGTACGCGCACACGTGGGCCACCGACTCTATCGCGGGACTGCTTTCTTCATTCCTGCTTCGATACGATGCGCACGGAAACTACGTTCCCGATCTTGCGACGGAGGTGCCGACGCTGCGCAACGGCGGCATTAGTCGCGACGGCAAGCAAATCGTCGTGCACCTGCGCAAAGGCGTCGTTTGGGCCGACGGTGCACCGCTGACGGCGGCGGATTGGCTCTTTACCTATCGCGCAGTCATGAATCCGGCAAACGCCGTGAAGACGCGCTACGGATGGGATTCCATTGCTTCGGCACGCGCGCCCGATCCGTACACGCTCGTGATTCGGCTCAAGCGCCCGGATGTGGCCGTGCTCGGCATCCTGGCGATCGGCGGAGCGGCCTATCCTCCGATGCCCGTGCACTCGCTGTCGGGAGTGCGCAACCTCAATACCGCCTCGTTCAACCAGCGTCCGCTTTCCAGCGGTCCCTATTCGCTCAAGGAATGGAATCACGGGACGTCGCTCGTTTTCGTGCCAAACCCGCGCTACTTCCGCGGCGCGCCGAAGCTCAAGGAACTCATCTGGAAAGTCATTCCGGACGTCAACACGCTCTTCAACGAGCTTGCGACGCATGAGATCGACGTCTATCCGAACGTGAACGCCAATGCTATCGCGCGCCTTTCCGGCATCGACGGAATCGCCGTTACGCGAGGCTTGATTGCCAACTGGCGTCATCTGGGAATCAACATCAGCCGGCCGCAACTGGCGGACCCGCGCGTTCGCCGTGCGATTGCCGAGGCCGTCGACTGGCAACGCATCGAGCAAACCGTTTTCCACTCGCTCGATCAGCTCGCCGTCTCCGACATCTTTCCGCAGTCGTGGGCCGCTCCTTCGCTGCCGGCGTATCGCTACGATCCCAAGGACGCCAAGCATCTGCTCGAGCAGGCCGGATGGCATCTCGCCCCCGACCACGTGTTGCACAAGGGTCCGCTCGCAATGCACTTGACGATCTACGCGACGACGGGTCACGAGGAGAACACCGAATCGCAGGTGTTGATTCAGTCGATGTTACGCCAGGTGGGAATCGACGTCGCCGTCCGCAACTACCCCGGAAGCTACTTGTTCGCGATGGACGGACCGCTGTACACGGGTAAGTATGACCTGGAGTGGTCGATCGAGACGAACGGCCCGGATCCGGACAACTCTGGCAGCTGGAACGGGGCGTTCCTCCCCCCGCACGGTGCAAATACCTCGTGGCTCGACGATCCCATCGTCAATCGCACCAGCGCCGCCGCGGCGAGCACCTTCGATACGCGGGCGCGCAAGGCGCTTTATCAGCGGGAGGAGGAGCGCATTCGCGAGCTCGTTCCGGCGATATTCTTTAGCTGGCAAACCGATTACACGGCATCGAACCGGGATCTCAAAAACTATGTCCCCGCGGCATTTATCGGGGACACCTGGAACGCGTGGGAATGGAGCATCTAAACGCGCCCGCATTCACGCAAGTCTTGCGCGCCGAAGGAGCTGCGCGGCTCTCATTCGAGCCCACGCGCAGCGGCGTATTGAGTTGGAACGCTCACACACCTAGCGGACGCCTCACCTTTCGCTTGCTCCGCGCGGGACACGCGGCCGGCGACTGGCTCGATCACACCGAGTGGCGCCCGACCGGTGCCAAATCGTTCAGTCCGGATCACGACGGCACGCGCGTCGACGTCGACGTCATACGAGCCGCGCTTCCGTTCGACGGCATCGAGGTACGTGCGCGCGACGTGGAGTTCGAGCTCGTTGCGTTCTCGTCACCGGTGCGCTCGCGTCCGTCGCTGCCGTACGCTAGGGATGCGCTGATACTGGACGTTCCGCGCCGCTCGCAGTTCCTCGAAGCCGGAAACGAGCGTGGATGGTGCAGCCCCGCTAGCCTTGCGATGATCCATGCGTACCACGGCATCGACCACTCCGTAGAGGAGACGGCGCGTGCGGTTTTCGATCGCGCCTATAACGGCACGGGCAACTGGTCGTTGAACGTGGCATTTAGCGGCAGCCTGGGTTTGCGTGGCGTCGTCGCGCACCTCTGCAATCTCGATCACGCGCAACGCCTGATCGAACGTAATCTCCCGCTTGCTATTTCCTACTCTTGGAGCGCCGGCGAACTGCCGGGCGCACCGCTGGAACGTTCCGATGGCCACCTTGCAGTTCTCTGCGGCTTTACGCGCGACGGCGACTGCGCGATCAACGATCCGGCTGCACCGAACGTTCGGGTCGCCTATCCTCGTGCGGCGCTGGAGTACGTTTGGCAGCGCAACGACGGGATCGCGTACGTGATCGCACCGGTTGGGATCGAGTACGCAGACGTGATCGCCCGGCCATGAAAAGCCTCAACGACATCGAGAGCGCGGTCGTGCGTTGCCGGCATTGCCCCGAGCTGCGTGCCTACACCGCACAAGTTGCGCGCGAGAAAAAACGCGCACATCGCGACTGTACGTACTGGGGAAAACCGGTTCCCTGCTTTGGCGACGCGCGGGCCCGAATTCTACTGGTTGGTCTGGCGCCCGGAGCGCACGGAAGCAATCGCACGGGGCGTCCCTTCACGGGAGACGCTTCGGGCGCGTTCCTCTATCCCGCGCTCTACCGCGCGGGCTTCGCGTCGCAGCCGCACGCAATCGATCGTAACGACGGCTTGGCGCTCCGCGATTGCTTGATCACGGCAGCAGCCCGGTGTGCGCCGCCGCACAACAAGCCGACACCCGACGAGCTGCGGAACTGCTTTCCATATCTGCTCGATGAGTTCGATGCGCTCGGGCGCGTGCGCGTGATGATTGGTCTGGGCGCGATTGCCTACGCAGCGGTCCTGCGGGTCCTACGAGAGCGGGGGTTTTCGGCCGATTTCGCGCGCGCGCCCTTCGCTCACGGTGCCGAGCTGCACGCCAGCAACGGCGCTCGAACGATCACGGCGGTCGCGTCGTATCATCCGAGCCGTCAAAATACCAACACCGGAAAGCTGACCGTTGCGATGTTCGATGCGATCTTCACACGGGCGAACGAGGTTTTGCGGCGAGACGCAGGTGCAGGTCGTGCAGGACCTGCTCGGGGACGGGACTCGGAGCGTCCATCATGACGTCACGCGCCACCTGATTCTTCGGAAAGGCCGTTACCTCGCGCAGGTTCTCTTCGCCGCACACGATCATCACGATCCGGTCGATGCCCAGCGCCATCCCACCGTGGGGTGGCGCGCCGTATTCCAGCGCCCGCACGAAAAAGCCGAAGCGCTCCTCCACTTGCTGCGACGTGAGGCCGATCATTTCAAAGATCTTGCGCTGCTCCCGAGCTTTGTGAATCCGGATTGATCCGGATCCGAGCTCGTAACCGTTGAGCACCATGTCGTAATGCTGCGCGCGCATCTCCATAGGCGCGCGATCGATCAAGTCCCAATCGCCGGGCGCCGGAGCCGTGAATGGATGATGCGCCGGAACCGGCTGACCAGTCTGCTCGTCGATTTCGAGGTACGGAAAGCCCGTCACCCAAGCGAACGCGTATGCGTCTGGGTCGCGCAGTTTGCAGCGCTCCCCGATCTCGTTGCGCATCTTGCCGGCAACCGCATGCGCGAGTCGGCTTTCGTCGGCGAAGAGCAGCACGGCATCGCCTTCCCGCGCCGCCGTCGCCACGCGCACGGCAGCGAGGTTATCGTCGGTCAAGAATTTTGACGCCGACGACTTCGTTCCGTCGCTCGAATACGCGATCCAAACCATCCCTTTGGCCCCGAACTGCTTGGCAGTCTCGATAAGGCTGTCAAAATCCCGCCGTGAGGATGCCGCGCCGCGGGGATAGCGCAGCCCGACGATTGCGCCGCCACTTTCGATCGCCGAACGAAAAACCGCGAACTCGGAGCCGGCGAAGATCGTGGTCAAATCGGCGAGCTCGAGGCCGAAGCGCAAATCCGGCTTGTCGAGACCGTATTTCGCAATCGCTTCCTGATGCGTTAGACGCGGAAACGGCGGCAGCTCTATTCCGAGCACTGTGCGCCAGACGTATCGCATGCCGGATTCCATCGTCTCGAGCACGTCCTCTTGGGTACAAAACGAGAGCTCGACGTCGAGCTGAGTGAATTCCACCAGGCGATCGGCGCGCGGGTCTTCGTCGCGCATGCATCGGGCGATCTGCATGTACCGCCCGAAGCCGGCGATCATCAAGATCTGTTTGAGGAGCTGCGGCGACTGCGGCAGCGCGTAGAACGAGCCGGGATAAAGGCGGCTCGGCACGAGGTAGTCGCGCGCGCCCTCGGGCGTCGATTTAATCATCATCGGCGTCTCGATTTCCAAGAAGCCGCGCGAATCGAAGAAATCGCGCATCGCTTTGACGATCTGGTGGCGCACGGTGATGTTGTGCTGCATGCGAGGCCGGCGAAGATCGAGATACCGATATTCCAGCCGCAGGTTTTCGTCGACAGGCTCGTCGACGTTAATGGGAAACGGCGGCACGAGCGAGCGGTTGAGTATTTCGAGCTCGGCAACGGCGACTTCGACGTCGCCGGTCGCCAGCCGCGGGTTCTCCGTGCCCGCGGGGCGGCGCCGCACGGTACCCAAGACCCGCAGCACGTCTTCGTTGCGCAGATGCTCGGCCTGCGCGAAGCTTTCGTGCTGGGGATCGAAGACGATCTGCGTAACGCCTTCGTGGTCCCTCAAGTCGACGAAAATCAGTCCGCCGTGGTCTCGCCTGCGGTTGACCCAACCGTTCAACTCGACGCCGGCGCCTTCGCCATCGCGGCGCAGCGCGCCGCACGAAACCCTAGACATTGTGAGCACGGGCTTCCTTTATTCCGGACACGTAGTGATACTGCCAGAGCAGCTCGCGAGCCAGACGCGAGCTCAGCGCACGACGATCGATGTACCGCAGCACGCGCGGGAAGCGCGCGAGCACCGAGTGCAGCCCCAAGGAGAGCGGGGTCATGCCGAGGTTAAGCATGACCGCAAAGTCCGGATGCTTGCGGTAGAAGAGCGCCGTCGATCGCCCGGCGAGCCGCATTTTTGTCTTTTGGTCTTCGTACGGCACGGCCTGGCAGTGGTAATTCACAGCTGACGGTTCGTAGAGAATCTCAATCCCCATTTTCTGCAAGCGGTAACCCAGCTCCAAGTCCTCATGCCCGTATCCCGTAAACGCCTCGTCGAAACACCCCGCACGAACGAGATCCTCACGCCGAACCGACGCGTTGCCGGTAAGGAAGTAGAGCCAGGAGAGTTTTTTTCGCGAAGGCGGGTGCAGATGCCCGCGCGCTTGCGGATGTTCGCGCTTATACAGATACTCCTCAACGTCGTTGACCTGGACTTCCCATCCCACGACGGCGATGCCGCGACGTTCTCGATGGCGGCGGAGATGGGTCGAGAGCAGATCGGGTGAAGCGAAGATATCTGCGTCGTTAAAGAGAACGACGTCGCCGCGTGCCGCGAGAATCCCCGCGTTGCGCGCCGCCGCGCGGCCGCTGTAACCGCCAGGCAGATATCGCACGTTGGCATGCGACGCCTGCATTTTAGAAAGATACTCCGCTGTGCCGTCGCCGGAGTTGGAATCGCATACGATTATTTCGTACTGCGCTGGGTCGAGGTCTTGGCACAGCAGCGTCGGCAGCACGCGCGACAGCATCTCTAGACGATTGTAGGTCGGAACGACGACGCTGATATCAGGCATGCGAGCCTTCGAGCAAACCTACGACGCCGCTCACGATCTCGCGCCGAAATCGCGATAGCGAATCCTCGTCTTCGCGGGCGGGCTTGCGCACGAGCACGTGCGGCACGCGATACGGCGACCACTCTTGGGAGTTCAGCCGGAAATAACGGTGCTCGAACGCGACCAGAGTAGGGCGCCGCACCGCGCTGGCCACATGCGTTGCCCCGGTATCGACGGTCACGACGACTCGGGCATGCTCCAGCACGGCGGCCCACTGGTGAAAGGGCAGCGCTCGCATTAACCGCGCGACGCTCTTGCGCTCTTCGAAGGCCGGCGCATTCGCCTCGCTGTCACGCGCGCAGGTGATGACGACGGGCGCGAGCGCAGCCAACTCGTCAACGATGGAGAGAGTGGAGTCGAGCGTGCTTCCGTCAGAGAACCAGCGCTGCCCTAAATGGAGCAGAATCGGCTCGTTCGGCAGAGTCTGCGCAACCACTCGGTCCTGCGCCGTGAGGTCGAGGCGAAGATCCCAGATTCGGCGACGAGCACCCGCCAGCTCGACCAAATCGAGCAGTTGGACGACCTCGTGGCGCACGATGCGCCCGGGCTCGCGATCGCACAGTTCCGGGTCGGCCTCGGAGACCATCACTCGATTAACGTACAAAGCCGCGGTAAGACGCGCCAACCAGCGGCGCTCGTAGGTGTAGCCGACGCGCAACGCGGCGCGCGTGCCGCCGACGAGCCGCATGTCTACGGCTCGGGGCGCGAGCGCAACTGCGATGTCGTAACCGCCCAGGCGAGAGCCAAAGCTGCGCGCCGATGTTCCGTTCGGCAAAATGATGAGCTCGTCTATGTCGTCGTTGCGCTCCACAACGACGCGGTTGTATTCGCTCGTGACGATTGCGAGGTGGGCATCGGGAAATGAGGCACGGACAGTCGCAATCGCCGGCGTAGAAAGCACCAAATCGCCGATGCGGTCGGTGCGCGAGAGCAAGATTCTCACGATCGGAGGGCGCGCTCCAGCTCCTCAAAATAAGCCTCGTTTGCCAACGCGCGTGCCGCGCGCAACTCGCGGCGCCCCAACGTGCGGTCGCCACTCAGCCCATCCACCCGGCGGCGAAATCGCTTCGCGAAGCCCGCGCGGCGCAGAATCCCGTGAAAGCCGCGATGCACCGGATTGATTCCCGTAGCAAGGTATGCTCGCCAGTTGGGGTGCAGCCGGACGAGACGGGCCGCCGTGCGCGCTTGAGCGCGAGCTTGACGCAACATTTTTTCTACTTCATCGCCGCGGAGGCGCGGCTTGTAATGGTAGACGAGCGCGGCTGGGTGAAAGACTGCCTTGACGCCGCGTTTGCGCAGCCGCAGTCCGACGTCGATGTCCTCCCAACCGTACTCCGAGAACGACTCGTCGAAGCCGCCGACGGCGCGAATCGTCGCCAGCGGCACCGAGACGTTGGTCGTCCAAAAATAGTTGCCGCTGTAGTTGCGCAGCGTCCAGACTGGCGGAGGGAGGTAGTCGAAACTTTCAACCTCGATCGCTCCGCCGCGCACGATCGCCTCCGGATGACGCGCGTGGGCTCGCAGATGCTCGGCTACGAAGTTCGGAAGCGGCAAAACGTCGTCGTCGATAAAGATGATTTGCTCGCCTACCGCCCGCGCGATTCCGGCATTGCGTGCCTTCGCCAGCCCCGCGTTGGGTTGCCGCACGGTCGTAAGCGCACAGGGCGCCAGGCGTCGCGCGCGCTCGAGGACGTCGGGAGTTTGGTCGCTCGAGCCGTCGTCAACCACGACCACTTCGTACGACTGATCCGGAACGGCTTGTTCGAAGCAGGCATCCAAAACGCGCTCGAGGAGCGCCGCTCGATTATAGGTACAGAGCTGAATCGTAGCGCGAATCATGCGACGAGCGATCCGAGCGCCGCGAGGATTCGCGGGACGTCGAGCCCCGCGATGCACGCGTAGTCGGGGCAACTTTCCTTCGTATCGCCCTTGTGGCATGGATACGACGCGCGTACGACGGCCGTGCGCGTCCCGAGCGGTGACCATCGTTCCGGAAAATCGGATTGAAACGGAAAGATTCCGACCGTCGGGCAGCCCACAGCCGCCGCGACGTGCATCGAGCCGGTCGTGATGCCCACAAACGCGGCGGCTTTGCGCGCGAGCGCTCCAAATCCGCCAACGCTCGTCCGTCCGGCAATCGAAACGATTCGCGGGTCGTCGCCGGGCGGCGCATCGCTATCGCGTAGGGCCGCGTGAAGGATGCCCTCGGCGATCGGTGCGTCCGCCGGGGAGCCGGTGAGGAAGACTCGCACCCCAAAACTTTGGCTGAGCGCGCGAGCCAGCGCGGCCCACCCCTCGAGTGGCCAGATCCCTCGTAGCGATGCTACGGCGTTGCAGGGATTCAGAATGATAAGGCGCTCGGGCCCGGCAAGAAGCGCGTCGGCTTCTTTTTCATCTTCGGCGGTCGGCACGAACCGATAGACGCGGTCCCGCGTATCGCAACCGATTGCCCGCGCAAAATCAAGCAAAATCTCCGCCCAGTGAGATGTGACGTCGCCCCGCTCGCTGCGTACTACGACGCGATCGGTGAAGCGAAAGGAGTAAAAACGTCGCGCCTGACCGACGCGCACCGGGATTGAGGCTAGCGCGGGAACGCGCGCGGTTCTTGCCGTCGCCCAGGTTACCACGCAGGCGTCGTAATCGCGCGACGCGAGACGCCTGGCCAGGGCGCGCTCCTCTTCGCCGTCATCGGAGATGACCTCATCGATGTCCGGAACTCGTTCGAGCAGCGCTCGGTGACCCGGCAACGTCAGCGCGTCGACCGACGCAAAACGCTGACGAAGGGCCCGTCCGGCGACCGATGCGACGAGTGAATCGCCAATGCCGCCGCCCGCACAGTACAGCAGCGCGCGATTGGCAACCGGCTCCTCAGCTGACACGTCTGGTATCGAGCGCTCGAGCCAACTCGCGCGTATAAATTCCGTCGAGTAGTCGCGCGCGCATCATGGTGGTGAGCCACCGCGGAGCGCGAGCGCTCGTCGAGAGCCCCGCGTAGAAAGCGAGCAGCCAGTCGGGAAGCAAGAAGCGCGCCCGAAGCAGATTTAAGCGATAGGCTCCGGTCGCAAATCGCGCGCGCGGCGAAGGATGTTTCGCGAGAAAGCGCCGCGCCATGCGGGCTTTTTCCACCGCCTTGCGGCTTTCGACCGCGAGCGCATTTTCCTCGGGCGGTTTGATGTGCCACAGGTACGCATCCCAAGCAAACCGCCATGCTAATCCGAGCTGGCGTAAGCGGACGCCCAACTCCGTGTCCTCCCATCCGTAGAGATTAAACGTTTCGTCGAATCCGCCCGCGCGCGCGAACGAACGTTTCGAGAGCGAGGCATTGCAGCTGCACAAAAATGCGCGCGAGTAGTTGAACGGTTTGGGCGACGGACGGTGCTGCGGCGCGGCTACGTTCAAGATCGGACCGTTGACGACGTACTCGTCACCGTCGTGCGCGCGCGCATGTGCGGCGATCCAGCCCGCCGGCAGCAGCACGTCGTCGTCGCAGAAAAGCACATACTCGCCCAGCGCAGCCTCTACCCCGCGGTTGCGCGCCTTGCCGCGATTGGGATCCGGCTCGAAAAGGTAACGGACCGGGAGAGAATCGGCGACGTGCGATTCCACGACCCTTTTCGTCCCGTCTTGCGACCCATTGTCCACCACAATCACCTCAAAGGGCGCCGCGGCGACCTGCGCCCGTAGTGACGCGAGCGCCTGGTCTAGGTACCGCTCGCGATCTTTCGTGGCGATGACGACCGAGATACGCATTGGCAGGCTCAGGCGGCCAGCGCCAACAGCGATTCGGCCATTCGATCCGACGCGCCAACGTGATCCGCATACAACTGTGCTAAGCGTTCGCCGGTGAGCGCGCACCACGCGCGATCCTCGTAGCGCTCCAGTGCGACGCGAGCAATTCGTCCGGGCGTGACGGTACCGTGAACCTCGTGAATCAGCGGCGCGCGAGCGTCCATGTTGGGCTGCGTGTGATAGGTGAAACTGCGCTCGACTGCAACCGCAGCCGCGCGCTTGAGCGGAATTCCGATAAGCGGAATGCGGTCGAGATAGGTCAGCGGGCCGTTGATCGTAACGACCTCCGGCGCGTTGAGCGGAGTGATGCTCACCACAGGCTTGCCGAGGATCGCTAACTCGATCGTCTTCGTGCCCGGAAGCGTCAGGATCAATCGCGCGCTTCGCGCCGCCGCCATGGCGTTGAAAAGGACGGGAAGACGCACGTCGCCGGTCTCGGTTGTAAGATAGTGCCGTCCGCCTTCGCTCACGAAACGTCCTCGTTGTGCGAACATGCGTGGGTGACCGCCGCCCTCGATTGCCGAGCGCACTTGCTGCGGCGGCGTGAAGGGCGAAAGCCCAAATGCAATTCGCAGCTTAGGCTGCTCGCGCAACATGCGCAGCGCGACTGAAAAAAAGAACGGCACGAGATTTTCAACTTCGTAGGACCGGGAACCGGGCATGACGAGGACGCCGTCGACCGGCGATCCGGGCTCAGGCGGGAGTTCGGCCTCAAAGAGTGCGCCGTCAATGGCGAGGTTGCCGACCCGCTCGATACGCTCGCGCGGCACTCCCCAATCTGCCAGCTGCTCGACGTTCCGTAGGTCTACCGCGAAGGCTCGGTCGAACAATCGGCGATACGGTCGGCGTGAAAATTTATAAGTGGCGGCGCGTCCTTTCAAGCGGGCATGGAGGCGCGCGGCGTGGAGCAGATCTCCGCCGGCATATTGCAAGAGGTCTACGGTACTAGGGACTCCTTCGAGACGCCCGCCAAGCGCAAACTTCACATAACTCTTGGGGTCGTAGACGTGCGCTCGTGGGAAGGCTTCGCGAGCCATGGTGGATTCGAATCCGGTCGCGTAGTCGTCGGGAACGAGGAAGACGTGGGCGTCAAGATCCGGTGCGAGACGGTAGAGTGCTCGCAGCAAGGGTCGTAGCCAGCCGGCGACTTCACCCGGTCCGTTAGCCGTGAGCGCTATACGCATCTAGGATACGCGCGATCGTTTCCGTGGTGCTGGCGCCGGTGACGTGCGGGGCGAGCGCGATTCGGCCGCCATGGCGCAGGACGACGCTGCGTTCCGGCAATTCCTCTTCGCGATACTGATCGCTCTTGACGTGGACGTTGGGACGGATCCGATCCAGTAGCACCTCCGGCGTCCGTTCGCCGAATCCAACGACGACGTCGACGCTCCGGAATGCCAGCAACACGGTGGCTCGTTGTGCGAACGGAACGATCGGTCTCGCATCGCCCTTGATCCGTCGCACCGAGTCGTCCTCGTTCAGACCGACGATGAGCGCATCGCCCTGCTCTCGCGCCCACGCCAGATACTCGACATGACCGGCGTGCAGAACGTCAAAACAACCGTTGGTAAAAACGACGCTGCGATTTTGGGCGCGCAAGCGGTCGCGCCATGCCACCGCTTCATCAACGTTCAGCAGCTGGCCGAAAAATGGTCCCTGGCTCATCCCATGCCCGTCGCCGGGTCGACGAGCGCCAGAATCTCCTGTGGAGACGCGGTCGCCGTGCCGAGTTTTTCAACCACGGCGCCCGCGGCGAAGTTCGCCAGCTGCATCGCTTGCTCGACGGATGCGCCCGCCGCCAGCGCCAGTGCCAGCACCGCCGTCACGGTATCGCCCGCGCCGCTGACGTCGTAAACGGTGCGCGCGACCGACGGAATCTGCAAGCGCTCCCCGGCGCTGCCAAAAAGCGCCATTCCATGCTCGCCCCGCGTGATCACAGCGTAACGGCAATCGAGCATCTCGATCAATCGCATGCCCGCCCGTTCGAGGCTCGCGTCGTCGACGATCGGACTGCCGGTCATCGTCGCCGCTTCCGCGACGTTTGGAGCGACGCAGGTTATGCCGGAATACAGCGCAGTGTTTTGCGGTTTCGGATCGGCCAGTACCAACGAACATCCGGACGCAGCCTCGACGATTTCTCGACAGAGCAGCCCCTTCGCGTAGTCGCTCAGGATCACCGCATCGCATTGCGGCGCGCGCTCGCGCACGAATGCGGCGAGCCGTCCTCGATCCACGTCCGATAGTGTCGCCGTCGATTCCCAATCCGCGCGAACGACTTGTTGATTGTGCGCGACGATTCGCGTCTTTCGCGTCGTGGGCCGATCCAGGATCGTGAACACCCCGGAGTCGTCGACTTGCTCTCCGCGGAGCAAATCCCGCACTTGCGAGGCGAATGCATCGCTCCCGACGGCTCCGGCAAAAACAACACCCGCGTGCAGGGCTCTCAGATTGTTGGCCACGTTTCCGGCGCCGCCCAGGGTAAACGAGTGATCGGCGACGGCTACGACCGGAACCGGCGCCTCCGGCGAGATCCGCGTCACCGTGCCCCAAATCCACTCGTCGATCATCACATCGCCGACGACCATGATGCGGAGGTTGCTCGCGCGCTCGAACACCGTCCGTGCATCGGGAGCCATCAACGTCGGAGTCACCGGATGCCTCCATCAAAGATCAAGCGCTGTTCGACGAGATCGCAAACGATGTGAGCCATCACTTGATGCACTTCTTGAACGATAGCGGCATAGCCGTCCGGTCCGATCAGTGAGTAATCGGCGATTTCCGCAACCTTGCCGCCGCCATTTCCGGTAAATGCGACGGCGACCGCGCCGCGCCGTTTCGCCGCTTCCAAGGCCAGCACGACGTTGCGCGAGCTGCCGCTCGTCGTCATGCCGATGACGACGTCGCCGGGGTGCGCGAAGGCCTCGACCTGACGCGAAAAAACATGCTCGTAACCATAGTCGTTACCGACGCAGGTCAGCGTCGAGGAGTTCACCGAGAGGGCCTCGCTGTGCAGCCCAGGCCGCTCGCGTAAAAACCTTCCCGAAAGCTCCGCAGCCATGTGTTGTGCCTCGGCGGCGCTACCGCCGTTGCCGCACCACAATACCTTCTTGCCGTCGCGCAACGCGGTCACCAACGCATCCACGATGGCTTCCACTTGGCCGCGATAGTGCTCGCCGTCGAGCAAACCTCGGCGGTCAGCCATCAGCTCGGCAAAATCGCGCCGGCCCTGATACGTCATTGCTCGATCCAAAAAAGCTCCTCGCCCTGCGAAACGAGTTCGCCGTTGCCGGGCACGATCCGCACGATCGTGCCGGTATCGTCGCTCTGTATTTCGTTGAAGAGTTTCATCGCCTCGAGCACGCACAGCACGTCGCCGGTCTCGACGCGATCGCCGACCTCGACGTATGGCGCTACGTCGGGCGACGGGGCGCGATAAAAGACTCCCGTCAGAGGCGCTAGGACCTTGGTAACGTTCGCGCCCGCTGGAAGCTGCGCTTCGTCCGAAACCGCCGCCGATGCCGGTTGCGCAGCTGAAGACTGCGCGGGCTGGGATTCGCGGCGCGAGAGCTCGTAGGTCGCGTCGCCGAGTTTGACTTTGAGCGTCTCGATGTCGTGCTCTTGCATGAGGGCCAGCAACTCGCGCAAGACCTGCGTTTCCTCAGCGTAGCGTTCTTCCATCACGTCGCCGTTTCTACGAGGAGATCGGCAAGGACTCCGCCGGGCGCCAGCGGGAGGCGGCGGTCGCTGCGGCGCTCGAGGTCCCGCAACACGAGTTCACCGGCCGCCAGTTCGTCCGTTCCCAGAATGAGCGCGTAACGGGCTCGATTTCGATCGGCAATCTTCAGGTGTGCGAGCAGCTTACGCTCCTCATAATCGACAAAAGTCGGCGCATCGAGCCGGCGCCGAAGCTCGGTCACGATCGGGACGAGCGCGGTACGCGCCTGCGCACCAAGTGCAATCGCCTGAATGCCGCGCCGCGGCGACTCAGATTGCTTGCCCTGCGCCTGTACCACCATCAAGAAGCGCTCGAGCCCAAGCGCGAAGCCCACGGCCGGTACGTCCGGTCCCCCCAGCGAACGGACCAGCCCATCGTAGCGGCCGCCGCCGCAGACGCTGCTTTGCGCTCCCAGCACGCTCGACGAGATTTCGAAGACCGTTCGGCCGTAATAATCCAACCCGCGCACGATGCGCGGGTTGACGACGAACGGGATCTTTGCCAGATCGAGATATGCCTTGAGCGCTTCGAAATGTTCGCGGCACTCCGCACAGAGATACGATTCAAAAACCGGCGCGCTCTCGATGTACGGAAGGTCCGCCTGATCTTTGCTGTCGAGCAACCGCAGCGGATTGCGCGCCAAGCGCCGCCGCGCATCGTCGCTGATCGCCGCAAGGTGTGGCTGAAAGTGCGCTAAGAGGGCTTCACGGTATCGCGGCCGGCAGCGATCGTCGCCGATCGAATTGATGTTGAGCGTCGCATCGCTAATATCGTACTGCGCCACCAGTTCCCAAGCCAGCGAAATGACTTCCAGATCGGCTTCCGGTCCCGAAAAACCGAAGCACTCGACACCAAACTGGTGCGACTGACGATACCGGCCTTTCTGCGGTCGCTCGTAGCGGAAAATCGGACCGATATAGTAGAGGCGCAACGGTCCTTCCGAAAAAAGGCCGCGTTCGAGCAGCGCGCGTACGACCGGAGCGGTCCATTCCGGACGTAACGTCAGGCTGCGGTCGCCGCGATCGGTAAACGTGTACATCTCTTTCTCGACGATGTCGGTTTGCTCGCCGACGCCGCGCACGAAAAGATCGGTCGATTCAAAAATCGGCGTACGAATCTCGCCGTAACCGAAGCGGGCCGCCAGACGATGGATCCTCGCTTCCAGCTCACTCCAGCGCCCCGACTCGGGAGGAAATATATCCGCGGTCCCACGCGGCGCACTGAGTTTTTCGGGCATCCCAATGGGTTTCGGTAGCCGCAGCGCGTTTCCGGCGTGACTGTCGCGCGTGCGCGCCGTGCTGTATGGAGGCGCCATGCTCTCCATCGCAATGCTATCGTCTCCGGATACGATTCGCTCCGCGCTTGCCACCGCGGCGGCCGCGCTGCTCGAAGCGACACCGTTTTTGTTTGCGGGCATCGCGGTCGCGCGTCTGCTCGGCGGACGCAACGTAATCGCACATCTCGGATGCGGCTGTACGAGCGGTCCGTCGGCGTGTTCCCTTCCTGCCACCGCAGCAACCTGGCTGCTCTTCGGACCACTCGTCGCCGTCGCCCGTTACTGCGCCGCCGTGCTCGTCGCGAATCTGCTCCGCCGCACCGCATCACCCGCTTGCGACGAACGAGAACCGCTGCAAGTACTCGGCGAACTCGGCGCGCTGCTCCCGTCGGCAGCGCTTGCGGGTGGAGCGACTCAGCTTCTCGCGCGTTTCGACCCGTCCCACTATACGCCGATCCAGCATGCAGCAATCGGAGCGGCACTCGCGTTCATTTGTGCTCCATGCGGGCTCGGTGCGATCGCGCTTGCGGGAGCTCTGCGAATTCACGCTCCGGCGGCAGCGGCCGCGTTTCTTTGCGTCGCGGGGATCGCGGATCTTCGCGCGTTGCGTTTGCAACGTTCCCAACGGCGGCCGGATCACGACGCGTTAGCGTACGCGATGCTCGGCGTCGCAGCGGGCGTCGTCGCATGGCGCCACGGCGATGCGCTGGTGCATCCTGCGTTTGTGTTTGTGTTGGGGGTCTGTTCCGCCGCGGCATTTTTCTTCGCCTTCATGCATCGGCGGCGGCAATCTCCGGCCGCTCGAATTGCGCCCGGCGTTATGCTCGTCGGTGCGCTCATCGGCGCGCCGCCACCGCTATATCATGCGACAGAGACCACGCTGTCCGACCTCTTTGCCGGCGAACGCCTCAGCTTCACCGGCACGCTAGCGTGCGACCGAAGCGTCTGCGCGGTGGTACGTTACGCGATTACGTGCTGTCGTGCCGATGCCGCGCCGGTCGTGATGCGCCTCGATCGGATGCCGCCCTATCCGCCGGGCGCGTGGCTTCGGGCCGATGGACGCATCGATAGCGTCGGGGGCGAGCTTCGGCTCGTCGCGCAACGAATCGAACGCGTCGCTCCGCCGAGCGACCCGTTTATCTATAGATAACTCGCCGTTGCAGCGGGTTCGCTACATCGGCGCTATGACAAGCTCTTTTCTTTTCGCGGCTCGAGCAGTTCGACGGGAATCCCGTTAGGATCTTCGACAAACGCGATCGCCCGCGTGCCGCTGGGCGACTTGTACACGTCCTTGAGAATTCGAACGCCCTTTGCCTTGAGCCTATCAACGTAGGGACGAAGGTCGCCGTCGCTTTCGATGGCCAGGTGCTCGTAGCGATTGCCGAGTTGGTACGGCGGATGCTCTTCCAGGTCGTAGACTAACTCGATATAAGCGTTCCAATCCCGACCGACGAACGCCATATCGGCGTTGCCCGGATAGTGATACGGACCGTCGAGCAGATGCAATCCGAGCTTTTCCGTGTAGAATTCAATCGACTCGTTCATGTCGTTGACGAAAATCGAAGTGTGTAAGAATCGCGGCATATAGACACCTTTTTAATGCAAGAAATAGCGGTAGGTCGAAAAAACGAGGGCTACCCCTAGACGGTCCGCGGCCGCAATCACTTCCGCGTCGCGCACCGAACCGCCGGGCGCGATGATCGCGCTGCAACCGCCGTGCGCGGCGGCTTCGAGGCCGTCGGCAAAGGGAAAGAATCCGTCGCTGGCACAAGCCGAGCCGCGTGCGCCGTCGCCGGCCCGCTGCGCAGCAATCTGCACCGCGGTGACGCGGTTGGTTTGTCCGGCGCAAATTCCGCGCGTCGTGCCGCCCTTGACGATGACGATGCCGTTACTCTTCACGTGCCGTACGACGTCCCAGGCGAACGCGAGGTCGTGCCATTCCTGTGGGCTAGGCCGCCGGCTGCTCACGACATTCCACTCTTCGGGTGCAGCCGTGGGATCGTCGTCCTCCGCGAGCACGCCGCCCAGCGCGCTTCGCAGGCGCAACTCGTGCGCGAGTTCGTCGGGCAGCGATCGCGCAAACTGCATCACGCGCAAATTCTTCTTCCGGCGAAGAATCTCGAGCGCTTCGGGCTCGAAATCGGGCGCCGCGACGATTTCCAAGAAAAACTCGTGCAACGCGAGCGCCGCGTCGCGATCGAGCGGCGCGTCCGCGGCGACGATCCCGCCGAACGCCGAGATTGGATCTGCGTTGAGCGCTTCACGCACGGCTAATCCTACCCGCGAACGCTGGGCGACGCCGCAAGGCACCGCATGTTTGACCACGCCGGCGCGAACGAAGCGCTCGTTCTCGCTTCCGAACTCCGCGCCCAGCGGCGCGCGCGAGAGCAGGCGCAGCGTCGCATCGAGATCGAGCAGATTGTTGTAGGAGAGCGCCTTACCATGCAGCTGTTCGGGCAACCGTTCCAGACGGTCCAGATAGAACGCGGCTCGTTCTTGCGGGTTCGTTCCGTACCGTAATCGTTTGGCCAGGGGCACCGTCAGCGCGAGCGCTCCGGGGAGTTCGCTCGGCAAAACCTCGCCGGCGGTTGCCAGATAGTGGGAAATCGCCGCGTCGTACTCGGCCGTCCGTTCGAACGCCGCGATGGCGAATTTTCGGCGCAGCGCCACGGAGACGTCACCTGCCTCGAGCGCCGCGCGATACTCGGCATACTGCGAGGGATGAGTCAACACCACGACGTGCTCGAAGTTCTTCGCCGCCGCGCGCAGCAGCGCGACGCCGCCGATATCGATCTGTTCGATTGCTTCGCTCAGCGTAGTGCCGGGACGCGCGACGGTTGCCTCAAAGGGATAGAGGTTGACGGCGACCACCTCGATCTGCGGAATATCGTGCTCTTGGGCTTCTTGCCGATGTTCCTCATCGGACCGGTCGTAAAGAATCCCGCCGAAAACTTTGGGATGGAGCGTCTTCACCCGACCGCCGAACAGCGCCGGCGATCCCGTTACTTCGCCGACGTCGCGCGCCGGAATTCCGTGCTCTTTGAGAAAGCCGCGCGTCCCGCCGGTGGCGTAGATTTCGACCCCGCGGTCGTGCAGCTCGGTGGCGAGTTCCGCGACACCGGTCTTATCGAAGAGTGAGAAGAGCGCCGCCGTTCGAATTTCCGGCCGGCTGTTAGGCAAGCGCCGCCTCTTGTGCGGTAAGCTCAACCGAAACGACCGCGCTTGCTCCCGCGTCAATCGTGGTTACGCCGTAGATCCGGTCCGCGATCTCCATCGTTTTCTTGTTGTGCGTTACGATTAGCATCTGCGACCCGGCCGCAAACTGGCGAACCATCGCACAAAACCGGTCGATGTTGGCGTCGTCGAGCGCCGCATCGACCTCATCGAGAAGGTAGAACGGCGCCGGCTTCGTGGCAATCAGCGCGAAGATCAATGCCGCCGCCGTCATCGCACGCTCGCCGCCCGAGAGCGCCGCCAGCGGCATCGCTTTCTTGCCGGGCGGCTGTACGGCGATCTCGATTCCGGTTTCCGAAAGATTGTCCGGCTCGGTCTGCCACATCTTCGCTTCGCCGCCCGCGAAGAGCCGCGCGTACATCGTCGTAAAGGCGTCGGCAACGCGCGCAAACGTTTCGTTGAATTGGACTTGTGTTTCGCGCTCGATCTCCTTGATCGACTCGAGCAGCGTTTCGCGCGCCTTGGCCAGATCGTCGAGCTGAGCCGCGAGAAAAGCGTGCCGCTCTTCGAGTTCGCTGCGCTCCGCAACCGCGTTGAGATTGACGTTGGCTTGCAACCGGGCCAGCTCGTCGCGTAAACGCGGTAGTTCGTCGACGACGGCATCGGGCTCGCTCGCATAGCGGCCTTCAACCTCCGCGCACTCGTCGCTGGCTGCCGGGTTTTGAGCGAACTGCGAGACCAGCATGCCCAGCTCGGCCTCGACTTCAGCTAGGCGCGTCCGTTGCCGCTCGCCGCTCGCCGCGGTATCGCGCTCTTCTTGTTCGGCCATGCGCAAATCCGATTCAAGCTGGGTCTGACGCGCAACGAGCGATTCGCGTTCGCGGCGAGCCGCATCGAGCCGCGCGTCGAGCGAGACGACTCCGCTCCGAACGCCCTCGGCGTGGGCGTGCGTCGTGCGCGTCTCCTCCATCATCGACACGATTTCGGCCAGCATCGCTTCCCGGGCGGATCCGGCGCGCTCGCTATCCTGATCGAGCATTCCCGAACGAGCCTTTGAGGCATCCCGTTCGGCCGCGAGTGCCGCCGCGCGCTCGCGCAGATTGGCAGCTCGCGCGCTTGCCGCAATCTGCTCGGCCTCGGCGCGTGCGATTCCTTGACGCACGAGCGCGAGCTCGCTCTCGAGTCTCGCTCGCTCTTCGTCGCTGCGCTCGGCCTCGGGCTCGGGTCGCTCGTACTCGTGCTCGCGTTCGCGCGCTTGCACCGCCTGCACGCGCAGCTGCATAGCCACGGCCCGCGCCGCTTCCAGTTCGGATCGCGTCCGTTCGACGTCGCCGGCGAGCGCTGCGATTTCGGCGCGCACTCCGACCAGCTGCGATTCGGTTTTCGTTTGCTGCTCTCGGGCTGCGTCGCGCGCCGCGATCGCCGCATCGGCACGGACGTGAGCCGCGCTCAACTTCTTCTGCGCATCTTCGAGTTTGGCGCGCATACCGGCAAGCGCGTCGCGCAGACCCTGGGCCTGGAATCGACGCGATAGAATCGAGCGTTCGCGCTGAAACCGGCCGCCCGTAATCGCGCCACCGCCGGTGATCTGCTCGCCGTTCAAGGTCACGATCGTATCGCGCAAGCCGCGCCCTCGAACGAGTTCGATTCCGGTCTCGAGTCTATCGACGATCAGCACGTTACCGACGAGGAAACTCACGATTCCGGCGAAGCGCGGCGCCGAGCGCACCAGCGTGTGGGCGTACCCCAAGATGCCGGGGACGCCGTTGAGTTCGGGATCGAGGCGGCGCCCCATACGATCCGCGAGCGTATCAAGCGGAAGAAACGTGGCACGCCCGGCTTCGCGACGATTGAGAAATTCGACCGCACGCTCCGCGTCTTCCGACGTGGTCGTCACCACGTTCGAGAGTCTGGCCCCGAATGCGACGTCCATCGCGCGCGCGTATCGCTCTTCGGTCGTGATGAGGTTCGAGACGATTCCCTCGACGCCGCGGAGCTCGCCGCGCTGCCAAGCATCGACGATCGCGCGCGTGCCCGGAACGTGCCCTTCCAAAGAGTTTTCCAGTTCTTCGATGGTATGAAGCCGCGATTCGGCAGCTTTCACTTCGCTGGACTGCTCGTGCGCGAGCGAGAGCGCATGAGCAACGCCCTCTTGTGCGATCGCGGCTTCGCGCGTCGCATCCTCGGCCCGTCCGCGCGCATCGAGCGATGCTTCCTCGAGAATGTCGAATCGACGGCGTCGCTCGCCGTGGCGATGTGCTGCGCCGCCGGTTGCTATCTCGACCTCTTCGGCCCGCTGCCGCGCGTCGCGCTCTTCCCGCTCGAGACGCTCGGCTTCGGCACGCAGGCTCTCGGCTTGCACGCGCCGTTCGGCTTTACGCGCGGCGTGCTCCGTACCGGCTGCTTCGATTTCACGCAAGTTCGTAAAGACCGACTCGAGTTTGCCGCGCGCTTCCGCCAGCGCCGTCTGAGCCACAAGCTCCTGCTCGCGCGCAGCCTCTATTTCAGAAGCGAGCGGTAAGATTTGCGCTTCCAATTCGGCAATCGCAGCGATGAGCGAGGCGCGCTCCTGCTCAACTCGCGCGGCATCCTGTGACGTTTGGGTCGATTGCCGCTCGAGGGCTTCCCGTCGTGCGAGTGCGACCGCGTACTGCGCCTCGACCGTTGCGAGCTCGCTACGCTCGCTCTGTACTTGCGAGCGAAGCTCTTCCAACCGCAGCTCGGAGCGGTAGACTTGCGTTCGAACTCCCGCGAGCTCGGCACTCAGCGACGCCGCTTTCGCGGCAGCCAGCGCGCGGAGCTCTTCGTTCTTCTCTAATTCGCGGCGCAGGCGCTCGCTCTCCGCGCGGCGCGTCGCGCTGGCTCGCAAGTAGCCAAGAATTTCCAGGTCACGTACGCGCGTGCTGACGCGCCGATACCGCTTGGCGCGGCGCACTTGGGTATCGAGCTCGGGGATTCGCCGTTCCAGCTCCGCGATGAGATCGCTGATGCGAATCGCGTTCTGCTCGGTACGCTCGAGCCGGCGCAGCGACTCGTTTTTACGCGAGAGGAATCTGCCGATGCCGGCGGTCTCTTCAAAGAGCGCGCGGCGCTCGACGGGCTTGCTGGTCAGAATCGCATCGATCTGGCCTTGTGAGACGATGGCGTACGAACCCGGCCCGAGACCCGTGCCCATGAGCAGATCGAGGATGTCGCGCAAGCGCACCTGGGTGCGGTTGATGAAATACTCGCTCTCCCCAACCCGATAGGCTCGGCGCGTAATCTCGACTTCTCCGAACTCGATCGGCAACTTGCGCTCGGCATTGTCAAAGAGTATCGAAACCTCTGCCAAGCCCAGCGGCTTGCGCACTTCGTTTCCGGCGAAGATCACGTCCTCGAGCCGCCCCGATCGGAGGCTCTTGCTGGACGTCTCGCCCAAGACCCAGCGGAATGCGTCGACGAGGTTTGATTTTCCCGAGCCGTTGGGGCCGACGATCGCCGTAATGCCGTTGCCGAATTCCAGCCGCGTCGGTTCCGCAAAAGTCTTGAAACCAAAGGATCTGATGCTGCGCAGCTTCACGCTCGGACGCCGCCCGCCGCCGAGGGATCCTTAGCCGACGCGATCGAGAGCAGCGCGGCCTCGGCGGCGGCTTGTTGCGCGGACTTTTTCGATAGACCGTCGCCCCTCCCCAAGATTCTGCCGTTAACGCTCACGCGCGACTTGAAGGCAGGGCGTTGAGGCGTGCCGCGACTCGTCTCACGATAGACGGGTGTCGCGGCGAGATGCTCTTGCGCGTAATGTTGCAGGCGCGTCTTTGCGTCGAGCAGCGCGTTTGCCGAGTGATCGAGCTGCTCGATATGTTGCGCAACGACGAACTGTCGGGCTTTTTCCAGCCCGAATTCGAGATACAGTGCGCCCACGAAAGCTTCGAACGCATCGGCGAGTACGGAGGTGTTTTCGCTTCCGCCGGCGGTGCGCATTCCCGCTCCCAGCGCAACCAACGCGGAGAATCCGAGCCGGCGCGCCGTCTGCGCGAGCTGTACGTCGTTCACGATCGCGGCCTTGCGAAGCGTCAGCAAGCCCTCCGGTTCGTCGACGTAGCGCTCGTAGAGCCAGGCGGCAGTGATGCATCCCAGCACCGAATCACCGAGAAACTCCATGCGTTCGTTTGAGCGTCCAACCCGTTCTTTTGCATAACTTTGGTGAACGAAGGCCGTTGCGAAGACGTCTAAACCCTTCGTCCTGCGAATGCCCGCAAGGCGAAGCAGGACGCGCAAGCGCCGCCGATACGCTTCGCCGCTCATTTGGAGAACCTCTGATTATCTAACCTTGCCGAAAACGATGACACTGTTGTGTCCGCCGAACCCGAACGAGTTCGAAAGGGCAACTCGGATCGGCGCGCTGCGTGCGATGTTGGGAACGTAGTCGAGCGTGCACTCGGGATCGGGAAACTCATAGTTTGTCGTCGGGGGCATCACGTCGTTGAGAACGGCCAACGCCGTCGCGACGCCTTCGATGCCCCCGGCAGCGCCAAGCGCGTGACCGTGCATCGATTTCGTCGAGCTGACTCCGATCCGGTAGGCGTGTTCGCCAAACGTTTTCTCAATCGCCCTGGACTCCGCCGGATCGCCGACCGGCGTTGAGGTGCCGTGCGCGTTGATGTAATCGACGTCGCTTGGCGAAATGCCGGCGCTCGCGAGCGCGCGCGCAAACGCCAACCGCACGCCGTTGCCGTCCGGATCCGGCGCGACGAGGTCATACGCGTCGGAGGACTGGCCGTATCCGAGGATTTCGCAATAGATCGTGGCGCCGCGAGCCCGGGCGTGCTCGTACTCCTCGATGACGAGAATGCCGGCGCCTTCTCCCAAAACGAAGCCGTCGCGTTCCTTATCGAACGGACGGCTGGCACGCGACGGATCGTCGTTGCGCGTCGACATCGCGCGCATCGAACAAAAGCCGCCGATGGCGAGTGGCGAAACCGTCGCCTCGCTTCCGCCGGTAATCATCGCGATGGCGTCGCCGTAGGCTACCGCATTATACGCGGTGCAGATCGCGTCGTTGGCGCTCGCGCAGGCGCTTGCGGCGGCGAAGAACGGTCCCTGGTAACCATACGCCATCGAAATGTGCGCCGGGGCCGCGTTTGCCATCAGCATGGGGATGAAGAACGGCGTCACTTTGGACCAGGTTCCGTTCTCATTTGCCTTGTCGGAGTTCAACCAGAACGTAATGATCCCACCGATTCCGGTGCCGATCACGCCTCCGACCCGCTGCTTGAACTCCGGATCGTCGGGAAGTTTGGCATCACCGATGGCTTCGCGTGCCGCCACGAAGGCAAACTGCGTGAAGCGGTCCATCCGCCGCGCTTCCTTGCGCCCGATCAGCTCCTCAGGCTTGAAGTCCTTGACTTCACCCGCGATACGCGTAATGAAGTCGCCGGCATCGAACGCCGTGATGGGAGCGATGCCCGACTCGCCGGCAACCAGACGTCTCCAGAACTCATCGCGGGTATTGCCGATCGGAGTAACCGCACCCAGCCCCGTGACGACAACCCGGCGGCGGGCGGGCGGCTGCATAGTCGAAACGCTCAAAACTTCACCAAGTTACGGCGGGCCCGGGGTGCATCCCCGCACGAGCGTGCACGCCCAACGCGCAGCCGTGCGCCAAGGCCGCTTGCGCTTGCCCTCATCGCTGGAATATAATCAGGGGCTGTCTGCCACCAGGGTGTGGGGCATTACTCTTCGCTAAAAGGGACGTTATGAAGCGGACGTATCAGCCGCATAATCGGCGCCGCAAGCGCGT
>DAIMCN010000009.1:0-84517 GCA_036726365.1 Candidatus Cybelea sp.
CCTCGAGCATCGCGCTGGTCCACTCTTCGTGCGTGTGCACGATTGCGATGCCGGCCGACGAGCCTTCGAAGCGCGGCTTGATGACGAGGGGGAGATTGAGCGAGCCGGGCAGGAGCGGCAGCGTCCCGCCGGTGAGGTCGAAGAGATCCCAGACGGGCGTCGGCAAGCCTTCCGCGGCCAAGAGTTTCTTGGTGAGATGCTTGTCCATCGATAAGGCCGCGGCTTCCAAGCCGCTGCCCGTGTACGGAATCGACAGATACTCGAGCAGTGCTTGAACGTGTCCGTCCTCACCGCCGGGCCCGTGCAGCGCGATGAAGACCACGTCTGGTTTGAGCTGACGCAAGCCGTCGAAGAACCGGTCGTCATACTCGAGCGACCGCGCATCGTAACCCAGAGAGAGGAGCGCGCGCATCACCTCCGCCCCAGAACGAAGGGAGATCTCGCGCTCGAGGCTGCTCCCACCCATCACGACCGCGACAATGGCTTTACGTTGCATCGATGAAAACTCCGACTAAATGCACTTCGAGCTGCAATTCGACGCCCCGGCGGTCCATCACCGCGCGCCGGACTCGCGCAAGCAGCGTCGCGACGTCCTTCGCCGTGGCGCCGCCGACGTTGTTGATGAAGTTGGCGTGCAGCGGCGAGACTTCCGCGCCGCCCTCGCGCCATCCCTTAGCGCCCACCGATTCGATCAAACGTGCTGCTTTTTCACCGTTTGGATTACGAAAGCAGGATCCCGCGTTGGGCAGAGCGATCGGCTGCGTCGTCTTGCGCCGGACCAGGCGCGTGCGCATTTCGTCGCGCACGTCCGTCGCGCTGGAGCTGGCGAACGCCAGCGTGACGCGCGAGACGACCACGTCGCGTTCGAGCGTTGAATGCCGGTAGAGATAACGCACGCTGACGGGATGCGGCTCCGGCCGGCTTGGCGACTGCACCCAAACGTTTTGAACGAATTCCCCGATCTCGCGGTCGGTGCCGGCGTTCATTCGTAACGATCCGCCGACCGTTCCCGGAATGCCGGCGAGTGAATCGACCCCCGAAGCGCCGGCCGAGGCCGCCTTCGCGGTAACGAGCGCCATGCCGGCCGAACCGCCGGCTTCGACGATGATCGTCTCCCCATCTTCGCGCACGGCGACCGTGGCAAACTCACCCGCCAATCGCACGACGATTCCACGCACGCCCCCGTCGCCGATCAGCACGTTGCTTCCGCCGCCCAAGATCCACCAAATCATGCGCCGCCGCAAACAAAAGCGCATCAGGTCGGCCAGCTCCGCCTCGTCGTTGGCGGTCACGAACGCGTCGGCCGGCCCACCGATCTTCCACGACGTGTAGGGCGCGAGCGGTTCGTCGAAGCGCACTCGCTGACCGAAGATTTCGCGCAGGCTCTGGCGGTCGCTCGGCGTGAGCAGCGTATGCAGAGCCTGCACGGTAGTCAGGCTCATGCGGTGGCCTGAGTGGCGCGAGGCACCGCGGCTGCTTGCAGGCGACTCGCCAGCCGCGCGGCGACCTCGGTAATGTCGCCGGCACCGAGCATCAAGACCATCGTGCCGGGCGTCGCTTCGTCCAGAATGCGCTGCTCCAACTCCTCGACGCGCGCCACGTAACTCACTCGACCGCCCAACGCAGTCAGCGATTCCCCGATCGACCGTTCGCTAACGCCGGGGATGGCCGGCTCGGAGGCCGCATAAACCGGTGCCAGATAGATGCGGTCGGCGCCCCGCAATGCTTCGGCGAACTCGCGCGCGAGAAAAGCCGTGCGCGTGTACCGGTGCGGCTGGAATGCCACGACCAGCTCGCCGTGATGGTACTGACGCGCAGCCGCAATCGTTGCACGCACCGCGGTAGGGTGGTGGGCATAATCGTCCACGACCGTTAGGCGCTCGTCGCACGCCAAGATGTCGAATCGGCGGCGAACGTTGCGGAAAGTTTGAAGCGCTCCGGCGATGGATTGAAAGCTCAACCCGAGCTCGTGTCCGATCGTGACGGCAGCAAGCGCGTTCTGAACGTTCATCGCGCCCGGGACGCGCAACTCGATCCGACCTATGCGCGCGTTCTCGAAAAGGACGTCGAAGCGCGAGCCGAAGCCGGCGTACGCAACGTTCGCGGCGCGCACGACCGCGCGCGAATAAAGTCCGTACGTGACGACGCGAGCGCGCAGATCGTGCGACGTCAGCGAAGCCGCGAGCGGATTATCGATGCCGATCACCGCCAGTCCGTGCTCCGGCAACTTTCCGAGAAACTCGCCGAAGGCGCGCGCCAATCCTGGAAGCTCATCGTCGCTGGTAAGATGGTCGTTCTCGAGGTTCGTGACGATCGCAATCTCAGGCTCGAGCAACGCGAACGAGCCGTCCGACTCGTCGGCCTCCGTGACGAACCATTCCGAGCCGCCATCGTGCGCATTCGTCCCGAGCACACCATCGATGCCGCCGAGAACGAGGCCGGCGTCGATGCCGCCGGAACGCAGAACGGCGTGCGTCATCGCCGTCGTCGTGGTCTTGCCGTGCGTTCCGCAAACCGCGATACCGCGGCGTCCTTCGAGCAGCCGCGCGAGCATCTCGCCGCGGTGCAGCACCGGGATTCTACGCCGAGCGGCCGCAACACATTCCGGGTTGCGCCGGTCGATCGCCGAACTGACTACCACGGTTTGGGCATCCCCGACGTTGTGCGCCCCGTGGCCGATCGTGATGCGCACGCCCTCGTGACGCAACTGCTCCACGAGCGGCGTTACGCTGACGTCCGAGCCTGAAACGACTTCGCCGCGCGCGAGCAGAATGCGCGCGAGCGCGCTCATGCCGATCCCCCCGACGCCGACGAGATGAAAAGCCGTCACGGCTTGCTCTTTCGAGGTACCAAGTTATCGATCCGCGCGAGAATCGCGGTGAGGGGATCGCTTCCCTCCAGTTCGCGCGCTTTATCGCTGAGAGCCGCGAGCCGTTCCGGGCGTGTCGTCTCGGCCAGCACCCCGGGAAGCTCGCCGGCTCGGAGTTGCGAATCGGCGATCACCACGGCGGCTCCGGCAGCCTCGAACCGCGCCGCGTTGGTCGCCTGATGAGCCTCTGTGGCAAACGGATAGGGCACCAAAATGGCCGGCTTTCCAAGGGCGCTCAACTCGCCCAGCGTCGAGGCGCCAGCCCGCGTAACGACGAGATCGGCTGCCGCATAGGCGTCAACCATATCGTCGAGATAGGATCGCACCGCGTAGCGCATACTAAACGAAGAAGAAGGCGAGCTAGCCCGCAGCACGGCAACTCGCTCGTAGTCGCCTTTGCCCGTGAGATGCAGCACCTGCCAGCCGCGCGGCACCGCTTCGGAAGCGATCAGACTCAGCAGCGCGTCGTTGATCGCGCGAGCTCCTTGACTTCCTCCCATCGCGAGCAGTGTACGCAGCGAGGCGTCCAGACCCAACCGCGTCATTGCCTCGTCACGCGAGGGCAGACGCCGCAAGGACGAACGTATCGGGCTACTTCGCCAAACCTCGTCGACGATCGGAGCGAGCAATCGGTGTGTCAAACCGGGCGCCGCGTTGGGTTCGAGCAGTACCATCGGTGCGCGCGAGAGACCCAACAGTCGTCGAATGCGGGCCGCCAGCGCGACCGGAAAGCTGACGTAGCCGCCGGTCGCGATTATCAGGTCGGGCCGCTGCGCGCTAAGGAGACGCAGACTCTGAAGCGTTCCCTTCGCGTTGGCGACTAGCGTACGAAATACGTCGAGTGACGCGCGACGGGCCAATGGGTGACTCGCGATCGTATACAGCGGATATCCGGCATTCGGCACGATGGTGGCCTCAAGCCGGTCCGCCGTGCCGATGAACGCTACGCTAACCGAACGTTCGCGCAGCGCGTCGGCGATGGCAATCGCGGGATAGAGATGTCCTCCGGTGCCGCCGCCGGCAAAGACGACGGTCACCCGTTAATTCTTCGATGACGCCCGACGTTGGCGATGAGAGCGACGGCGAGGAGGTTGACGACCAGCGAGCTGCCGCCGAAGGATATGAACGGCAACGGCACGCCGGTAACGGGCCACGACGACGAAACGACGCCGATGTTCACAAACGCCTGGATCGTTATCATTGCCGCGCATCCGATTGCGAGAAAGAAGCCGAAGCGATCCGGCGCGGCGAGCGCGATCCTGATCGCCCGGTAGGCCAGCGTGACGAAGAGCGCGATGACCGCCAGGGTACCGATCAATCCGAGCTCTTCCCCCAGCACCGAGAAGATGAAATCGGTATACTGCTCGGGCAGATAAAAGAACTTTGCGCGAGAAGCCCCCAAACCAACCCCGAAGAGTCCGCCGCTCCCGAGCGCCAGAAGCGACTGTACGATGTGGAAACCGGTATTCAACGGGTCCTTCCATGGATCCACGAACGCGAAGATACGCGCCCGCCGATATGGGCTTGCAAGCACCGTAAGCGCCGCAAACGGAACGGTCGCGAGCGTGACGGCGACGAGATGAACGACGCGCGCGCCGGCAGCGAAGAAGAGTGCGAACGCCGTAAAGACCAGAAGGCTCGCCGTTCCCATGTCGGGCTCTTTGAGCACGAGCACCGCCATGATGGCAACGGGGATGCAAAGTGGCACGAGGCCGCGCACCAACGACGTGATCCGTTCGCCGCGCGCCGATAATACCGCCGACAGGTAAATCACGAGCGCGAGCTTGGCAAACTCCGACGGCTCGAGGCTCAGGTTGGCGGTGCCGATCCACCGCCGCCCGCCGTTTACGCCAAGCCCGACGTGCGGGACGAAGACCAGAGCGAGACCCGCGATGGCTGCGAGCAGAAGGTAGGGGGCGAAACGTTTGAGCCGCTGATAGTCGAAACGGTAGAGCCCATAGGCGCCCGCCAATCCAACCGCGAGCCAAATCAGCTGCCGCTTAAGGTAGTAAGCGATATCGCCGTGCTGCGCGTACGCCGTGGCGCTCGAGGCGGAAAACACCATCACCAGGCCGATGCCGACGAGTGCCGCGACCGCCGCGAAGAGCACCGTATCGAGCGGAGCCGCCGCGTATGACGGAAGCCTCCCGGAGCGCGGCTTCTCTCCGGCCCGCAGCGTCGCGAAATTATGCACCGGCCGGTTGCCTCAGTGCGTTGACCGCGGTGGTGAACTGCTCGCCCCGGTCGTCCGCCGACAAAAACATGTCGAACGACGCACAGCCGGGCGAGAGCAGCACGACGTCGCCAGGATCGGCGAACTGCCGGGCGCGCTGCACGGCTTCTTCCATTGAGAATGCTTCCGCGCCGGCGACGCCGCGGGCGGCCTGCAGAATTTCTTCTGCCGCCTCTCCGATCACGACCATCGCTTTGACACGGTTTCGGATCTCCGCACCCATTGCACGAAAATCGCCGCCCTTCGAACGGCCGCCGGCGATCAAGACGATCGGCCGCTCGAGGCTACGCAGTCCGGCGATAACCGACGCAGGATTCGTAGCCTTCGAGTCGTCGACGTAGCGCACGCCGTCGATCTCCGCGATCGTTTCCAGCCGATGAGACATCGGCTTGAACGTTGCCGTCGCCGCGCGCAGCGCTTCGGGCGGACAGCCGATCGCGAGCGCCGCCAACAAGGCCGCCATGACGTTTTGCGCGTTGTGCCGGCCCGGCAGCGGAATCTCGTCGAGGGGAACGATCGGGATCGGACGCGGATCGCCCGCAATTGGAGCGTAGCTTAGCACCCCATCGCGCAAATACATCGTTGCCTGATCGCCGTCATCGATGCTAAACCACAGCTGCTTGGCCTGCACGCGCGTTTCGCCGTAACGCCAGTGAAGCGTGCGCACCTTGGGATCGTCGAGATTCCCGACGAACCAATCGTTCATCGACTGATTGGCGCAGATCCGATACTTCGCTTCTGCGTACTCGTCCATGGAGTGATATCGGTCGAGGTGATCGGGCGAGATGTTGAGCAGCACGGCGACGCGCGGCTTGAACGCTCGAATCGTCTCGAGCTGAAACGAGGATACCTCAGCCACGACCCACGCGTCGGGGCCGGCAGCGCGGACCTCTTTGATCAAGGGGTTACCGATGTTCCCGCCGACGCGTACCGATAGTCCACAGCCGCGAAGCAGGTGTCCGATCAGCGCCGTGGTCGTCGACTTCCCCTTCGTGCCGGTGACGGCAATGATCGGCGCCTTGCACAGCCGATAGGCGAGCTCGATCTCGCCGATGACCGGAACGTTGGCACGATGCATGCTTCGCACGACGGACGACGTCGGCGGAACGCCCGGCGAGAGCACCGCGCAGTCGAGCTCTTTCGCCAAGTTGTCGACGTCGGCTGGGTCGATGAATCGGGCCCCGAACGATTGCGCCGCGGCGATGGCGTCGCTAAGCTCGTGCCGAGGTTTTTCATCGGTTGCAAAGAGTGCGCCGCCAAGCTCATGCAGGACGTCGATGCTTGCCAATCCGCTGCGTCCAAGCCCAATGACGAGAATATTTTCGCCGGCGTCGAACCGAAACATCTCGCTCATCGCACGATGGCCCATCCTAACAACGAACATAGTGCCGATGCAAGCCAAAAACGAACCGTCACTTTCGTCTCGGGCCAGCCGCCCATTTCAAAATGATGGTGCAGCGGACTCATGCGCAAGATACGCTTACCGCCGGTTGCCTTGAAATACGACACCTGAAGGATAACCGAAAGCGCTTCCGCGACGAAGACCGCGCCGATCACGACGAGCAGCAACATTTCGCCGCTCAGAATCGCGACGCCGGAGAGCAGCGCGCCAAGCGCCAAGGAACCGGTGTCGCCCATAAAGAGCTTCGCGGGATGACGGTTGAAAATGAGGAAGGCTGCGCATGCGCCCAGGCCGGCACTCGCCGCAATCGCCGCGGCGGGAACCTGCATGGCGGCGGCGATCAACGCAAGTGCGGCCAACGGCGGGATCATGGTTCCGGCCGCGAGACCGTCGAGGCCATCGGTTAGGTTGACGGCATGGATCGTCCCCGTGATCGCGAGGACACCGAGTACGAACCAGAGCCAATGCGGCGCCAGAATCCAGAACGTCCCAGCGTGGAGAAGCACGTGTTGGCCCCACGCGGCGTCGATCGCCCGCAGAAACATCACCGCAGCCAGGGCCGTTGCCAACAACTTGGTTCGCGCCGGCAAACCTCGGTTAGCGCCGTGACGAACCTTTATGATGTCGTCGATGGCGCCGATTGCGGCGCAAAGGACGACGAGCCAGACGAGGTCCGTTAGCGACGGAATCCGCGCGAGGGCGAGCGCGGCGATAAGTACGACGACGAAAACGATGCCGCCCATCGTCGGCGTTCCGGTTTTGCCTCGGTGCGTCTGAGGTGCATCTTCGTACGCATGTTGGCGCACCTGCAACCGGCCCAATGCGACGAGCAGCAGAAGTCCGGCTAATCCCGCTATCGAGAAACCAAAGAGCGTCCAAAAGGCCAGACCGGAGAGTGCCACGCTCATGCGCCGCCAAGGAGTGGATTCGGCCCGCGGCCGCGCCACTTGAGGACGACGACGGGCGTCTGTTCGTCGCTGTTGCCATGTGGATTGTCCAGTAATGCGGCTTCGACGTTTTTTACGGAGACGCCGTCCGAGGCGCCCAGCACTTTAGCTTTCCCCAGATCGTTTGCATCCACGATGGCGCACGCAATGCCGGTTCGATCGCGCAAGCTGGCAGCGACGCCTTGCGGATCGTGCGGCGCGAAAACGATGGCGCGTTCGTAGGGTTCCATCGTGCCGGTGTAACCGTCGAACGCCGCGACCGCTTCGCCCATCACCTCGTAAAAGGCGCCGCGATGGCCGGCTGCTCGGGATATAATGTGCAGAAGCGTTGCATACAACACTTTCCATTGCCCCGCGCGATCGATAACGAGCTGCACGGATTCGGGCTGGCTCATCGTCGCAAGCGCTCCGGCTCGGCGAGAGAGCGCGTAGGCGAGCCGGGATGGACGAATCAGCTCGGCCGCAATGAATTCGCCTTGAGCGATCGCCACGGCGCTTTCCGAGATCGCAACGACGTCGCCGGTCCGGGCGATGCCCTGGACCGCACGTGCAACCAGCGCCGGAAGATCGTCGCCAGGATGCACCAACGGTGTGCGCACCGGGATGGCCACCAACCCAACCAGCGCCTCCGGGCGCGTCACCAGCAGCGTTTGCGCGGCGAGGCTCACGGGCGCAGCTCCTCAACGATCTCTTCCAGCTTATATTTGCGCGAGCCCTTCAGCAGCACGACGTCACCCTGCCGCGCGTGTTCGCGTAACCATCGCGCTGCGTGGGCATTCGCCGGAACGCTGACGATCTGTTCCAAGCGCATCCCCGCGCGGCGCGCGCCGCGCGCGAGTTCGTCGGCGAACTCGCCCTGAACCAGGAGCACGTCGACTCGTCCCGCGGCGTGCGCGCCGACGCGCTCGTGCAGGGCGCTCGACTCGTCGCCGAGCTCCGCCATACTAGCGAGCATCGCGATGCGCCGCGATGCCTGCTCCAACGCGAACGCATCCAGCGCGGCGATCATCCCGCTCGCGTTCGCGTTGTAGGCGTCGTAAATGAGCTGAACGCCGTGGGCAACCGGGATCCGATCGTAGCGTCCTTTTGGCAGCTCTACGTTCGGGATCACCGATACGAGCCGTTCGAGCGGCACGTCGAGTTCCAGCGCGCCCGCAATTGCGGCGGCGAGATTCTCACGGTTGTGCCGCCCCGTCACGCGCACCTCGACGGCGTCCTCGACGCTGCGACCACGGGATCGATGAATGACGCAATCGCCCTTCAATGTCGTCAGCGTCTCGAGCTGGGCGCCGTCCGACGGCGGCTCGGCCGCAAACCAGTGGGGCGGCCGTGTCAAGAGGGAGGCCCGGCGGCGAGAAGCTTCGTCGCCGGCATTGAGAACCGACCGCGCGCCGCCGCAGAAGATGCCCCACTTCGTCTCCTCCAGGCGCTCGCGCGAGCCCATGATTTCGAGATGCGCCTCACCGATATTGGTAATGATTCCGATCTGCGGCCGCGCGATCTCGACGAGCGCCGCGACGTCGCCGTAATGGCGCGCGCCCATCTCGACGACGAGGACATCGTGCTCGGCATCGGACGCGTTCAGAAGCAGTTTGCTCACGCCGATCTCGTTGTTCTCGTTCTCCGGGGCGGCGAGCACACGATCGCCGTACTTCGTCGCGAGCAACGCAGCCAAGAAAGACTTCGTCGTCGTTTTCCCGGTGCTGCCCGTAATCGCGATGACCCGCCCCCCAAACAGCGTCCGCGCCGCGCCCGCCAGGGCCATATAGGCGGCTTTCGTGTCTTGCACGAGCATCGTCGCGACTTTGGGAATGCGCGCATCCGAGTGCTCCACCACGAACATCGCCGCGCCGCGGCTAAGCGCCTGCGCGACGAAGTCGTGGCCATCGTAGCGTTCTCCCCGCAACGCCAGAAACGTGTCTCCCGGTTGGAGCGTCCGCGTATCGGTACTCACCTGCAGTGCCGCGGGCGCCGCGTCGCGGTTGTCGAGCGTCGCGCCGGTGACTTTCACCGCCGTCTCCAATGGAACGTTCATTGCGGCACGCTGCGCATCGCAAGGGCCGCCCGCGCGATCGCCGCGTCGTCGAACGCCAGAATGCGCTCGCCCAGAATCTGATAGGTTTCGTGACCTTTGCCCGCAATCAGCACCACGTCGCCAGGGCGCGCTTCGGAGATCGCGCGCTCGATGGCACGCCGGCGATCGAGCTCCACGACGTAATCGCGCGGTCCCATTCCGGCAACGATCGCGTCGGCGATCGCGTGCGGTTCCTCACTGCGGGGATTGTCGCTGGTAACGTAGCGGCGATCCGCAAGGCGCGCCGCAACCGCGCCCATTTCGGTTCGTTTACCTTTGTCGCGGTCACCGCCACATCCGAAAACGACTGCGAGCGCGCCGGTCGCGGTTTCGCGCAGCGACTCGAGCGCCTGCGCCAGCGCGTCCGGCGTGTGCGCGTAGTCTATCACGACGTCGATGCCGTTGGCGGTGAAATGCTCCATTCGCCCGGGGACGCGTTCGAGCGCCGACAATCCTCGCGCGCTCGTCGCATCGGCGATGCCGAGCTGCTGGGCGACGCCGATTGCGGCCAGCGCGTTCCAAATGTTGAACCGACCCGGAAGGTGCAACTCGTACCGTTGTCCGTTAACGGTAAACCGGCTTCCGTAGGGTTCGAGCGCGATATCCAGTGGTCTCAGCGTCGCGTCACTGCGGATTCCGAACGAAACGACGTCGAGGCCTTCTCCCCGCAACGCAATTTCCCACTGCGCGCCGTAGGCGTCGTCAACGTTGAGGATGCATGCGCGTGTCAGGGAAAAGAGCCGTCGTTTTGCTGCCGCGTACGCTTCGAGCGTTTGATGAAAATCGAGGTGGTCGCGCGTAACGTTGGTTAGCACTCCAATCCGGAAGCGGACGTCGTCGACACGATCCAGCGCGAGGGCATGCGAACTTACCTCCATCGCGACCGCCGACGCCCCGTCGCCGCGCATGCTCGACAGCAACCGTTGCAGCTCCGGCGGAAGGGGCGTCGTGTTGCGAAGCTGCCAAGTTTGTGCCCGGAATTCGGCGCCGACCGTTCCAATCACGCCGCACGACACGCCGGCTTCGTCGAGGATTGCGGCGATCATTCGGCACGTTGTCGTCTTTCCGTTCGTCCCCGTGACCCCGATGACGTCGAGGGCCAACGACGGATCTCCGTAAAAAGCCGCCGATAGCAATGAAAGCGCGCGCCGAGTGTCGGCAACACGAACCAGCGTCGCGTCCACGACGCCGGTCAGCGGATGCGTCGCTTCAACGACGACGGCTCCGGCGCCGTTGGCGATCGCGTTTTGCACGTAGAGATGCCCGTCGGTGTGGCTTCCTTTCAGGGCCACGAAGAGGGCGCCGGGCTGCACCGCCTGCGAGTCGCTTTCGATTCCGGTAACGAGCCGCGTCGTATCTCCGGTGACGTGCGCGTCGGGCAGTCTATCGAGCAGGGTCGCCAACGCGACGGTACGATCACCGCGCATTGCGCGCAACGTTTGCGCTTGGCAACACTCCGGCGTGCAGCATGGCGGCGCGTGCAATCGCAGCAAAAGCCGGAGCGGCAACCACGCTGCCATAGTATGAACCAGTTGGGCGCTCTACCTTCACGTAAATCACGTAACGCGGGCGTGGATAGGGTACCATGCCGATGAAAGACGCGGCGTAATAGCCGGCTCGGTACACGCCGTCAACGACCATCGACGCGGTGCCGGTCTTGCCGGCCGTCGCATAACCCGCAATCTGCGCGGTGGGATCGCCCGTGCCGTGCAGCACGACGGCGCGCAAAAACGTGCGCAACTCCGCGGCAGTACGCTGCGAGAAGACGCGCCGAACGACCTTGGGCGAGTAACGTCGCAATAGTTTCCCTTCTTGGTCGTAGACCGCGCGGATTAAGCGCGGTTGGATCAGCAGTCCTCCGTTGGCAATTGCGCTGTAATAGCGAGCCATGGCCAGCGGCGTCACCGAAACACCTTGACCAAACGACATCGTTGCTAACGACGAACCGCTCCACTGCGAGGGCGGCGGAACGATGCCCGGATTCTCCCCCGGAAGTCCAACGCTCGTTGGCGACCCAAAGCCCGCCTTGCGTTCCATTGCGTAAAAAGTTTTCGCACCGATTGACAAGCCAACTTCCGCGGCACCGACGTTATGCGAGTATTCGACAATCTCCCCGAGCGTCTCGCTGCCCCCCGTTCCAGCCATGAAACCATCTTCCGCGTTATGGATGGTTCGACCGCCTATCTCTAGCCGGTCGTGCGCCGGAAAGCGGCTGCTCAAGGAAACCTTGTGGGATTCCAGCGCGGCCGCCGCGGTGATCAGCTTGTACGTGGAGCCCGGCTCGTAAGCGTCCATGACTGCACGGTCGCGGCGCTGATCGTCTCTAAATTTCCAGAAACGATTCGGATCGAAATTCGGAAGGTTCGCCATCGCCAAGATATCGCCGGACCACGGATCCATGACGATCGCACTGCCGTCCAAAGCGTGAAAGGCGCTCACTTGCTTCGCGAGCGTCTGCTCGGCTACAAATTGAAGGTAGGGATCGAGCGTCAGCTGCACGCTCGACCCAGGTTGAGCCGGCGTGATGACTCGTTCGCGCCCAAATGGAATCGGGCGCCCGAACTCATCGGCTTCCAGCGTGACGCGACCGGATCGGCCGCGCAGCACGTCGTCGTACGCGTATTCAACTCCGTCCAAACCGTTTTCATCGGTACCGACGAAGCCGAGTACCGTCGATGCGAGCCGGCCGCTCGTATCGACTCGCAGCCCCGTGTCTTCTTCCTTTAAGTCGATGCCCGTCAAACCCAGCCGCCGGATGCGCTGCGCCACGTCGTGCGGCACTTTGCGAGCGATCCAGACGAACCACAGATGACGATCGTGCAAGGCCGCGGCGGCGGATGGATCGAGTCTTCCGAAGATCTTCGTTAGCTTAGCGGTAGCCGCATCGGCGTCGGCGATTTCTCGCGGCACGGCGTAGACGCTCTCGGAGGGCGACGAACGCACGAGAACGTTGCCGTTGCGGTCGAGGATGCTGCCGCGACGGGCAAAGACTTCGACGGTATCGGAACGCTGGGCCAACGCCTCCCTTGCATAGAGCGCACCGTTGAGCGCTTGAACCTCGACGAGCCGCCATGTGAGAAAGAGCGCGACGATCATGCACGCATAAAAGAAGAACCGCGCACGCATCGGGGCGACGCGCGCAAAGGTACGCCGATGCATGCCGAACGCCGCTACTGCTGCCGCGTCACTGCGGGAACGAAGAATCCGGCCAGCGAGGAGAGGACGGGAAATGCCGGCCGCGCCCGCGCGATCTGCGGTGGTGCGATTCGGATGACGGCGAAACGCTGGGGCTCCCTCATCCCCAAGCGAGTCGCCAGCTGCAGCAGCCGGTCGTCGGAGCGCAACGCGGCAATCCGGTCGTCAAGGCGCATGCTCTCTTCCTGGAGCGCTTCTCGGTGGGCTCTCGCCGTTGCAACCGCATAGCTCAAGCCGGTCAAGGTCGATGTAAGCACGACGTAGCTCATCAGCAGCATCAACACGACCATCACCACCGAAAACGTGCGAGAGACGCCGAGGTAACGATTCCGTGCCTTACGGACGATGCGCCGTTGCGTCGCCGCCCGTACGGAGCGTGGATTCGTGATGCGATGGCGAGCGTGGTGAAATTGCGGCTGAACCATCTCAGCTTGCCCTCCGTTGCGCGGCGCGCAGTTTGGCACTTCGCGCGCGCCGGTTTTCCGCGACCTCGTGCTCGTTCGGCCGGATCGGCCGTTTCGTCAATGCGTCGACCCGCGGATCGTCGCGAAACGTTCGCTTCACGATGCGATCCTCGAGCGAGTGAAAGCTGATTGCGACGACCCGTCCGGCCGTGGAGAGGTGCGCGATGGCGCTCTGTAGGCCGTCGCGCAAGGCATCGAGCTCGTCGTTGGCCGCAATCCGCAGCGCCTGAAAAACGCGTGTGGCCGGATGGATTCGCTCGCGTCGCCCCGCTCGCTGTACGACGCCGGCGACCAGCTGTGCGAACTCGGCCGTAGTATCCGGCAGCACACCGTTCGCGCGTCGCAGCACGATCGCGCGAGCGATTCTACGCGCGGAGCGTTCCTCACCATATTGAAAGAAAATGTCGGCCAGCTCGGCTTCGGTAGCCGTGGCAAGGATTTCGTAGGCGCTCCGGCCGGCATGCGGGTCCATCCGCATATCCAGCGCCGCCGGTTTGACCAGCGAGAAACCGCGCTGCGGATCGTCAAGTTGCATCGACGAAACTCCTAAATCGAAAAGAACTCCGTCGACAGCATCCACTTCGCATCGAGTCAGGACGCCGTCGAGTTCTCGAAAGTTCGCACGAACGAAACAGAAGCGTGGGTCCGCGATGTGCTCGGAGAGCGCGACGGCGTGCGGATCCGCATCGATAGCAATCAAACGTCCAGCCCCAAGCCGGTCTAAGATCGCCCGAGAGTGCCCACCCGCGCCGAACGTGGCATCCACGTAGATGCCATCCGGCCTTATCGCCAAGTACTCCAAGGCCGGCTCGATCAGGACCGAACGATGCATCACGGCAGCACCACGTCATTGCCGGCCTATAGTCCAAACTCGGCCATGAAGCGCGTAACGTCGCCGGCCGGTGGAGTTTCGAAGGCGTACCGTTCCTTAGCCCAGATTTCGACGCGCGTCAGCAGCCCGACGGAGACGACGGACCGTTCGATTCCGGCGTAGGATCGCAGCAAGGCTGGGACGAGCATGCGGCCCTGGCCATCGCACGCGACCTCCTCGCTGTGCGCGAAAAGATACCGAATGAAGCGCCGATACGCCTCGTCCTTGACCGGCACCGATTCGAGGCGCTCACAGAACTCGACCCACGTAGCGCTGGGATAGAGTGCGAGACACGGATCGGGTGGCGTGATCGTCAGGACAAATTGGGGACCCAGGCGCTCGCGAAAGCGGGCCGGCACGATGAGACGCCCCTTATGGTCGAGAGCATGCTGCTCCGAACCCGCAAAACGCGGGAGATCCGCGTGCACAAAGTCCTCCGAAAAGCACCACTAGACACTACTTCCCACCACTATACGCCCCGAGAAGGGCGAAGGCAAGATTTCGGACTCTCGGTTATTGGGGGGCGCTATGGCGCCTAATCTACGGAGTGAGCCAAAGCGGCGCGCGGAAACGCGCCTGAAGGGTACCCCTTCACGCCCGTTCCGAAGCGCAGCCGCAGCGTATCAGCTCGGCCTCGGCCATTTTCTTGATGACGCCCTGGAGCTTAGCCGACGGAATCCCCACGCGAATGGCAAGTCACAAGCCCAGAAAAATCGACCTCACCCTCGACGCGAGCGGTCGGCGTCAGCGGCGGCTTCGCCGGTACCGATCACGACGAGATCGTACTCGTTCATGCGGTAGAGCCGCGGACGATTTTGAAATCGTAGCAGGTATAGGAGACGTGTCGCACGTGCACCTCGGCAACGTTCGCGTCGCTCAAGAAATCCGCGGCCCGGTCTGCGGCCTTGCCGGGGCCGACAACCGCGGCATCAACGATGTGACCGTCATTCCCGTAAGCGCGCAATACCAGCGAACGAGTTGAAAAGTCTTCGGGGAAGACTCCGATAGCCGAATATGGCGTGCAAGGATCCGCGTGGATGAATATCGGCCCGATTTCAGCGTAGGGACCGGTGTCGGCGCAGGGCTGATATGAAAGCAAAATCAGATCCTCCGCCGCCGTTGAAATGCGCAGGCAAAGACGGCACGGCGCCTGCGTTTTTGTGATCGAGAGCCGGTGGCCGAAGCGGTCCCGTCGCTTCGCCCGCGCTTCGTTAGCAATTTCGGCCGGAATCGGAAGAAAGTGCATCAATTGCGTACCGCCGAATCTCGCGGCGTTCGCGCCTTCGCGGCGCGTTCGGCATCGATGAGACTACGCTTGCGAGCCGCGCCCCAGCGATATCCGCCGAGCTGTCCCGAGCCGCGAATCACGCGATGGCAGGGAATCAGCACGGCGGCCGGATTTCGAGCGCACGCCTGCGCCACCGCGCGGGCGCCGTTGGGCACGCCGATTGCGGCGGCGACTTCACCGTACGATTGAACGTCGCCGGGAGGAATGGACTGGAGGTATTTCCAGACGCGCAACTGGAAGGCCGTGGCGGCAACGTCGAGCGGCAAGTCCGGCCGCAGGGATTCACCGGCCAGGTGCTGCGAAATTGCAGCGATCCACGCGCGAAAGTCGGCGTGATACGGCTCGCGCATCGGATCGATGTTGGCCTTTGGATATTCGGCGTGAAGACGCAGCAGCAGCGCTTGCGACGAATCTCCGAATCCGACGAAGCAGATGCCGCGGTCGGTCGCGCCGATCATCATCAGCCCAAGTGGCGTTGGAAGCGAAGCGTACGAGATCGCAACGCCTTCGCCGGCGCGCCGATACTGCGCGGGCGTCATTCCCAAGCTCGAAGCCGCCTGCTCGTAAATTCGGCTGGTCGAGCCATAGCCCGCGTCTTGGGCGGCGCGATCGATCGGCACGCCCGTGCCCAAACCATTCTTGAGTTTGCTCAGGCGAACCGACGCCAGATATTGCTTGGGCGTGACGCCTACGACCGCTTTGAACGTGCGAGCGAAATGGAACCGGCTCATCGCCGCACGTGAGGCAAGCTCAGCCAGCGTCAAGGCTTCATCGCTATGATCTTCGACAAACCGGCAGACATCGCGAATCAGGTCGGCGTAGGGGTTTTTCTTTGACATGACTACGAGTTTAGCGATGCACGAGCCGGAAAACCATCGGAAAGTTGCGGAGTTGCCTGCCTGCCAGGCCTACCTCCGGGACGGGAAGAAAGGCGCAGGTGCGATGAGCCGACTGCTTGGGATATGCAGCCTTCTCGGCCTACTCTACGGATGTGCCGGTGGAGGCTACCTGCCGTACGCTTCGCATGCGCTCGACCCCGGCACGATCGATTCACTCGTTATGGGCGCTTCGCAGTCGGGCGGCGTCCCGGCCGGTTTGGTGCGCGCGGTACTGATGGCGGAGTCGGCAGGGAATCCGTCGGCGATCAGCGTCGCCGGAGCCCAAGGGCTGATGCAGTTGATGCCCGGCACTTCGGCCGGCTGTGGAATCAACAATCCCTTTGACCCGACCGAGAACGTGCAGTGCGGCACCGGCTATCTGCACTCGCTGCTGCATCACTATCACAACAACGTCACGCTCGCCGTCGCTGCGTATAACGCCGGCCCGGGAGCGGTCGATCGCTACCATGGTGTGCCTCCATATCCCGAAACGCGCGCGTACGTCGTACGCGTGCTCAATGCGTACCGCAACTACTAGTTCCGAGCCGACCTATACGTGGCAACGCTGACTCGCCGACAGCCTCTTCCGCGCGTCGGCAGCGCGATGTTGCGTCTGCCGATTCTCGACGGCTATCTGCTGCGCGAGATGTTCGGTCCGTTCATGTTTGCCCTCGGTGCGTTCTTGCTCTTCTGGGCCTTGAACATTTTCTTTCTGGCGGCCGACTACATCATCAATCAGCACGCCCCGTTCTTTCTCGTATTGCGCTTCGTCATCTTTCGCATCCCACAAGCCACGCCGATGGCATTTCCCTTCGCGTCTCTCTTTGCGGCCTTGCTGGCGATGGGCCGCGTGATGGGAGACAACGAGGTGACGGCGATGCGCACGGCCGGCATTCCGGTCATGCGCATCGCTCTATCCCCGCTTATTTTTGGCGTCGGGATGTTTCTTCTTTCGTATGCAATCAACGAGTGGATCGCACCGCGCTCGGTCGATCTGTCGACTCGGACGTTTTACCAAATCATCTACCATACCGATGCGCTGCCGGTCGAACCGCAGTTTTTCCGTAAGGATCCGGATACCGGCAATACGTTCTACGTGACGCAAGTCGCCCCCGATAACAAGACGATGATGGACGTGCAAATCTTTAAGCCCGCCAAGTACGGAGTTTGGAACGAAACGCTTCAGGCAAAGACGGCTTCCGTAAGCGGCAGCGTGCTGCTGCTGCGTGACGTCATCGACACGCGCTATAACAGCGACGGTTTTCTGACCAATCAGCAGCGCGTCAAGAACGTCTCGATCGGTTTGCCGCTCGGAGAGACCGCATCGCAGTTCGTTAGCCAGGTGAATAACGATCCGTGGACGATGAGCAGCAAGTCGCTGCGCACGCAAGTGAACGCGCTGCAGGCCCAGGGCATCGGGGGAACCGCGATGGGGAATCTCCAGATCAACCTTGCCGATAAGCTTTCGTGGCCGTTTTCATGCATCATCGGCGTCGTCGTCGCCGTGCCGCTCGCCTTACGGTTCGGGAAGCGCGGCCGAACGCTCGGCATCGCGCTCTCGATTATCGCGTTTTTCATCTACTACCTCATGGTGTCGGCGGCTTCCGCGTTCGGCCGCAATGGAGCGCTGAATCCCTATCTTGCCGCATGGTTACCGAACATCGTGATAGGGAGCGCCGGTGCGATTTTGCTCTTGTTGGAAGAGCGCTGACCGCGTGCCCCTTTGGAACCGAAGCCATCGCGGCATCGCCGCGATCGCGGCTCTCGCTACGTTTCTGACCGGCGCCTTTCCGATAGCTTCGCCCGCCGCGACAGAAGACCAGCAGCAACTCGCGCTGCAACTCTTCAACAAGCAAACCTGCGCGCAGCACTACGTCGACCCTCCCGAACCGGTCGCGCAGGCAACGTCAGCGCCGGTAAGCACTCCGGCTGCAGGCGCATCGGCGAGTCCGGCTTCGACGCCGGGAATGCCGAACGTGCCCGCCGGCGTCGGCAACGGGACTTACACGCTCAATCCGACGCCGCACCCATTTCCCGGGCAGACCCCGCAGGTCGGCCCGCCCCCGATTCCCACCGCGACACCGAATCCCACCGTATCGCAGGAACCGATCTTCTTGATCCGGGGAGGCGAAACGCCGCCGCCCATACCCCCGGCCGGGCAAGCCACGCCGGCGCCGACGCCAGAACCGACGGGCGCGCCAACCCTCGCACCGGGATACGTTGCGGTCATCTCGGATTCGTGGCGTGGAAATCGTGCGCAAGGCAAGCCGAGCGACGCCATCGGCAACGTTCACATTTACTATGGTGACGAAGAAATCGTCGGCGATAAAGCGCATTTTGACGGTCAACGAACGATCACCATCACCGGCCATCCCTTCCTGGTCAACCACGAGCACGACTCGGTGCTGACCGGTGACGTCATAACCTTCGATACGGTGGCGCAGACAGCGCAGTTGACTAACGGCAAAGGCGCCAGCGACGAAGGCGTGCAGCGCGGGTTAGTGCATTTTCAAGCCTCCGACCTGCACACCGATCCGGACGGCACCGCGCACGGCCTCAATCCGTACGTAACGACGTGCGAAAATCCACGCGGCGGTTACCACATTACCGGCAAGGACATGGAAGTCTATCCCGGTGACAAGATCGTCATTCACAAAGCCGTGCTGTGGCTCGGCTTGGCGGCAGTTTTCTACCTCCCGCTGCTGATCATCCCGTTGCGCAGCCTCGAAAACCAGCGCACGCGAGCGCACTGGTTCCCCGAGGTGGGCTACGACTCGTACGAAGGCGCCTGGATCAAAATCCAAATCCCGTTCGGCAAAGACCAATACTACTACGGCTACTACATCGTAAACTATTTTTCGAAGCTGGGCCTTGGCCTCGGTTACGTCGGATTCTATTCCAGCAAGCGGGGCCGCCGAAGCGCGAGCGTCAACATCTATACGATCAACAACCAAACCGGCGGGGGCCGTCAAAGCAATCTGTCGCTGCAAGAACAAGAAAACATCTCACAGCACTTGCGCAGCAACTTTCAATTTTCGTACCAATCCAACTACGGGCCGCTGATCAGCATCCCGCCCAATGAGTCGATCACCGAAGCGCTGGTGCATCAGACCGCGCAAACCTCGCAAAACTACAGCTTTAGCCACAGCTCGGTGGGGGGCCAATCCAGCAGCAACAGTTTGACCGTTACCGACACGCGCCAATTCAATCAGAATCTCAACCAGACCACGACGTACAATCACACCGATAGTAGCGCAAGCTTCGGCGGCCTGACGTCGTTCAGCAATCAGTCGGAATTCGATTACCTCATGCAATACACGACCGCCGGCGCCGATTATCAGGTAGAATTCGACAAAATTTACGCGCTGGAAGCCGCCGGAATCGATAAGATTCCGGAGTTCCAAATTCGCCCCAGCAACTTCTTTCAACATTTCATCATTCCACTCTCGGCGCAGCTGACCGTCGGCGAGTACAGCCAGCCCTCAGGTGCGGGCCAACCCCAGAGCCTGGCTACCTGGCGCGGCGACGCGAATCTGGTCGTAGGGCCGGCCCAGGCCAAGGTCTTCGGCAGCGATTTCCAAGGGACGGTAACGGTCGATCAATACGCCTACGGAACCGGCGACCTCAAGGCTGCGATCGCGCAAGACTTGAGCCTGACGACGCCGATCAGCTCGCACATCGTTAACTCGCTAACGTACAATGAGGCTAACTATAACGGCCCGGCGCTCGTGCCGTTTCAATACCTCGATCAGCAGCCGACGATGAACACCAAGAACGCCCAGGATATGGTTCGCATCTTCAACGACGACGTCTACGCGCTCGCATTGGGGTGGTCGACCAACTTCGACGGCGTCGCGCAACCGCTGAGTTATCAGATCTCGGCGCGGCCATCGCCGCGTTCAGTCGTGCTACTCAGCGGATCGTTCATTCCCGGGCCAGGCCAGGGCTTCGTAACCACCAATCTTCAGCTCTCAACGCCATTCGGACGGGACGCGGCGGTGCAGTTCGTCACGAATCTCAACTGGAAAGGGCCCGGAGAACTCATCGCGGACAAAATCATCTATTACACGCGCACGATCGGCAACTGTTATCAGCTGCTCGTGCTCTACAACGAATCCCAGCAAGCCATCAACGTCGGACTGAATCTGCTCGCGTTCCCGACGCAAACGGCGGTCTTCAACATCGGCTCGCCGCAACCAGTGGTGCCGACAACCTTCAACTTCTGATCGTTTTTCTTATCGTAGCGATAAGCCCGGCGATCAAGCGTTGAAGGTGGAATTAGGCGGTGTCGCAGGGAGGGTGGCCGCAGGCGCAGGTTTCAGCTTCGAGGCCGTCTTCGGTGGCGGTGCGACAGAAGTCGCTGCAGTAGGTCTCGCCGCCATCGATCGATCCGACGACCGAGCAGTTACACAGATCGTGGCTGCATTCAACCGGGGATTCGTACATGGGTTATGACTAACATGGCGACCCGATAGGATTGTTAGATATCTCGATGCTTACGATTTGCGCCGCCGGATCCGACGGCGTGTAGAATGCAAAGTAGGTGTTATCGAAACATGTCAGCATGTTGAGCTTCGGTGAAACGAATTGCGGATCGACGGGTCCGCCGGGGCCAAGTGAATCTAAAAAGAACCACTGACCTTGATTGCCGGCCTGCGTCGTGAACGCGTTGAAGGTCCAAATCGCCGGCGGGCTTGCGCTGGGAGATGGCGAGGGCGACGCAATGCCGTGGAATACTCGCTTTTGCGCGAGGATCGAGAATTCGGTGCCGGTTCCGTTGCTGTTCAGATCGTATGAAAACGTCTGCGGCGTGGTGCCCAAGGTGAGCCAATTCGGCGGGATGTGCGGGTTTTGATTTTGGACGAACTGCACGGCCTCGGCAGAGGAGGTTAATCCGTTGCCCAGCGCGAGCGCGGAAAAGGAATATCCGGCCCAGTTGGTTTGGAGGGTATCGGTAGAGGGCGTCACGCCGCTGCCGGTCGTGTTGAACACGATCATGTATCGGTAGTTGCTGAAGTTGAATGGTGCCGCGACGTCAAAGTGTATGGCAAGGTATCCCGGAGGTGCGCCGCCCGGTCCTAACCCTGGCGGGTTCGGCGTTACCTGACGACCGCACGCCGCAACGATGAACGCCGTTACAAATACGACGATAAAACCAAAACTCAACCTGCGAATCATGCTCTCCTCTTACGCCAGGCGCGACGTAAGCGTTGCCGCTCTTGGGGCTGTTGCGTTAGCGGCGGCATTCCCAAAAATCGGCGCGGCCTGGCTCGTCCCGTTCGGGACTGCGGCGCTGTTCTGGATTTGGCAAGGCGCTTCCTGGAAGCGCGCGGCGCTCCTCGGTTGGTTAGCCGGAGTAATTTTCTTTACGCTCGATTTCGCGTGGGTCGGTCATACGGTCGGTCATTTTATCGGCTGGTTTGGCCCGTTTCTCGCATTGGGTCCGGCATTGATCGAAGCGCCGTATTTCGCGTTGGCGGGTGGGCTTGCCGCGCTGGCATACGCACGCATGCACCCGAACGTCGCACCACTTGGCGCGGCAGCCGCGTTTACGATCTGCGAATGGCTGCGCTCGATCGGCATACTCGCTTCTCCGTTCGATCAACTCGGTTACACCCAGGCCGACTCGCCATTACGAGTTCTCGCCGCTTATGTAGGAACGTACGGAGTGACGTTCGCATTGTGCGCGCTCGGCGCGTATCTGGCCGATGCGTTGCGGCGCCGCACGTGGCGGCCGCTTGTCATTACCGCCGCGGGCGTGATCGCCATAACGGTTGTGGCTTGGATCGCGTGGCCCGCGCGCCGTCTCCCGCCGCCGACCATTCCGGTCGCCGCCGTTCAAGGCAACATCGCGCAATCATTTAAGTGGAACTCGCTGAGGCTCGCCGTGCGCCGCTACACGACGATGACGCGCAGGGTGAGCAATGCGGATCCTCGGCTGGTCGTTTGGCCCGAAACGGTCATTACTACCGATCTCGAGGGCGATCCTATGCTGCTGAGGCGCTTTGAGAACCTCGCGCGACAGATCCATACGACGATCGTGGCGGGAAGTCTGGACGTGGCCGGCCCCTCGATTTACAACGCGCTGTACGTGTTCTCGCCGAGCGGCGCGTATGACGTGTACCACAAGCGTCAGCTCGTGCCGTTTGCGGAATGGTTTCCGGGACGATCGTTTCTTTCGTGGCTGCCTTACATCGGCGTGCTCAACGGCGGCCTGACGCCCGGCACCGTCGACGGCGTATATCCGACGACCGCGCTTCCGATCGCGCCGCTGATCTGCTGGGAGTCGGCCTTCGCCGATCTCGCTTACGCGCAAGTGCGCAGAGGGGCCCAGCTGTTGGTCATAAGCACCGACGATGCATGGTTTGGAGAGACCTCGGGCCCGTACATGCACGCCCAAATCGCGCAACTACGCGCGATCGAGACGGGCGCGTACGTCGTGCGTGCCGCCGCAACGGGAATAAGCGGGATTATCGCTCCGGATGGAACGTGGCAGGCACGCAGCGCCTTACAGCGGCAAACGGTCGTCAGCGGACGCGTCGGGCCACGGGTGGCGACGCTCTTTTCGCGAATCGGCCCAACGAAAATCGCGCTGTTGCTGATGCTACTCTATGCCTTGCCGTTACTCCATCTGCTGCCGCTGCCGACACGCGAGTCCGACGTAGGCGCCGATGAGTGGTAGAAAGCTCCTCTGGCGCCGGCTAGGCATCGTTGCCGGGGCGTTATTCCTGGCTTACGTCGTGGTCGAGGTCGTCTTGGCCGGACGGGGCACTCCGCCGCTGCCTCCGGGCCAATCGCCGATTGACTTGCACGGCGGCCACGTCATGAACAATCACATCAGCACGAAGTCTTGGAGCTTCGATTACGATCGCGCCCACCTCTCACCCGACGGGATGAGCGGAACGGTTGACGGCGTGCGAAACGGAATCGTCTTTCGCAAAGGAAAGCCCTATCTGCGAATCTCCGCACAGCACGTTCGGCTCAACATCCAGTCGTTGGATTTTACCGCCGTGGGAAAGGTCCACATCGAACGCATCAACGACCCGCAACGTCGTGCCTTCGATACGGACCTCGTCACGTGGACGAACGACGCGAAACTGCTTCGCATGACGCATCCGAGTTACATTCACTCCGGCGATCAAACACTACGCATCGACGGAATCACCGTCGATTTCGACGCGAATTCGATCCACCTTGGAAAGTTGAGCGGCGCCGTAAACATTCAGCACTGACGCGCGGTCAGCTCTTTTCGTCGCCCAGCTTCTTCTTCGCTTCGGCGATCAGCTTCTTGACCTTCTGACCGCCCTTGTGCCCGATCTCTTCGTAGAAATCGGAACCGTACTTTTCTTTGACGACTTTCCCGCCTTTTTGACCGATAGCTTCGTAGAACTCGACGCCGTGACGGTCGCGCGTCGCTTTTCCGCCCTTGCGCCCTATGTCTTCGTAGAACGTCGAGCCATACCGGTCGCGCACGGTGTCGCCGCCTTTTTTGCCGGCCTCGCGCACGGACATTTCCCGCTTGGCCGGATTGTCGGGTTTTTCAGCCATCGGTCTGTTCTAACTTAAACGATCGGGCTACGACGCTGCGGCTTTACGCTTCGGGCGTTGCCCGCCTTTCTGGCCAATCACTTCGTAGAACGACGGGCCGTACTTACTCTTGGTGGCTTCCCCACCCTTACGGCCGATCTCTTCGTAGAATTCGGAACCGTACTTTGCTTTGACGCGCTCGCCACCGCGGCGCCCCGCTTCGCGAACGCTCATGCCACCGGCTTGTCCATCTTGTGCCATATCTGATCCTCTCTATGGTCTAGGTAGAAAATACTCTTTCCCATACAAGCGCTCGGCAAACTCAGGATTTGCTGAGAATTGGGGCTTAAGGCCTCAAACTCTTAGACTCTGAACGCCCTAGATGAAATTTTCTTAAGAGAGCGCCTCGTAAACCGCACGCGCACGAGCGCGGAGGTGATCCAGGTTGCCATCGTTTTCGATCACGAAATCGGCGCGCGGGTGTGCCTGTTCGGGCGGTATCTGCGTCGCCATGCGCGCACGCACGCGGGCCTCGTCGATGCGATCCCGCTCGACGACCCGTGCAATTCTCTGCTCGAGCGGAGCCACGACCAAAACCGACTTGTCCACGAGACGATCGTACCCCGTTTCGAAAAGCAGCGGCACGACGTGCACGACGATCTGGCCCGGCTTGGCGCGGGCCTCTCGCTCCAGTGCGCGCCGCCGAATATGGGGATGGAGCAGCGCGTTGAGCCGTTCCCGGGCTAGGGGGTCGCTAAAGATGATCTCCGCGAGCGCGGCGCGATCCAAGGCGCCGTTGCGGACGACGTGCGGCCAAACTCGCGCGATCTCCATCAGGCCGTCGCTCTGCGGCGCCACGACTTCGCGCGAAATCTGGTCGGTGTCGACGACGAAGGCGCCAAGCCCGCCGAAGATCGCCGCTACCTCACTTTTTCCAGCTCCGATGCCGCCGGTCAAACCAACGCGCACGGCTCTATCTTAGGAACCTTGGGGGGAAGGCTCCGAAACCGCGTCGGTGGGGCTTCCGATGACGCCGATCTCTTCGTCGACCGCATACAGCTCGATCTCTTCCAACGGCACATCGGCCACGTGCTGTATCGACGCCGTGATCCGGCGTGTCGCGTGGTTGATCGTCAAGAGTGTCACTTCCACTTCTTGACCCGCGCTAAACTGCGCGGATGCGTCGAACTCGCCTTTGGGCACCATGGCCAGAATGCCGGGGATCACTTCGACCAGCAGATAGTTCGGCGTTACCTTGACGATTTGCGCCGTGAGTTTATTGGTTTCATACAGCCGGTCGGCGTATTGATCCCACGGATCCGGTAGCGCATGCTTCAGCGACAGGCTGACTTTTTTCGCGTCCGGGTCGAATTTCATGATCTCGACGTGCACCACGTCGCCGATCTTCGCGACCTCGGAAGGATGCTTGATACGCGCATACGAGAGTTCGCTGTTGTGGATCAAGCCGTCAATGCCGCCAAGATCGACAAAGGCGCCAAAGTCCGCCAGTCTTACGACGACCCCTTCACGAATTTGCCCGACTTCGAGCGTGTCGAGCAGCTCCTGCTTCTTGGCTTGAAGCTCTTCCTCGAGCACCAGGCGCTGTGACAACACCACGCGATGGCGTTTGTGATCGAGATCGATTACCTTCAGGCGAAGATGCTGACCGACGAGCTCGTCGAGATTTCCGACGGGCTGACGCCGGATCTGAGAAGCCGGCACGAAGCCGCGCATGCCGAGGTCGACGAGCACGCCGCCTTTGACGACTTGCGTCACGGTCGCTTCGATTACTTCGTCCCGATTATGCGCCTCGATAACCTTCTCCCAGGTCTTCAGCGCGCGCGCTCTGCGCTCGGACAAAAACAGCGTCCCGTCCATCTCATCGATGCGGTGCACCATCACTTCCAGCGTGTCACCGACCTTGAGCAGTTTGGAATCGATGGCGAGCGAAAGTTCGCGGAAGGGAAGCACGCCCTCGGATTTTCCGCCGACGTCAACCAGCACTTCGTCCTTATCCTTTTGAACGATCGTGCCGATGAGCACCTGGCCTTCGTCTAGCACCCGGAGCGATTCTTCGTAGAGGCGCTGTTCGAGCGCCAGTTGGTCTTCTTCGTATTGATTTGGAGCGACTTCAGTTGTAGAGATTAGAAATTTCCCACTTTCATAGTTTTATCGTTGGCATCGCCGGCACCACCACGTTCCGCGTTGCGCCAGCACCGTTCGAACGATCCGAGTCGTGCCACACCGTCTGCAATGCTCTCCGCCTCTGCCGTAGACCGAGAGGTCGTTTTGAAAGCCACCCTGCAGTCCGTCGGCATCCACGTAGTCGTCAACGCTCGTTCCGCGCATTGCGATCGCACGGTCCAAAACGTCGACGATGGCGTGACGTAAGCGGCGCATCGCCGGTTTCGTCAGTGCCCGTGCGGGCCGGCCCGGTCGAATCCGAGCCTCCCACAACGCTTCGCACGCATAGATGTTTCCGATGCCTGCGATGCGCCGCTGATCCAGGAGCAATACCTTGATCGGCGTCGTCCGCCCCGAAAGCATACTCAGAAAGGCTTCTTGTGTAAAGTCTGAGGATAACGGCTCCACGCCGAGCTCCTGGTCCCACGCTTCGCCCGGTGCGACGAGCCGCATCCGCCCAAAGGTCCGAACGTCGGAAAAGCGCAACTGCCGTCCGTCCGTTAGGCGCAAGATCAGGTGGGTCCCTGGAAATTCGGGCGCATTGCCCGACGCGACGACCAGTCGACCGGTCATCCGTAGGCTGGTAACCAAGGAGCGTCCAGAGCCCAGGGCGACAACGGCGTACTTTCCACGCCGCCGGATGGCCACGATCCGTTCTCCCGCCACCGCCTGCTCGAAGCGCAGACGTGACGGCGCGACCGCAATCTTTGCAAGCCGCACCTCGGCGGATTCGATCGTGGTTCCGACGATCGTCCGCGCTAAGCCACGCACGATCGTTTCGACCTCAGGGAGCTCCGGCAAGCCTACACCGCGGGCGGAACGCCGTGAAGATCCAGCTTGACGCCCGGAACGATGCCGTCTTGCGCCGCCTCGCCGCTTCCCAGCTCGATGACGTATTTCGCGTCGGCTGCTTCGCGTGGAATCTCATCGTCCGGGAGAGTCGGCGCTACGACCGCGACGTTCGCGAAAACGCGGCGCACCGTGCCGTCGGCACCGACGAAGATCATGTCGAGCGGTACCAGCGTGTCCTTCATCCAAAACGCGACCTGGCCGTCGCTGTCGAAAACGAAAATCATCCCGGTGTGCGGCGCAAGCACCGAACGGTTCATCAATCCGTGCTCGCGGATAGGCTCGGTGCGTGCGACTTCGAGCGTGAGATCGGCGCGGGGCGCGTGCACGACGATTGTCGACATCGTCGCGGCGAGCAGCACGGCAGCGTTAAACACGCTCGAACGCTTCCTCGCCCATCGGCTCGACGTCGTACCAGCTGTGGCCGACTTTGAGGGTGACCTGCAGAGGAACGGACAAGGCGATTGCGTTTTCCATGTGTTCGCGGACAAGCGCCGCCACCCGCGCCAAGTCGTTCTTTCGGACTTCGAAAATAAGCTCGTCGTGTATTTGCAGCAACATCGTCGCGTCCAGTTCTGCCGCTGCGAGCGCTCGATCGATTGAAACCATCGCTAATTTCATGAGGTCGGCGGCGCTGCCTTGCAACGGAGCGTTCGTAGCTTCACGCTCGGCCGCCGCGCGTAACATGTAATTTCCGGAGACCAAGCCGGGCATGTACCGGCGGCGCCCCAAGATCGTCGAAACGTAGCCGGCGCGCCGGCCCTCCTCAATCGTCCGTTCGATATAGCTGCGCACTTGAGGAAAGCGCGCAAAATAGGCGGTCGTAATTTCCTTGGCCTCCGCGCGACCGATCTCCAAGCGTTGCGCGAGCCCGAAATCCGACATACCGTAGAAGAGCCCAAAGTTGACGCTCTTGGCCATCCGCCGCTGATTGGCGTCCACCTCGCGCTCGGGCGGAATGCCGAAGATCTGCCGCGCCGTGAAGTCGTGGATGTCAGCCGATTCGTTGAATGCGGCGCGCATCGCTTCGTCGCCGGACAGATGCGCCATCAGGCGCAGCTCGATCTGGCTGTAATCCGCGGCCAACAAAACGTACTCATCGTTGCGCGCGACGAAGGCGCGGCGAATGCGCCGCCCGAGATCTCCGCGAACCGGAATGTTTTGAAGATTTGGATTCGTCGAAGAAAGGCGCCCCGTTGCGGTAGCCGTCTGATTGAACTCCGTGCGCAAGCGCCCATCGCGCGCGTCCACCAATCGTGGAATAACGTCGACGTACGTGTTCTTCAGCTTCGTCACTTCGCGCCATTCCAACACGAGGGCGCAAATCGGATACTCGCGCGACAGGCCCTGCAGCACCTCGACGCCGGTCGCCCATCCGGTCTTGGTCTTCTTGCCGCCCGGTATCTGAAGCTTTCCAAATAAAATCGCGCCGAGTTGCTGGGGCGAGCCAACGTTGAACTCTTCACCGGCGAAATCGTGGATTTGCTTTTGCAAACGCGCGCCCGCCGCCTCGACCTCCGCGCCGACTATCGCCAGCTGCCGCGTGTCGATCGTGACGCCGGCGGCCTCCATCTTCGTCAGGAGTGGCGCCAACGGCACCTCGACCTCCTCGTAAAGCCGCAGCTGATCTCGGCCTTCGAGTTCGGCCCGGGCTTTTTCGATGATCTGAAACGCCGCGTCGGCATGGGCTGCCGCGTCGCCGGCCAGCTCGGCTCCAAGAAATTGCGCGGCGGCATCTTCGATTTGGCCGAATCCGCGGGCCGGATCGAGCAGATGCACGGCAATCATACCGTCGTCGGAAAAGCGGGCGCTGCGTACTCCCGCGGCATGTAGGGCATGTAGGAGGCGTTTTGCGTCATACGCTCCGATGCGGCCGTCGGCTTCAAACAACCGCTCGAGCGCGCTGCGTACGCTCTCGTGCGCGGTTGCCGAGGTAGCGAAACTCAGAGCTTCGCCGGCCTGCGCGCTAACGCCGATCGCTTCGCCGTGCAGCGCAAACGCCAGCGGCCGGCGCGGCGCGAGCGCGACCAGCTCTTCGGCTAAGCGCCTGAACTCCGAGGGATCGACCGATGGAACGTAGCTGCGATAGTTTCCGCTGAGTTTGGTGCTGGTTTCAAAGAGCGGCAGATCGGATGGCGGCTGCAGCTTTGAGAGTAACGTCTTGAACTCGAGCTCGCTGTAGAGGCGATAGAGAACGGCGTCGGACGGCACCGTGTAACGGCTCTTATCCCAATCGATGCTCAACGGAAGGTCGCGGCGCACCACGGAGACCGCGCGGCATAGACATGCCTGTTGGCCGTATTGCTCGATCAATTTCTCAAGTTTGGGATTGCCGGCCAAGGAAGGGTTCTCCACCAAGGCATCAAGCGAGCCGGCGCGCTGCAATAGGCGGCTCGCCGTTTTCTCGCCCACGCCCGGAATGCCGGGCAAATTATCCGATGGGTCGCCTTTGAGTCCGCGATAATCGGGCAGCTGCGACGGCTCGAGGCCGAAGCGCTCCCGTACTGCGGCCGGGTCGTAGCGCCCGAGCTCCGTGATGCCCCGCCGCGTCGTCAGCACGGTGGTGCGCTCGTCAACGATCTGTAAGAGGTCGAGATCGCCGGTCACAACGAGGCTCTGCTCGCCGGATTCTTCGGCCTGTTGCGCGAGCGTTGCGATAATGTCGTCGGCCTCTTGCCCGTCGATTTCGACGATCGGGATGCCATACGCGTCCAGCACTCGGCGCACCAACGCAAACTGGCTGCGCAACTCGTCCGGCATGACGCGCCGCTGCGCCTTGTACTCGGCAAAGAGTGTAACACGATCCACCGGCATGCCCTTGTCAAACGCCGCCACTATGTGCGTCGGCTTCTCATCGGCGACGATCTTATTGAGCATCATCGTAAAGCCGTAAACGGCGTTGATCGGCTCGCCGCGGCTAGTCGTCAAGCCGGGAAGCGCGAAAAAAGCGCGATAGACCAACCCGTAGGTATCGAGCAGCATCAATGCCATTGGTAATGTCCGATCACTAACGCACCACGACCGTGGACGACCCCTCGGTCACGCTGCCATCGTCGGAGATGTCGAGCACCGAGAGCGTGTACCGTCCGCTGCTTGCCGGCAGGGCGATTGGAATCCCCTCGGCTCCGGCACGGGCGACGTTCCACGTGACGGCCTGCGTGTCGGCTTGCGCGAGCGACGCCTCCGGCGGTGGTTGTGTGTGGCGCACGAAGCCCAGCACCTGCGCGTGCTCGCCGGTGGAATTCACCCATGGATGCCAGGTCACCGTCTGCGGCGCGCTGTTCTGCGTCGTCGTCACGCCGATGGCCAGCAGCATCGGCGCCGAAGAAAAGAGCGCACTGCCCGACGGCTCCGCTCGGCTGATCCGAACGACAAACGTTCCCCGATTGGCCGATGCATCGTCGAGCGCGATCTTCGCGGCCTGACCCGGGGCAAACTCGGTCTTCGCAAGGGCAACCCGTGCAAAGTGCGGACGGCCGGGTGCGGCCAGCGTTAGCGGCACGGCGTTCCACTCGATTGCTCCGTCGCGCACGAATGCGGCGCCGACGTTCAGCTCACCCGCGGCGTCGACCGCGCGCAGGTGCGCCGCGGCGCGACCCCCGCTGGTCCGTACGACACGCATTTGAATCCCGAGGGCACTCTCGAACGTGATGAGCGCGACACCTTGCGATCCTGCGGCATCAGCGTTTACGGCGACGTCCTCGTCGGAGCGATATGCACTCTTGTCGACGGTGATGTGGACGTCCGCGCTGCCACCGTCGGTTGTGTCGGCGGGCGCTTGCGGATCGACCTGTACTTGCGCGGCGTCCATCGCACGTCCACCCCGATCGACGGCAGCGAAGATCAAGTTCGCGCCGAGATCCGGCGAGCTGAAGCTTCCGCGCGCGTGGCCGCCGGCGTCGAGCTGCAGCTGCTGTTGCGCGATCGACGCGCCGTGCAACATCTGGACGGTGACCGTCGCGTTGTTTAGCGGTCTTCCATCGAGGTCGTCCGCATAAACGTCGAAGCTGACCGGCATGCCGAGACCCTGTTCTTCCCGGTCGACGTGCACGCGAATCGCGGCTTGTGCGGTCGGTACGACGATCCGCGTGTCGGCCGTCGCGCCGCCGGACTCGACGTGCACGCCATAGGTTGACGCGAGCTCGTCGTTGGGACGTGGAATCGTCACGGTCGCATTACCGTTTTGATCGGTGACGACGGAGCCGTCAAACCACGGCGTCGTCGCCCACGGCACATTCTCCGGCACGTTCCCAAGGTAGACGTGCGGCGATCGTGCGACGGTGAGCCGAACGGTCGCTCCGCCGCGCGACGAATGCACCAGCAACGGAATGTCTAGGCGCGAATCACATGGACCGCTGCAGGTTGTCGCAACGCTCAATGAGAGACCGCCGGCATTGGCATCGACTTGCACAGTCGCGCCACCGACGCCGCCGCCGGCCTGTGCGATCACTGCGTATTCACCGGCCGCCGCGTTTTCCGGCAAGTCGAACGAGGTGGTGAAGGCGCCCGCGTCGTCGAGCGGGATGCGCCGCTCGGCAATCGCGCGCGCTCCCGATCGCAGCGTGACGAGCGCGCTTCCGCTGCTTGGACGCAAGATGCCGCGCGAGCGCGTTCGCGCAAAGCCTATAACGCGCACGACCTCGCCGGCATGCACGACGGCTGAATCGGTCCGAACCCCGACAATCGTCAACGGAAGCGGCGCTTGCGGCAGCAGACTCAAGAACGCGTAGCTATTCCCCCATTGTGCGAGCACGAAGACCGGGCGCGGCCAACGCTTCCAGATCACGACACCGTCACCGTTGCTCACCGTCGTTGCGAACGATCGGTTAACGACGAACTGCACGCGCATGCGCGCGAGGGGCATGCCCGTTCCCAAATCCACGCCGTAGACAAACACGTCGCTCGGCGTTTCCTTTGAGATGATGCCGATGCGAGACCGGTTGACCCAGACTTGTTCGCCGACGTTGCCGCGCCGCGCTTCGATGACGAAAAACCCCTCGCGCGAGCCAAGCGGTACGTTCACTTCATTCGATTGGAATTGATAACCGCCGGGCGGCGTGAAGCTGAACGAAACTACCGGCCGGCGCCCGGACGTCACGATCGCGCGCGAACGCCAGTTGGAACCCGCAACTATCACGTCGGCCGGATCGACTTGATAAACGGAAAACGCGACCGGTGCGCTTGAATAGGTATCCAAGCGAACTGTTGTCGGCTTCCACGGCGCGCTCGAATCGCCGGCAAAGAGTTCGAAGTACGCGTCCAGTCGGTGCAGATCGACGATCGGGCGCTCGGCTTGGACGGGCGTGACGGTCATGGCGACGACCACGAGCGCGGTGACGAACAAGCGACTAACGTGCATGCCTTGCCCGCTGCTTCGGCAGGTCGAAGTGCGAGGCCCGCGTAAAGCGCAGTACCGTGGACGAACAGGCGGCAGGAGAACGACCCACCACGACGCGGTGTCGCTTCTGCGGTTTCGAAGAAGACCCCGACGAGGCGCAAGCGGTGCGTGAGAAACCGCACTTACAAGTCGTCGTTGCGTGCGGCTCTTGCGGCCATCCATTCGCCGTCCTTTCGCGTAACTAGCGTTGGTGCGCTCAGCATTTCGGGCGGCGGCTCTCTGCGCCGCATTTGTCGTGGGGACGAGCGTAGCTGCGCCGGCGGTCACGACGCCCAAGCCGAGCGCGGCGCCTCATCCGGCGCACACGCCGCCGGCGATCAAGTTTCCGCCGATGCCGCTGCACACCGAAGTGGTCGTTGAGGTTAACAAGAAGGGCCAGGTCGTCCGCGTGAAATCGACTAAGCCGTGCAAAGTGCAATCCTTCAACGTTCAAACGTTTGGCAATGCGTTGCAAATGTGGATTCGCCGCCCCGACGGCACGGCCCAAGTCGGGCTTTACCGCGTGACGTACGACTACAATCCCAAGACGACCCAGGTTACTCGCCGCATTTCGCTAGTTTCGGCCGGCGGAAGCTGGGCGAACTCTGAAGGCGCCGCCAACGTCATGATAGGCATCGCCCACAAACAAGCGCTCGAAGCGCAGAAACAGGCAATCGAGGAACAGAAAAAACAGCAAGAGCGAAACGCGAAGTTGCCGTCGCTCAATCAAATCCGCGGCGTTTCGCCCACCCCGAGCTCGAAGCCCCCGACACTACCGCCAGGTTGAGATTCGTCACCTACCGGCCGGCCGACGGCGAGGCGCGGCCGGGTGTGCTCGAAGGCGACGCGATCCGCACCATTGCCACCCCAACTCTGCGCGAGTACATCGCGCTCGCGCCGCACGAACGAATCGCCTGGCATATGCGGCACGAGCTCGTGAAACTCTCGGACGTCGTACTCGATGCCCCGGTACGGCCGGCCCGCAACGTGTTTTGCGTGGGGCGCAACTACCTCGAGCACGCGCGCGAAGGTGCGCGCGCCGCCGGCCGCGAGCTCCGGCTTCCCGACGTTCCTACGTTCTTTACCAAAGCGTCAACCGCGATTGCTGCGCCGAACGCCGCGCTGCACTTCGACGCGCGAATCTCGCAGGAATACGACTTTGAGGCGGAGCTGGCGGTTGTGATCGGCGCAACGTGCAAGAACGTGCCCGAACCCGAAGCGCTCCACGTCGTCTTCGGCTATACCGCTCTCAACGATCTCACCGCGCGCGATCTCCAGCGGCGGCACGGCCAATGGTTCAAGGGAAAGAGCCTGGATGAAAGCTGCCCGATCGGGCCGTGGATCGTCACTCCCGAAGAGATCGGCGACTCGCAATCATTACAGCTCTCACTCCGCTTGAACGGGACACAAAAGCAGCACGCCAACACGTCCGACATGATCTTCAAGCTGCCGCGCCTCATCGCCGAGCTCTCCAAAGGAATGACGCTGCTTCCCGGCGACGTCATCGCCACTGGAACGCCGGAGGGTGTCGGATTCGCCCGTAATCCGCCCGAGTTTCTCGCCGATGGCGACGTACTGGAAGTGGAAATCGAGCGAATCGGCGTTCTGCGCAACGTCGTCAGGATCGAATAAGCAATCCCCGCAACGAAGGGCGCCGCAACTAGCGGGACGTATGCGTAGAGTATGATCGTGGCCGTTCCTCGCGAGAATGCCGTAAAGGAGCGCCGGGTAGCGCTCGTGCCCGAAACGGTTTCGCGATTGCGCAAATCGAACGTCGACGTGCGCTTGCAGCGCGGTGCGGGCGACGCTGCAGCCTTTCTCGACCGGGCGTACGAATCGGCCGGGGCGACGTTTGCCGACGACGTACAATCGCTCGCACGCGCGGCCGACGTGTTGATCACGGTGGGCCGCCCGAGCGACGATGCGCTGGAGGCGTTACGGCCGGGCAGCGTGGTCGTCGGTTTTCTCAATCCGCTTGGAGACCCGAGTTACGCGCAACGGCTTGCCGCGCACAACCTCACCGCGCTCGCAATGGAGATGATTCCGCGCATCACGCGCGCGCAGCCAATGGATGCGCTCTCGTCGCAGAGCAACATCGCGGGTTATAAGGCCGTCCTGCTCGCCGCAGCGACACTGCCGAAGTTCTTTCCGATGCTCACGACCGCGGCCGGCACGATCGCTCCGGCCAAACTCCTCGTCCTGGGCGCGGGCGTCGCGGGCTTGCAGGCGATCGCGACCGCGCGGCGGCTCGGCGCCGTCGTCAGTGGCTACGACGTTCGTGCGGCCGTCAAGGAACAGATCCAATCGCTGGGCGCAAGCTTTCTCGAGTTCGATCTCGGCGCAGACGCCGAGGGCTCGGGCGGATACGCGAAGGAGCTGACTCCGGAGCAACAGGAACGGCAGCGCGCCTGGATGGTCGAGCAAATCGGCGCGAACGACGTCGTCATCACAACCGCACTGGTTCCCGGACGCAAAGCGCCGATTCTCATCAGCGAAGCTGCCGTCGCCGCAATGAAACCCGGCAGCGTCATCGTCGATCTGGCAGCTGAAGCCGGCGGCAACTGCGCGCTAACCGTTACCGACCAGGTCGTAACGACCCCGAACGGCGTGACCATCGTCGGCACCACCAACTTGCCGAGCACGATGCCCGCAGACGCCAGCCGATTGTACTCGCGAAACGTCTACGCGCTGCTTTCGCCGTGGATAAAAGACGGCGCACTGACGATCGACATGGAGGACGACGTCGCCAAAGGAGCGGTTATCGCGCGGGACGGTAAGGTATCGATCGGAGGAAGCTCCGCGTGAACGAACTGGCCCATTTGGTCGCACCGCTGACCGTGCTCGTGCTCGCGATATTCGTCGGATTCGAGGTAATTTCAAAAGTCCCGACGACGCTCCACACGCCTTTGATGTCGGCGACCAACGCGATACACGGCATCGTGCTTGCCGGCGCAATCGTCATCGTCGCGGCGCTTTTCGGCGCGGGCCATAGCGCGATTTTGACCGTGCTGGCCGTTGCCGCGGTAACGCTTGGCGCGATTAACGTCTTCGGCGGCTTTGCGGTGACCGAACGCATGCTGCAGATGTTCCGGCGGCGCGAGGACCGCAAGTGAACGTCGCCGTCGATCTGGCCGATCTGTTCGCGATCGGACTCTTCATTTACGGCCTTCACGAGCTGAACTCACCGGCCACCGCGCGGCGCGGAAATCGGCTCGCGATGCTCGGCATGGCGATCGCGTTAGTCGGCATTCTGCTGCGAACCGGGGGGGTCGGTTGGCCAGCCGTGGCAACTGGGATCGCGCTCGGCGCGCTGATTGGAATCTACGCCGCCGTTAAAGTGAAGATGACGGCAATGCCGCAAATGGTCGCGCTCTATAACGGCGCCGGCGGCGGCGCGGCGGCACTGATTTCGACAATTCAGTACTTCATCGCGACTCCGGGAACGGGTTTGGATGAGGTGGTCGCGGTTTCGTTGGTGCTCTCCGCTATCATCGGCTCGATTAGTTTTGCCGGATCGATCGTCGCATTTTTGAAGCTGCAGGAGCTGATGACCGGACGCCCCGTCACCTATCCGGGGCAGCAAATCGTCAACGGCATCGTGCTACTCGCCATCCTGGGCTTGGCGATATGGTTCGTTGCGACGCTCGGAGCGATTCCGACGTCGGCGTTCACCGGACTGCTGGTTGGTGCTCTGCTGCTCGGAGTGCTCTTCGTTTTGCCGATCGGCGGCGCCGACATGCCGGTCGTGATCTCGATGCTGAACTCGTTCACCGGCGTCGCGGTGGCGATCACCGGATTCGAGATCAACTCGACGTTGCTGATCATCTGCGGCGCGCTCGTCGGCGCGAGCGGAACGATTTTGACCGTCGCGATGAGCCGGGCGATGAACCGTCCGCTGACCAACGTGCTCTTCGGCGCGTTCGGCGCCGCCGGCGGCACCGAGATCACGAGCGCCGGAGGCGTTCAGCAAATCCGCAGCACGAGCGCCGACGACGTCGCGGTCATGCTCGCATACGCCGGGAAGGTCATCTTCGTTCCCGGATACGGCATGGCGGTCGCGCAGGCGCAGCACGGCGTCAAGGCCCTCGCCGACCAGCTCGAAAAGCGCGGCGTCAAAGTGTTGTACGCAATTCATCCGGTGGCGGGACGCATGCCGGGACACATGAACGTGCTGCTCGCCGAAGCGAACGTGCCATACAATCAGCTGCAAGATATGGACGATGCCAATCCGGAGTTTCCCACGGCCGACGTCGCCCTCGTTATCGGGGCCAACGACGTGACGAATCCCGCGGCGCGCACGGTGAAGAGTTCGCCGATTTACGGCATGCCGATCTTGGACGTGGATAAGGCATCCAACGTCGTGGTGCTCAAGCGGTCGATGCGTTCGGGATTCGCCGGTATCGAGAATCCGCTCTACGAGCTGCCCAACACTTCGATGCTCTTTGGTGACGCCAAAGCCTCGGTGGATGCGTTGGCGGCCGCCGTCAAAGCGTTGTAGCACCACCCGGCAAGGGCGGAGGCGACAGCGGCGGGGTGCGTTCGGTGAGCTCGATCACGACGACGTAGAGCACCGGCACGATCGCCAGATTGAGAATCGTCGAAATCAGCATTCCGCCCAACACCGCGGTTCCCAGTGAAATGCGCGATTGCGCGCCGTCGCCGTGCGCGAAGGCCAGCGGGATGATGCCGAGGATGAACGCGATCGACGTCATCAAGATCGGACGCAAACGCGTTGCGGCCGCGTGCGCCACCGCGTCGACCGCCTCGAGCCCCTGCTCGCGCAGCTGGTTTGCAAACTCGACGATCAAGATCGCGTTCTTCGCCGCAAGGCCGATCAGCATGACGTAACCGATCTGGGCGTAGATGTCCGATGAGGTGATGGGAATCGGGACGGGGTGACCGGCGAGGACCGAATGGATGATTTGGCTGGCGAGCTCGACCAGGCGACGAATGTAAATCGCGCCGATCGCACCCAGCAGCGCGAGCGGCACTGCCAGCATGATGACGAACGGCGTCGCGAGGCTCTCGTACTGCGCGACCAGCACCAGAAAGACGAAGAGCAGCCCCATGCCAAAGACGGCGATCGTCTGCGGGCCGCTTTCAACTTGCTGGCGCGCGATGCCGCTCCACTCGTAGCTCATGCCTTTGGGAATGTTCTTGAGCACGAGTCGCTGGATCGCGTTCAACGCGTCGCCGGAGCTGGCGCTCGAGCCGGGTGAACCGTCGATCTCATAAGCATTATATTCGTTGAAGCGCATGATCGCGACGTTGTCCTGAGCGGTCGTCGTATCGAGGAACTGGCTCACCGGCATCATGGCGCCCGCGGAATTCGCGACGTAGATCCGAGAGAAATCTTGCGGCGTCGTGCGCTGCTTGCTCTTGGCCTGAACGATGACTTGGTACGAGCGCGTTCCATAGTCGAAGAAATTCACGAAGGTCGATCCGGTCGTCGCGTTGATCGTGTCGAAGAAGGCTTGCGGCGTTACGCCGAACGCGAGGGCTTTAGATCGGTCGAACTTGGTTACCAAATACGTGCCCGTCAACGTGGTCGGGATGCGCACTTGCGACAGGGTGGGATCGCTTTTGGCTTGTGCGACGATCGCGTTCCCGACTTTGTTCAGCGTCGGCAAGCCGAGGTTGTTGATGTCTTCGATTTGGATCGCAAAACCGCCGGTCGAGCCCAGGCCGGGGATCGCCGGCGGATTCGCCGGGAGAGCGGTAACGCCCGGAATTTTTGCAAACCGGGTGTACAGGGCATACTGAAGCCCCAGCGAGCTGTTCTGCACGCCGTGGCGTTCGGAGAGCGGTTTGAGCTGGACGAAGATCGTGGCCTGATTCGAGCTGTTGTTGGCGAAGCCGAATCCGATCCCCGAAGTGACCGCCTCGACCTGCGGCATCGAATGCATGACGCCTTCGAGCTTTTTGACGGCGGCCGTGGTCTGATCCATCGACGACTGAATCGGCAGCGTCACCAACACATAGAGCAAACTCTGATCTTCGTTGGGCAGAAAGCCTTGCGGCGTGATTTTGAACATGACGCCGAGCAGTACGATGCCGCCCAGGAAGACGGCGATCATGAGCCGCTGGCGCCGGATCAGTTTCGGGACTAAGCCTTGATACCACACGGTCATCGCGTGCAGGCGCAGGTTGAACCAGAGCATGAAGCGGTTCGTCGTAGGCTCGGCCCCGTGCACGAACTTATACGTGAGCACCGGGGCGAGCGTCATCGCGGTAAACAGCGAGATGCCGATCGAAGCCGCCATCGTCAATGCAAACTGCTGGAAGAGCAGTCCGGTCGTTCCCGGCAAGAAGGCCACGGGTACGAACACCGACATCAGGACGAGGGAGGTGGCGACGACCGCGCCGCCGATCTCGCGCATCGCGCGTGCGGTCGCTTGGAACGGATTGGTCTTATCGTCGACGATATGACGCACGATGTTCTCGAGCACGACGATGGCGTCGTCGACGACCAGCCCGGTCGCGAGCGTCAGCCCGAAGAGCGTGAGCGTATTGATTGAAAAGCCGAGCAGCTTCATCGCCGCGAACGTCCCGATGAGCGAGACGGGTATCGTGATCGAAGGAATGATCGTGCTGTGCCAGTTCTGCAAAAAAATGAAGATGACGAGAACGACCAGCAGGATCGCGATGAGCAGCGTTACGACGACTTCTTTGATCGAGGCGCGCACGAAATCGGAGGTGTCGAAGGCGATCTTGTAGGCGATGCCGGGCGGCATGTGCTCGGCGATCCTGGCCATCGTCGCGCGGACGTTCTGCGAGATCTGAAGCGAATTTGCGGTCGGTTCTCCCTCGATTGCGAGGACCACCGAGGTTTCGCCGTTATAGCGGGCCGACGTCACGTAGTTCTGCGCGCCCAACTGCACCTGGGCCAAGTCGCCGAGCCGCAGATAGCCGCCGTTGGGCTGCGCCGCTACGACGATCTTCTTGAACTCGTCCACGCTTTGCAGCCGTCCGTTGATCTGAATCGGAATCTGGAACGGCTGCGAACCCGTGGTCGGCGGCTGGCCGATCGCACCGGGCGCGACGTCGGCATTGTTTTGGCGAATCGCGCCGAGCAGCGTATCGAGCGAGATGTTATTGGCCTGCAGTTTGTGCGGGTCGACCCAGATGCGCATGCCGTACGTGCGATCGCCCAGGACCGCGACCTGTCCGACGCCGGGAACCCGTTTGAGCTCTTCGATAACGTTGAGGTCCGCGTAGTTGCTCACCGCCACGTCGGAAACGGCCGAACTGGTAGAGAGCATCGCCACAGCGATCGTGATGTTGCCGGAACTTTTCTGGACGCTGACGCCCTGGTTTTGAACGGCGCTGGGCAGCTGTGCCAACGTCAAGTCGACACCGTGTTGGACGTTGGTCTGATCGGTGGTCGGGTCGGTGCCCAACGCAAACGTGAAGGTGATGACGCTGGTGCCGTTTGCGCTGGAATACGACTGCATGTACTGCAGGCCGTCGGCCCCGTTGATGTTGATCTCGAGCGGCGTCGTAACCGAGCGCATCACCATCGCCGCGCTGGCGCCGGGGTATTGCGACGTGACGGTAACCGTCGGCGGAGAGATCTGCGGATACTGCGAGATCGGCAGGTTCGGTATCGTGATGAGGCCGGCAAGCAGCACGATGAAGCTCAAGACGCCCGCAAAGAGCGGCCGCCGAAGGAAGAACTCGATCACGAGGCCGCTCTCACAAGATTGGCGCTCATTTACGAAACGGGCGTTCGCACGCCGCCCGCTAAAATCCTCACTTTGCCAACTTCCATTGATAGGCGTTCCACGTGGGCAAAAAAGCATTCGGCGCAAAACCGGAAAGGCGCTTGCGATATGCATAGACATAGTTCGCATTGAAGAGGTAGAGGATCGGAACCTCACTCGCGACCAGCCGCCCGATTTGCGCGTAGAAACGTTTTCGCAGCGCGGTGTCGATCGTGTTGAGTGCGGCACGTTCGAGCCGCTCCACCCGCGTATCGCACCAACGCATGTAATTCGAGGCTCCGCCGCATCCGAGCACCGACGAGTCATCGGGATCGGCCCCCATCGTCCACGGCACGTACGCCAGATCGAACGTTCCGCTCGCGAGAACACCCGTCCGAGGCAGAAAGAGCTGTGCGTTGCTGACCGCCTTGATCTCGACGTCAACCCCGCGTTGGCGCAACGCCGCTTGAACGGCCGCGGCGACGCGAACGCCGGTCGCGGTTTCCGGAAATTGGACGTACGTAAGGTGCAAGAGCGCTCCGCCGCGCCGCAGCATTCCGTCGGAACCGCGCAGCCATCCCGCAGCCTCGAAGAGTCGATCGGCGCCGGTCGGGTCATACTGCGGTTCTCGAACCGATGGATCGAACGCCCACGAAAAACGTGGCTGAATCATATCGGTGACGGGATACAGCCCCAGCGTGACTTTCCGAGAGATGGCGTTTCGGTCGATCGACGTCGCCAACGCGCGGCGCACGCGGACGTCGTCGAGCGGAGGATGCGACGTGTTGAACGCGAGCCCGGCGACTACGGCGGTCGGTACGGTTACGAACGCGAGGTTCGGGTTCCCGCGGACGACCGCAAGTTGCGCCGGAGCGATGAGATTCCAGTCGAGCTCGCCGGATTGGAGCAAGAGCAGGTTCGTGGACGGATCCGGAATCGTGCGAATCGCGAGACCCTCCACGGATGGCCGGCCGCGCCAATACCGGGAGTTCGCGACGTATCGTAAACCCTCGCCGCGCTTCCACGAGAGAAAGCGAAACGGGCCGTCGCCGACGCTTGGGACAGCGTTGAATGCCGCGCGGTCGAGCCGCGTTTGCGCGGCCAGCACGTGCGCCGGCAGAACGAACTGCGGCGAGAATCCGTACGAAAAGTACGTCGTGGCCGCCGGCGCCCAGGCGCGGCGGAGATGGAACAGAACCGTTCGGGAGTCGAGCGCGTAGGCGCGATCGATGAGCTCGTAGCCCTCATGCGAACGAACGGGATTATGCGGGTCGAGAATTGCGTGCAGCGTGAAAAGCACGTCGGCCGCCGTCACCGGCCGCCCGTCGCTCCACACGACGCCACCGCGCAGGCGATAACGGATCGTACGGCCGTCCTTCGACAACCCGCCGTTGGCGACGGTTGGAATCTCTTGGAGCAACTCGGGACGGACGCGGCCGCGTCCGTCAAAATCGACAAACGGTTCGAAAGCCAAGCGAGCGATTTGCTGCTCCACTGAGGCGGCGTCGGGATTCGAGAAGAGCGGGTTGAGGTTCCGGGGATCGGCTGCTAAGTCGAACCTTACCGTCGCCTTAGCTCGCTCGCTTGAGGGAGCGGCACAGGCGCTCAGGAGGGCCACCACGCCAAGGAGGATTGTTAGCGGTAGAGAGGCGCTTGCGCCGAATGGATTAGTGGTGTTATGCTGAGGATGCCGAAAATTGTTCGGCAATTCTCCCTCCTGTGTCGAATATGGTGCTGCTGACCGAAGAGCTCGACGAGCTAGACCTCCGACTCTTGGACGCGTTGCAACGCAACGCGCGCTCTACCTTTACCGAACTCGGTCAAGCCGTGGGTCTCAAGGCGCCGGCGGTCCACGACCGAGTCAAGCGGCTCGAGCAGCGTGGCTACATCCGAGGCTACTCGGCGCAACTCGACGCCACTCGTCTCGGAATGAACTTGACGGCCTTCGTCAGCTGCTACACGTCGCCGGATTGCGCGTATGACGAATTCACCCGTCGGTTGAGCGAGATGCCGGAGATTTGCGAAGTGCATTCGGTTGCCGGCGAAGAGACCTTCCTTTGCAAAGTCGTCACGCGCTCGACGCAGCATCTCGACGAGCTGCTGGCGCGCCTCAAGGCGACCCCCGGAATGGCGCGGACGCGCACGACGATCGTCCTCAGCATGCCGTTCGACCGTGGCGGCGTGACGGTGCGCTCGTGAAGCAAACGGTAGCTTCGCGCTGCCATCCATTGGGCGCGCATCGCGTACTCGAACCGGCCGGAGCGATGCCGCAGGATGCGTGGCGCATCGACAATACGCCGGTAGCCGCTGAAAACGAGGTGCTGTGCGAGGTTGAAGTTCTCAACATCGATTCCGCCTCGTTCCGGCAGCTCGGTGAAGCGTGCGGGTTCGACGCGCGGCAAATCGGCGAGCGCGTCGCCGAGATCGTTCGCGAACGCGGCAAGCAGCACAATCCCGTTACCGGAAGCGGCGGAATGTTCGTCGGACGCGTGCTCGAGATCGGCGCGTCGCTCCAGGACAAGTTGGATCTCAACGTAGGCGACCGGATCGCTTCACTCGTTTCCTTGACGCTGACGCCGTTGCACATCGAGACGGTCCAGGACGTCGACGTCGCAACCGGCCGCATTTGGGTCCGCGGCAAAGCGATTCTCTTTGAGAGCGCGCTTTGGGCGCGCCTGCCGGGCGATATCGACGAAGGCGTCGCGCTCGCGGTTTTCGACGTTGCCGGTGCGCCGGCGCAGGTGCGGCGCTTATGCTCCCCCGGACAGATCGTCGCAATCATCGGTGCGGACGGCAAGAGCGGTTTGTTGTCGTGCGCGCAAGCCAAGGCTTGCGTCGGTTCGGAGGGACGCGTGATCGGACTCGTGCCCGATTCGACGACGCCGTCGGCGCAGCTCTTGCAGCGCGCCGGTCTGGTGGATCACCTCATCGTAGCCGACGCGCGGCGAGCGCTGGATGCAAGTGCGCAACTCGAGGCGATCGCGCCCGAGCTGGCAGACCTCGTGATCAACTGCGTGAACGTCCCCGGCACCGAGCTCGCCTCGATTCTGTGCGCCCGGGACGGCGGCACGGTCTATTTCTTTTCGATGTCCACCTCGTTCACGGCCGCGGCGCTCGGCGCCGAGGGCATCGGCCGCGACGTCACCATGATCATCGGCAACGGCTATACCAAAGGTCACGCCCAGACCGCATTGCAGACGCTGCGGGACCATCCCGATTTGCACGCCTATTTTAATCACAAGTACGCGAGGAAAAGTACATGATCGACACGCTCACGCTCACGCCCCATCTCAAGCCGCCGGCACCGCCCGAACAGTTCGAATACAAGAACCTCAAGCAGGGAGAGTTTTGGCGGCATATTCCCGCCTACGCCGAGGTAGACGAAGCAACGTTCCTCGACCACCTGTGGCAGCAACGCAAATCGGTAAAGACGGCGGAAGAGCTGCTGGAGACGATTCGCCAGGTCTGTTCGGCGGATTTCTATCGCGATGCCGAGGCCGGATTCCGTCGCGCGCCGATGGCGGTGCGGGTTTCACCGTATGCCATCGCGCTGATCGACTGGAACGATCCGGTCAACGATCCGATTCGACGGCAGTTCATTCCACTGGAATCCACCCTGCTGCCGGATCATCCGCGTCTGACGCTCGACTCGCTGCACGAGCAGCAGGATTCGCCCGTGCCGGGACTCGTGCACCGCTACGTCGACAAGGCACTCTTTCTTCCGCTCAACGTTTGCCCGGTCTATTGCCGGTTCTGCACGCGCAGCTACGCAATCGGTCCCGACACGGAGAACGTCGATAAAGTCTCGCTCGCTAAAACGCCCAAGCAGTGGCAGGACGCCTTTGCGTACATCGCCGAGCGGCCCGAACTCGAAGATATCGTGATCTCCGGCGGCGACGTCTACCAGCTCCCGCCCAAAAACATCGAATTCATCGGTAACGCCCTGCTGGACATTCCCCACGTGCGCCGCATGCGATTCGCAACCAAAGGGCCGGCGATCATGCCGATGAAGCTGCTCACGCACACCGAGTGGCTCGACGCGCTGACGGGGATCGTGGAACGGGGACGCACCCTCGGCAAAGAGGTCGTCTTACACACGCACTTCAACGCCCCCGAAGAGATCACGTGGATTACGCAAAAGGCGATGCGGGTGCTCTTCGAACGCGGCATCTTTACGCGCAATCAATCGGTCCTGATTCGAGGCGTGAACGATTCGCGAGAGCGCATGCAGCTGCTCGTGAAGCGGCTCGGCCACGTGAACGTGCACCCATACTACGTTTACATGCACGACATGGTCAAAGGCGTCGAGGATCTGCGTACGACGATCGCCACGGCGGTCGAAGACGAAAAGTTCGTCCGCGGCAGTACGGCCGGATTTAACACGCCCACGTTCGTGTGCGATGCGCCCGGCGGCGGCGGCAAGCGCGACGTCCATTCCTTCGAATACTACGATCGCGAAAACGGGATCGCGGTCTATGCGGCGCCGAGCGTCAAGCCCGGCAAGGCGTTTCTCTACTTCGATCCAATCGATCAACTCACGCCCGAAGCCCAAGCTCGTTGGAACGTGCGCGAAATCCAAGATGAAATGATTCACGACGCCATCCGCAAGGCCGGGCTCGGCGACGAACAGCTGGTGGTGGCGTAATGAACGGCCGGCTTCACGCGAAACTCTTGACAGCGCTCGCCGCAGCGCTGGTATTCGCGGCACCGCTCGCGGTCCGAGCCGATCTCCCACCACTCATTCCTCGCGCCGTCCTCTTCGGAAACCCGCGGAATGTGTCGCCGGTAATTTCACCCAACGGAGCGATGCTCGCGTACCTCGCCCCGTCTAATGGAGTGCTCTCGATCTGGGTGCGGACCGTGGGTCAAAGTGACGATCGCGTCGTGGCGACGGATCCTTCGCGCCCCATCCGCAACGTCGTCTGGCAGCCCGATTCAAAGCACGTCCTTTACGAACAAGATAAAGGCGGCAACGAAAATTTCCACGTCTATCAGGTTGACATCGCGACGAGATCGAACCGCGATCTAACTCCTTTCGGCGAAAAGGTGCGGTCAGACATCGAAAACGTCGACCCGCGTTTTCGCAGTGTGATCCTCGTCTCATCCAACCAGCGCGACCCGAACGTCTTCGACGTCTATCGGGTAGATCTGCGGACGGGCGCGGCAACGCTCGACACGCGCAATCCTGGAAGGGTCGGGGGATGGACCGAGGACAACAACCTCGTCGTCCGAGCGGCAACCCAGAACGACGCCGACGGCTTCACCGAAATTCTGGTTCGCGCGAATCCGACCGTCGCGTGGCACACGCTCTTGAAGGCATCGCCCGACGATCAGATCGCTCCAGTCGCGTTCAGCGCAGACAATCGATCGCTGTACGTTTCGTCGAGCATAGGCGCAAACTCGGCGCGCCTGCTTCGCTACGATCTGACCAGCGGCGAGTATTCGGTCGTGGCTTCCGATCCGACGTACGATGTCGGAGCCCCGCTGATCGATGCGCGAACCAGGAAGCTCGTCGCGGTTGCGTTCGAACGCGACCGAACGCAGTGGGACGTCATCGATCCGGCGTATCGGCCGGATTTCGATGCTCTCAAGAAACTGCACGATGGAGACATTGGGTTCCTCAGCAGTACGTCAAACGGTCGACGGCTGATCGTCGCCTATTTCGTCGATAACGGCCCAATCGCATACTATTCTTACGATCGGGCCACAAAGCACGGGAGCTTCCTTTTCGTCTCTCGCCCGGCATTGTTAAGCTACAAGCTTGCGTCGATGCAGCCGATCAGCTACAAGGCGAGCGACGGCCTGACCATTCACGGGTACCTGACGCTGCCCGTCGGCGTTGCGCCGAAGAATCTGCCGATGGTCTTATTCCCGCACGGCGGCCCGTGGGCGCGCGACTCGTGGGGCTACAACGGCCAGGTACAATGGCTGGCGAATCGCGGCTACGCAGTGCTGCAACCGAACTTCCGCGGTTCGACCGGCTATGGAAAGAGCTTTCTTAACGCCGGCAACCGGCAATGGGCCGGCACGATGCACCAGGATCTCATCGACGCCAAGAACTGGGCCGTGGCTGCGGGTTATGCCGATCCCGCGAAGGTGGCGATCATGGGCGGCAGCTACGGCGGTTACGCGGTGCTCGCAGGCGTTGCATTCTCACCCGATGCCTTCGCGGCGGGCGTCGACATAGTGGGGCCTTCGAATTTGAACACCTTGCTTCAATCGATTCCTCCGTACTGGTCGACGGTCCGGGCGACGTTTGCAATCCGAATGGGCGACACGGTTGCGTTCCTCAATTCGCAATCACCGTTATTCAAGGCCGATCAGATCAAAGTTCCGCTGCTCATCGGGCAAGGGGCCAACGATCCGCGCGTCAACGAACGCGAGAGCGACCAGATCGTTGCCGCGATGCGCAAGAACGACGAACCGGTCGAATACATCGTTTTTCCGGATGAGGGACACGGGTTCGCGCGTCCGGAGAATAGTCGCCGCTTCGACGCCGCCGTGGAAGCCTTTCTCGGCAAATATCTGGGCGGACGCGTCGAGCCGGCCGCGCCGGACGAAAGCATCACCGCGTTCGAGCACTAGTTATCATCATCACCGGGCCGTCTGGACGGAGTGTCACCAAAGGGGCCACGCCGACGCGCGCGCCGGGCGCGAGCGCGAAATGGTAACGCTGCATCAGCTGCTCCAGTACGATCGCCGCTTCACGCGCAGCAAACTCTTCACCGATGCAGCGGCGCGCGCCGCCGCCGAACGGGATATATGAAAACGGTGCGGGCTCGGGCCCTAGCCAGCGGTCCGGATCGAATCGCTCCGGGTCGGCAAAGTACTCCGGCCGCCGGTGGAGCAGCAGCGGTGCGGCAAAAACGGTCGTTCCGCGCGGGATGACGCTGCCATCGGCCAAGGTCACGTCGCGCAGCGCCTCCCGTCCGATGATCCATGCAGGCGGATAGAGGCGTAAGACTTCCTTGACGACGCGCCCGACGTATTCCGCATCGCCGGCGCGCGCGGCAACGGCGGTACGCTCGTCGACCGCCGGATGCTGGGCCAGGAGATAGAGCGCCCAGGTCAAGGCATTGGCGGTCGTTTCGTGACCCGCCATAAAGAGCGTCATGATCTCATCCCGAATCTGCTCGTCGTGCGGCTGCTGTTCCGTTTCGGCGTCCTGCGAAGCCAGGAGCATCGAGAGCGCGTCGCCGCGGTCGACTCCGCCGGCGCGCCGCCGGGCGATGAGACCGTAGATTATCTCATCCAGCATTTTGCGCGCCGCCCCAAAACGCAGCGTGTTGGGAAAGGGCAAGCGTTGGCGCAGCGCGCTCAGCGGCGTCAACATGTATGGAAACTCTGCCATCATCAAGCGCAGCGCATCGCCGACGCTGTGAGCCGATTCGCTTTCGTCGCTGCCAAAGAGCGTCTCCGTTGCGATGCGCAGCGTCAGCTCCGTCATCGCCGCGTGCGCGTCGAGGTGTTCCCCGGGCCTCAAGCGATCCGTAAACTCACGCGCATCACGCTCCATGATGCGCGCGTATTCCGCGACGCGCTTGTGATGAAAGGCCGGCTGGACGATGCGGCGCATCCGCCGATGGAGCGGATCTTCGCTGGTGAGCAGTCCTTCGCCGAGGAGCATTCGGAGCACTCGGGTTCCCAACGACTTCGAAAACGCGTGCTGCTGCGTGACGAGAATATCTTTGATGAGCGCCGGCTCGTTAACGAAAACGTACGATCTCCACGGCAGCGCAAACGCGATGAGGTTGCCGTAACGCGCCGTCATCTCGGTCAGAAATTCCGGAAAGCGTCGAAACGGGACCGGAAGCAGTCGCCGCAGCGTCGTCCAGCGGCTCGGACCCGTAATCAAGGCCGGCCCGACGCTTCGTAGGCCGAGACTTGACCGAAGCGGCAAACGACGCGGTATTGCCCACGAGCGACCGCGGCAGCGACTGCAGGGCGGATGCGCAGCTGATTCGCCGTGCTCGGAAAGTCGTCGGCGTAGACGAGGTAATCGGTCCCCGACGTTACGTCGATGGTCGCGCGCGCGCGCTGTGCGGCAATCGCCGAGAACCACTCGTCGTAGGTCCCTAGCGACGCGTTTTTCGGCACGCATGCGATGGCGCGCCGCGCGTCGGCCAGATCGCCATAGTAGGAATGCAGATAATGCAGCGGATGCAAAGGATCGAATGCAACCAGGAATATCGCGCAAAGTATGGCCGCGGCTGCGGCCCACTTGCGCGCGACCGTTTCGCTCGCGCGGCGCTGCAGCGCGACGACGCCCACGACACCGGCCACGAGCAGCCACGGAATCCAGAGCGCCGCATAATGGTCGCCCATCCGCCAAACGTATCCGGAGTTGGCGAGCAGCACGATCGTCGCGCCCGGCAACGCGAGCAACGCCCACCGCGATCGAAGTGGTAGAAACGCAAGCGGCACGAGCGCTTCGAGCACGTACGTGAAACGCCCAAAAGTAAAGATCGCCGCAACGAACTCGCGTGGGTGCGTTAGGGGTGCCGCCACCAGCGCCATGGGGCCGGCCGCAAACGAATAGACGTAAAAGTGACTTGGCAGCCAGCCGCCGAGCCTCGGCGTGATGATTCCGTAGTATGCAGCGAGCGCCGCGGCCGAGGTCAGAGTAAGCCCCGCACCGGCAACGGCGAGCGCGCGCGGCGCGATGGTAAATCCCTCGAGCAGACCGCGGCCCTGCGCCGCCGATCGGCAAGCAATCGCGATCAAGACGATGCCGAACGGGAGGAGCGTCAGGGCGGCGTCTTCGCGCAACCCGACCGCAAGGATGCCGCAAAACGCAAACCACAGCCAACGCGTGCGATCCGCGGCGACGAACAGCCCGAGCACCAACGGCGTAAAGAGTCCGAGCTCGTGAAACTCATCGAAGCCCAGCGCCAGCAACGGCGGATAGAGCAGCGTTACGTATCCGAGCAAGTTGGCCAGCCTCGTGCCGGCATACGGCCGCGCAAGCACGGCGACGAGGGGTCCGCACGCGGCCGTTGCCGCGGCTTGCAGCAACTGCAGCGGCAGCGCGCTGTGCGTCAGCGCAACGAGCGGCCACAGCAACGCGAGCGACGGCGACCAATGATACCGAAAGTGCGATCCCGCTTCGACGCCGTTGCGCATCCCCCCGAACGCATCGGCGACGATCTGCGCAAACGTGCCCGTATCCGACCCGTACGTCCACAGCTTGGCGCGCACGATCGCGAGCGCCGTCAGGAGCGCGAACTCGACCGTAGCCCACCCGATGACCTTCAGGGGCAGGCGGCTCGCACTCACGCGACCAACGCCGCTGGGCGATGAAGCGAATCTGCGTCTTTTGCGGATCTCATGTCGGAAACGACGACTCGTACGCGCGGATCGCGCGGGAAGCGGCCGAGGCGATCGTGCGCGCCGGTTATGGAATCGTGTATGGCGGAGGAAGCATCGGGTTGATGGGGATCGTTGCCGATACCGCGCTGGCTTGCGGTGGTGAAGTCATCGGCGTCATCCCTCAGACGCTGGCCCGCACGGAGATCGCTCACGAAGGGCTCACCGAGCTGCACGTCGTGACGACGATGCACGAACGAAAGGCGCTGATGGAGGACGTCAGCGATGCCTTCATCGCGCTTCCCGGCGGCTACGGTACGATGGACGAATTTTGCGAAATGCTGACCTGGCGGCAGCTTCGCATCCACGACAAACCGATCGGCTTGTTGAACTACCGCGGCTACTATGACGCACTGCTCGCGCTCTTCGACTCGATGGTTCGTGAAGGCTTCATCGGACCGCATACGCGTCGCCTCTTCACGGATGCCGACACCATCGAACGATTGTTGACCGAAATGTTCGAGGAGAAGAACCAGCCCTAGGGGAGCTACTCCGAGAGCGCGGTTGTGACGATGCGCTCTTGCTCCACCGCATGCTGGCCGGCGTACCCTTCGCTCGGGCTTGCGCGATAACCGCGGCCGATGTACTCGATATCGAAGCCAAGGCGCTTGCCTTCGAGCAGCCGGCGCCGTACGAACGCGCGCGCACCCATGTTCTTCGGCTCCTCCTGCACCCAAACGATCTTTTTGAGCTGGGGGTACTGTCCGATGACGCGATTGATCTCCGCGACGGGCAACGGAGCCAGCAACTCGATACGCGCAATTGCGGTGCGCTGCAGCAAACCGTACGACGGATGCGCAACCATATCGTGATAAATCTTTCCGCTGCAGAGAATCAGCCTCTCGATCTTTTCGCGATCGATCGGGCGCGGGTCGTCGATAACCGGCGCAAAGCTGCCGCCGGCCATGTCGTCGAGCGTTCCGGCGGCGCTCTCGGCGCGCAAGAGTGATTTCGGCGTCATGACCACCAGCGGCACAGCAATCGGCGACCGAGCCTGCATGCGCAACAAGTGATAGTAGTTGCTGGCGACCGACGGCGATGCCACGCGCAAGTTCCCTTCGGCGACGAGCTGCAAGAAGCGCTCCAAACGCGCACTCGAGTGCTCCGGACCCCCGCCTTCGTAGCCGTGGGGAAGCAGCAGCGTCAAGCGCGAGGTTTGACCCCACTTCGCTTGTCCGGCGGCGATGAACTGATCTACCACGATCTCGGCGCCGTTGAAAAAGTCTCCATACTGCGCTTCCCACAAAACGAGCGCTCCCGGCTCCCGCGTCGAGTAGCCGTATTCGAAACCCATGCAGGCGTATTCCGAGAGTGGGCTGTTCCAAATTTCAAAGGACGACTGTTCTTCCGAAAGATGCTGTAACGGAATCCATGCCGCTGCTTTGCCCGGATCGTGAAAGACGGCGTGACGGTGGCTGAACGTACCACGCTCCGTATCCTGCCCCGTCAGCCGAATCGGCGTGCCCCTAGTGAGCAGCGATGCGAATGCGAGCGATTCGGCCGTACCCCAGTCGACGATGCCCTTCTCCGCAATCGTCGCGCTGCGCCGTTCGAATTGACTGCGCAGCTTACGATTCAGCTCGAAACCGGCCGGGACTTGCGTTAGTGCGTGACTCCACGCAACCAGTTCGGATCGTTCCACCTTGGCCAATACCGTGCCGTCGAAGGTGTTGCTTCCGGAAATCTTGCGGCCATGGATGTGGGATGCCAAGGCGCCTTTGACGGCTCGTCGCGCCTCCTGTAAACGCTCCGTCGCCTGCTCCACCATGGCGCGCGCCTGATCTGCCGTGATCAGCCCCTGATTGACCAACTTGTTTGCGAAGAGCTCGCGCACCGTCGGATGATTCTTGATCCGCTCGTCCATCTGCGGCTGCGTGTACGCCGGCTCGTCTTGCTCGTTATGGCCGAAGCGGCGATAGCCGATCAAGTCGATCAGCGAGTCGCGGCCGAACGCCCGGCGAAAATCGATCGCGAGATGGACCGCGGCGATGCAAGCATCGACGTCGTCGGCATTGACGTGAACGATCGGGATGTCGAAGCCCTTCGCCAGATCGGATGCGTACCGCGTCGAGCGCGCGTCGGCCGGATCGGTCGTGAAGCCGATTTGATTGTTCGCGATGAGGTGAATGGTACCGCCGGTTTCGTAACCCGGAAGCGACTGCAAGTTCAGGACTTCGGCAACGATGCCTTGGCCGGGAAAGGCTGCGTCCCCATGAATCAGGATCGGAACGGCGCGCTTGTGATCCTGTGACGGAACGCCGTGCGCGTGATCGGTCTGCAACGCACGCGCGCTCCCTTCGACGACCGGATCGACGGCCTCCAGGTGACTCGGGTTGTGTTCGAGCGTAACGGCGATCGCTTTGCCCTTGGACGTCGTGAACGTACCGGTAGCCCCATGGTGATACTTCACATCACCCATGACGTCGTCGTCGCCCAAACTGCCGCGGTATTGCGCCGCTTCGAACTCGGTCATCACGTCTTCGTACGGCATATTAACGACGTGCGCGATCACGTTGAGGCGCCCGCGGTGCGCCATGCCGAGCACGGCGTTGGCGACGCCGTCGTCGGCCAGCATATCGAGCACTTCTTCGAGCATCGGGACCATGACGTCGAGGCCTTCGCCCGAGAACGTCTTCTGACCCAAGAACGTCTTGCGAACGTAACGATCGAACGCTTCGACCTTCGTTAGCCGGGAGAGAACGTCGATTTGCCGCTGCGGCGATTGCTTGACTTTGTTGCGTCCCGCTTCGATATAGTCGCGCAGCCAGGTGCGTTGATTGGCATCCGAGATATGCTCGATCTCGTACGCGATCGTCGAGCTGTAGGTCTCGCGCAGGCGCGGTAAGACCTCGGCCAAGGTGTTGCCCGGCACTTTCACCTGCAGCACGCTGGCGGGAATCGCACTTTGCAGGGCCGGCGTGAGCCCGTAGGTCTGCGGCTCGAGCGACGGATCGCCAACCGGCGACGCGCCGAGCGGATCGAGATTCGCGGCCAGATGGCCGTGGCGACGATATGCCGATACGATCGCCATGCCCGCGGCGGCGGCTCGCAGCATTTCGTCCGAGGGTGCCGCGGCGGCCGGCGAAACGGCCGCCATCGTAACCTGTGGTACGGGCGCGGCTTGCAATCCGAGCGACGCAAAGATCGCCTCGTAGAAGCCTTCCTTACCTTGCAGAAGTTCGTCGACGCGACGCAGATATTCACCCGATTGTGCGCCTTGAATGACGCGGTGATCGTAGGTGCTGGTGAGCTGCATCACGCGCGAAACGCCGAGCAGCCGCAGTGACTGCTCGTTGGCGGTTCCAAAACCCGGCGGATAACCGATTGCGCCGGTCGCGATGATTGCGCCTTGACCGAGCATCAAACGCGGCACCGACGCGTTCGTCCCGATGCCGCCCGGATTGGTCAGCGTAAACGACGCACCTTGCAGTTCGTCCGGCACGAGCTTGTTCTCGCGGGCTCGCTTAACCAGCTCTTCGTAGCTCTCGCGAAAACTCGCGAAATCCAGAGCGTCGGCGTCTCGAATCACCGGCACGAGCAACGCGCGGCTGCCGTCTTTGCGTTCGGTGTCCACTGCGAGCCCGAGATGAATCCCCGGCTCGATGCGAATCGGCGCGCCCGCTTCATCGCGGCGGAAGGACCACGTAATGAACGGCAGTTCGTGGGCCGCTCGTACCATCGCGTACGCAATCAGATGCGTGAACGAGATACGCTCGCTGCGCCCAGCAGCTTTAACTGCGCCGTTGAGCTCCTTGCGCCGAGCGTCGAGTACGTCAACCGGCACGCTGCGAAAACTCGTCGCGGTTGGAATCGACAAGCTCTGTTCCATGTAGCTGGAAAGTGCCGCGGCCGGCCCCTTCAGCGGAGAGACCTTCGCGTTCGACGGGATCGGCAAGGCCGGCGTTGCCGGGGAGGGTTCCCGCCGCCGGGCCAGCTGCGCTTGCGCGGCGACGTCGGAGCGCAGGATCAGCCCGTTGGGACCGGAGCCGCGAACGCGCGACAGATCCACGTCGAGCTGTCGAGCGAGACGCTCTGCGGGGTGATCTGCAACCGCATCGCCGCGGGCGGGTGCTTCCTGCGCGGAGGGCGCTTCTCGCACGGCAGGCGTGCTCGCCGCCGGCGCGCCATTGCCGGTGGTAACCGCGGTCTTTACGGCTCCGTCTTTCTTTGCGGTGTCGATTTCGGCCAGCACCGAGCCGACGGCAACCGTCTCGCCTTCACGCGCAAGAATTTTACTGATTTGGCCCGATGCGGTCGCCGGAACTTCGACGTCGACTTTGTCGGTCGTCACCTCGACGAGCGGGTCGCCCTCGGCGACGAACTCGCCGGGCTTCTTGAGCCACTCGACAATGGAGCCTTGCGTAACCGACTCGCCCATCTCGGGGAGCGTCACGCTGACGACGGTTCTTTCCAAGACCGCTTCATTTTATCTTTCGGCACGCCCGACGCCTAGGACCAATCGCTCAAGCGAGCCGGCGGCCGCCGAAATTTCTTAAAAGAACTTCGCGGACAGCCGTGGCGTGACGACGAGCGCGTTCTTATGAAACCGCGGGCGCGGATGGCTCAGCACGAACGCCGCGACGTCGTATGCCTGCGCGAGCGAAAGCGAGCCGGGCGCGTCCTGCGGCATGTTGTAGCGCACGAATCCGGTCATGCGATCGATGTGCGCCATACCGGCTCCGTTGTTGAACGAGCGGCTTCCCCAGAGCGGTGGATAGATGCCGGCGATGCCTTCGCCGTTGGATTGATGGCACGCGGCGCATCGCTGCGCGTAGAGCGTGGCCCCGCGCGCCGAATCCGGTGACGCGCTCGGTAACGGTCCGATGTAAACATCCGAGGCCGGTTGCGGCGCGCCGACCGGCGTTTCGCGCGAAAGCCACGCGATGTAGGCCACGACGGCGATCATCGCCTTGCTGTTATAGGCCGGCGGCGTGCCGTTCATGCTGTAGAGGAAACATTCGGCGATGCGATCCTGGAGCGCGATCACGCGATGCGAACGCTTATTCCATTGAGGAAATCGTCCGTACGTGCCGACGAAGCTGCCGCCCCGCGGTTGCATTCCCGCCGCAACGTGGCAATCCGCACACGTCAAATCGGCTCGCACGTCGTTCTTCATGAGCCGGTGCGTCTTGACGATCACCGCATAACCGTACGCGATCGATTGACCGACCGGTCCGGTCGGCAAGGCTCGCGGATCGTAGAGATCCTTTGGGGTGCGGGCATGCTCGCCGGCACATCCCACGGCGGCGATCAGACTTAGCATCAAAAACGCGATGCGGGCCTGGGTCATTTCACTAAAAGTCCCTTTTCTGCAAGCGACGGTAATCCCAGGAGTTCGCGCCGAGGACCGGCTCGCACCATTGCGAAAAGGTTAAATACGCATGACGGCCCCGGAGCTCGACCCGACGCAGGCGGTTTCCGCAGAGTTGAACCGCCGCCTCTTCGTCGGAATTTCCGCCGCGGCCACCGTGACCGGACCGGCGATCGCCCTCGGCGCCCAAGGCTCGGCCGCCGATAGCAATGCACCGTCTGTGGCCGAAGACGATCCTGCGATCTCGGTCGAGCACGTCAAGCTGAAGAGTGACGGCGTCGAGGTTCCCGCCTATGCCGCGTGGCCCGTCGGGGCTGTGCGCGGCACGCCGTCGGTCGTCGTGATAATGCACGTGTGGGGCGTCGATACATCAATTCGCGAGGCGGTGCGGCGGCTGGCGAAAGACGGATGCGCCGCGATCGCTCCCGATTTGTATGCCAGGTCTGACGCACCGAGCGGCGACGGTGCGACGGATTCCAGCATCTTTCGTCCCTACGCTCAGCGCCTGGAGCGCAGTCAGGTCGGCGCGGACGTGACCGCTGCAACGCTTTGGCTTGGCGGTAGGTTCCCCGCAACAAAGGTTGGGATCATCGGATTTTGCATGGGCGGCCGAATTGTGTTGAATGAAATCGTCGACGACGGCGCTCGCTTCGCGGCTGCCGCCGCTTTCTACGGTTCGGTCGAGGGCACCGATCCAAACGCAATTCACGTTCCGCTTTGCGGCAGCTACGGCGCGCGCGATACCGGCATTCCCGCCGAGAGCGTCCGCGCGTTCGCCGCGGCGCTGAAGGTGCCGAACGACTTTCGCATCTACGACAACGCCGGCCACGCGTTCTGCGACAATCACCGCGCCTCGTACGTCGCATCGGCGGCCGAAGACGCATGGACGCGCACGATCGCGTTTCTGCGCAAGTACCTCGGCGCGGGCGCGGCATGATCGTCGCAGAAGCGTTGGCCGTCTTTTTGCTCGGCGGCGCGATTGGTGCGGCAATCGCGTGGCTGGCGGCGCGAACCGAAAACGCCGCGCTGCGCGCCACACTGCAACACGCCGAGCGCGCGGGTGAAAAAGCCGTCGAATCGCTGTTGGAGCGCGCGAAGAACGAGCTGCGCGAGACGACCGCCACAAGCGCCAGCCAACGCGTCGGTGAATTGGTCTCGCCGGTGGCCCAAAAACTCGTCGAGTTCGATCGCCTTCTGGGCGAGCTCTTGGGGCGCACGGACAAGCTGGAAAGTGCCACGGTCTCGCTGACGACGCAAACTTCAACGCTCGTTTCCGCTCTGCGCAACCCCTCTTCCCGCGGCAAGTGGGGTGAGATGCAGCTCCGCAACGTCGTGGAAAAGGCCGGGATGCTTCCTTACTGCGATTTCTCGGAGCAGCAGACGGTCGCGTTGGAAGAGGCGCGTGGGCGGCCGGACATGACCGTCAATTTGCCCGGGGAACGCTGCGTCTTCGTCGACGCCAAGGCCCCGACCGACGCGATGCAAGCGGCCCTCGACGCGACCGACGACGATGCTCGAAAGGCTCTCGTGAAGCAGCACGCGCGAGCGCTGCGCGATCACGTCGACGCCCTCGCGCGGCGGGGCTACCAAACCGCAAAAGGCTCCGTCGACTTCGTCGTCATGTTCGTACCGGGTGAATCGTTCTTGAGCTCAGCCTGCAGTGAAGATCCGGCGTTCATCGAGTACGCGTTCGAGAAGGGCGTTCTCGTTAGCGGCCCGCTGATCCTGATCAGCCTGCTGCGCACTTTCGCGATGGGATGGCAGGCGGTGCGCCAAGAGGAGAATGCGAAACGCATCGCAACGATCGGGAGAGTGCTCTACGAGCGCGCGCTCAAATTTTCCGAACACTTTGCGGAGATGCGCAAACATCTGGAGCGCTCGGTCAATGCGTTCAACGCCGCCGTCGCTTCCTATGAAACGAAGCTGCTGCCCCAGGGCCGCAAGCTGCGGGACGAAGCCTCCTTGAGCGGCGACGAGCTCGCCGAAATACCGCCGATCGACGTGGTGCCGCGCGACGTTACCGCGCTAGACGTCGCCGAGCATCCGAAGCGTCTCCCGCGCTCGCAACAGCTGTTCGCGAAAGACGACGCGGTTTAGGCTGAGGTAAAACTCACGGCGTGCCGCTCGAAGCGTGATCGGCTTGCCACGCCTTGAGCGCGGTCAACGTGTTCTGCACGTGCAGCGACGGATCGAGACTCGTGTAGGCGTAGATGATGGTCCCGTCCGGCGCGATTACGTACGACGTTCGGTTCGCGTATTGCGGATGCTGCGGCAGAATCGCGTCATAGGCTTTCATCACGTGCTGATCGGTATCGGCGGCAACGGCAAACTTGGAGCGGCACTCGCTCGTAGAGAACTTCTGCAGCGTCGGCAGTTGGTCGTGCGAAACGCCGATGACCGTCGCTCCTAGAGCCTTGTATTGATCGATCGCGTCGGCAAACTCGTGCGCTTCAATCGTGCAGCCGGTCGTAAAAGCCGCCGGATAGAAGTAGAGCACGACCGGGCCCTTCTTGAGCGCGTCCGTCAAATTAAACGTAAAGACATCCCCGCCTTGCGTGGCTTGCAACGTGAACTGCGGCGCCTTCGCGCCGATAGCCAGCGCCGCCCAGGCCGGAGCGGTAAGCGCCATCGCGACGAACGCGAATGCCGCCCAAAAACGAACCGTCATGTGTATCGTCCTTTCTAAACCTTGAACTCGACGTCGGCAAACTGCTTTGGATCAAAGTTGGGATCGTTGGGTGGGCGCGGCGTTTCCTTCCACCAGGAACTGAACATCGCGATCCACTCGAAGTTCTCGAAGAGAAATTCGTTCTCCCTGACCCGCCGCAAACGCTGCACGAACGGAAGTATCGTGCGCCAGCGCGAGCGCAGCATGAATCCGACGGCATCGACGAGCAGCGACGCATCCAGCACCCGGCGGCGCGCGAGACAGGCAACGGTCTCGACGTACTGCGCGACGAGCACTAACGCGTGGTCGTCGGCGGAACCGTCGAAATCGCGGAGCAGCGACTCGTCGTCGGGGTAGCGCTGGTCGATGCCTTCGAGCTGAGCGAACGCGTTGATGACGATCGGATCGGTAAGCCGGCCGATGGCGTCCAAGATCGCAAGCGCGTTGCGTTCGTGCTCCAGTTGCTTATTTTGGCGCGTCAGCAACACCGACGACAGGCCGAGCGCGATCAGTGACACGACGACGGATGCAGCCGCAAAGACCTGCTCGGCGCTCACGACCGACCGCTCAAGCTCCTAAAGCCCCATCAAGCGGGCCAGTACCAGGCGCTGGACTTCATTCGTGCCTTCGCCGATTTCGTTGATCTTCTGATCCCGGTACATCCGCGAAATCGGATACTCTTCCATGAACCCGTAGCCGCCGTGGATTTGCAGCGCCTCGTTTACGACGCGATGCGAAAGCTCGCCCGCGAAGAGCTTCGCAAAACTCGCCGACTGCACGTAATCGCGTCCCTGATCCTTCTCCCAAGCCGCGCGCAGCATCATTAGCTTGGCGTGCTCGATCTCCGTCAGCATGTCGACCAGTTTGAACGAGATGGCCTGAAATTTACTGATCGGCTGACCGAACGCCTGACGTTCCTTCGAATAGGCCAGCGCCTGGTCGTAAGCGCCCATTGCGAGGCCGATGGAAAGGGCGGCGACGGAGATGCGCCCGCCATCCAATATCGAGAGAAACTGGCGATAGCCCTCGCCTCGCGGGCCAAGCAGGTTCTCTTCCGGTACGGCCGCGTCTACGAACGAGAGCTCGCGCGTGTCGGAGGCGCGCCACCCCATCTTGCGATACTTTTTGCTGCGCGTGAAACCGGGCGTATCTTGCGGCACGATGACGTTCGAGATCTCGCGCGAACCGTCGGCGCGTCTTCCGGTGACGGCCGTGATCGTCGTACCGCCGGTGATGTCGGTGCCGGAGTTGGTGATGAATGCTTTGGTGCCGTTGATGACCCACGAGCCGCCCCGCAGGGCAGCCTTCGTTTGTACGTTACCCGCGTCGCTTCCGGCGCTTGGCTCGGTCAAGCCGAAGCCCCACAACATCGTGCCGCGGGCAAGCGGAACGAGATACCGCTGCTTTTGCGCTTCGGTCCCGAACAGAAAAAACGGGGTGGCGCCCAAGGAGACGTGCGCGGCCATCGTGATCGCCGTTGACGCGTCGGCTCGCGCGATCTCCATCACCGCGAGCGCGTAACTGACCGTGTCGCCGCCGGCGCCTCCGTACTCTTCGGGAAAGGGCAGCCCCATGAAGCCCAGCTCCGCCATCTTCGAGATGAGTTCGTACGGAAAGCGTTCTTCGCGATCCATCTCTTCGGCGCGCGGACTGACCTCTTCTCGCGCGAACTCGCGCGCCAGACTCTGGATGGCCTTTTGCTCGTCGGTTAGATCGAAGTCCATACCGAAGGTATAGCCCGCAGGTTCAGGAAAACTCCTTTCTCAGTGATCTCCTTGCGCGGCGTTTCGCTCGTCTATCCTAACGGCGTGCGCGCCATCGACAATGTGAGCCTTGAGATTGCCAAGGGTGACTTCGTCTTCCTCGTTGGCCATTCGGGAACGGGCAAGTCGAGTCTGCTGCGGTTGCTGTACCGCGAGGCGAAATGCACCACCGGCGAGATCACGGTGGACGGAATCCGCGTCGATCGTTTGCGGCGAAACCGCATTCCCGCGCTGCGCCGTCATCTCGGGGTCGTCTTCCAAGACTACAAGCTGCTCATCGACAAGACGGTCTGGGAGAACGTCGCCTTTGCGATGCAAGTAACCGGCGCCCACACGCGCGACGTGATGCGTCAAGTCCCGCGCGTGCTCGATCTCGTCGGGCTCTCGCACAAGAGCCGCATGTACCCGAGCGAGCTTTCCGGCGGCGAACAACAGCGCACGGCGATCGCTCGCGCGCTGGTCAACAATCCGAAGATTCTGCTCTGCGACGAACCGACCGGAAATCTGGACCCCACCAACACGACGGAGATCACCGCGCTGCTGCAACGGATTAACCTCAAAGGAACGACCGTTGTGGTCGCGACGCACAACCAAGCCGTGGTCGACCGGATGCGCCGCCGCGTCGTGCGTCTGGACGACGGCCGCATTACCACCGACGAAGAACGGGGCTACTACTATCTTGGACTCGGGCAAAGTCAAGTTCTTTCTGGGTGAGGTGTTGCGCAACTTCTCGCGCAACACCGCCATGCAAATGACGGCGATCGGGACCGTCGCGATCACGATCGTTTTACTCGGGCTGTTCCTGTTCGTGCGGGCTGCCGTCGCCGGCGTCGGCGCGAGCCTGCTGGACCAAATCGAAATCTCGGCCTATTTGCGGCCGGACGCCACGCGCGCGCAAGTCACCGCGATCGCGCGCTTTCTCGCCCAAGATCCGCGCGTCGCCACGGCGAAGTTCGTGCCGAAGCGACAGGGTCTGGCCGAGCTGCGCGAACGCACGAAGGGCACGATCGACACCGCGCTGCTGACGGAAAATCCCCTGCCCGACAAGTTCCGCCTTAAAGTTCGCGATCCCGACGACGTGCCGTCAGTCGCGGCCAACATGCGCCGGTTGAGCGGCATCGATAACGTCGTTTACGGTCAGAAGATCGTCCAGCGATTGTTGCAGCTCGGCGCCGTGCTGCGCCGCATCGGCATCGCCGTGATCGTCGTGTTCTTTGCGGTCGCGGGCATCATTATTTCGAATACGATTCGGCTGACGGTATTCGCACGCCGCCGCGAGATTGCGATCATGCAGCTCGTCGGCGCGACCAATACGTACATTCGCCTTCCCTTCATTTGCGAAGGTTTGCTCGATGGCTTGATCGGAGCGATCGTGGCGGTGGCATTGCTGGCGATCGCGCGAGCGACATTGTGGCCGCGGCTGCTCGAGGCACTCCCGTGGGCGCAGCTCGCCGCGGCGCCGCTCGACCCGCGCCTGCTGGCCGCCGAGCTCATCCTCGTGGGCGCGGCCATCGGAATCCTCGCATCGTGGATTTCCGTGGGTCGCCATCTGCGGACGTAAAGTCGTGCTGCGCCGTTTCATCGCTCTTGCCGTGGCTCTGTCACTGGTTCCAGCGCTCGCGCACGCGCGCGGATCTACGCTCGAACAACGCATCGCCGCGGAGCGCGCCAAAGCGCAACAACTTCAGATGCGCCTGCACGGCAAGCGCGCCGAACTTAATGCCGTAACGATGCGCTATCAAGATCTTCAGCATCAGCTGGGTGAGACGAACGCCGCGATTGGCGACGTCAACGTCCGAATCGACTCGCTGCAGGGCCAGCAGAGTTCGACGCAGCGCCGGATCGATTGGAATACGCTGCAGCTCGACGCCGCAAAACGGTCGCTGCGCCTGCACGATACGCTGCTCAAGCGGCGCCTGGTCAATATCTATGAATACGGCAACCTCAGCTACCTCGGTGCTCTGATAGCGGCCCGTTCTTTCAGCGAGTTCGTAGAGCGTTGGGAGGATTTGCGGCTGCTCATCGCTGCTAACGAGCGCGCCGTTCGTGCGCGTAAAGCCGCACAGGCGCGCGTTGCGGCCTTCGAAGCCGAGTTGGAACGAACGCGGTTGGAGCTTCAGCAAGAAGAGCTGGCGCAGGAACAGGCTCGCAGCCAACTAGGCTCGCTTGCCGACGAACGCCGTAACCTCGTCGAGCTCGCCTCGGTGCGCCGGCGGAGCGTCGCCTCCGAGGTGGCCGGAATCGAGAGCCTGTCGGCCGCCGAGGAAGCGTCGCTTGAGGGGCTGATCCTCGAACGCGAGCGCGAGATGGAGGCAGAGCGGCGCGCGGCCGGGATTGCCGGCGGGGTCGAAAGCGAAGGAGCCGCGGGCGCGTTCTCCTGGCCTGTCACCGGGACGATAACCTCACCCTTCGGTTGGCGCTCGAACCCCTTCGGCGGCTCGCCCGAGTTCCATCAGGGCCTCGACATCGCCGCCCCTAGCGGCACGGCCGTGACGGCCGCTGCGGGCGGCACCGTCATCATGGCCCAGTGGTACGGCGGCTACGGCAACTATATTTTGATCGATCACGGCGGCGGCTACTCCACCGGTTACGGTCATCTTTCGGCGATCTACGTCTCGAACGGACAGTCGGTCCAGCGCGGGCAGGCGATTGGTGCGGTCGGTTCCACCGGTCAATCCACGGGCCCCCACCTTCATTTTGAGGTTCGAATTGCCGGTAAACCGGTTGACCCGGCTCCCCGGCTTCATTAAGACTTAGCCAATACTCTCAAAAGAAGAAACTCGCAGCCGCCTAAGTCGGGTACTGATAAAGAGGATAGATGCCCCTACCAATTCGTTTTCTCCTGACAGCCCTGCTCGTCATCGCCGTCGCCGCGGTGGCCGCGGTAGCCATTGGTTACCGCACCGGCATCATCGCCGGCCAATCGGTACTCCAGGTAGCGACGACCGGCGACGTGCGCGATCTATTCGCTCCGCACGATCCGCCCGACGCCGTCGTCGCCGATCTCGCGGTGCGCCGGCTCGAGAACGCCTATTACAAACCGATCGAAGCGAAGACGCCGCTGGACGGCGAGATCACGGCCTTGCGTGGTTTTCTGACTGCCAAGAAGATCGCCAAGCCGCAGTTGCCCAGCGAAATGCCAAGCGGAAATCCGGACCAAGACGGCGCGCGCGCGGCGGAAGTGCTGGCGTACGCGCAACAGCATTACGCTGCGGACGTCGGTGCGAACGGCCGCGACGACCTTACCGACGCGGCGCTGCGCGGCATTATGAACTCCGTGCGGGATCCGTACACCGTCTATCTTTCGCCCCGCGAGATACAAGGACTAAACGAATCGCTTTCGGGCGGTAACTTCGGCGGCATCGGCGTTTACATCTATCAACTCAAGGACGGGCGAATCGTCGTCCAGCCGATCGAAGCGCTGCCCGCGGCGCGATCCGGCATGAAGCCCGGCGAAGTCGTTGACACCGTCGATGGCAATCCCGTTCGCGGCTTGCCGATCGATCGCGTCGAAGCGATGATCCGCGGGGAAGCCGGGACGGTCGTCCACCTGCGGGCACACACGTACAAATCTCCCTCCGCGGAACGCACCTACGCCATCGTTCGTGAAATCATTCACGTTCCGACCGTGCGCGCCAAGATGGAGGGGCCGATCGACTACATTCGGCTCTCAGATTTCGGCACCACGTCGGGCGAGGAGGTTCGTAAGGCGTTGCTCCAAGGGAAGGCCAACGGCGCGCGCGCCTACATTCTCGACCTTCGGGACAACGGTGGCGGCTTGCTCGATGCCGCAGTCGAGATCTCCAGTCTTTTCATTCCGCAAGGAACGATCGTCTCGACGATTCGCCGTGACGGTCAACGCACGACCGACGAAGCCCTCGGCGACGCGATCGGCGGCTTGCAACCGGTCGTAGTGCTGGTGAACAAATATACCGCCAGCGCGTCGGAGATTACCTCGGGTGCGCTCCAGGATTACCATCTCGCGACGCTGGTCGGAACCCGCACGTTCGGCAAAGGCGTCGTGCAGAGCATCTACCCGCTTCCCGACCAGGGAGCGCTAAAGATCACGACCGCCCGGTATCTCACGCCGGCCGGACGCGATATTCAGCACCACGGCATTCAACCCGACGTCGTGGTGGACCAAGACCCCAACCCATCGATCATCGACACGCCGGCCGACAAGCAACTTGCGGCCGCCAAGGCACGTTTACAAAAGCTCATTCGTTGATTTGGATGTCATGAAACGCAATATCTCGCTCTGGCTGGCCGCGGGGCTGGCCGTAACGCTGCTCCAGATTCCGGCCGCTTCGGCCGCGCCGGTAGTCCATATCTCGATGGTGGACGCCGGAGAGGTCTCGACCAGCTACACGTACCTCGCGGACAACTTTTATAAGAAGGTCGACGCGCAGGTCGTCCTGGACTCGGTGCGCGCGCAGCTGCTCGAAGCCATGCGGACGGCGGGCGTGAAGCATATCTCGCTTCCGGTCATGCACTCGGCCGGGACGCCGTCGGGCAACGTCCGCGAAATCGATCGAGAGATCGAAGACGCGGCGAGCGAAGCGAAGACCAAGTTCAGCCTGCACGATCTGAGCTACGTTGCGATCGATGGCATTTTGCGTTCGGTCAACGACCGCTACACCGTGTTCTTGACTCCGAAGGAGTTTGCCGGGCTCAACCAGGGGCTCGACGGCGGGGACTTCGGCGGAACCGGTATCGTCATTCAAGTGGACGACAAGACGAAGTACATTTCGGTCGAGAACGTCGTGCCCAATGGCCCCGCCGATAAAGCCGGCGTGCAGCAAGACGATCTGATCATTTCAATCGACGGAACGTCGACCAAGGGAATGGGCCTAGCGCAAGCCAGCGGAAAGCTGCGCGGTAAAGAGGGCACGCGCGTGACGCTGACGATTCAGCGTGACACCGCCACGCTGCCCGCGCCGATCCTGATTACCCGCGCCAAGATCCATCAGCTCAGCGTCTATGAAAAGCTGTTGCCTGGAAAGATCGGATACGTTGCGTTGACGGTGTTCGGCAGGGATACGGGCACGGAGCTCACGACGGCGCTCGATCGTCTGCAGCGCGAAGGGGCGCGCGCGCTCGTGCTCGACCTGCGCGACAACGGCGGTGGCTATCTCGAAGCGGCCGTTGCGGTAAGCTCGAAGTTCATTCCGAGCGGACCGATCGTTTCCGTCGAGTCGCGCGCTTCAAACATCACCACGCTGGATGCCGATAACACGGCGATCCCGCCGATTCCGCTCGCGGTGCTCGTGAACGGCTACACGGCCTCGGCTTCGGAGATCACCTCCGGCGCGATTCAGGACAGCAGCGTCGGCGCGATCGTCGGCACCAAGACGTTCGGAAAAGGCGTCGTTCAAACGATCTATCCGCTTCCCGACGGCAGCGCGATAAAAGTTACGACCGCGCGTTATCTCACGCCGCGCAACCGCGATATCAATCACCTCGGAATCACGCCGGACATCGTCGTCGGCGAAAACAAGCACCCGCAGTTCGGGCAGCCTGCCCGCGACGAACAACTGACTCGCGCGATCCAGTACTTAGACGATCGGCTTGCGCACCTCAGCCAAGAAAACGGCGTCTAGGACGATTTTTTCCGGCCCGTCGGCGAGCGCTTGCGCCTCGTCGACGGCTTCGCGGCGGTCGTCGCTGCCTTCTTACTCGGCGAGGCCGGTTTGCGCTTCGGCTTTTCGGCGGCGGCGGGCAACGCTAGGGCGCTCGCCGTCCCCTCTATGGAATCAGTGGTAGCTACACTTCGCGGCGCCCGACGACGGCGCGCCGGTTTGGTACGCTTCGGCTCCTCGGAGGGAGCGGTTAGACTCGGCGGCGGCGCTTCCACCGCAGGTGGGGGCGCTTCGACCCTCGGGGTGATGGCTCGCGACGGCTCCGGAGCGCCGGTTCCGGTAGCGTGAGCCACACCGTTGGAGGCGACCGCAAAAACGTGACGATCCCCCGCCGGTAAGCCTCCGCCTCGCCCGCGACGCCCTCGGCGGCGACGGCGGCGGCGATGCTGCTGCCCGGCTCCATCGGGAGGTGGAGCTACCGCGGTTTCAACCGGCGGCGGCACGAACGTCGTTGTTTCCTCGGATTCATCGCGCCCGCGGTGGCGCCGGCGGCGACGACGTTTGCGCCGGCCATCGCCGTCAACGGCATGCTGCACCGCGCCCTCGGCGATGATGATCGCGTCGGGTTGGGCCTCGCCTTTGCGCTCGGCACTGAGGGCTTTGTCTTGCGCCTCTTCCTCCTCGCTGACCGACGAAATCCCGATCGGTGGGCGTGAGGCGGATTGTCGCGCCGCGTCTTCGGCGAGCTCGCGCAGCTGACGGGCTTGTTCGGCAGCGGTCGGCTCGGCTCGGCGCGCCGGGCGGCGCTTCCGCGGTTTCGCGTCCGCGGTGACGAGCTCGGCCAGCACACGATCCCGATCGTCGTCGACGTCGAGGATCCGAATGCGAACGAAATTTCCGGCGTTATTGGCGGCGTTTTCGACCTCCGCGATTCGGCCGTCGATCACCGCCGCCGCAGAGGTGGGATTGGGCAGTCGTCCGGGGAGCAGCTCGACCTCGTGTTCGTCGCCGACGCGGACGGCGTGAGACTTGATCTGTTTGAAGCCGACGACGACCTCGATCCGCGCCTTTTCCGGATGAATCATCGGATCGACGCGAACGTGAATCGGGTGTTCGATCGCCTGCGCCAGCTCTTCACACTCCTGGTCGTACCAAAACTCCATTTGCACCGCAACGGTTGGAGCGACGTGCACGACCACGTCGCCGGCGGCGCCATCGCGCACGTCGGCGCGAATCCGCCGGAACGTTTCGATTGCGACCGACTGCGACGACATGACGCTGCCCATTCCGATACACGTGGGGCAAGCGCCGCGCAGCTGCGCGCCGAGGTCCCTGCCGATTCGCTTGCGCGTAAACTCGAGCAAACCCAGGTTGGAGAAGGATTGAATCGTCGCCCGAGTGCGATCCCGGCGCAGGCTCTGCTCCATGCTCTTGACGACCTTGTCGCGGGACGCGTCGGAGGCCATGTCGATGAAGTCCACGACGATGATGCCGCCGATATCGCGCAGGCGCACCTGACGCGCGATCTCTTCAGCCGCCTCCATGTTCGTCTTGAGAATCGTATCTTCGAGGTTGCGCCCGCCCGTGAACTTTCCGGAGTTCACGTCGATCACCGTAAGCGCTTCGGTGGATTCGATAACGATCGAGGCTCCCGAAGGCAGGTTGATCTTGGGTTTCATCAGCTTCGCAAGCTCTTCGCTGATCTTATAATCGTCGAAGAGCGATCGGCCGGAGTTGTAGTATTCGAGCCGGCTAATGTATTGCGGGCCGAGCAGCTGCAGAAAGTCGCGAACCTTGCGGTACTCTTCTTCGTCGTCGATCAGAACTCGCTCGACGTCGGCCGTGATGAAATCGCGCGCCGCTTTGTAGACGAGGTTCATGTCTTTATGGAGCAGTGAGGGCGATGCCGCGCGTTTATACATCTCCAAGATGCCATGCCACATGCGGATGAGCACCCCGAGGTCGGCAATGAGCTCGGCCTCGCTGACGTTCGCCGCCGCCGTGCGCACGACCGTCGCCATGCCCTCCGGGCGGATGCGTTTCATCACGCTTTTGAGCCGGTTGCGCTCGTCCGCCGACTCGATCTTGCGCGAAACGCCGGAGTATTTGCCGGTGGGCATTAGGATCAGGTACCGCCCGGGCAGCGAGATGTTGGTCGAAATTCGCGCCCCTTTGAGCCCGCGCGGCTCCTTGACGATCTGCACCAAGACGTCATCGCCGCGCTTGACCTTCTCGCTGATGGTAAAGCCGCTGTGGCCTTGCGTGATTTCTACGTCGCCGATGTTCAGCGGTTGTTTGTTGATATCGTCAACGTACAGAAAGGCATTTCGGCCGAGACCGATGTCGACGAACGCCGCTCCCATTCCCGGGAGCACGTTCTGCACTTTGCCTTTGTAGATCGAGCCGATGACCTTCTCTTCGCGCTCGATGTAGAGTTCGGCTAAATCGCCGTCCTCGAGTATTGCGACCCGGTTTTCCCAGGGGTCGCTCGAGATCAATATCTCGCTCGACAAATTTTTCCTCAATTATGGAGCCTGCATTCCACCGCGCTTCGTGTTACCGATGCTTGCGGGCGACCTTTTGGCCGCCGAGGCCGGCTCTCGAACAAAAAACTTTTAACAACGCTTGCTCGGCGGCGATTCGTCCCTCGACGCAGCCTGCCGATATCGCTGTCTTTCCTGGTTCCGGTCGGAGCGGCATCGGACCTGCCCAGGTTGCAGGCAGCCTCCGCTCCGTTGCGTAGTGTCGCTTGTGGCCAGCGCAGGGCGTGCCTCGGGTCGGCGCTTCGATCGCGATCGCGGCGTGACGACGCAGGCACTCTTTTTTCTGAGCCAGCTCGGAAGTGCGACGGGCGAGGCGTACGCGCACGCGACGCACTACGAACCCGTACCCGTCGAAACGCTGGGTGCGCTGCTTTCACGCGTCTCCGAATCGTTCATCGCCGGGTCGACCTTCGTGGACGTCGGGTCCGGCATGGGCCGGGCGGTCCTGCTGGCAACCGAATATCCCTTCAAGCAAGTTGTCGGCATCGAGCTGTCGGCGGCGCTTCACGCGATCGCGCGCGAAAACATCGCCGGCGCGCGCAACGTCAAGGCGCGCTGCCGCGACGTTCGGCTGCGCTGCGGCGACGCTCGCCGGCAGCGCTTTCCAAAAGGGAACCTCGTCGTTTTTCTCTTCAACCCTTTCGATGAGGTGGTGTTGCGGACGGTGCTCGAGCGGATCCTCGCGTCACGATCGCCGAGCGACGACGTGATGCTGCTCTATCACGTGCCGGTTCATAAGGACGTCGTCGCCAATTTTGCCGGCGAAACAATCCACGAATCGGCCGCGGGGCTGATCGTCCGGCTTAGGCGTTCCCCAGCACGCCACGATCTTTTTGCGAATAGATGTTCAACAGAATCCCGATCGCCGCGAAATCCGTAAGCATCGCCGAGCCGCCGTACGACATAAAAGGAAGCGGGATGCCGGTAATCGGCATGATGCCGATCGTCATTCCGACGTTGATGAGCACGTGGAAAAAGAGCATCCCGACCAGTCCGGCCGCCAGCAGGAAACCAAAGCGGTCGCGCGCGACCAGCATCGTTCGAATTCCACCGTAAAGAATCGTTGCGTACAGCGATAGCAAGAGCGCTGCCCCAACGAACCCCCACTCTTCGGCCAGCACGGTAAAGATGAAGTCGCGCGAGTGTTCGGGCACGAAGTTCAGCTGAGTCTGGGTTCCGTGATAGATTCCGCGGCCGAACCACTCGCCGTTTCCGACCGCGATTTTCGACTGATTGAGATTGTATCCGGTTCCCTGCGGATCGGATTTGGGATTGAGGAAAACGAAAAGCCGCGCGCGCTGAAAGGGCTTGAGCACCGCATTGGTGCCGATCGCTCCGGCGGCAACGACGAGCACGGCTAGCAAATAGATTCCAAAATCGCCGAGCTTAGGTAACGCGAAGAAGAGCTCGACGGTCAAGATGGCGAGCAGAACCAACGAGGTTCCAAGATCCGGTTGCTTGAGAATTACCAGCGCCGGAATCGCGACGGTGAGCAGCGGTTTCCAAAGATCCTGAAGATTCTCGAACGTTCCGCGACAGAGCACCGCGGCCAGCGCGATCGCGACAACCAGCTTCGCCGGCTCGGACGGCTGGAACGTCCCCAGCGGTCCAAGTGAGATCCAGCGCTGCGCACCCATCGCGCTGTGGCCGCCGCGCAGGATGAAGAGCAGCAAGAGCAGGTTGAGGATGTACAGCGCCGGCGCCCAGCGCTGCCAGGTGCGATAATCGACGAACGAAAGCGCGACCATCAGTGCCAGGCCGAGCACTAGGTAGAGCGTTTGCTTTTGAAATTCGCTGCTTCCGCCGGTCGCGTGCAACCCGGCCGAGCGGATGCAGACGAGACCCATCAACGCGACGAGCAAACCCGCGCCGGCCAGCAACCAGTTGAAGTTGCGAGCGTACCGCCGCGCGCTGCTTAGCGCCAGGACCGCCATGCCGATGAGTGGTTAGGCCGGCGATGAAGCCGGACTCGCCGCCTTCTTGCGGCGGCGGCGCTTGCGCGTGGGGGGCGCGCCGTCCTCCGCGCGCTTGTGTTTTGGTTTCGATTCCGCCGCGGACTCGCTTTTGACGCTGCCGTTGCCGTTGGGGCGATTGACCGAAAGGATCGGGATGTTCGCCAGCATCGCCAACGTACGGTCTTGCCGTTCGAAGTTCACTTCGATCCGGTCGCGATCCACCTCGACGTGCCGCGAAATCACGTCCACGAGATCGCGCTTCATCGCTTCGATCATATCGGGCGCGAGCTCGAGGTGATCGGTCATCAGGACGAGTCGTAAACGCTCCTTCGCGGTCGCGCTGGAGCCTTGATAGCCAAGCAGCCGTTTGAGAAACTCGATCACGCGCGATTCCTCCCCAAGAGCGAACCGATCCGTTCCAACAGCGAGGTTTTTGCCGCCGGCGGCATCGGCGCAGGAACGTCGTCGCCGGCCACGCGCGCCGCGATCGCATGATATGCCGCACCCGTTGCAGTTTCTTTGCGCAACGCGAGCGGCTCGCCGCGGTTCGTCGTCACGATGATCTCCGGTTCGTCGGCGATGACGCCGAGCAGCGGCAGGCGCAGGATCGCATTGACGTCTTCGACCGAGAGCATTTTGCCTTTCTTAACCAGCGCGGGCCGGAGGCGATTGATGACGAGTTGCGGGCGAAAACGATTGCCGAGCAAGCCGACGACCCGGTCGACGTCGCGCACCGCCGCAACTTCGGGCGTACAGATGACAATCGCTTCGTCGGCGGCGGCGACGGCGTTCTTGAACCCCAGCTCGATGCCCGCGGGGCAATCGATCAACACGTAATCGAACCGCTCGCGCAGGCTCGAAACCAAGGCCTGCATTTTCTCGGTGTCTACTTCGTCTTTCTCGCGCGACTGCGCCGCCGCAAGGAGGAAGAGCTGCTCGGTGTGCTTGTCGGGAATCAATGCATCGTCGAGCGTCGCGCGCTCTTCGAGCACGTCGAGCAGATGATGCTTGACGCGGCTTTCCAAACCAAGAACGATGTCGAGATTGCGCAGTCCGACGTCGGCGTCGATCATCACGACGCTCGCGCCTCGATTTGCGAGCGCGGTGCCGAGATTCGCCGTCGTGGTCGTTTTTCCGACGCCGCCTTTACCAGACGTCAGAACGATTGCGCGTCCACGCTTCACGGCCGCCGTGGTGGGCTCGCTTTCGGTCGCGATGGGCTCTACTTGATGCACGCCGTTACCCCGCTTTCAATGCGTCGATGATCCGTCCGAAGAAACCTTGACCGTCAAAACTCGTGAATGGCACGAGCTCGCCTTCGAGTCGTCGTGCGATCTTGTCGTAGATGCCCCGCAGGCGGCTGGCCTCGCTGAGCACGATCGGCTCCCCGCGATTCGTCGTGTCGATCACCTCTTCGTCGTCGGGAACGATTCCGAGAAGTTCGACGGATAGGACGTCGCAAACATCATCCACGGAGAGCATGTCGCCGCTGCGTACCATGTCCGGTCGCAGGCGGTTCACGATCAAGCGCATCGGTTTTCCGGCGGCGGCGATTTTTCCGACGACTCGGTCGGCGTCGCGAATCGCGCTGACCTCCGGCGTCGTGACGACGATTGCTTCGGCGGCGCCCGCCACGGCGTTTCGAAAGCCGGTTTCGATTCCGGCCGGACAATCGATCAGCACGTAGTCGGCTTGATCCGCGGCGCGGTCCACGATCGCGATAAACTGCGCCTCGGTGATCGCGTCTTTCTCGCGCGTTTGTGCCGCCGGAAGGATTGAGAGCGATTCGAAGCGTTTGTCTTTGATCAGCGCCTGGCGAAGCTGGCAGCGTCCTTCCGCAACCTCGACCAAATCGAAAACGATACGCTTCTCCAAACCGAGCACCAAGTCGAGGTTGCGCAGACCGATGTCGGCGTCGATCAGGATTACGCGCTTTCCGCGTTTTGCGAGCGTGGCTCCGAGGTTTGCCGTCGTGGTCGTCTTGCCGACGCCGCCCTTACCGGATGTAACGACGATCTTGCGTGCGTTCATGCCGGCGAGGCTCCCGCGCCCTCGAGCGAATCCAGAAGATCCAGCGCGAGAATGAGAATACGGCCGTCGCGCGCCACGGCCACTTCGGGCACCCGCGTTTTTCGCGGTTTTTTATCTTGTTCGGCCGCGATGAACGTCGCGATTCGCAGCTGAGTGGCGACCAGGTCGAGCGCGTAGATGCGCGCGCGTTCGTCGCCGCCCGCGCCGGCATGCGCGATTCCGGCGAGGCGTCCGAAGACGACGACGTCGCCCGTCGCGACGAGCTCGGCGCCCGGGTTTACGTCGCCGACCACCACGATATTGCCGGTATGGTGAAGCACCTGACCGCCGCGCAGCGTGGCCGCGTGGTAGAGCGTGCCGGGCGACGCCTCGACGAGGTGCAGCGGGGGTGCGGCGATGCGGTGTACCTTAGACTCGGCTTTGAGCCGCGGCACGCTTGCTTCCCCACGCTGCCGCCGCTGCGCGATGTCGGTACGGGCGCCGGCGAAGTCCGCTACCAGCGACCGGGCCGATTCAGAGAGGCGAATCTGCGTGCCGGGAGCGGTGACCTCGAGGGTCAGCCCCTCGGCCTGTGCGAGCTCCTCGAGCCCTTCCGCGCTGCCGCTGATCCCGCGCAAGGCGATTCCGGCCTTGTCCAGCACGGCACGCAGCCGAGCAATGGCTTGGGACGAGGGAGGCGTGGCGCCGAAGTTGGCAACTGCAAATGAGCCCTGATAGAAGCTGGGCTGCTCGGCGAGGCGAGCTTCCAGTTCGTCACAGGCCTCCTCTAAGTCGCGTTCCGATAACGTGACTTCAAGGCCATTGCGCCTTCCTCGTAAGAGTGTCACGCGCGCCTCTCCGAGAAGTACCCCGTGAATCCCCCTTGTTGTCCACAAACGACTCGCAATTTCTTCACGTTCTCCACATATAATACACAGAGGTAACTAAGTCGCATGCTGCGTCGCATCATTCCGCTCTTCGTGATCGTCTCACTGCTGGCCGCGATTACTCCGGTCCGCGTGTCGGCGATGTCTACGCAGGCCGAAATCGCTTTGGGCCAGTCGGAAGATCTGCAGATCGTCGCCAGCAGCGTGATCGAAACCGATCCGCTGCTCAACGCCTACGTCCAAGGCATCGCCGGAAACCTTTGGAATCAGGTGTCGCGCAAAGACGTCCCGTACTCGGTGAAGATCATCAAGGACAGTCAGATCAACTCCTTTGCGACGATGGGCGGCTTCGTCTACGTCAACGAGGGCCTGATCGACTTCGTCCAGTCGGACGACGAGCTGGCAAGCGTCATCGGCCACGAGACGGGGCACATCGAGCGGCGCCACGTGCTAACGACCTACTCCAAAGCGGAGATTCTCAACATCCTGTTTGGGATCGCTTCGATCTTCTCACCGATCATCTACGAGTTCGGCGGCCTGGCCGAGGCGGGTTTGATGGCCAAGGTTTCGCGCGAAGACGAAATCCAGGCCGACCGTTACGGCCTGCAGTTGATGTCGCGCGCGGGGTACGACCCCGAGTCGATGGTCACGATGATGGCGCATTTGGGCGTGTTGCAGAGCGAGCATAACGACGCCGTCAGTAAGTACCTGGAAGATCACCCCGATCCGCAGGCTCGCGTGGCGCATTTGATGGGCTACCCCGAACTGGATCCCACGACGGTCACTCCGGTGCAAGAACTCGTCCAGGCGTCGAGCGACGAAGAACGTGCTCGTTACGACTTCGCGCGGCTGCGTCTCGACGAGCTCCTCAAGACCGATCCCCAAAGTTCGGAAGCGCTGCTCGACCTCGGACAATCGGAACTCGCGCTGGGCCTTCCCAGCAAGAGCGAGCAAACCTTGGCCGAAGCCGCGCAGCTCGGCACCCCCGCAACCCGCGCGACCGCGAACCAGCGGATTGCGGCGCTGCGGCAAATGGAAGCGCAACGCGTAACCCTCAGCAAACCGAACCTGCCCAAACTGCAGAGCGCGGTAGCGTCCGCGCAAGCGTCGCACATTCAAAACGCGAGCGAGATTCAGGCTCGCGTACAGGAAGGCAAGGATCAGGTCAAGTCGGTCCAGAGCCGCATCGAAACGCTGCAGTACGAAGTGCCGGACCTGAGCCGCATCAACGTCCGTCACGGTTCGCGGGTCGAAGCCATATTCAAGAATCTGAACTCGATGACGCGCTCGATTAACAGCGCCCTGCAGGATGCCGGCGGCGACACGAGCCCGATCGGCGCCATCGGATCGCTCGAAAAGAATAAGGAAAGCGGCCTACTCAAAGAGAGCGCCGACATCTATCAAGAGATGCTCGCGCCATTTTCGATGACACCCATCCCCACGCAATCGCTGGCGGTTCTTCCCTCCTATCCGCAAATGATCAACGCTATGTCGCTTGCCGATGGCGAGATGCTGCGCTCGGTAGACGCGGCACGCGCCTCGCTGACGATGCTCGATCAGTCTCTCGGCGATCTCGACGAGTTCCTCAAGGCGCTCGATCACGAGCAGCTGAGCTTTAACGGCGACGTCAGCCTCAGCCAATACGACAACCTGGCGCCTTTGATGAAGAAAACCGTCGACGACTTCAATACGGCCGCCACCGCGGCGTCGCAAGGCGCGCAGTTGTTCAACCTCGCCCGGTCGCGCCAGCTTTCGACGCGCATCACGCTGCTCGGACTGGGAACCTCGCCCCAACTCTATTCGACCCTGAGGTACGCCCTGCAGCAGCGGTTCGGAATGAACGGCGTGGACTATCGCACGATGCTGCACGACGGGCTGACGCCGGGTGACGTCGCCGCGGCAACGATCATCGCCGCGGACATCAAGAGCACGCCGGAGAGCGTCATCGCGGAAGCCAAAACGTCGGGTCTGACGGTCATTGACGTCGCCAACGCGCACAAGATGCACGCGTGGCCGCTCGAGATATTCATGGGCCTCGTCTACCTCGACTACACCGACGACCCGATCAAGGAACTGCGCAAGGCCGACGGAACGCTCGCGATCGATCTCAACAAGCTTGGATTGTAGGAAGAGTTAATGGCTGTTGCCGGCGACGCGCGTCGCATCTTCACGCTGATCCGCAAAGGCATCGACGTCCGTGCGGTTCACGTGCACGTACGCAAGCCGTTTCGTTTCCTGCTCTGTGGCGATCCCGCCCTGATCGCGCAGCTGCGAGCGCTGCTGCTATCGGGTCACGAGGAGAGCGTGCCGCTCGAAGCGGCGGCATGCCTCGAAACGATACCGGTCGGCGCGCCGCTGGTGACGAATCCCCGTGAAGTCCGCGCGATCGTCTTCGTTGGTCATCACGGCGACGTCGCCGGCGCCGACTTGACGCCGCTGACTTCGTTGCGAGTTCCGATTCTTGCGCTCACCGTCGATCCCACGGCGCAGCCGTCGGGACCATCCGCGCCGCCTGCCGCCGGCGAGTGGAGCGAATACGTCGTGCCCGCAATTACTCGGGAGACGCTGCGCGTCCGTTTCTTCCCGCATCTCGTCGAGTGCGCGAGCGGCGTCGAGATCGCGGTCGGGCGCAATCTGCCGGTGCTGCGCGAAACCGTCGCCGCAAAACTCACGCGGGATGCGGCAAACAACGCGCTAAAGGTCGCGCTGGCCAGCGCGGTCGTGGATCACATTCCGCTCGTCGGCGTGGTGCTCGGCGCCTTCGCTTCGGCCGGCGACATGGTTGCGATTACCGGCATTCAGGTGATGCTGATGCTGCATATCGAGGCCGCGTATGGTCGCGATCCCGACCTGCAGCGGACGTGGCAACTTTTACCGGTCATCGGCGGCGGCTTCGGCTGGCGTGCGCTGGCGCGCGAGCTCGCAGGCTTCGTTCCGGTCGCCGGCATCGCCATCAAGGGCGCGATCGCATATGCCGGCACCATCGTCGTCGGCGAAGGCGTCACGTTGTTACACGAGCAGGGCCACACGATGACGAAGGGCCAAGCCTCCGCGCTCTACGAGCGCACCAAGGCCGACGCGCTCCGCTTCACGCGCGACCTCATCTCAAAACTCCGCAAATAGCTGCCGTTTCCGGCGGCGTGATAGACTGGTGCGACGCCATGGCGCAATACGAGATCGTGCTGCCGGAGACGAAACCCGAAACGGAGTGGGTGCGCCTGCAAGGCGCGCTCACGATGCGCCTGGATCGCTGGGCGACGGGTCGCGGAGAGGTAGGCCCGGAGTGGCGCTTCCGCGTCGCGCCGCGGGGCGAAGTTCGCCGACCGCTGGTTCCGGACGTTGCCTACGTCTCGAACGAACGCCTCCGAACGCTCAGCGATACAGAGTTGGAGGTTCCACCGCTGGCGCCCGACGTCGCCGTTGAGATTCTTTCGCCCGACGACCGGCGCGCCGACGTCGACGACAAGATCGACGTGTACCTGCGGGCCGGTTCGTCGCTCGTGATCGTCGTCGATCCGCAGCAGCGTGCCGTCGAGCTGCACGACCGTGACGCAACGGGGCGCCTCGATGAAACGGGCGCGATCGAACATTGGGCTTTACCCGAATTCTCGTATCCCGTGAGCGAACTGTTTGCGGTGCTTCGCCGCTCACGATAAGCACGATTTCTCGGCCCGCCGTCGAACGGGCGCGCGGATGAGACATATGCGAGGTTTCGTTATCGTTTTTTTGAGTGCGGGACTATTAGCAGCGTGCGGCGGCGGCACGCTGAATCCAACGACCGGAAACATCGCGGGTGCGGCCTCGCGCGCTTACGGGGCCGACGCCTCGGCGGCCGGCTACAAATCGCTCTACGCCTTCAAGGGAACTCCGGACGGCGCCAGCCCATACGCCGGGCTGATCGCCGTCAGCGGCACGCTCTACGGAACGACGTTGAACGGTTCGAGCCACTACTGTACGCAAAGCTGTGGCGGAAACAACTGCTATCTCGGCTGCGGTACCATCTTTTCGGTGGACTCATCCGGGAACGAACACGTCATCTACAACTTCCAGGGCAACTTCAACAGCGGGCAAGACGGCTCGTGGCCGTTTGCCGGGCTAACTCTGTTGAACGGCCAGTTGTTCGGGACGACGTCGAGCGCGGGAGCGCTCCGGCATGGGACCGTTTATACGGTGAGCACGTCGGGGCAGGAGCGCGTGCTCTACGGTTTTATGGGCGGCTCCGACGGAGAGGCTCCCGAAGCCGGGCTCACCGCCCTCACCGGGAGATTGTACGGGACGACGCTGTACGGCGGCGGTACCGGATGCGGAGGTGCGGGTTGCGGCACCGTCTATTGGCTGACGACGATCGGCAAAGAGTTCGTTCTCTATAGTTTCAAGGGCGGCTCCGACGGTTATCGAGTTTACGCGCCGGTCACCGTTCTGCACGACACCCTCTATGGCGCGACGTTATTCGGCGGCGGAGCCGGATGCGGCAGCACCGGGTGCGGAACCATCTTTAAAGTAGGCTTGAACGGCAAGGAACGCGTGCTCCATCGGTTTACCGGCACGTCCGACGGCGCGTACCCAAACGGCCTCATCGCCGTCAACGGGGTGCTCTATGGTACGACGGAAGGCGGCGGCAACAAGAACTCCGGCACGTTTTTTTCCGTGACGACGTCGGGCACGCTGAAAACGCTGTATAACTTCCAAGACATTCCCGACGGCAATCTCCCGGGCGCGACGTTAATTTATTCGAAGGGAAACTTCTACGGCACGACCGTCGGCGGCGGGACCACCGGCGTCGGCGCCGTCTTCAAAGTGACCGCCTCCGGCAGTGAAAAAGTGTTATACAGTTTCAAAGGGGGCAGCGACGGCTCGGACCCGCAGGGGCCCGTACACCTGCTGCGTGGTACGCTGTACGGCACGACGACGCAGGGCGGCGGCACGGGTTGCGGCGGAAACGGCTGCGGAACGATTTTTAAAGTGCGACCCTAAACTCTCGTCAAAGGATCAACAGTGCGAAGCATCAAGCCGATTATCTGTACGCTGACCGCCCGGGAACGCGCGCGGCGCGGTGACCGATGGCTCGACGTGCTGGGCCGCGCAGCGGCCGGCGTGCGGCCGCTGCCGGATGGCGTGGCGATACGACTGGCGTGCGACGACGCCACACTTCAGACGCTCCGCGAGCTCATGAAGCTCGAGGCCGCGTGTTGCGAGTGGATGCTGCTCGATCTTCGCGAGGATGCGCTCGGGAGAACGCTGACGATGCGAGCCGAATCGGCCGCAGGCGTTGCGGTCATCCGAACGTGGTCGGCCAAGTTGAGTGAAAAAAGCGCGTGAGTGACCATTGGAAGTTTATGTTGCTTAAGAGCGGGTAGGAAGAGGCATCGGAGGGCGGAAGCCCCCGTTTCCCTGTCACTTTGCTTCGAGGAGGCGCTCTTCATATGCCCATGCTACACACACGCCGCGCGCTTTTTGTGGCGGCGCTCTTTGCCCTTGCCGCGTGCAACGGCGCAACGTCGTCGCCGCCGTTGTCGTCGGGATCGCAAGGTTCGTCGTCGTACGTCCATCGAGGTGTGCCGGTCGCTCCGGCGCTGCAGCACGTTGGCGCACGCCAGTTGATTCAAGCGGCCTATTCGACCAAGGGTTCTTTGGTGTTCGAAGGCGACCAGACTGCCGCCGCGGTCAACATCTATAAGACCAGCAAGTTACCAAGCAATCCAGCACCCATTGCGTCGATCAAGGTCTCGAAGGGATGTCCATACGGCCTAGTTGCGGACAAATCCGGCACGATCTACGTAGCTGACAACTGCAGCGGAAACGATGTCGAGGAATTCGCAAAGGGCTCCACGACGTTGACGACGTCGATCACCAGCGGAATCAGCAATCCGCTCGGCCTTGCGATGGACAAGAGCCAAAATCTCTACGTCAGCAACTATCCGGCGTCCATCACCGTCTACGCGCACGGCAGCACGACGCCGTTTGAGACGATTACCGGAGGCGGGATGACGGATCCCTTCGGCCTCGCACTCGACAACAGTGGAAATCTCTACATCGCGGACTTCGGCGCCGCTAAGGTCTTCGAAGTGAAGGCCGGCACGACGACCGTCGCGGACCTCGGCCTGACCGGTCTCAGCGAACCGCTCGGCGTCGCGGTCGACCAGGTGCACAACTACCTATGGGTCACCGACGGTTCGGGTAACAAGATCGACGTGTACAAGCTGGGGCAGACGTCGCCGTTCCAAACGATCGCCGGCACCGGCTTCCCATATGCCATTGGCTTACAGAACGTTGGCAAGCCAAAAGGCGAGGTTGTTTCATCGGATATCAACCATGCGGAGGTCCTCGCGTACAAACCCGGTCAATACACCTCCTACGCGACGTTGACCAATGGAATAAAGCAGCCGACGGGATTACTGATAACTCACCCCTAAGCGCGGAGTCGTTCGCGCGTCGCTTCGGTGCACGAGTTGGTTAGGGCGCCGGCCCCAGGATGATGCGCACGAAATCATTCGGGCGCAGCCACTTGTGCACCGCAGCAACGATCTGCTCGTTGGTGACCGCAATCTCGTTGCGCGCGTCGGTCGTGGCCTGATCGAGCGGCAATCCGAACTCGGAAAAGCGGATCAACTGTTTCGCGATGCCGCTGAAGCTGGAGACGCGTATCGGGACCTCCGAGACCAGCGATGCCTTGCCGCGCGCGAGCTCATCCGCCTGCAACCCCGTGGTCGAGAGTGCGTTGAGATCGGCCATGATCAGCGAGTCTGCTTGTTCGATTTTGCTCGGATCCGACTCGAAATGTACCGCAAACGTCGAGCGATGCTTGCTGAAATCGGCCTCGGTGTGCACGTCGTAGACCAAACCGTGCACGTCGCGCACGTCGTGGAACAGGATGGAGCTTCCGCCCGCGCCGAGTGACTCATTCGCCACCGCGAGAGTGGGATAGTCCGGGTCGGTTCGCGTGATCGAAAGCACTTCGGCGAGCTGCACTTGCGATTGAATGCGTTCCTTGTCGGGCGCGACCACGCTCGCGGCGGCATTATTCGGTACCGCGGGCAGGGCGACGTCGGGCTTCGGGCCGATCGCGTGCCAACCGCCGAAGTAGTTCGCAATCACGCGGGCGGCGTGTTGCGGATCGACGTTGCCGACGACGACGATCGTGGTCATGTCGGGTCGGTAGACCGAAGCATAATACACGTGGACGTCGGCCAGCGCGATCGAGCTCACGCTCTTGGGCGTGGCGAAACGCTGTGCGGGATCGTCGGGCGGGTAGAGCGCCGTATTCAGCGCGACCGTCGCCTGGTGCTCGGGCGAAGCGATCTCGCCCTTCACCGAGCCAAGCTCTTCTTCTTTGAGCGCGGCGAAGCCGGCAGCGGGAAACGCCGGATGCAGTTCTTCCTCCGCCAGGAGCGCAACGCCGCGATCGAAGTCCTTCGACAACGCGGTGAGCGAAAAGTTCGTTCCGGCGGTGACCTCGGCCGAGATGGCGTCGAGCGCGGCGCGCAACGCCAGGCGGTCGTGCGCCGTCGTGCCGAACGGCAGCAATCCGGAGGTGATGTCGGCGACGCCGTCCTTGCCGGGCGGCGCCTGCATCGCTTCGTTCGTATCGATCGAGCCGCTCACCACGACCGTACGCGATACGCTTTGCGGCACGACGATGAGCCGAACACCATTGGGCAACGTCGTGTCGACCGGGTTGATCGTCGAGGCGGGCACCGACACGTTTGCGAATGCGGCTTGAGCCCAATCGGGCAGCGGATCGTGGTGCAACAACGTCGGCTTGTTTTCGTTCCCAGCTGAAGCGGCGGGGGCCGCAGCGGCGGTGGCCGCAAGGTTCTTCGGCGCGGCGATGCCGACGATTTCATGTTGCGGAACGACATACGTGCGCAGCGCGCGGTTCACGTCGGCGACGGTCACCTTGCGAATCGCACTGATAATGTCGTCGGGCGAGGATAGACCCTCGACCGCAACGGCCTGGCTCCACTGAAAGCCGAGATCCTCGATCGAGTTGGCCTTAAACTCGGCCTGCGCGATCGCGCGTCGCTTCTCCGCATCGACGAGCGCCGGCGGAACGCCGTTCTTCCGGTAGCGGTCGATGACGCCACGCAACGTCGCCAGCGCGTCGGCGGGCGTCGTCGTAACCGGAACGACGGCCGCAGCAGCAGCCGAACCGGCAAGCGGATGCGTGTCGAAATCCTGAAAGTTTGCCTGAAGAGCCTTGCCCGAGGCGACCAATCCGTACAGATCGGACCGCTGACTCGACAACACGCTCTCGAGGATCTGGCCGGCCGCATAATCCGGGCTGCGATAGCCCGGGAACCGGTAGGCGAGGACGACGGCGGTGTACGGCTGATCGCTGTCGACGGCAATCGTCTGGGGCCGCAGGGGCGCGAGATGAACGGGCCGGCGTGCCGGCAGCTTGCCCGCGGGAATCGCGCCGAAGTATTTCTTCACGAGCGCGATCGTCGACGGTCCGTCGATATCGCCGACGATGACGTAGATGGCGTTGTTCGGACGGTACCACGCATCGTAGAGCGCGCGTAGTTGCGGCGCGTTGATCTGCGTGTCGAACGACTGCAGCGTGCCGAGACCGTCGTTGCCGTACGGCGTGCCGGCGAACATAGCGAGATCGGCTTTGATGAAGAGATGACCGAGCGGGTCGCTATAATCTTGGGTCACCTCGTTCTTGATTGCGCCGCGCTCGATGGCCCAATCGGATTGCGCAAGGGTAAGGTTTTGCGCGCGCGTCGCTTCCATCCGCAGCACGAGATCCAGGTACTGTGACGGCGCCATGAAGAAGTATTGCGTGACCTCGGATTGCGTGTCGGCGTCCGAGTCGCCACCGAGCAGCTCGGCGATGTCCGCGAGTTGCGACTGCGAGAGCGTCGCGCTGCCGCGGAACATCATGTGCTCGAGCGCGTGCGCCTGACCGGCAAAGTCTTGCTCGTTCGCACCGACCCGATAGTTCAGCATTGCCAGCACCACCGGCGCCAGCGGATCGCGCACGGCGATGACGCGCAGGCCGTTTGGCAACGTCGCCCGCGTTACGGAAAGGCCCTCCGAGGGGGCCGCGCTAGCGGCACTTCCAAGAAAGATGAGCCCGGCGCAAACGGCGAGCGCGCAGCGTAAAAATGCGGTCGTGAATCGAAACATGGGTCGTTTGTTCTCGCCCCAGGAGTTCGGCTCTTTTTCGTGTGAAACACCGCCGCATGCCGTGCGCGTCACCGCCGCCCGCCATTTTCGGCACGCCCTCGCCGAGCCCGGACGCCGCACGCAGTTTAATCGATGCGAGCCTCGTGTACGAATCCAAATTCGCCGACGTCATCGTGGCGACGTCCGCACGTTACGATCTCTCGCGGCGCGGGGCGGTATTTCCGTACGCGAAGCTCATCCTCGGTTACGATACGCGCTCCGGCGTCCCCGGACTCGGCGAGATCTACAACGAAGACGCGCTCATACCAGCGATCGGCTTTCGCGCGCCTTTCGGCGCGGACCGGTACGCCGAAGTGTTCGTACAAGGCGGTTATAGCTTTGGGTTGCACGGTCAGCTCAGCTTTCCGGAGACGCGCTGGGGCTTCGACTACTCGCGCGATTACGGCTCGTCGTTCTCGAGTGCATACCCGCACGCCCAGGTCAACGCCGAGCTGGTAGCCTATTCACGCTTTGCCGGAAACGTCATCGGTTCGATCAACGCTTATTCCGACGCACACGTGGCGGCCTCGCTGCGCACGCTGGTTGGCGCAATCGTCTCTTTCGACGATCACCGCGAGTACGGAAACAACTACGCCGAAGCCTACGCCGGCATCATGCTGCCGTTCTCGCCGGAGCTCGACCTGCGCCTTGCGGGTGTCGAGGGCGCGTATCTCTCGCGCGGGGTCGGCGTACCCAAACCTTCATCCTATTCGAGCTTGCGCGTCACGCTTTCGCACGCGTACCCGCCGTAAGCGCTCGCCGCGTTAGCGGCAGGCGCGTATCGGAGGTCATCGTCGAGCGTCAATCCAACGTGCGCGCCATGCGATTGTCGCGGGGCGCGTTCATCGGCTCGTCGCTTGGAATCTCCGCCTTGGCGGTCGCGCGCATGCCGCAGGCGGCGCTCGCCGCGGCAGCCGACGCATCGATCGTTCCCGTGCGCATCGATGCGGGGCGCGTCATCCGCACCGCCGTCGGCTTGCGCCCGTTTCGTTCCACCGGATTCGTGCTTCGTGCAGAACCCTTCGGCGCGAAGATGCTGGTGCACAACTACGGTCACGGCGGGGGCGGATTTAGCCTATCGTGGGGCTGCGCGACGCTCGCCGCGGACTTGGCGGCGCAGCGCTCGCCGTCGCGGGCCGCCGTGTTGGGATGCGGCGTGATCGGTCTGACGACGGCGCGCATACTGCAGAACCGCGGGTGGCAGGTGACGATCTACGCCGCGGATCTTCCTCCCGCGACGACGTCGAACGTCGCCGGCGCGCAGTGGACGCCGACGACCGTCTTCGCACGGAATGCCGCGACGCCCGCGTTCCTCGATACCTTCCGCAAGGCGGCGCGCATCGCCGACCGCGCGTTTCAGCTGATGGTCGGGCCGACGTACGGCGTTCGCTGGATCGACAACTACGACCTAAAGCGGGATGCGAACCCGACCGGCGGGGAGCTCGATAACATGCAAACGACCGGCATTGCCGACCTCTATGCCGACATCGAGACGATCGATCCCGCCACGCTGCCGTTCATCGGCTTCAAGAACATCCGGCGATTCGCCACGATGCTGATGGAGCCGAACACGTTTCTGCCCGCGGTCGAGCGCGACTTTCTCTTGCAGGGCGGACGCATCGTCGTGCGCACCTTCCATACCGCGGCGGACGTTGCGACGCTGCACGAGCCGGTCGTCTTCAACTGTACGGGCTTGGGCTCGCGCGCGCTCTTTAACGACGCCGTGCTCGAGCCGGTCCGCGGGCAACTAACGATTCTCGAGCCCCAACCCGGCGTCGACTACACGTATTTGGCCCCCGGACCACTCTACATGTTTCCGCGATCCGACGGGATCGTGCTGGGAGGAACGTTCGAACGCGGAAACTGGTCGACGAACGTCGATCTCGCTACGCAAACCCGCATCTTGGCCGCGCACCAAGCGCTATTCGCGCGACTGCCGTCGTAGTCGTGTCTAAGATCCGAGCCAAAATGCCTCGCCGATCCACGACGCCTTGAGCTCCGTCGCTCGTTCGTTCGTTAGCTCGGTCAAGCACGAACCGCCCTCGATCGCGCACGCCTTGTCGCGATAGGCGCTCCACGCAAGCTCGGCGCCAACGAGCGACGATTGCTGGGTCTTGGTCAGACGCTTGAGATAGTCGCGATACAGGCGATTCAGCGCGGCGTCGGCTGCCGGCGAGACCGGCTGCTCGTGCGCCCGCGAGCTTTTCGCGAGCAACGACGCGAGACGTTGCGTGCGAGCGCGCGTCATTCGGACGTCGCACTCGACCCCGAGCTGCGGCGCGATCGTGCCGGGCAGATAGAGCTCGTATTCAAAGGCACACGTCTTGTCGCGCGCCGTTACCCATGCGGTCTGCGATGCGGCGACCGCTACGGTGCTCACGCCGGACTTGGCAAACTTCGCCGCAACCTTGGCATACGTGGCCGTCAATTCGGAGGAGGCCGCATCGCTTTGCTTGCTCCAGCACGTCCGCATATCGTAGGTCGTCCCTTGATTGCACGGATTGCCCGCGACGGCGATCAGGAGAACCGCTAGCGTCGCGCTAACCTCTGTCATAGCGCATCAGGGGTTCGCTTGCCGGGCAACGAATCCGGTTGATGAGGATGAGGATGAAGAGGCGATAATGAAAATTTTCGCAATTGGCTATCTCGTTTGGGTCGGCGCGATTGCCGCCGCGGGCACTCAAACCGCGTCGCTGGACCTGCTTGCGCGCGCGACCAATCCAAACCCGACGCTCAACTCATATACCGCTTCGGCGCAGTTGTCGGCGCTGTTGCACGTCGTCATTCCTGTCCACAAGACGTTCGGCGGCACCGTCTACTACCTGCGACCGAACCGAAAGATCGAGTTTCAAAACGTCCCCAACTCGCTTGCGCGATTCAGAGACCTCGTGTCGACGACGCCGACCTACGAGCAGGCAACGCAGCAATACAGCATTACGCCGCTTGCCGACGACGGAACGGCATCAAAATATTCGCTCGTTCCTAAGAAGACCGGCGGACGCGTGAAGAACGTCGTCGTTACGGTGGACGACCGATCCGCGCTCTTCAGCAACGCGCAATGGAACTACACGAACGGCGGCACGCTCTCGTTCGCCCAGACGTACGAGAACGTCGGCATCTATCGCTTACCTTCCAAGGCAACGATTTCCGCGCGATTCCCCGGCTACAGCGTCGACGGCACGCTGACGTTCACCAAGTATCAGCCGAACGCAACGGTCTCCCCGTCGGTCTTCGCCTCGCCGCACTAGCTGTGGGTTGGAACCGCGGAAGGTGTCACGATGGCATCGAATGGTCCGGCTTTCGGCTCGGAGGATGATGGTATGCCTTCTACGATCTCTCTCGGCTCTACGGGCGACGACGTAAAGCGCTTGCAGCGCGTCTTGGCCCGGCATCTGCTTTGGAA
>DAIMCN010000009.1:84617-88649 GCA_036726365.1 Candidatus Cybelea sp.
GCGGTTCGCGCGCTGCAGAGCTGGGCCGGTGTTTCGATTGACGGAGTCGTCGGCGACGACACCTGGTTTGTATGGATGACCCCCGGCTCGGCGCAACAGCTCACGCTGGAAGGTGCGTGCGGCCTTACGAACGGCTTGTTGTAAAGCGGCAAGGAGCCCCAGCGATTGGATTACGACATTCTGATAACCGGCGGAAGCTTCGGCGGCTGTGCGGCGGCGTTAGCGGCGGCAGCCGCCGGCCATTCCGTTTGTTTAATCGAGTCGTCCGCCTGGCTCGGCGGCCAATACTCGGCGCAAGGTGTGACGAAACCGGACGAAACCATATATACGCCGACGGTCGGCAGCACGGCGACGTACCGGGCTTTCCAGCACGCCGTTCGGGCATTCTACCGAAACAACTACCGGCTTTCGTCTTCCGGTGCCGCCCAGCCCACGTTCGATCCCGGCGGTGATTACCCGGGATTCTCAGCCGAACCATTGGTCGTGCATCAAGTCCTGTTGCAACAACTCCAAGCGCTACCCTCGGTCCATGTGCGGCTGAATCTCCGCGTCACGGCTGCGAACTCGGCCGGCGATGCGCTGCAAAGCATTACGGCGGTCGATCCGAACGGCGTTTCGACCGCATTCACAGCAAAGTATTTTCTCGATGCTACGGACTTAGGGGATCTAATTGACATGGCCGGCGTAGAGCACGTGATCGGTGCCGAAGCCAAGGCTGACACTAACGAACCAAAGGCAGCCGACGTTGCGCATCCCAACTGGATTCAGCCGATCACGATGGTCGTCGCACTCGAGCGAAGGCCAGCCGGCGAGAATCATACGATCCCGAAGCCCGCTACCTACGATACAATGAAGCCTCAGCAGAACTACACGATCGTCGATGGCTACATCAAGAAGATGTTCGCTCAGCCGGTGGATATGTGGGGCTACCGCAGGTACATTCGCGCATCGAATTTCGACGATCCCGCTTTTCCTTGCGATTTGAGCATGCTCAATATGGGCGCCAACGACTACCAAGAGGCGACGCTTCCGTCGGGCGATTCGGCTCGGGACGGACAAATCATCGAGGCCGCTCGCCAAGCGTCGCTGGGTTACGTGTATTGGTTGCAAACTGAGCTTCCGCGCGACGACGGCCCCGGGCTTGGATATCCAAACCTCAAAGTTCGGCCCGATCAGTTCGGCACGCCCGACGGCACGTCGGCGCAGCCTTACATTAGAGAATCGCGCCGCATTAAGGCTCAGTATACGATCGTGCAACAGGACCTGGACCAAAGCTTCAACCCGGGGCCCCGGGCCAAGAATTACGATGATTCGTGCGGCATCGGCGATTACGGGGCACTCGATATCCATGGACTTCGGGGCGTCGGAATGTCGAGTGACTGGATTCCGATAAAACCATTTGAGATACCGCTTCGCTCCCTTATCCCAATTCGCGTCACCAATCTCTTGCCGGCCTGCAAAAACATCGGGACGACGCACATCACCAACGGCGCATACCGACTTCACCCCGTGGAGTGGAACGTCGGTGAAGCGGCTGGTATGCTCGCATCCTTCGCGCTGACTTCCAACTTGACGCCCCGCGGCGTCGCCGCGAACGAAGCCTCGCTCCGTGCGTTTCAAAAGCAGCTCTTGGCTCGTGGCGTTCCGCTCTTTTGGTGGACGGACGTGCATTTCGGCGACCCATGGTTTACCGCCGCCCACCTGGTCGGCGTCGCGGGGATCATGAGCGGCGAGACCAGCTCGATGAATTTTCAACCCAACGATCCGTTCGATGATGCGGCTAAGGCCGCCGTGGATAGCAATCTCGGGCGGGCTCTCAGTTGGCCTGCGACAGCGATGACCCGCGCTCAAGCGGCGCAATGGATCGCCGCACAGCTGGGCTGGATGTAAACCCATGCGCTTCATCATCTTTATCGGAGCCCTAGCGTTGCTCGCGGCCGTGGCGCCGAACCCGCAACCATCGCTGCAGAACTTGATCCGTCAGCGGATTCGCTACGTGTTCGTCATCTATCAGGAGAACCGGTCGTTCGATCATTATTTTGGGACGTTTCCTGGCGCGGACGGGATTTACACTGTCGCGGCACGCTCACATGGCTTTTCGCAGTACAACCCGATCGCGAAGCGCGCGACGCAGGCGTTTCGCGTTGTGGCGCCGGAGCTGGGCCTGCTGAATAACGCGCGCACGTTGGTGGATGCCGGGATCCATGGCGGCGCGATGGACGGCTTCGCCGGCGCACAAGCAAAGTGGGCCCAAAGCCTCCCACTCGACGCCCGGAAAGGCCTCGGCATGACGGATGCTGCCGAGGCCGCCTCGGTTGCCGACGAGGCGTTGGCGCACGTCGATTGCGACACGATTCCCTATCTGTGGATGTACGCGAGCCGCTTCGCGCTGTACGATTCGTTCTTCCAGGGCGTGCGGGCGCCGTCGGCGCCGAGCAACGTGGAGATCATCGCGGCGCAAAACGGCGAGACGGAATACGCGCGCTACGGCGCGGCCGGGCCGCCCTACACGGCGGAGCCAAAAGGTGTCGGCGGGCGCGGCGTGCCGATGTTCGTCGATCTCGACCCGGCGTGGGGACCGTACAACACCGTTGATTTCAGCGCGCAACGCCAGGTCGACCAAACCTACGCCACGGTGCTGCTGAACCTCGAAGGCGCTGAAGCGGGGCGCCTGACGAACTACACGCAGGACATCGGAGATGACATCGCCTTTCTTCGCGGGCAAGGTGACGCGCCCGTGAACTGGACGTGGTACGAGCAAGGCTACGCCAATCCAGCGGATCCCGGGCGCCTCACGCTGGTAACGCACCATCTGGCACCGCACTATTTCGGCTACATCGCGCAGAACGCGTCGATGGACCGCCACGTTGCCGATATCACGCAGTTCGCGTCCGACGTCGAACAGGCCAAGCTCGGCTCCGGCGGACTCTTCTATCTGAAGGGCGGATTCGGGAGCAATCAAGGCTTGAAACCTCCGAACGCCGCGCCGCACACCTTCTCAGGTGACGACGATCATCCGGGCGAGTCCGATTCGCAGATCGCCGAGGCCGACGTTGCGGCATTGGTCAACCTCATCGCGCGCAGCAAATACTGGAGCCAATCGGCGATCGTCATCACGTGGGACGATCCGGGCGGCTTTTGGGACCACGTCCCGCCGCCGAAGTGGCTCGTCTGCCCCGACGGTAATCCGTGCGGCAACGGGCAGCGCGTGCCGTTGCTGCTCATCTCTCCTTACGCGCGCACGGGCGTCGTGCACGAATACAACGATCAAGCGTCGGTGATCAAATTTGTGGAGCAGCTCTTCAATCGGACGCCGCTCGCGCGGCTTCCCGACGAGGCGCGCTTTGCGCCGTTCGGGCCGCGCGACGCAAGCGACGTGACGGGCGACTTGTCCGGCGGCTTCGACGCGGCACGACTGCGCGGCGATCGACCACCGATTGCGGCTGCTTCGGCGGTCATTCCCGATGAAATCGTTGGAACGATTCCGAGCTCGTGGTCGTGCCGTTCGATCGGCGTTAATCCGGTCGCGCCGCCGCCGGGAACGTCGGACGCGCCGCCGGCGGGTTTCAACCCTCACGTGTTGGTGGTTCCACTGCCGACGGCAAAACCGTAGATTTTACGGCTCCGCTATCAGGCTCGCATACATGCGGCTCGCATCGGTCGGCGTGCGCTTCAGCTCAGTATCGGAGTCGAGGTCGATGTGGTAGAGACCGAAATCGCTGCCGTCGTCGAAGGGCAACCCCCACTCGCGGTTCGAGGTGATGCTCCAGCAAAGATAGGCTTCGATCGGAACACCGCGCGCGACGGCTTTGCGCACTTCGTTCACGTGCGCCTTTAAATAGTCGGCGCGGGCAACGCCGGACGCGCGTCCGACGCAGCCGTTCTCGATGACGATGATCGGCTTTCCGGGAAACTCTTTTGCGGTTTCACTAAGGATCGCGTTGAGCGCGCCCGGCCATACCGGGGCGCTCGCGTATTGAAAGTCCGCGGCGGCGCTGAGCCGATGCAGCTCGCCCGGCCAGAACGACGGCA
>DAIMCN010000010.1:0-83612 GCA_036726365.1 Candidatus Cybelea sp.
TTATGAAGCGGACGTATCAGCCGCATAATCGGCGCCGCAAGCGCGTGCACGGCTTCTTGGAGCGCATGAGCACCAAGCAGGGACGTAAGGTGCTGGCTCGCCGCCGGAAGAAGGGGCGTCATCGTCTCACGGTCTAATGCGCCGCTTTGCCAGTCTGCGCCGGCAAGCGGATTTCGCCAGTTTGCGCCGGCGGGGCCGGCGCATTTCAACCCAGAGTCTGGTCATTTATCGTAGCGATCCGCTTCCCGGCGACGTTTCGACGCTCGTCGGAATCACCGTAAGCAAGACGATCGGAAAGGCCGTGGTTCGCAACAAGCTGCGCCGCCGTCTGGCGGGAATCGTTCACGACGCGCTCGCGCACCATCGTGCCATGCGCCTGCTGCTTGTCGCGCGCCCGCTTGCGGCGCAGGCGACGTTCCAGGATCTGCGTGCCGAGCTAACATCCGCTCTGGGGCGGGCGTAGTACATCGCATGCGCCTCGCGATCGTCGGACTCATTCGCTTCTACCAGCTCATCGTCTCGCCGCTGCTGCCGCGGGCTTGTCGCTTTTATCCGAGCTGTTCGCAGTACGCGCTCGTAGCGATTCGCCGGCATGGCGCGTGGCGCGGGGGCTGGTTGGCGCTCGCGCGCCTGGCACGCTGTCACCCTTTGAATCCGGGCGGGGTCGATTTCGTCCCGGATTCTCCTAACCGCCGCGCCGTGCCGCACAGCGCATTGAGGTAGGACGTTGCACCTTCTTTTGGCCACGTCGTGGCTCGATCCGATCGTCAACGCGTTGTCGTGGACCGTCATGACGATCGACAAGCCCATCCACAGTCTCGGCTGGAGCCTGGTGATCCTCGCGGCGCTGATTCGACTCGTCTTTTGGCCGCTCAACACGGCACAGTTCAAGGCATTTCTGAACATGCAGAAGATTGCGCCTCAGCTCAAACGTCTGCAGGCTCGCTATAAAGACGATCGCCAAAAACTTCAACAGGAGACGATGGCGCTCTACAAGGAGCACCGCGTCAATCCATTCGCCGGCTGCTGGCCGATGTTGGTGCAATACCCGGTGATCATCAGCGTGTACTACGTTGTACTGAATCACAAGGCGCTCTTCGCAAACCAAAACTGGCTGTGGATCGGCAGCGCGATCTCGCACGCAGCGCCCAGGCTTTTCAACACGCCGACGATCGCAGCGAGCCTGGCGCTTCCGGATCTTTTTTTGATCCTGCTCTACGCTTTTTCGATGTATTTGAGCGTCCGATACGTCAGCATGCCCGCAACGGATCCGCAGCAAGCCCAAACGCAGCGCATGATGGCGGTGATTTCACCGCTGCTGCTCGGCTTTATGGGATGGAAGTATCAGTGGCCATCCGCGATGGTTCTCTATTGGTTTTCCTACAACGCCTTTACGATGGGACAGCAGTTTTATATGCTGCGCCGTTACCATCAGCCGCTGGCGCTGATCGATAGCGAGCACGTGATTACCGAGGACGCCGCGCGCGGCGCGGGATCGGAAAAAGTGCCCGCCATCAAAGGAGCTCCGAGCGGCAACGGCGTTGCCAAGCCGAATCCGGCGAGATCCGGACGCGGCGCGCGATCGAAACGAAAGAACAAAAAAGGCGCATAGAGGTTCAAGGTGTTATACGAAGACGATTTCGAGTTTGAGGAACAGCCGGCCGACGTACGCGACCGTGCAATCGGCGGCAAGACCGGTGGTGGACGCGGCGGCGGCCGGCGCACCAGTGAGCCGCGGCGCGCCCCCCCGCAGGCCAGAGTCCGCCAGGAGATGCCCGAAGACGCCAAACCCGCCCACGATCTCCTTCGCGAAATCCTGGAGGGTATGGGTGTTGGACCCGTCGAGATCGAGTACATCGGTCGTCCTGAAGGCGAGTATCTGGAGATAAGCGGCCCCCAGTTGGGGATGCTGATCGGCCGTCACGGCAACACGCTTGAGGCACTCAATCTTCTCTTCAACAATGCGTTCAACGCCGGCGTTCGCGCGAATCGGCGTTACTATACGATCGACGCCGAGGGCTATCGCGCACATCGAGCCGATCAACTGAAAAACCTCGCGCTCGCAGTGCTCGAGCGTTGCATGCGCGAGCACAAGCCCCAGAAGCTCGAGCCGATGCTTCCATCCGAGCGCAAAATTATTCATCTCGTTCTCGCCGATTCCGAATTGGTGCGGACAGAATCAGAGGGAGAAGAACCGGAGCGGCGGGTCGTCATTTTCCCCCGCGACTGAAAAGGCAGCCCAGCGATACCTGACACCATTGCGGCGATTGCGACGCCTCCTGGAAAGGGAGCGATCGCGGTCGTGCGCATCAGCGGCCCGGCCGTGCCGGGTCTGGCACGACATCTGCTGCGAACGAAGTCTTTGCTGCGCCCGCGAATGGCGACTCGGGCTACGATCGTCGACGAAAGCGGAGGCGTGTTAGACGAGGGGCTCGCGATTCAGTTCGCCGCGCCGCATAGCTACACCGGAGAAGACATGCTGGAGCTGCACTTGCACGGCTCGCCGGTGGTCGCGCGCGAGGTGATGCGTGCGCTGCTCGCGTGCGGCGCACGCCTGGCGCAGCCAGGCGAGTTCACGCGGCGGGCCTTTTTCAATGCGAAGATGGACCTGCATGCCGCCGCCGCGGTCGCCGACGTCGTCAACTCCGAAACGAAAGCGGCGGCACGCGCGGCGCTGGCCAATCTGGGCGGAGGCTTACGCGATGCCGTCCGCGCGGTTCGCGCCACGCTCGCGCAGATCGTCGAGGAGCTCGCCGCTTGCGTCGACTTTCCCGATGAGGTTCCCGAACCCGATCGCGTGAGCTTGGAACGCCGGCTTGCCGAGCCCTACGCGGCGCTCCAGCGCCTACGCTCTGACGGCGAACTCGGGAGGCTCGTACGCGAAGGCGTAAGCGTTGCGATCGTCGGACCGCCGAATGCCGGGAAGTCGTCACTGCTTAACGCGTTACTCGGAACGGAGCGGGCGATCGTTTCGGAAGTTCCTGGAACCACCCGCGACACGATCGAGGAGACGATCCTCATCGAGGGGGTCCCGGTTCGGCTCGTCGACACAGCCGGAATTCGCGCGCACGCCGATCGGCTGGAAGCGGCCGGCATCGAGCGCACCGAGCGCGCGCTGGCCGCCGCCCGAATCGCCCTTGTCGTTATCGACGGGTCTCAGCCCCCGGGGGCCGATGCCGCCGCGCTGCTGAAGCAAACCGGCTCGCACGAACGCATTCTCTTTCTCAACAAATCGGATCTCGGAACTCGAGCTGCGGGCGAGCTGCTCGAGCCCGGTGCCGTCGTCGGAAGCGTTCGCAATGAAGCGACACTGATCGAGTTGCGACGCGTCATCGCCACGCTCGGGTGGGGCGGAGAGCGCCCAGACCTCGCGCGGCCGCATTTGGTCGCCCTGAACGAGTTCGACGCTGTCAACGGCGCACTGGACGGAGTCAGGCGCGCCCGCGAGGCCCTCCGCGCCGGCGAGCCGATCGACTTCGTCGCGACGGAGTTGCAGCGTGCCTTTTCGACGCTTGGGCATGTAAGCGAGCAGGTAGCCGCCGAAGACATAATCAACGGCATCTTTTCTCGTTTTTGCATTGGAAAATAGGAGGCTTCGGGAATGCAGCGTGCTCTTCGGGCGCTCGTCCTCCTTGCGATTCTCGTGGCGCCCACGATCGCGCAGGCACGAATCGTTTCGCGTTTCGGCGTAACAATCATCAGCTGCGTCGTGAACTCGAATGGCGCCGGTCTGACGAACGGCATCAACGTCGTCTACTACAATTCGCACGACTCGCCAGCCATCGAGGTGGACTTCCTCGTAAACTATCTCGGGCGAAAGTACCTCCTTATCGACCGAGGCACGTTCACGCGAGGCGCTCAGATCAATCATAACCTGACCAATGCGCTGACGGGGCAACCGTGGAACGGTTCAACACCTAAGCTCTGTAGAGTCGAACGCGTCTATCTCGCAAACGGAAGGACTTTTTAAATGATAACTTCTTTGGCGATTAACGCTCTAGCGCGCAATTGGTGGTTGTTTCTTATTCGTGGGCTCGCGGCCGTGGTCTTTGGACTTTTGGCGTTCTTGTGGCCTGGTGCGACCATTCTCGCGATCGGCATTCTGTTCGGTGCGTATGCCTTTGTCGACGGCATTTTCGCCTTCGCCGCTGCAGTACGCGCGGCCGAAACGCATCAGCGCTGGTGGCCGTTTCTCCTCGAAGGCATCGTGGGGATATTGATCGCCGCGATCACCTTTTACGATATCCGAATCACTTTGTTCGCACTGTATTTCACGATTGCGGCGTGGGCGTTTCTTACGGGGATTCTGGAGATCGTCGCAGCGGTTCAGCTTCGCAAGCACATTGCGAACGAGGTTTGGCTGATCATCGGCGGCATCGCCTCGATCGTCTTCGGCGCTTTGATGATCTGGTTTCCGCTTGCCGGCATTTTGGCGATCATCTGGCTGATTGGAGCTTACGCGATCGTCTTCGGCGTCATTATGATCGCATTTTCGTTCCGGCTGCGCGGACACGCGGAGCCGCCCGCGGCCGTTACGACCTAGAAAACCTGGTAGATGCGCGGCGACGCCGGTACGATCGTCGTCGGCGGCGGTCATGCCGGCGTCGAAGCCGCTTTGGCGTCGGCGCGGCTTGGCGTTCCCACGCTGCTGATCACCGGGGATCCGGAGAAAATCTGCACCCTACCGTGTAACCCTTCGATCGGCGGAAGCGCGAAGGGTCAGCTGGTTAGAGAGATCGACGCCTTGGGCGGCGCGATGGGACGCATCGCCGACCGCTGCAGCCTCCATGCCCGGTTTTTGAATGAAAGCAAAGGCCCGGCGGTCCGCGCGTTGCGTCAGCAGATGGACAAACCCGCCTACGCCCGCGGCGCCGTTGAGGCGCTGACCGGCCAACCCAATCTCGCGATCGAGCGTGGTTTTGTTGAAGAGCTGATCGTCGAAGCCGGGTCCGTGCGGGGCGTGATCTGCGCCGATGGCCGGCGCCACTACGGGGCGACGGTCGTGCTGGCGACTGGGACTTTCCTCGGCGGCAAGTCCTTCCGCGGCGACGACGTTCGACCCGAGGGCCGCTTCGGCGAGGCGCCCGCCCTTGGCTTGGCCGAATCCCTGCGCCGGCTCGGCTTTCCGACAACGCGCTTGAAGACGGGTACTCCGCCGCGCATCGACAAGCACAGCGTGGACGTCGCGGCGATGTCGATGCAACCGCCCAGTGAGCGCCCGCTGCTCTTTTCGTACCGCAGCGAGCCGCGCTTCGGAGGGCCCCAGCTCCCGTGCTACGTGACCGAGACTAACGATCGCACGCACGCGCTCGTGCGCGATAATCTACATCTCTCGCCGCTGTACGGGCTGGATTTAATTCGTGGAATCGGCCCGCGGTATTGCCCTTCGATCGAAGACAAGGTCGTTAAGTTCTCGCATAATCCGTCGCATCAGATCTTCATCGAACCTGAGGGATGGGAAGAGCCGACGCTATACGTCGGCGGCTTCTCAACGTCGCTGCCGGCGCAGATTCAGCTTGCGATGCTGCACACGTTATCCGGTTTGGAGAACTGTCGCATGCTGCGCGCGGGATATGCGGTTGAGTACGACATGGTACCGCCGACGGAGCTGCGAGAAACGCTCGAAACGCGCCGCATCGCGGGACTCTTTCACTGCGGACAGCTCAACGGCACGTCCGGATACGAAGAAGCGGCCGCCCAGGGATTGCTCGCCGGAATCAATGCGGCGCGCAGCGTCCGTGGCGACGAACCGCTGCGTCTGGCACGAAGCGAAGCCTATATCGGCGTGCTCGTCGACGATCTCGTAACCAAAGGGGTTGACGAGCCGTATCGGATGCTGACCTCGCGAGCCGAGCATCGGGTCGTCTTACGTCACGACAACGCCGATCTTCGTCTCACGCCGGTCGGCCGCGCGATCGGACTTATCGACGACGCCGACTGGGAGGCGTTCGTGGGTCGTCGTAGCGCATTGGAAGCAGCTCGAGGCCAGGCGGAAACGGCGCGCCTCGGGCGCTGCGAAATCGGCAACGACCGCTTCGATCCCGCCAGCACGCTGGCGGATGCGCTCCGCCGGCCTCAACTGGCTTTCAACGACGTGGCGGGCCGCTTCACGCCGCCGCTCGATCTCGAGATTGGCGAGCGTCTCGCAATCGAACTCAAATGCGAGGGGTACGTGCGTCGGCAGGAACTGGCCATTGAGAAGGCCCGCAAAGACGAAGAGGCGCGGATTCCGGAGGACTTCGACTACGCGTCGCTGGACGCGCTCTCTCGCGAGGCGCGCGAGAAACTCGCCCGGCAGCGCCCTCGCACGCTAGGGATTGCCGGCCGCATCCCCGGCGTCACGCCATCAGACGTGGCAATCGTTGGAATCTTCGTCCACAAGCGGGAGCGAGAGCGCGCGAATCGTCCTGCGTCAGAAATTCGTGTCGGTTTTTGAGGCGATCGAACGTCTAGTCTCCAGAAAGGAGAAACCTAGAAATGAGTGAGTTCATTTACTTGTACCGCGGCGGACGGCGGGCCGAATCACCAGCTGAGGGCGAGAAACAGATGCAACAATGGGTCAGCTGGCTGCAGGAGCTCGACGCCAGCGGCCACATGAAGGATCGGGGCCAGCCGCTCGAGGCCGAAGGCAAAGTCGTGCGTGGCAAGCAGCGTTCGATCACCGACGGGCCCTATCCCGAGTCCAAAGACATCGTGGGCGGCTACACGCTGATCGAAGCCAAAGACCTCGCGCAGGCCGCGCAGCTTGCCGGGGGCTGCCCCATCTTCGAGTATGATGGTCTGGTTGAAGTGCGACCCGTAATGAAAATGTAAATAAACGTGTAGTGGAGATCGGCGAGCAGCTATTCCGGCGAGAGTCCGGACGCATCGTAACCGCACTATCTAGGCTGTTCGGTCTCGATAACATCGCGTTGGCAGAGGACGTCTCACAAGACGTCTTCTGCCGCGCTTTGGAGGTTTGGAAGCTGCGCGGCGTGCCTCAAAATCCGTCGGCGTGGTTGATGCGGGCGGCAAAAAATCGCGCCATCGATGTGTTGCGCCGGGAGCGAGTGGCGCGCAATCGTGCGCCCCAACTGGCGAATCTGCTTGCAAGCGAGTGGACGATGGTCGCGACCGTCGATCGATTCTTCAGCGCAGAAACGATCAAAGACGACCAGCTCAGGATGACATTCACGTGTTGCAATCCGGGCCTCTCCGAAGACGCCCAGATCGCGTTGACCCTCCATCTGCTCTGTGGTTTCACGGTCGGTGAAATCGCCAGCGCGTTTCTCTGCAAGCGTTCAACGATTGAAAAGCGCATTGCGCGTGGAAAGAAGGTCTTGGCCGATTCCAAGGAGCTTTTCGATCTCGCCGATGCGGCCTTGCAAACGCGCTTGTCCGCAGTTCAGCGCGCGGTCTACTTACTCTTCAACGAGGGATACCATAGCGCGTCCGCCGAGAGCATCGTGCGAGCCGAACTCTGCCGTGAGGCGATGCGGCTGGGCGCGCTGCTGCTCGACAATCCGCTCGTTTCGACCCCCGCGTCCTACGCGCTCTGCGCGATGATGTGGCTGCACGCGGCCCGATTACCCGCACGACTGGACCAACGCGGCGAACTGTTATTGCTCGCCGATCAAGATCGTTCGTGCTGGGACGCCTCGCTGATTGCACGAGGAAACGAGTTGCTTAACCGCGCGGCCAGCGGCAACGAGATCACCGAGTATCACTTGGAAGCGGCGATCGCGGGCGCACATTCTAACGCGTCTCGGGCCGTAGACACGGACTGGACGCGCCTTGTCTGGTTATACGATATGCTCGTGCGCATTCGGCCGTCGCCGGTGATCGCGTTGAACCGCGCGATTGCCCTCGCGCACGTGAACGGCCCCGAATCCGGAATTCAAGCGATTCGTGCGATCGCCCAGAGCGAGCAGCTGCAATCCTATCCGTTCCTACCGGCGGCGCTCGGCGAGCTGGAGTTGCGCGCCGGGCATGCCGACCGTGCCCGCAAGCATTTTGAACAGGCCGTCGCCCTCGCTCGCAATCCGATGGAACGCCGGCTCCTGCAACTTCGGGTCGAGGCCACGATTGCGTGAACGGGCGCCGGGCCATGCGTTTGAGTCGCTACTCGAACGCGCGGGTGTCGCTAACTCGCTCCGGACAGCACTCGCGCAATACGGGACGCTCGTGCTGGAGGCCAATCGAGGCTTCAACCTGACCGGAGCGAAGTCGCCGGAGGCGCTCGTTGCGCACCTGGTAGACAGCTTGACCGCCGTACCCTACATGCGCGAACCCTACGTGGACGTCGGGTCGGGCGCGGGCTTTCCCGCCATTCCGATTGCAATCGTGACCGGCGTGCCGGTCACATTGATCGAAGCGACTGCCAAAAAGGCCGCCTTTCTCGAATCGACGCTCGAGCGTTTGAATCTGCGCGGGACGGTCGTCCCACAGAGAGCTGAATCGGCGGGGCAGGCCGGGGACTTCCGCGAGCGGTTCGCAAGCGGCACCGCGCGAGCCCTGGCAAGCGCCATGACAGTCGCCGAGCTGCTGCTCCCATTGATCGCGGTCGGCGGCATCGCGGTACTCCAGCGGGGCCGCATCGACGACTCCGAGCGCGGCGCGCTCGAGGATGCCGCGCTGGTGCTCGGCGGCCATATTGAATCGGAGTCAACGCTGGATGGTGAGCGCCGGATCATCCTGGTGCGCAAAGACCGCGCCACGCCGCCGCGCTTCCCGAGGCGTATAGGCATTCCCGCAAAGCGCCCGCTCTGCACGTAGCGGTTCAGCGACTCCAAGGGCGCCTAGGTTTCACGGAGAACATCGCGGTGAAACAATGGGGAGGGTAGCATGAGCGACGATCCGGGCGGCCTAACGGAGTTCGAAAAAGGGTTGATCCTCGGCGTGCTGATCGGCGACGGGCACTTTGGCGGCGATGGCAAGCAACCTCAGATCACCCTGAAGATGAACGTAAGGCACGAGCAGCTGCTCCTCTGGCTGAACGAGCGCGTCCGCTGGTCACGCTTGTACGGTCCCTACCATCACGACAACCGGCACTATCTGCAGCTGATGATTCGGGGGCCGGCGCTGCGTGCGGAGCTCGGCCCGATTCTCTTTGGCCTCCCCTGGGCGCAAATCGACGATCACTCCTACGCCCGGTTTGTCAACATGCTAAAGCGCTATGGGGTCTATGATGAGATTGTTTCACGGAGTAGTTCTCCGTGAAACTCTCCTGGCTGGATGACGAGCTGGCGAGCGCCCTGCCGAAGGGTACCCTATACGCCGTTGGCGGGCGGGTTCGGGATGAGCTTCGCCGCGAAACGGAGGGCTCGGCCGCTCCGATCGACTCCGACTACGTAGTTGTCGGAGTTCCGTTTGAGGGGCTTATCGATCGGCTTCGTGCCCTGGGTCGCGTCGATCTGGTCGGCGCTTCGTTTTCGGTCATCAAACTGACGGTCATGGGACAGACGGTCGATGTAGCATTGCCGCGGCGGGAATGGTCGGTAGGTCTCGGGCATCGGGAGTTTACGGTCGAGAGCGGTCCTGACGTTCGGCTCGAAGAGGATTTGGCGCGCCGAGATTTTCGTATGAACATGCTCGCTCGCGCGATTCCCTCGGGCGAACTGGTCGATCCCCATGGCGGCGAAGCCGACATCCGGGCGCGGCGCATCGACATTCTTACGCCGCAGACGTTTCGCGAAGACCCGTTGCGGATGCTTCGGGGCGCCCAGTTCGCGGCGCGCTTCGAGTATGAGGTGACGCCTGCCCTCCGCGACGCGATGCGTGACGCCGCGCCACTGGTGACCTCCGTTTCGGGGGAACGAATCCAGGAAGAGTTTGCAAAACTCTTGCGGCAAGCAAACAAGCCATCGGTCGGCCTCCAACTCTTATGCGAGACCGGGGTACTGGCGTATCTCTGGCCCGAGCTTTTGGAAGGCATAGGGGTCGAGCAAAATCAGTGGCATGCCTACGACGTGTGGCAACATAGCCTGGCCACGGTCGATGCCTCGCCGCCGGGCGATCTCACGCTCCGCTTGGCAGCCTTGCTCCACGACATCGGCAAGCCGCGGACGAAGTCCGGTCCGCACTTCTATCGCCACGAGATCGAGGGCGCGCAGATGACCAGGGCAATGCTCGAGCGCTTCCGCTTTTCCAACGACGTCGTCAAAGCAACCGAGCACCTGGTCCGTCAGCATATGTACTCCGCCGACCCGGATCTTAGCGACGCCGCCTTGCGCCGCTTCCTGCGCCGGATTGAGCCGCCAAATATCGAACGCCTGTTCGCATTACGTCACGCCGACATTCGCGGGAGTGGGTTGCCGGAGCGCGACGGCACAAATGCGGCTTTTGAGGCGCGGGTCTGGGCCGAACTCGACCGAAAGCCGCCTTTCTCCGTCCGCGATCTCGCAATCCGCGGCGATGACGTCGTCGCGATGTTGATTCGTTGCGGCGAGGCGCCCGCGGATTTCCGGGGCGACGAACGAGTCGGGGCGGCTCTTGGCTGGCTCTTCGAGCAGGTCACCGACGAACCGGAACGTAACGAGCGCAGCTTGCTGCTGCAATTACTCGAGCAGTATTTCGCACGCGTTGCGGAACAGGCCCCGGCGGATTTCTAAATGGGTCGTATCATCGCGCTCGTCAATCAAAAAGGTGGTGTCGGCAAGAGCACGACCGCCGTGAATCTTGGTGCTGCGCTTGCCGTGCTCGGGCGACGGGTGTTGGTCGTCGATACGGATCCTCAAGGAAACTCTACGACGGGACTCGGCATTGAAAAGTCGGCCCTCACGCGCGACATCTACCACGCGCTCTTGCAAGAAGTTCCGCTCGATAACGTGATCGTCGCCACGGAGATCGAAAATCTCCAGCTCGTTCCCGCCACGATCAATCTGGCCGGCGCTGACGTCGAACTCGTCGCGGCACTTTCACGCGAGACGCGCCTGCGCCAAGCCCTGGGCCCAATCGCGCCAGGTTACGACTTCGTGCTGATCGACTCACCGCCGTCTCTAGGATTACTCACGATCAATGCGTTGACCGCCGCGGACGACTGCATCATCCCCGTGCAAGCGGAGTTTTATGCCCTCGAAGGGCTCGCGCAGTTGACCAACGTGATTTGGCGCGTTCGCGATGCTCTGAACCCAACGCTGCACGTGAGCGGCGTGCTCGTCACGATGTTTGACGGCCGCACCCGTTTGGCGCTGGAAGTCATTCGCGAGCTGCAAAAATATTTCCCCGAACAGATTTTCAAGACGCAGATTCCGCGCAACGTGCGAATCTCAGAGGCGCCTTCTTATGGGAAGCCGGTGATTCTCTTCGATCTGAAAAGCCGTGGCGCGCAAGCCTATCTCGCCGTCGCGCGCGAGATGCTCGAGCCCGCGCGAGCGCCGGCATGAGCGCACCGAAGCGCGGCCTGGGCCGAGGTTTGGCGGCGCTGCTGGGCGAGGCCGCGGTCCCGGTATCGAGCTCACATGAGGTCGTACGCGAAATTCCCATCGGCGAAATTCGACCCAATCCGTTTCAGCCGCGAAAAAGCTTCAGCGCCGAAACTTTGAACGAACTCAAGGCTTCGATCTCGGAGTACGGCGTGCTCGTGCCGATTATCGTACGGCGTCGTGAGCAGGGATACGAACTCATCGCCGGAGAGCGTCGTTGGCGCGCCTGCGCGGCGCTGCTTCGCTCTACGATTCCGGCCATCGTTCGCTCGAGCGACGATCGTCAAACCCTCGAGTTTGCCATCGTCGAAAACTTGCAGCGCGAAAACCTCAATCCACTCGAAGAAGCGGCCGGCTTTGCGTACCTGATCGAGGAGTACGGGCTTACACAAGAAGAAGTCGCGCGCCGGCTCGGCAAGAGCCGCCCCACGATTGCCAACACGCTGCGGCTCCTCGGCCTTTCGGACACGATTAAGGCGCTGCTCCTTGACGGACGGCTCTCGGCGGGGCACGCGCGTGCACTTTTGGCAGCGCCGGAGCAGGCTCGCGACGCCTTGGCAAATCGCGCCGTCGACGAAGGCACGACCGTGCGTGGGCTGGAGCGAATCGTCTCCGGGCTGACGACGCAGCCAGCAGAAAGACCGTCGCTGCTTCGTCCACTCTCACCGGAGGAGCGCGATTTCGAAGCGCGATTGCGCGAAAAGTTGGGAACGCACGTCGCCGTGGTGCGCTACGGACGCGGCGGTCGCATCGAGTTGCGCTTCAGCAACGACGAGGAGCTGACGCGGCTCGGCGACCTCCTGCTCGGCGCGGAAGAATAGTGACTTTCCCGCTGTCGCGAATCATTGCGGTGCTGATGGCCGGCGTGCTCTGTTTCGCACTGCTCGTTCCGATGGCGCTCGCTCGTCACAACACGCCGCTTGCGATCTTCATCGCGGTCGTCTTCACTGCATATTTCATCGGAAACGTCGCACTATGGCAACGCATGCGACCGCGCGGTTAAGACGCTCCGCTCTCCTCCACGGCATCTACGTCATTCTCAACGAAGATTGCCGCATCGTGGAACTTGCGAGTGCCGTACTCGAAGCGGGCGTTCGCGTCGTACAATATCGCGCCAAAGCAGGGATTGTCGCGGACGACCTTCGTCGCTTGCGAACGCTGACGCGCGAGCGCGACGCGCTACTCATCGTGAACGACGAGTGGCGAGCCGCAGTGGAGTTCGAGTGCGACGGCGTCCATCTGGGCCCCGGCGACGACGGCTTCGCGCAGATCGGTCCGGTTCGTGCGGCGCTGGTGGACCGGCTCATCGGTCTTTCCTGCTGCACGCCGGAAGAAGTGCAGCGCGCCAACGCCGGGGACGCGGACTATCTAGGAATCGGCTCCGTCTACGCGACGTCGTCGAAGGGCGATGCCGGCGCGCCGATCGGATTGGACGGATTGCGGCGTTTGGCCGCCGGCACCGCGCTGCCGGTTGCGGCGATCGGCGGCATCACCGCGGAAACGCTCGCCGGCGTGCGCGCCAGCGGCGTAGCGATGGCCGCCGTCATCTCGGCAATCGCCGGAGCCGAGCAGGCCGCGCGCGCCGCAAGCGATTTGGTATCGCGATGGAACGACGGCGAATAGCTGCGGGCGCCGTATGACGTCAATCGTTCTTTCGATCGGCACGAGCCATCCCTGGAACGTTGCCGGCGTCGGACGCGACCTAATCGTTGGAGCAGAGTTCGGCGCGCGCGTCTTTACCGCGATTGCCGCCGTCAGCGCGCAGGACCGTGGCGGCGTTGCGGCATTGCATTCCGTTCCGAGGGACGTGCTGGCAGCGCAGCTTGCGACCTTTCCGTGGGACTCCGCAGGCGCGGCGCGCGTCGGCGCGCTGCCCACGCTGCACGCCGTGCACGTCGTCGCGGAGGCGCTGCGCGCGTATCCATGGCTGCCGGCGGTCGTCGACCCCGTCTTTACCGCGAGCCGCGGCGGCGAACTCGCCGATTCGTCCGCTCGAGCCGCCGTCCGTGACGAGCTTGGCGGCTTGCCCAACGTCATTCTCACGCCGAATCTCCAGGAGGCTGCGCAGCTGCTCGCGAGCGATAGCATTGCGCGCGATGCGCTCGCCGATGCGGCGCTAGCGTTACGCAATCGCGGAGCACTCGCGGTGCTCTTGAAAGGCGGCCATTTGGACGGCGAGCCGGCCGATGCGCTCGCCACTGCGAGCGGCGTCGAGATTTTCAGCGACGCTCGCATCGCGGGAAGGATGCACGGCACCGGCTGCACGCTGGCCATGGCGCTGGCGTGCGAGCTTTCGGCCGGAAAGTCATTGCGGGACGCGGTCCGCGCGGCTCGCGCGTACGTTCGCACCCAAATCGCAAGGCATTGACCCGCACTTGGTAACATTCAGGCGCGAATGACTCAAACCGTTGCCAAACGCCCTCGCGTCATGGCCGGCATGCGGCCGAGCGGATCCGTCCATCTCGGTCATTTGGTCGGCGTGCTGACGCAGTGGGCGAACTATTGCGAAAGCGCCGACGCGTTTTTCGAGATTGCGGACCTCCACGCGTACACCACCGATTTCGACAATCCGGCGAAGATCCGGGAGGCACGAGAGGAGATGGTCGCCGCGTGGCTTGCGGCGGGAGTCGATCCCGAGAAATCAACAATCTTCTTGCAGTCCGGCGTACCGGAGATCGCCGAGCTGCAAACGCTACTCGCAATGATTACGCCGGTCTCGTGGCTCGAACGCGTGCCGACCTATAAGGGTCAAATCGAAGCGCTCGGACAGAAGATCGCAACGTATGGATTCCTCGGATACCCGCTGCTCCAGCTCTGCGATATCGCGATCTTTCGCGGCGAATACGTTCCGGTCGGGCGCGACCAAGTCGCGCATCTCGAGCTCGGCCGCGAAATCGTCCGCCGATTCAACTACATCTATGGCAACGGGGAAGAAATCCTCGTCGAACCGCAGCCGACGCTCTCGGAATTTCCCGAAGTTCCCGGCATTGACGGACGCAAGATGAGCAAGTCGTACGACAACGCGATCTTCATTGGCGACGACGAAAAAACGACCACGGAAAAAGTTCGCGCGATGGTCACCGATCCTCAGAAGATCCGGCGCGGCGATCCGGGCCGCCCGGAGATTTGCCCGCTCTTTGCGTTGTGGCGCTTCGTCAACCCGCTAAAAGTCGACGGCGTCGCCGCGGCGTGCCGCTCGGGCGCACTCGGTTGCGTGCAAGACAAGACCGATTTCGCCGAACGGCTCAACGAATATCTCCGTCCGGTGCGCGAGCGTTACGCGATCTATCGGAACGATCCAAGCCTCGTCGATCGGATCATCGCCGAGGGCACGCTGCGAGCGCGCGAAATCGCCACCAGCGTGCTGGCCGACGTCAGACGCGCCATGCGCTTAACGTAATTTTCTGCGACGTTCATCCCTTGAACTTTGGCAGCGTGTCCGCGATGGATTGCAGCGCCCAGTCGATATCCTCGAGCGAGGCCGCGTAGGAGAAGCGCAAGTAGCCCTTTCCGGCAGCGCCGAACGACGAACCGCCTCCGCAGGCAACGCCGCCCTCTTCCAAAAGGAACTTCGCGAGCGCGCGATCGTCGTGCGTGATCGCGGACACGTTGGGAAAGGCGTAAAACGCGCCTTCCGGGAGCAGGCACGAAATGCCGGCTATATCGTTCAGGCCGTTCACCAAGCGGTCGCGCCGCGTCCGGAAGATCTCGTTCATTCGCAGCACGGCTTCGTCCGGCCCGGTGAGCGCCGCGATGCCGGCCATTTGCACGAACGTCGCAACGCAGCTGAAGGTGTTGTTGTTGAAGAGAGTCACCGTGCGCGCAAGCGACTCGGGCATCAGCGCGTAGCCGAGGCGCCAGCCCGTCATCGCATAGGCTTTCGAAAAACCATCTACGACGATCGTCCGGTCACGCATCCCGGGGAGCGAGGCGATCGACAGGTATTCGCTGTTGAGATAAAAGTTGCGGCTGTAGATTTCATCGGCCAGCACGAGAAAGTCGAAGCGCTGCGCCAGCTCCGCGATGCACTCCAGATCGGATCGCGTAAGCACGCCGCCGGTCGGGTTGTGCGGCGAGTTGATGACGACGACTTTCGTCTTTTCCGAAACGCGCCGAGCCAGCTCGTCGAGATCCATGCGCCAGTTGCGCGATTCCAACAGCGGAATGGCGTGGACGGTCGCCTCCAAGTAATTGGCGCACGAAGCGTAAGCCGGATAGGCGGGATCGAAGTACACGAACTCGTCGCCGGGGCCCAGCAGGGCGCTCAAGGTGTTCCAGATCACCGGCTTGGCGCCAGGCGCGATCACCACATTTTCGGGATGCCATTCCGGCGTCATGTGGCGAAAACGGCTGGCATAGCCGGCAATCGTCGCGCGCAGTGAGGGCAACCCGCCCGACGGCGTGTAGTGCGTGTGGTTTTCGTACAGCGCCTCGACGGCCGCTTTCTTGATTTCCTCGGGCGTGTCGAAATCGGGCTCGCCGATTTCCATGTGCACGACGCGACGCCCGCGCGCTTCCAGTTCTCGTGCCCGCGCGAGAATCTCAAAGGCGTTTTCCGATCCCAATCGCGCAACCGCGGCAGCCAAACGGTCTTCATGAACTGCGAGCATCCCAAACCTACCTCTCTGAATTATCTGGAAAAAGTTTCGCCCGACCGCGACTTAGAACCTGGAACGTGCGCGTAGCTGACGCGCGTTACGGTTTCTTGTTGAAATACTTGACGAGGATTTGCCGCGCGATCGGCGCGGCAACGGTTGCGCCATAGCCGCCGCTGCGGTCGACGAAGACGGCGAGTGCGAGCCGAGGGTGATTGGTCGGCGCCCACGCTATGAACCACGTAGTGTTTGGTCCGTTGCCGCCGGCGGTCTCGGCGGTCCCCGTCTTTCCGGAGAACGGCAATCCGTTGATTGCGAGCCCATAGGCCGTGCCACCCGGGTCGGTCACTTTCGCCATTCCGGCGCGCACCGCGGCAAGCGCTTCTTCCGTCACGGGAACGTGGCGGATAATGCGCGGGGTAAAGCGTTCCACTGCGTCCCCGCTGGGGCTACGGATCTCACGAACGATCTGGGGTGTGTAAAGCGTGCCGCCATTGATCACCGTCGACGCGACGTTAACCATCTGCAGCGGAGTTGCTTGCATCGCACCTTGTCCGATGCCCAAGAAGCACGCTTCGCTCGGTTCCATTGGAACGCCGAACGCTCGCATCTCCCAGGCGTTCGTCGGCCAGTTGCCCTCGTTCTCGCCGGGGAGATCGATGCCGGTCTTTGCATCCAAGCCAAATGCAAGCGCATATTTGCGTAATCGCGCATTGCCGAGCCACCACGAAAGGCGGAAGAAGTAGCCGTCGCTCGATGCCGCCAACGCCGGAACGAAGGTCGTATCACCCAGACCGCCCGCCGCGATATCCCTCGCGTAATATCCGCCGCAGTTCCAACCCCCGGTGTCGTCCACGACCTGATCGACTTTGACGACCCCCTCCGTCAGCGCCGCGGATCCCGTTACCATTTTGAACGTCGAACCGGTCGGCGTTGCGGCGGCGATTGCGCGGTTGAATAACGGTTGTGCCGCGTCGGTCAAGTCGAAGGCGATGCGCTTCCAGTGATTCGCAGCGAAGTCGTTGGGATCGTAGTTCGGATAACTCGCAAGCGCGAGAATGTTTCCGGTCCAGGGATCTTCCGCCACGACCGCACCGGAGAGCGTGCGGCCGCGGCCTAACGCGCGAATCTCTGCTGAAAGCGCGCCTTCAACGATCTGCTGCAGCCTCCAGTCGATACTGGTGACGAGGGTATCGCCCGGTACCGCCGCCTTTGAGGGCAGCTTGACGTTGGAGACCACGGCGCCCGTCGCGTCGACCACGACTCGTTGGCCCCCCGGCGTGCCGCGCAGATACGAGTCGTATGCGAACTCCAATCCGTCTTTGCCGATAACGTCATTGGGCGAATAACCCTCGTGTTTGAGGCGCTCGTACTCTTCTTGCGTGATGGCGCCGACGTAACCGATGAGATGCGAGGCCAACGCTCCGTGAGGATAATCGCGAACTGGCTGCACCTCTAGATCCACGCCGGGAAGGTTGGCCAGCACTTCGGAGACGCGGGCTACGGCCGCGACCGGCAGATCGGTCGCGAGAATCACCGGTCCGTAGGGCTCGTTTTGCGCGACCTCCTCAAACGTCGCATAGTTGATGCCGCGATGGTGTAAGAGACGGTACCACAGCGCGCGCTCGTCGACTCCCAGGATTGCAGCCAGCCCCGCGAGTTCGGAATTGGCATTCGATACCTGCGACGGGATCAGTCCGACGACGAACGAGGGCCGGCTGCGCGTGATCACGGCGCCGTGCCGGTCGAAGATGACACCGCGCGGCGCAGCAACCGGAATTAACCGAACCTGGTTGGCCTGCGCGGCAGCGCGGTACCGGTCGCCATCGACGATCTGAACTGCGATGAGACGCCCGATCAATGCCAGCAACGCTGCCGCAACAATCGCGATGAAGGCTACGAGGCGCCACGTCGGCAGCCGCCACGGAACGCGGCGTGGCATCCCGCGCGGCGGGGTCATTCCCGAGCCTGCTCGACACGCCGTACGATCACCATTGCAACCACCATCGCGATCGCATTGAGCGCGCTCTGCAGCGCGGCTTCATGCAAGTGCATCGAACCGAGGCCGGGCGGGTAGCCTTCCAGCGCCGCGACGATCCAAAAGAGCAGCGCGCGCACGAGCGTTGCAAGCACGGTGATTCCGATCACGAGCGGTATGGAATCGGCAAAGAAACCGCGCGAGAGTACACTCGCCAGCATGGCGGCGAGCGTCGTAGCGATCGTCCAGGCCGCTCCGGTCTGCGCCGCCAGTGCGTCTTCGCAGAGACCCGCGACGAAACCATAAAGCGCCGCCCGCCGCAGGTCGACGCGAAGCGAATACCACACGACGACGACCAAGACCAGGCTTGGAACGACGTTGCGAATCGCAAGATAGTGCACGATCGTCGACTGCGCCAAAACCGCCAACGCCAACCATGCCGCGGCGACGTACCACGCGGGGCCGACGAAGGGTGCGGTGTGCGGTTTACTGCGGAACGACGACAACGCGGTCGAGTGCGCCAAGATCGACTGATGTCTTGAGCACGGCAGTTTGGTAGAGCGTTGCGTCGCCGCGCTCGATCGCGGTCACCGTTCCGATTGGGACGCCTGAATGAAACGACCGGCCTTCACCGGTGACCACGACGTCGCCGACGCGCAGCGGAGCGTCTTGCGGAATGTATTCGACGATAACGCTGCTCAGATTGCCGCGAGCTATCCCCCACCAACGTCCCCGTTGCACGACCGCCGGAATGCGGCTCGCATAATCGGTGGCCAGCAGCACGGTACTGGAAAACGGCGCAGCGGAAATGACGCGTCCGACGACGCCGGCCGCAGCCATGACGCCGGCGTCAAGGTGCACGCCCGAGCGATAACCTTTGTCGATCGTCACCGCACGGGATTCGTTTTCAGGCGGAAAACCGATGACGCGCGCCTCGATGCCGTGATAGAGGTTGACGAGGGGCCGTACGTCCGACTCGGCTGCGTACGCCGCCGCCAGCTCGTGAAGCCGGGCGTTCTCTTCGATCAAGTGCGCGTTGCGCGCGCGAAGCGTGCCGTTTTCACTTTTGAGATGCGGGAGCGAAACGATCGTCGTTCCAACTGCTCGCGCGCCGCCGATTGTCGCCGACACGGCGGTTTGCGCAATCGCAAAAATGGAACTTGCCACCGTGGTAATGGGACTGACCGATCCGGCACGCTGAGCGCCGATCTGCAGAAGCGCCAACAACGCTGCCACGATGATAATCGCGATCAGCGCAAAGAGTCTGCGTTCGTCTCGATACGTAAAGATAGTGACCCCCAGGAGGCGCTCATTTCGGTTTCGGGAGGGTAAATCCCAACCGTCGCAACGCCCGCACGACGCGTGCCAACGGCAACCCCATCACGGTGTAAAAATCGCCATCGATGGCCTCCACCAGAGCTGCGGCACGCCCCTGGATTCCGTAGGCCCCGGCCTTGTCGAGCGGCTCGCCGCTCGCGACGTACTCGGCGATTTCGTCCGGCTCGAGCGGATAGAATCGCACGCGCGTCGTCGAGCGTTCCCGCGTCTGCTCTGCGCGTCCCGGTACCGTAAGCGCGAACGCGGTGTGAACCAAGTGCTCGCGCCCCGAAAGCCGCTCGAGCATACGCTCCGCCTCTGCCGCGTTTGCGGGCTTTCCCAGGGGAGTGCCATCGAGGTCGACCACCGTATCCGCCGCGAGGAGCGGTGCATCGATTCCCGCTTCGCCGCGGGCGTAGAGGACGGCGCGGAGCTTTTCGAATGCGTGACGGGTCGCCAGCTCCGCGGGAGACTCGCGTCCCGTCGACGATTCCTCGTAGCCGCTGGCAACGACCTCAACGCAGAGGCCGAGCGAGCGTAAGAGCTCGAGCCGGCGCGGCGACGTGCTGGCCAGAACGATGCGGGACAGCGGCACGCTCATTCGTAGAGTCGGCCGTTAGTCTGGATGTATCCGCCCTCGTGACGCCCGCGCGGATCCCGATGAGTCCAGTGCACGACTCCGCCGCCCGGGTAATATTCGTACTCTCCCTTGACGCTGACGCGTTGGTTTTCAGCCAACGGAATTGGTCCGGTAAAGTCCGTGTTCGCTTCGACTCGCATGACCAGGTTGCACGCCGAGGACAGCCGCATCAGAAACCCTTCGTGCGGGCTGACGCGCCCAGGCGCCACGCCTAAGAGACGCGTCACGGTCCCGTCGGCCACTACTTCAACGTGCGAGCGCGCCGCGCCGTAAGCATCGCAAACCGCACGGTCGTCGGGTGCTTGGGTCGTCGTGCATCCGGCGAGTAAGAAGATCGAAACCAACGATATCGCGTTGATGCTGCGCGTTGCCATTACAGTCCGTAGAGGTGGTGCGCGACGATATACTCCCACACCGGTTCCGCAACGAGATAGCGAATGCTCCGTCCTTGCGAGATGAGCGTTCGTATCAACGTCGCCGATTCGGGAATTTCCGGCAGATTTAACGTCGTAACGCGATCGCGCACCCCTGGCGGTACCGCCGCGATGACCCGTGCCAGCGCATCCGCTCCCACCCCCGCGCGCGGCGCAATCGCAAAGCGCTCCAGCGATTCCAGCACCTCGTCGAAACGCACCCAGTTGGAGTTGACCAGCGAGTCCGCGCCGATGATGAAGGTAAACCCCGCAGCGGGATACTTGCGCCGCAGCCGCGGCAAGAGATCCGCGGTGTAGCCGGTCGCGTTCTCGCGGAGATCCGTTTCGTCGAGCCGGAATGCGGCGTTGCTTTCGATCGCACCCAAGATCATTGCGCAGCGGTGCGCCGCGTCGGCCTGCGGTTTATCCCGGTAATGCTGGTTGCTCGTCGGAACGAAGAGCACGCGGTCGAGCCGCTCGAGTATTCGTGCAGACTCCGCAACGAAAAGATGCGCGTTATGAATTGGATCGAAGGTTCCGCCGAAAACGCCGATTTTCATGAGTACGTGAACTCGTACGGCCCAATGCGGACCGTATCCCCTTCTTTGGCTCCGAGCTCGCGCAGCTTTCGCTCCACGCCGATCTTTCCCAACGCGTGCTCGAAACGCGCCAGTGCCTCATCCGAGTCGAAGTTCGTCATGGCCGCGAGCCGCTCGATGCGCTCGCCGGAAACGACGAACGCGCCATCGGCTTCGCGCCGCACTTGGAACGAATCCGGCGCGAGCAGCTCGATGCGAGCCGGCGGCGGCGTGACGATCTCGGGCGGCGGCGCGGAATCGATCGCGCGCGCGACCGCCAGCACGACGTCGCGCACCCCCTCGCGGGTCGCCGCGCTGATACCGCGAATTTCTGGAAAACGTTCTCGCAACTCCGTCAATGAATCGCGCGCATTCGGCAGATCTATCTTGTTGAGTACGAGCAGCGTCGGCTTCTCTACGAGCTTCGGATTCCAAGCGGCGAGCTCGGCTTCGATCGTCGCTTTGTCTTGGAGGATCTCGTCGAGCGGTTTCGCACCGTCGAGCAAGTGCAGGAGGACGCCCGTGCGTTCGACGTGCCGAAGAAATTGATCGCCTAAGCCCGCTCCAGCATGCGCTCCCGCAATCAGTCCCGGGACGTCAACCATCACGAACGATTCATCTTCGGCGATGCGCACGACGCCGAGCTGAGGTTCCAGCGTAGTGAAGGAATAGTCGGCAATCTTTGGACGCGCCGCCGTAACGGCGGAGAGCAACGTTGACTTTCCGGCGTTGGGTACGCCGACGATTCCACAATCGGCCAAAAGTCGAAGCTCGAGGCGCAGTGTGCAGTGCTCGCCCGGCTCGCCGCGCTCTGCAAAGCGCGGCGCTTGGCGCACGCTGGTAGCGAAGTGCTGGTTACCAAGCCCCCCGCGCCCGCCCTTTGCCGCCAAGACGCGCGCTCCGGGCTCCTTGAGGTCAGCCAGCAAAACCTCCGGACTTTCCTCGCGTCTTCTAAAGACGAGCGTCCCCGCCGGAACGGCGATCGTTAAATCGTCACCGCTGCGCCCCGACTTCCGTGAGGTACCTCCGGATTTGCCGGCCTCGGCCAAAAACGAGCGTTTAAAACGGAATTCAACCAGCGTCGAGAGTTCCGGGGTCGCTTCCAGGTAGACGCTTCCGCCGTGACCGCCGTCCCCGCCAGCCGGGCCACCCTTCGGAACGTATTTCTCGCGACGCCAAGCGACGATACCGTCGCCGCCGTCGCCGCCGGCAACCGAGATCTCTGCCTCATCGATGAACTGCACCGCTTAGCCGCGCCGCATAACGAAAAGGGGCCGATTCGGCCCCAAGTACTCCTGCTCCCTACGGAGCCTTCAAGCTGCCGGAACCACCGAAACCTGCTTGCGCTCGCTTCGCGTGCTGAACTCGACCGTGCCCTCGATAAGGGCGAAAAGCGTATGGTCGCGTCCGATGCCCACATTGGTACCAGGATAGAAACGGGTGCCGCGCTGCCGCACGATGATGTTGCCGGCGATCACGCGCTCGCCTCCGAAACGCTTCACGCCGAGGCGCTGGGCGTTCGAGTCGCGTCCGTTCCGAGTCGAGCCGGCTCCCTTTTTCGAAGCAAAGAGCTGCAGGTCCAAGTCAAACATAGCCGGCCTATTGTAGCAAAGCCGAGGGAAAATGCAACGCGAGACGTGTGGGGACTCGCCGTTTCGACCTTTATCGCAGGTGCCGGTCGCCCGACTTTAATAACTGCCTCAAACCATGGGCCTGCTCGAAGCACCTGCATGGCTCTCGGCCGTCCGCCGATGGTTTAACGTCGAGCCCGTGCCCGTTGCCTCCGACGCCGAGCGGGCCGACTGGGCGCACTACTTAAAAACCGACAAAGACGCTCAAGTAAACGCGACCGAGGTAACCGAGCTTCTGTTACGTGAGGTTCGGTATCTCATCGATACGAAGATCGACCTGATCAAAGGCACTGACGGTAAGGCCGCAATGGCCGTCACCGTTCTGGGTGGCGGAGTCGGGGTTGTTTCAATTCTCGGCGCGACGCAATCGGCGCTCGTCTTGGCCAGCAAACCCTGGCTTCTCGGGCCGGCGCTTCTGCTCGTCGTGCTTGGGGTTGTCTTAGATCTCTTATGCCTCGCGCGGGGGTATCGTTATACGTCCCACATGCCGCGCATCGACGTTTATAACTCGCAGGCTGTGCTGGATGAGCCCCTGATGGCTGGTCACGTCAGTACGAGCATCGTCGAGGGTTATCTGACGTATTCAAACGAGTTGACGGCCCTGAGCGCGCGGAAGTCCAGGCTCCTAGAAGTCGCGACGATTCTACTCATCTGCGGAGTCTTTCTTTTTACTATCAATGCCGCGTGGGCAAACACTCACGTTGCTCGGGCTTCCGACAAAGCCGACTGTCGCTTTGCAACGACTTCGATAAGTTGTATAATTGAGCGCTAATGATCGTTCGAAAGATTAAGCCTCCCCCGGGAGACGAAGACGGATTAAAGTAGGCGGCCTTCTCGGCCCCTGCTAGTCAGCCTGATCTTTCGCGAACGCTGCAGCATCCAGCGATCTTTCATCGATCGTCATGCGCCGCATCCCGCGCGGATAGCGATCGCCCCGATTCTTCGCTAGCGATGTTTCACAGATCACGGCTAAGCACCGCGATTGCCCTCGCCGCAATAACGACAAAGGTACCAAAGGAGGCGACGATACGCCACGCCTTTAGTGACATAAAAATGGCGCAAACACGGGGTTCCTAATTAAAAAGCCTCACCAAAACTTCTCACCCTTTGCGATAATGAGCGCGCTGAATGCCGCCAACCATACAATCGCCCAAGCGACGAGCACCCAGGGGCGCGTTCCACCAACCAATGGCATAAGCGCGGTGACCCCTCCAACCGCGATTGCGACGAAGAGGAATGTGGCAATCCAGCCTTCTCGTGAGCTCGGCGCGAGCCCCCATCCGAAGCGCTTTCGCCGAAACCAATAGTGCGGAGGATCCATTTTATCGCTCTCTCCACCTGGTCATGGCGGCGTTCCTGTCACCCTCAGCGCACTAGCACCGCAGGGGTCCTTGCCTCGGACGCGCTCCACGGCTCGTTGTGTTGCACCGGCCGCTCGCCGGCTTTGCCGAGCTCGAGGCCCAAACGGCGACCTGCTCCAAGCTGACTCACTACCTGGAGCCCGCCCTCCTTTCGGTAGTGGTCTCGTTTGAATGAGGCCTGCCTGGCGGCTTGAGAGCCTACGAGTGGTGGGTTGCCCAGAGAAAAGAGGCGAGGACTACCAGAAGAACGGTGCCACAGATCATTCCAGTTGCGACGACTATCGCGGTCGGCAAGCTCATTAAGGACCCTTTCTTTCAGCCTACCCCCTCCATACGAATCGTCGGTCTTTCAGGTTTCGGACAAATCCGCCAAAACAGACGTTCGGCCCCAAACGAGACCACTACCCTCCTTTCCACACCTGTGGACAAGCTTGTGGAGAAGGCCCTCCTGAGCACCCCAATCCCGCCCCCGGAAGCCTTATTTTGCCGAGCAATTCGGGCTTGCGTCGAACCAGAATCGGCTACGTTCATAAACCGGAAAAATCCCCGAAATACCGTTCTTATCGGCCTGTGGATAAGTGTATAAAGTCGTGCATAGATTCCGCAGGAGCAAGACTTCATTAAGCCAACTGATTGCGCCCTCACGGGGGTGGCACAGTTCGATTGTCTGATAGCAGCCGGCTGCGCAGTGCTATGTCGAGTCGCTAAAGAGGATGCAGAGGATGGCGCTTGCGATGATCAATTCAGACATCTCCAATGAGCTCTGGCAATCCGCACTCGACACGCTCGAGCGAACCTTTTCAAAACCGGTTTTTGAGATGTGGATCAAGCCGATCCGTTTCATCTCCCTGCACGGCAACGAGCTCCATCTGGCGGTCCATAGCAAGTTTGCACAAGACTGGGTAGGAAGCAAGCTCCGCGGCCAGATGATCGGCGTCTTAAGCGAGCTCTTCGGCACCAGCATCGAACTGCGGCTCTCGGTTGCCGAGCCCGGGGAGGGCTCTCGGACGGCTCCGTACTTCCCGACCCGGCCGCTTGAAGAGTTCCGTACCGCCAATCTTAATGTTCGTTATACTTTCGAACAGTTTGTCGTCGGCAACTCCAATCGCTTCGCACATGCGGCCGCGCAGGCGGTCGCGGGCGCTCCGGCCCACGCATATAACCCGCTCTTTCTGTACGGCGGCGTCGGATTAGGGAAAACCCACCTAATGCACGCGATCGGGCATCGCGTCATCCAAGACAATGTGGCCGCCAACGTCGTCTACGTCACGTGCGAGAAGTTCACCAACGAGTTTATCATCGCGCTTCAGAACAATCGCACGCCCGAGTTTCGCAACCGGTATCGCCAAGTCGACGTGCTGCTGATCGACGACATTCAATTCCTCGCCGGCAAGGAGACGACCCAGGAAGAGTTCTTCCACACTTTCAACGCGCTCCACGAATCCGGACGCCAACTCATCATCTCTTCGGATCGGCCGCCCAAGGAAATTCAGACGCTCGAGGCGCGCTTACGATCGCGCTTTGAATGGGGCTTGCTCACCGACATACAAGCGCCCGACCTCGAAACGCGCGAGGCAATTCTTCGCAAGAAAGCCGGCAGCGAGAACATCCCCGTCCCCGACGAAGTCACGTCGTTCATCGCCAAAGTTATTCCATCGAACATTCGCGAGCTCGAAGGGGCACTGATCCGTGTAATCGCATATGCTTCGCTCACGAAGGCTCCGATCACGACGGACCTCGCGGCCGACGTTCTTAAAAGCGCGGTGGCGCAAGCACCGCTGCACCGCATCACTATCGCCAAGATTAAGGAAACCGTATCGGGCGCGCACGGTCTGACGGTCAAAGAAATGGACAACGGACGCCGGGATCAGCGGCTCGCCGCACCGCGTCAGATCGCGATGTATATTGCGACGGAGTTGACCAACTACTCGCTGCCGCAGATTGCCCGAGACTTTGGCAAGAAAGACCACACCACGGTCATGTACGCCCGGGATAAGATCAAGGACCAAATGCAGCGTGACGAGGCGTACCGCAACAAAATTCGCCAACTCATGGCGATGTGCCAAAATTCCTAACTACCATCGTCCCAGCGCGACGACCGCGCTCCTGCCCGTTTTCAACAGGCTTGCGCACAGAACCGGACCGGCGGCGAGCATAAAGTCCCCGCTCCTGTCACGCCGGTGGATGAGTGGATAATCCGTACCAATCCATCCACACGGTTATCCCTAAGCAAAACCCCACCGGGCACAGGCAAAAACGGACTTTCCCGCAGAATACACCGCTCTACTACTGCTACGGCTCTGGTTATATATTCCCAAGGGAAACGCTCGCTCACGCCCAACGGTGAACACGATGAAGTTTAGTTGCACGACGAAAGACATAACGACGGCGGTTGGAGCCGCCAGTAAAGTGGTGAACGCTCACACCACGGTACCTATTCTTTCAAACGTCCTGTTGCAGGGGGACAACGGCAAAATCTACGTTCGCGCGACGGACCTGGAGCTCACACTGGAGCACGCGTTTCCCGCGCAGGTTGCTGAGGGCGGTTCGGTAACGGTGCCGGCCAAGCTCTTTGCGAGCTATCTGGCTAATCTCGGAGCCGGCACGCTCGAGCTGACCGGAACGCCGACTCGCGCAAGCGTGAAATGCGAACGCAGCAACTATGATTTCCACGCGCTCCCGGCCGACGAGTACCCGCCGCTGCCGGCGGCGACACGCGGCTCGCAGTTCGCGATCGGGGCAAAGCGCTTCCGTGATGGGATCGATGCAACGATCTTTGCAGCCTCAGGGGAGGAGGCGCGCGGCGCCGTGTTGATGGGGACGCTGCTCGAGGTCGAGGGCAACGCCCTAACGATGGTCGCCACGGATGGCTACCGGCTCGCCAAGTTTGCCACGACGCTCGATGACGGGGCCTCCGCGAACGAAAAGTTTATCGTCCCATCCCGCGCGCTTGCCGAAGTCGCCCGGAACCTTTCCGGCGGTGACTCGATCGCGGTCAGCGCCCTAGGCGCTCAAAGCAATCAGTTACAGATGACCAGCGGGGACGTCTCGATCACCGTTCGGCTGGTGGATGGCCAATACCCCAACTACCAGCAGGTGATTCCGGCGAAGTTCGACCGCTCGGTCACCGTCAGCACGCCCGCGCTGATCGGCAGCCTACGGCGCGCGGAACTCGTTGCCGGCGATCGCGCCAGCATGGTGAAACTGGCGATCGCGAATCAAACGCTCATCGTAACGGCAAGCTCCGACATCTCAGGCAACGCCTACGAAGAACTCGAAGTCGAACAGACCGGCGAGGACCTAGCCATCGCTTTCAACGCGCGCTACTTGGTCGAAATCCTCAACCATATCAAGAGCGAGAAGGCCGTCATCGAATTTCTGGGCCCCCTGTCGCCGGCCGCAATCCGGCCGCTCGAGCCGCTGGACACGGGCCAGCAACTCTACGTGCTCATGCCGCTGCGACAATAATGTGTTCCTCCGGCGGGTAGAGTTTTCGGATTTTCGAAACTATTCGAATCTCGAGCTCGAGCCTTCAGCGGGGCTGAACGTCTTCGTCGGTGCGAACGCGCAGGGAAAGAGCAATCTGCTCGAGGGAATCGCTATGCTCGGCACGGGCAAATCGTTTCGCACGGCTCGCGATGCCGACACCGTCCGGGCGGGTGCGGAGCGCGCCGTCGTGCGCGGGGAAGCAACTGCGCGGGCCGGCAACGTCGATCTCGTCTGCGCGATCGAAAAAAGTAGTCGCGGAACGCGCAAGAGCTATACCGTCAACGGTCACGGCGTGCGTTATGCAAGCTATCTCGGCCGGATCCGGATCGTCACGTTCGTGCCCGCCGATTTACAGTTGGCAAGCGGAACGCCGAGCGCACGCCGCGCGTTCTTGAACATCGGCCTGTCGCAAAGCGAACCGCGCTATTACTACGAGCTCGCGCGCTATCGCAAAGCGCTCCAGCAGAAGAACGCCTTGCTGCGCGGCGCGGTCGACCCCGACCCGGAACTGCTGGACGTCTACGGCCGAACGCTGTTGGACGCCGGTACGCAGATGATGATTGCACGCGCGCAATTCGTGGAGTCGCTCGCGCAAGGTGCAGCCCGCGCGCACGCACGCTTTGCCGGCGGCGAGAACCTGCAGCTGCGTTACGAGCCCAATGTCGTTTTCGAGGAGCCCAGTGCCGATGCGATTACCGCGGCGTTCGAAGCGCGGATGCGGCACGTGAACGATGCTGAACGGACGCGCAAGACCACGCTCGTCGGCCCGCATCGCGACGACTTCAGCTTAACGCTCGACGGCACGTCGCTAGCGGCCTATGGATCCCAAGGACAGCAACGCACGGCGGTACTTGCGCTAAAGGTTGCCGAATATACGGTCATGCGTGAACGCTCGAACGAGGCTCCATTGCTGTTGCTCGACGACGTCCTTTCAGAGCTCGACGAAGCGCGCGCGACCGCCTTTCTTGCGGAGATCGGCGACTATCAACAAGCTTTTGTGACCGCGACTGAAGTGCCGCCTCGACTCGGATCGAGCGCGCGCGTCGCGCTGGTGTCTAACGCAGAAGTCCGCGAACGCACCGCATGTTGAGGCTGTCCGCCGCACTGTCGAAATGGGAACCGAGCGAAAGCGCCAGCGCACGAGAACCGATAGTTTTGCTGGAGGCGGCCTGGCCCGACATCGTCGGTCCGCAGGTCGCGAAGAGTTCCTTTCCCACGCGCATCGTGGACGGAACGCTTTTCGTCACGACCCGATCCAGCGGGTGGAGTCACCAACTGAGCCTGCTAGCCGAGCACGTCCTGCGCGCGATTTCCGCCCGGCTGCCAAACGCCGGCCTCACGCAACTTCGCTTTCGCGTCGGCACGCTGCCGCAACGGCGTCGTCTGGCGGGCGGTTCCGCGGCAACGACGCGCAGCCGTGCCGTCGTGGCCTATCCACCAGCCGAATCCGCAACGGAGGCGCTGGCACGCTTTCGAAAACAGGTCGAAGGAAGCAATCGGGCCAAGCGTTCGGAGGGCTGGAAAGAATGCGCCGAGTGCGGGGCGCTCGTCGCACCCCGGGCGCAACTCTGTCCGGCCTGCGTCGCGAGTACCGCACAACGGCGTGCCGAGGCAACGGCGCGCTTGCTTTTCGAGGCGCCATGGCTTGGTTACAACGGAACGGCTGCGCTCGTTGACGGGTTACAGGAAGGGGAGTACGAACGCGTCCGCGCCCAGCTGCTTACACGCTGGTGGGGTATGCTCGTGCAAGCCCGCGCGGCGAACCGGCTCTCTCGAGATGGCCGCGAGCGGCTCATCGCGAGCTCATACGTACTGCTGCGCAGCAAAATTCCGCCGGAACAGATTATTCCGGCAACGGTGCGCAGCATTCTGGGCGACGACCTTCACGACCTGATCTATGTAGAGCAACAAGAAAAGTAATGACGACGAATTATACCGGCGAGCAAATCGAGGTTCTGCGCGGGCTGGAAGCCGTGCGCAAACGCCCGGGCATGTACATCGGGAACACCGCGGAGCGCGGGTTGCATCAACTCGTCTACGAGGCGGTCGATAATTCGGTGGACGAGGCCTTGGCCGGATACGCTCGCACCATAGGTGTCGTCCTGTATAAGGACGGCTCGTGCTCGGTTGAGGACGATGGCCGGGGAATCCCGATCGACACGCACGCCGAAGAGAAACTTCCCGCGGTCGAAGTCGTAATGACGATTCTTCACGCCGGCGCCAAATTCGGAAAGGGGGGATACAAGGTATCCGGCGGCCTTCATGGGGTCGGCATCTCCGTCGTAAACGCGCTCTCCGAATGGATGATCACGGAAAGTAAAAGAGACGGCTTCTTGTGGCGCATGAAGTTCGAGCGCGGCGTTACCGTCCAGAAGCTCAAAAAGGCGGGACACACCGAAGGGACCGGAACGCTCCAGTGGTTCAAGCCGGATCCGGAAATCTTCGAAGTTAGCGAGTTTCACTGGGACATTCTCCAGAAGCGTCTGCGCGAACTGGCTTTCTTGAACCGAGGCTTGTCGATAACGTTGCGCGACGAGCGCGGCGAAACCGTCCGCGAGCGCACGTATACCTTTGATGGCGGCATCGTCTCTTTCGTCGAGTGGCTCAACGAAAAGAAAGATCCGCTGCATCCGATCATCTCCACGCACGCGGAGCGCGACGGCGTCGACGTAGAGGTGGCGATGCAGTACACGGACACGTATGCCGACCAGATTTTTTCCTATGCAAACAACATTGGAACGATCGAGGGCGGAATGCACCTTCAGGGGTTCCGTCAGGCGGTTACCAATGCCGTGAACGGGTATGCGCGGAAGCGCGGCATGCTCAAAGAAGCCGAGAACTCGCTGTCGACCGACGACATCATGGAAGGGCTCACGGCGGTCGTCTCCGTGAAGCTGCAGGATCCGCAGTTCGAAGGCCAGACCAAGACGAAGCTCGGCAACGCCCGCGTCCGCAGCATCGTTTCAGGTCTGGTCTCCGAGCGCCTGGACTTCTTCTTGGAAGAGAACCCCAAGTACGCTCGCGTGATCGTAGATAAATGCATGCAGGCGCAGCGGGCTCGCGACGCCGCAAAGAAAGCGCGGGATCTCTCTCGCCGCAAAAATGCCCTCGAAGGGTCCGGCTTGCCGGGCAAACTCGTCGACTGCAAAAACGGTAACGCCGCGGAGTGCGAGCTCTTTTTGGTCGAGGGCGACTCGGCCGGCGGCACGGCCAAGGGCGGCCGCGACCCCAACAATCAAGCGATCCTGCCTCTGCGCGGCAAGATAATCAACGTCGAGAAGGCGCGACTCGACAAGGTGCTGGCGAACGAAGAAATCCGAACGATGATCACGGCGCTCGGCACGGGTTTTGGCGACGAGTTCAACGTCGGGAAACTCCGGTACCATAAGATCATCATCATGACGGATGCCGACGTCGACGGCTCCCATATCCGCACGCTGCTGCTGACGTTTTTTTACCGCCAGATGAAGCCCCTCGTCGAAGAAGGCCACGTCTTCATCGCTCAGCCGCCGCTCTATGGAATCCGCAAAGGCAAGAAACAGTGGTGGGCCTTTACCGAAGGCGAGCTCAAAGCGATCGTCGGCGAAGACGGCAAAGACTTTACGATTCAGCAGTACAAAGGCTTGGGCGAGATGGACGCCGAGCAGTTGGCCGAGACGACGATGGAGGTAGGGCACCGCCGGCTCAAGCAGATTACGGTCGAGGACGCCGTTGAAGCCGAACAAATCTTCACCGACCTGATGGGCGATAAAGTCGAGCCGCGTAAGCAGTACATCTTCGAATACGCCAAGAGCGTCAAGAATCTCGACTTGTAAAAGTTCTCTTTAGAACATCCTTAGGTCGGCGGGGCGCGCGGCAGCGCACGAGGTATAGAACTCTACGTGCGCACGCGGATCGCGATCTGCCTGCTGGCTGCGGCGACCGTTCTGGGGCTGATGGCCGCAAATCGTCATCTGCTGTTGCGCGTTGCGATCCAAGAAGGCGCTGGGTTAGCGACTGGTTACGCGCTCCATCTCCAAGATTTTCACTTCGCTCGCGACGGCGCCGTCTTTCTTGGCGTTCGCCTCGAGCGCGGCGGCAAATCGCTGCTGGACGCAAAGCGCATCGCGGTACGCTACTCGCTGCGGGACCTGTTGCCGGGCAGCCGGCATCGTTTTGGCCTGATCGCCCTGGACGTGATCGGCCCCAGCGCGACGCTGACGCGATTTGCCAATGGGAGCTTCAGCATCAACGGACCGGGAGCGCCGGCGCTGCCGGGACCTCCGCACGTGAATCCGGTTCCGCTACGATTTCGGCTGAGCGTGCGCGACGCGCAACTGGATCTACGGGAGCCTTCGGCTTACGATGCGAGCGCGAAGGAGATTCGCGTGCGCGGCATCGACGTCGGCGCCGAGATCGATACGGCGCGCGTCACGCGCTATCGCGTGCACGGCGAGTTCGAGCGACGAAGCGACGAACCGTTCACGGTTGCGGGAAGGGTTGACGCGCTGCGGGGCTATGCGATTCATCACGCGCACGCGGCCTATTTCCCCTTGCGCGGCCTTGCCAACTACTTCGCCGACACACCGGACGTCCGGATCTTGCATGCCACCGCGCGAAACTTCGATGCTCGCCTCTATGCCCTCGACGTACTTCCCAACGTCGAGCCGGCCTATCACGTCAGCCTCCGCGTGGACGTGAGCGACGGACGCCTTGCGCTGCGCGCCCTGGCCGCACCGATCGAAAACATGCGAGCGCGGTTGGAGGTGATCGACAATGCCTTTTACGTCCACGCTGCGCGCGCGACGCTCGCCGGCCTGGGGCTGCGCATTGAAGGAGGAGCGTACGACTTCACCGGCGCGCTCACGGGAGCCGCGCGGCTGCGGCTAGGCGTCGACGGTATCGGCGATCTCTCCGCGCTGCGCCGCGCCTTTACGTTCGCGCAGGGTCAGGCGATTTCGGGAAGGGCGCGTTTTGGCGTGCTCGTCCACGGGCCGATCGACGATCCGGTGATCGTCGCGCGCGTCAACGCCGCGCATGCCTTCTACCGGAGCATGCCATTCGACGCACTTGCGGCCGCAGTCGTCTATCATTCCAACGTCGTGGCGCTCACGCCGCTAGAGGCGCGTTATGGCGGCATCGGCATTGGCGTTCGCGGCACGATGCTGATTGGCGAACACGTCCAATCGCGCTTCGCGCTGCACGTCGAAGCGCCCGCAAGTCGCTTGGCGTACCTCGACGAGATGCTCGGCGACGAGCCGATCGTCGTCGACGCTTCGGCCACCGGGCGAGACCTGCTCTTTCACGTCGTAGGCAGCGCCGCCTCGATGCGGGGTACGCAGCGCGTTGCGGCGCTGGTCGAGATGAATCCCAACGGTACGGCAACCGTCGACCCGTTTTGGTTCCACACGGCGCGCGGTGACTTCGACGGCGCCTATGTGCTCGACCGGCCCCACAGCACCAGTGCCTTTTGGTTGTCGGCAAACAATCTGCGGATGCGCGCACCGCGCTATCCGGCCTTTCCCGGGCTGGAGCTGCCGCGAATGCCGCCCATCGACGCACGATCGGTTGGGATGACGTTGGCGGGCGGCGGCGCCGCGCAAAACATCGTGCTGGCCGGCACGGTGCGCGGCGACGACGCGTCGATTGCCGGAGTGCGTTTTTATGGCGTCGATGCGGCGTTTGCGGGCAATCTCGAACACGCGTCGATGAACCTGTTGCACGCGGCGGGGCCGTGGGGAACTTTCGCGGGCGACGGCGAGTTTTCGTCGCAGCGGTTCGTTGCGTACGGCGCGTATCGCGGAACGTTTGAAGGTTTGCAGCCATTTCTCGGCAACGCGATTCCTGGGCACGGTAAGATTGCCGGCACCGTCGCGGTCGGCGTCGAGCCTGCGCGGATCGTGGTTCAGGGCACGGATCTCACGTTGCAGCGCGCTACGCTCCACGGCATTCCGTTGAGTCACGCCAGCCTGACGCTCGCGATCGAAGGAAATCGCTTGCGCATCTATTCCGCGCAGGCGCGCGCCGCCGGCGGCAGCGTCGTCGCGGCCGGCACGTTCTCACTCGCTTCTCCGGCCGCCGGGAGGGCGAGCTCCGACGGGCTCGCTCTCGTGGCGAATCGGTTGCAGGCCGCGGGGCTTCGCGGAATCGGATTGCCTCTCGACTCGGGAACGTTGTCGGCCACCGGTACGTTGGGGGCGGGAGCGCCGTTGCCGCGATTCGACGGCGCGGTTGCCGTGATTGGTGGGCGCCTCGCGCACTTTGCGATCGCCGGGGACGGAAACGTGCGCCTTGCCGGCGATGCGGTTTCGCTGCGTCGCGTCGTGGCCAGGATCGGCGATACCAACGCTCGCATCGACGGAAGCATCGGTTCGCTGGCCTCGGGCACACCGGCGTACGAACTCGATGCCGACGTTCCGGCGGCGCGAGTTGCACGCGCGTTGCACGACTTCGGCATTCCCAGCTACACGGCCGACGGAACGTTCAACGCTCGGCTCCACATCGGCGGACGTAGTTTGCAACCGAGCATCAGCGGCCACATCGGCGTTCCCGCCGGCAGTGTCAACGGTCTGCCGTTCGTCGAGGGCAGCGCGATGCTCGCCGCCGATCCGAGCGGAGTCAGCATTCGGCGCGGCGCGGTTCTCGTCGGCACCACGGCCACGCACTTCACCGCAGTCGCGCGTCCCGGGCAAAACGCTATCGATCTCAGCGCGCTGCACGCAAATCTCGCCGACTTCAACAATTACTTCGACACGGGCGATACGCTGGCGGGAACCGGCAGCGTAAAGCTGGATGCTGCGTCGCAAAATGCTCAAATAACGTCGAGCGGAAGCGTGGACGTGCGCGGATTTCGCTATCGGAACCTTCCAATCGGCGACACGCGCGCGGTGTGGTCGAGCGCACGCAACATAATTACCGGCACGCTGGCGGTTGGTGGACGGCAAGGCCGGCTGAGCGCACACGGCTCAATCGGGTTGACGCCTCGATCGGCGTGGCAGACGACGCTGATGCATTCGCGCTTCGATTTGGTTACCGGCGTCAGGGATCTCGACCTATCGCTCTGGATGCCCGCGCTCGGGATGCAAAGTGTACCGATTACCGGCTACGCATCGGGCAACGCAACGATACACGGCCGATTTCCGCAGCTGGACGTGCGCGGAGAGGCCCAGGTTCTCAATGGAACGTTGGGCCCGCTCACGCTCGACAGCGCTCAACTTGCGTTGCACGCCGCCGGGCGGCGTATCGTAATCGACCGTGCCAATCTGACGACGCCCGAACTCACTGCGTCGGCAGCCGGCAGCCTCGGTTTGGGAAAGGACGATCCGCTGGACGTGCGAGTGCACGCCGCTACGAATCAGTTTGACAAACTGGTGTACGACGTGTCGCGCGTGCGGGTTCCGGTCACCGGAAACTTTGAGACGACCCTCAACATTGCCGGAACGTATCGAGCGCCGGCGCTTATAGCCGGCTTCGATGCGACGGGCGTCCATGCGTACGGAATTTCCATCGCGTCGCTCTTCGGCGAGGTACGGCTGCAGCGGCGTGCGCTCGTGCTCTCGAATGCTGGAGCGACGTTCGATCGGGGCGAGGTTACGTTAGCGGGTTCGATGCCGTTTTCGCTGGCGCCGTTGCGTTTCGCCGCACCGGATCAACCGGTGAGCTTCGATCTCGACGTTGTCGGACTCGATCCCGCCATCTTCGACGATGCGCTGCGAAATAACACTAAACTGGGCGGTATCATCGACGGCCACATCGGGCTCTCAGGAACGCTGCGTCAACCCTTGATCGTCGGGCGGCTCTCACTCGCGCGCGGTTCGTACGAGAGTGCACTCGAGCGTGCACCGATCACCCAGATCGCGGCGGCGCTCGCCTTTAACCACACGTCGGCGTCGATCGAACGCGCCGTGGCGCGCGTTGGAGCGGGAACCGCACAAGTCTCGGGGCGCATCGATTTTCCGGCCGGTTTCACCGGGGGCGAATCGTCGATGCATTTCAATGCCGCGACTCGCGGCGCGCAGCTCGATCTTCCCGCATACGGCAACGGGACGCTCGACGCACGGCTCACGCTCGAGAAGCAACCAAAGTATGATGCGCTGCTCTCAGGCAGCGTCACGCTCAGCAACGCAACGCTGCCGTTCGCAACCTTTATCAAGGCGGCGCAGGGGTCGGCCTCGGCCGCACTCCCGCAGCTGCCCTTGGCATTCAACCTGCACGCCACGGCCGGCAAAAACGTGCGCGTGCGCGGCAGCGGTTATGGTGCCGGGCTCGATATCGGGGCAACTGGATCCGTGACGCTAAACGGTACGCTGGCTGCGCCGACGCTGGCCGGCGAAATCACGTCCACCGGAGGAACGCTAACCTATTTCGATCGAGCGTTTCGCGTTCAGCAAGGAGGCGTTCGTTTCAACCCGGTAGACGGCGTGCTTCCGACACTTCATGCCGTCGCCACCAGCAGCGTCGTCAATCCGGATCCGGACCGGGCTCGCAATCCCTACGGCAGCGCGGAGATTACGATCACGGTGGACGGCCCGATCCAGGGTCTCAAGATCGGCCTCACGTCAAACCCACCGGGGTACGGGCGGGACGAGATCTTAGGGTTGCTTGCTCCGTTCGGCGGCTTCGTGAGCGGGATCGGCTTCAGTCGCCAGTCGATGCTCGCTCCGGTGCAACCCGGCGGGATAACGCCGCTCGGCGCGCTCTCGCCAATTCCCAACGTGACTCTGCAGCAGCGCAGCACGATAACGGTCGGCCAGGAAGCCTTCAATATTCTCAACGCGCAGTTTACCGCCGGCCTGCTGGCACCGGTGGAGAGCACCTTAGGTCAAGGACTCGGTCTTTCGAGCGTTAACCTCACCCTTGGATATTATGGAAACGTTGGCTTTACAGCAACGCGGCTACTCGGCAAAGCGGTCAGCGCTGTTTACGCGGTCACCTTCGGCGTTCCGCAGATTCAATCGTTCGGGCTCGTGGTGCAACCGAATCCGGTTACGTCGGCGAACCTGAACTTTTTCTATCAGAGCGGCCCAACGCGGCTCCTGCAGCTGCCGAACTCACCGGTTGGGTACAGCGCAGGCTACTTTGTTGGCCAACCGCTGATTGGTAACACCGGCTTCAGCCTCACCGTTCAGCACTATTTATGGTGAATGAGCCTTTGATTAAGCACACGTTCAGGCTTCCGGCACGCGCAAGGACACGGGGCAGGCCGGGCGGAACAGGGCGTGCCGGGTCGCACGCGATATGCTTGCGCGCACCGGCCCTTGGCCGCAGTCCGGCAGCACCTCTTGGCAGATCGAGGACGACTTTTTCGAATGACCTTTGACCCCCGGTGGCGTTTGGGCGCGTTGAAGTGGTACCCCGGCATTCTTATGCCGCTCTTTGCGTTAATTGGATTGGGCCTCGCTCCCGCGTTGGCGCAGAGCGCCCCCAAGATCGTCTCCGTGGACGTAACCGGAAACCTGCACGTTCCGACGCAAACGATCATGGCCGTCGTCCAGGCGCGTCGAGGACAGCCCTACAACCCAAAAGTCGTGCAGGAAGACCTGGCGCGCATCAACGCGCTTGGATACTTCGCCGACATTGCGCCACCGTTGGTGCGTCCGCGCCCGGGCGGCATCGCGATCACCTATCGCGTCATCGAGAACCCGGTCATTACGAGGATCCTCTTCACGGGTAACCAGAAGGTCCCGAGCGATACGCTGCTGGCGCTGATGGACCTCTCGGTCGGGCAAGTCTTCAACACGAGCACCTTCCGGCAAGACGTCCTCAAGATCAACAATTACTACGAGCGCATCGGCTACGGCGGTCAGGTTCCGACTCACGTCAAGGACATCAACCTCGATTCAAAGACCGGCTCCCTTACGTTGGTCATTCAAGAGGGTTTGGTCGTCAAGCACATCGTCATCGGCGGCGATCCGCTTCTGCCCGCGCCGCTCATCCTGCCGGCGCTCACCCTGAAGTCCGGCAGCGTCTACTCCGACGCGGTGCGGGACGCCGATTACAAGGCGCTGCAGAAGCTTTACGAAGACAAGTTCCATCTCGAGGTCGGAAACTTCGAGGGCGGCATCGTGCCGTCGTCGATCGATTTACAGGCCGGTACGGCGGACGTCAAGTACGACATCTACGTCGCTCGCATCGTGGTGATCGAAGTCACCGGGAATTCGCGTACTAAGGATCAGGTGATCCGGCGCGAGTTGCGTGAACGCCCCGGCATGGTTCTCAATACCGACGCGATCAAGCACGACTACGAGCGCCTCAACGCGCTGAACTATTTCTCCAAGGTCGAGCCCGACGTCCGCCCGGGACCCGATCCGAAGAAGCCGCAAGACGTCACGCTCGTGTGGCGCGTCACCGAACAACGCACCGCGTCCGCCTCGCTCGGCTTTGGCTACTCGGGCGGCTTGACCGGACAGGGGTTGTACGGGACGCTCGGCCTTTCCGATAACAATCTTCACGGCACCGGAAACTCCGCCGGCATTCAGTTCGAGGAAGGCGCGCGTACCGGCGTGGCGCAGCTCACCGCGTCGGTTCCGTATCTGAGCAATTCACCGCAAGGCCTAAAGTATACGGCCGGCGGCTCGATCTTTACCAATCACTCGACGTACTACTATCCGGTCTACGGCATCGCGGGCACCGGAAGCGGGATCGCGAGCCATGGCCAGATCCCGATCCCCGTGACGCTCTATCCCAGTTCCAACGCCCAACAAATCTCAAACGTCGTCGCGACGAACTCGTCGAGCGCTACCGGCGCCTCGGGAAATGTCGGCCGCCGTCTGAGCGACTACACGATTCTTTCACTCTCTCTCAGCGGGCAGAAAATCAAATACGACACGACGGTACCGTCGCCGTATTACTTCCAAGGGAACCAACCGAACATCTTCGTCGGGCCCACGCCGGGACCGATCAGCTCGAACAACAACAACTACGGCGGATCGTTCGGCATCGCAGCATCCTCGATCGCCAACGTCAATACCGGCGCTCCGTACAACCTCGTCACCGCGGGCCTCACCTTGCAGACCATTACGCTGGACGATCCGTTCAATCCGCGCAACGGAACCAAGGGGCTTTTCAACGCCGCGGTCTCGGAGCCGGCGATCGGGTCGAATTTTTCGTTTACGCAAAGCACGCTCGACCTTGCAAAATTCTTCCCGGTGTTACGGAGCGCTACGATTGGCGTCCACGGGGTCGCATATAATTCCACCGGAGTGATCCCGCCGAGCAACCTGTTCACGTTCTCCGATCAGCAAATGCGAGGCTACAATCAGGTCTTCTATGCAACCAACGCGTATCTCGGGCAAATCGAGCTGCGTCAGCCGTTGGCGCTGGATCGACGCATTACGCTTGCAGTTTTTGTGGACGAACTCGACTATCACATCCGAGGTGCGGCTCCGCTGCTCAATCCGTACACGAATCGCATTACCGGATACCCAGCGGCTTGGGCGCTGTACGGGGATGCCGGCTTCGGCGTACGCTTCGACGTCCCTCAGCTCGGTTTGCGTACGGTGCGCATCGACTTTGCCAGGGGACTATACGGCACGCACACGAGCTTTGGAATCGGCCAGAGCTTTTAGCCGTCTCAAAACAGGACGCTAGCACTTCATGGGAGTCCATACGAACCAGATGAACGTCCGGTCAGCGATTATTTTCGTCGTCGCGCTGCTTTTTGGGGTTTGGATCGCGCCGGGGGCCATCGCCGCCGATCTTAACGACGTCGGATACGTCGATCAAGCCGATCTAGCCAATCTGCCCGTCTTCGTCAACGCTAACCGGGCGCTGGCCGGCTACAAATCGCAGTACGACGCTCAGTTCTCGAACCAGATGCGACGAGCTCGTAACGACGCACAGAAGCAGCAGCTTGCGATGCAGTTCCAACAGCTGTTCAACGATAAGCAACGCGAAATCGTCGGGCCGCTCTTCCAACGCGCGCAGCTTGCGATCGCCGCGGTGAGCGCGTCTCGGAACGTCTCGATCGTCGTCGACAAGCGCATCGTGATCTACGGCGGTCAAGACATCACCAAGGACGTTGAAGCCGTCTTCTCGAGCCAACAAGCGATTGCCCAACCGGCTGCGACGCCGCCGCCGGCGGAGATCGGTTACGTCGATCAGACCGTCCTCGACACCGTGCCGAAGGTGCAGACCGCCAACAACACGATGAACCAGTTCGAAACGACGCAGCGCCAAATCTACGCTGCGAAGCTCGCGCAGTCGAGAAGCCCGAGCGATAAACAACAAATCCTCCAAGAGTACAACAAGCTCGTCTCCGACAAGCAGGATCAACTGCTCAAGCCGCTCGTCGATCAGACCAAAGCGGCCACGGCCGACATCGCGCGCAAGAAGGGTTTGATCGTGGTCATTGACCGCGCGGACGTGATCTACGGGGGCACGGACATCACGGCGGATGTCCAAAATGCGGTCGGTAAATAACGTCACCGGTTTTGTCCGTGTATCGATGGCGTTCGTTTTTAGTTGCGCGGCCGCGTCGTTGGGAGGCTGCGCTCCCAACGTGCACTCGTCAACGGTTCGCGGAACGGGCTACGTGCGTGTGGACGACGTCGTCAAGCATCATCCGCTCTACCCGCAGCTTTCGCAGCTCGACGATGCCATCGCGGCCATCAACCTTCAGTATGCCGGTCCGCAGGTTCCGCTCGGCGCTCGCCAAATTGCGTCCCAAACCGCCGAGCTCAATCGCGAGCTGCGGGCCGCCCAAGTGCGCGCGAACAAGATTCTCGCCCAAAAGCAGCGGGACTATGCGCAGCGCGAAGCCCAAGCGGTGCATGCGGCGCTCGCAGCTGCCGGGATCCACGGTCAGGGTGCGCTGGCAGCACAGCAGATGAGCAGCCAGTCAGCGCAGCAGGCGCAACAAGCGGCGCAAGCCGCGAACTCCGATTTTATGGCGTACCAGCAGGGCATCGTTGCCCAAGACAACGCCGCGAGTTCGTCGATCGTGCGGCAACTGCAGACCCAAGCCGAGCAGAAGTACCGCGCGAAGGCCGAGCAGCTGCAGCAGAATGAAACCGACCTGTCATTGCGGCTGACGCAGCAGGACGCGGCATCGCGCCTGGCCATAAAGATGCGCCTCTCGAACTTGGCAATGGACCCAGCCGCGCGCAAACAAGCGCAAACGCAGCTCGCCTCGATCAACGAGAAAGAAGCCGCACAGCTCTCCGCGCAGCGTCAGGCCGACGCCGCGACGCTTCGAGCCTATCGCGCGCAGCTCGATAGCCAGACCGCCGGCGCGATTCGCGCCCAGGTAGGGGCGATCCAAACGCAAACTCGAGCCAAGCTCGAAGAGCATCGCAATGAAGTGAGCTCGCAGTTACGTAGTCTCGCGCCGGCGGCGGCGCCGCCGAATCTTTCACCGGACGTTCAGGCGCAGATAGCGCGCATTCATCATCAGTTCGTCGGTCAGTTCCAAGCCGACGCTGGGAAGACGATCCAGGAGTACAACGCGACCAAAGCCGATCTCGACCGGCAGTTCATGGCCCTGCACGGCGCTGACGTCGGTGCGACGGGGGCGGCCGCCAAGGAGCTGGGATCGCTGCAGAAGCGGCGCACCGACCTTTACCAGCAGATCGTCGTGCAAGTCCAGCGGGACGCCGCGCGCCTCGCGAAGGACCGGGGTTTCAGCATCGTTTTCGTCAACGTACAGGCTGCCGCAGGCGGCTACGATCTTACTAACCAAGTTATCAAGGACGTCGAAAGCCAACACGAGTGAAAACCTACAAAAAACTATCGCTCTTTGCCATCGTTGCAATCCTCGCCGGATGCGCGGCGCATAGCCCGATCGGTCTCGTCGACATGCAACGCATCGTCGCGAATTGGCCGGAGTACCAGGGCTATCAAAATCAGATGCTGAGTGAAGAGCGCTCGATAACGTCGAGGAGGGAAAGCAACGCGCGTAAACAGCGCGCGGCGCTCGACCTGCAGCGGAAGTACGCGAAGGTCACCGATCAGCTCTCCCAGCAGATTCGTGATGCGGCCGGCAAAATCGCGACGCAGCGCCAGCTGAAGCTGGTTTTGACCCGCGAGGGCATCGGTTACGGAGGGGTCGATATCACCGGTGACGTGGAGAAGGCTCTCAACATCACGGAGAAAGCCACGCCCACACCCGGTAGGTAGCTACTAGCTTCTTATAAAGGAGCGCTCATGCTCGGTACGCTGGACCAGCTGGCCGCGCGAGTCGGTGGACGCGTCATCGGCGACGGCAGCGTTTCCGTCGCCGGAGTTAGCACCGTGGCCGAGGCCACGCCCGGCGCGTTGACGTTCGCGACCAGTGAGACGTATTTGTCTGACGCGCTCGCGGGACCGGCGGCGGCGATTCTGGTTGAGGCGGCCCTCGTGCGCGACGAGGCGGCGAAGCCGTTGCTGGTGGTTGAAAACGTGCGCCATGCGCTCGCGCATTTGCTGAAGACGCTTCAGGTGCCGCGACCGCGGGGCCCGTACCGGCACCCAACCGCGGTAATTGAGCCCGACGCACGAGTCGCCGGTGACGTTCACATCGGCGCGCACGCCTACATCGGCAATCGCGTTTCGATCGGAGGCGGCAGCGTCGTCGGACCGGGTGTTTACATCGGCGAAGGCGCATCGATCGGCGAGTCTTGCTGGATACACCCAAACGTTACGCTCGCATCCGGTTGTGCCATCGGCAATCGCGTCGTGCTGTATAGTGGTTGCGTGATCGGAAGCGACGGCTTTGGATGGGCGTTCGTGGATGGCCGTGCGGAGCGCATTCCGCAGATCGGGAACGTCGTGCTCGAAGACGACGTTGAGGTCGGCGCTAATACGTGCATCGACCGCGCGCAGGTCGGCAGCACGCACGTGGGCTGGGGTACGAAAATCGACAATCTCGTACAAATCGGGCACAACTGCCGGATCGGCAAACATTGCGTGATCGCCGCATTGACCGGACTAGCTGGCTCGACGGTGCTTGGGGACAACGTAAAAGTCGGCGGGCAGGTTGGCTTTCGCGGGCATATGACCGTCGGATCCGGCGCGACGATCGCGGGAGGCACCGGCGTCTGGGGCAACGTTGCGGAAGGTGCGACGGTTTCCGGAAGTCCGGCGCAAGATCATCGCGCCGAACTGCACAAACAGGTCATGATTCGAAGACTGCCAAAGCTGTTCGATCGTGTCGAAACTCTGGAGCGCTCGCGCCGGAACGAATAACGCCGCATGTTGATGCAGGCGACGCTCCGCAACGCTCTGTACTTCGAGGGAATCGGTCTCCACACCGGAGAGCACGCTTCCGTTGAGGTCCAACCCGCGCAACCGAATGACGGTCTCTGCTTCGTTCTCGGAACGACACGAATTCCGGCGAAGGTAAAATACGTCGTGGACACGTCGCGTGCTACGGTACTCGGTCGCGATGGAAAAACGGTTTCGACGACCGAGCATCTGCTTTCCGCGCTCTTTGCAATGGGCGTAACCAATGCCGAGATTCTCGTCGATGGACCGGAAATACCCGCGCTGGACGGCAGCTCGGCCGAGTTCGTCGCGGCCATCCTGGCGTGCGGCCTCGAGACGCAGCCGGCACCGCGCAGAACCTTCCGGCTATTCGATCCGTTCGCCGTTACGTCCGGAGATCGGGTGATGATCGCGCTTCCGGCATCGGCGTTTCGCGTGCGGTTCGTCGCGGATTTCGCTCCGCCGATTGGAACGCAGTACTTTTGCGCCGAGATCGATCCCGAAACGTACCGCAAAGAAATTGCAGCTGCGCGCACCTTCGGCTACCTGCACGAAGTGGAAGCGTTGCGGGCTCGCGGTTTGGCGCGCGGCGGCAACCTGGAGAACGCGCTGGTCTTCGCGCCCGAAGGACCGATGCAGCCGTTGCGGTGGCCCGACGAAGCGGTGCGTCATAAGGCGCTGGATGTAATCGGCGACCTCGCATTGCTGGGGGCCTGGCCGCTCTGTGAGATCGTGGCAATCAAGAGCGGTCACGAATTGCACGTATCCCTCACGCGCGGACTGCGCGCTCGCGCTATCGTACCATCCGCATAGGAGAACGAACTTGGCCGAACTCGATATTCGCGCGATCTTTGAGATCTTACCGCACCGTTATCCGATGCTGCTCGTCGATCGTATCCTCGAATTCGAGCACATGGTGCGCGTCCGCGGCTATAAGAACATCACGTACAACGAACAAATCTTCGCCGGACACTTTCCCGGCAACCCCGTGTTGCCGGGAGTCTACATGCTCGAGGCGCTGGCGCAGCTCGGAGGCGCGATGATCCTCGAGCCCGGTGAGTTCTCCCGCAAGACTCCGTATCTGGCCGGTATCGATAAGGCGAAATTTCGCCGCCCGGTCGTTCCGGGAGATCGTCTGGATATGGAGGTAAAAATGCTGCGGCACAAGCGCAACATCGGATGGTGTAGCGGGTATGCCGAGGTCGACGGGCAGTTCGCGTGTTCGGCTGAGCTGATGTTTTCGATCGTTTCCGACCCGCGCATGTTCGGCGCCGACTCTACCGTGCTGCACGCCTAGATAAGCGCGTCCCTGATGCTGCATCCCACCGCAATCGTGCATCCTGGCGCGGAAATCGGCAAGAACGCCGAAATCGGGCCCTTTTGCATCGTCGGAGAGCACGTTTCCATCGGCGCGCGCACCGTTCTGCAGGCGCACGTGGTCGTCAACGGCTGGACCGAGATCGGCGAAGATTGCCTGATCTATCCGTTTTCGACCGTCGGCGCCGCGTCGCAAGATCGCAAGTACGCCGGCGAACGCGCGTACACGCGCGTCGGGAACCGCACGATCCTTCGCGAGTACGTCAGCATTCAACGCGCCACCGGTCACGACGAAGTGACTTCCGTGGGCGACGATTGCCTTTTGCTGGCCTACGTCCACATCGCTCACAACTGCGTCTTGGGCAACGGCATAACCATGAGCAACTTGGCGCAGCTCGCCGGTCACGTTGAAGTCGGCGACTTCGTGACGATCGGCGGCCAAACCGGAGTCCATCAATTCACGCGCATCGGCCGTCACGCAATGGTTGGCGGCATGAGCAAACTGACCAAAGACGTCCCGCCGTTCTTCCTGGTTGAGGGCAACCCGTGCCAGCCGTACGGCCTCAACAGCGTCGGCTTACGCCGCGCCGCGTTCTCCGTCGAGGAGCGCACCGAGATCAAAAAATTCTACAAGCTCCTCTACAATCCCAAGCTCAACGTTTCGCAAGCCATCGAAGCAATGAAGGCCGAAGTCTCGACCGGCCCTGGGCGCGAGATCATCGCCTTTCTCGAAGGGCCCTCAGAGCGCGGCGTCCTCAAGTGACGGAGTAGTCGCGCGGCGACAGTGTGAGATACTTCTTCTCGACGGGCGAGGCTTCGGCAGAAGCAAGTGCGCTGGCGTTGGCGGAGGCGATTCGTGCGATCGATCCGGACGCGCAGTTTGAGGGCATCGGAGCCGAGCGAATGACGGCGGCGGGATTCCGCCTGTGGCGGAATCATACCGGATGGGCGAGCATGGGACCGGCCGCGGCGATTCCGCGGATACCAAAACTTCTGGCGGCGATGTTGCTGACGGCGCGGCATCTGCTGGCGTCGAAGCCCGACTTGGTCGTGCTCGTGGATTTTGGCGTCTTCAACTTACGGTTGGCGTCGACGCTGCGGCGATTCGGTTACCGCGGTCCGATTCTCGATCTGTTTCCGCCGGGAACCTGGCTGGATAGCCAAGAGAAGGCGCGTCGAGTAAGCGCGCTCACCGTGCCGGTGACCGCATTTGCACACCAGTACGAGTTCTATCGAAGCCTCGGGTGCCGTATCGAATATTTTGGTCATCCGCTTGCGAGTAACTATCCGTTGCGAACGCAGCGCGCCGCTCCGGATCACGATGCCGGAGTCGTGGCGATGCTTCCCGGCAGCCGTAGTGGCGAGTTGCGCCGTCATTTACCCGTTCTGGCGGCTGCCTATCGCGTGTTGCAGCGGCGACGGCCCAAGCTGCGCGGTATTTTTGCAGCGGCCGACGCGCGCGCCGGCGCTACGATCGCTCGAACGATCGAGCGTGAAGCGCTCGCCAACGTTACAATCGTGAATGGCGTTCGAGCCGCCGTCGCGCAGGCCGATGGCGCCTGGGTCGCATCCGGCACGGCCGTCCTCGAAGCGGCGCTCGCCGGCGTCTCCGTCGTTGCGCTGTACGTGATTCCGCCGGCGCTGATCTGGTATGGCCGCAGAATGATTCGGCATCGTTTCATTACGCTGCCGAATTTGGTCTTAGGCCGCGAGGTCGTTCCCGAACTGTTGCAGGAGCAGGCAACTCCGGAGCGTCTCGCCGATACGCTTGAATCGCAGATGGAAGATCCGGCGCGGCAGTACGCGGAGTTTGAGGAGCTGCATCGTGCACTTGGATCGAGCGATGCGCTACAGCGATGTGCGAGCTACGCCGTGGCGCTGGCTCGCAGCGGTGACGCGCCCTAAGATGGTTCGCATTTATCACACCTCGGATCTGCACGATCGTCGCGGCGTTGCCCCGCGCCTGCGAGAATTGCGTCAGGAGCGGCCGGGCTTGCTCTTCGACTGCGGCGATTCACTGCGGGGAAGTCAAAGTCTGTATTATTCCTCGGAACCCATCGTCGAAGAACTCGACGCGGCGGGCTACGATGCCCAAGCCATCGGCAACCGCGAGTTTCACTACGTCTTTTCGTTGCTGCAAGCCCGTGCGTCACGTATGCACCATCCGTTGGTCTGCACGAACTTGCGCGACACTAAAGGACGCGCGCTGCCGTTCTCCCCGGCGTTGCATTTCGACGTTCCTCCCAATGGAATGCGCGGCGTCCGCGTTCACGTGCTGGGCTTGCTCGTCACGCAGTATCGCGTCGGAAGCCCGTGGGAGCGAGTTTTCGGGTGGCGCTTTCTGGACCCGGCTGAAGCGATTGAGCCGTATGCGAAGAGCACACCCGACGGAGACATGCTCGTCGTGCTCTCGCATTTGGGCCTTTCCCTTGACTCCAAGCTGGCCGAACGCGTGCCGCGCATCGACTTGATTCTCGGTGGGCACAGTCACGACACGCTGGAGGCACCGCGCTACGTAGGCGACGTCCCGATCGTGCATGCGGGGCCGTATGGACGCTTCGTTTCACGCAGCGAGCTCGCGTATCGGCCGGATCGTGGACGCTTTGGATTAGAGGATTTTGCGCTCGTTCCGTTGTTGCGCTCACCCTGATGCGTGTGTTGTTCGTCACCAACGGTCACGGCGAAGCCGCCATCGCAGATCGAATTGCTTACGAACTGCGCGCAATCTCGCCCGATGCGCGACTCGATCATCTCGCACTCGTCGGCGACGTCGCATCGGAAACGATGCACGAAGTCGGCCCCCGTCAAATAATGCCCAGCGGCGGCCTCATTGCGATGGGTAACCTGCGAAACATCGCCAAGGACCTGCGGGCCGGCTTGGTTGGGCTCACGCTTTCTCAGCGCGCCTTCCTGCGAGCGGCGCGTGGATCGTACGACGTGGCGCTTGCAGTCGGTGACGTGTACGCGCTTGTGATGACGTTTGCGCTGCGGACGCGCTCGGTTTTCGTCGGTACCGCGAAGAGCGTTTTCGTCGCGCCATACGGTCCATTCGAACGACTCTTTCTTCGACGAGCGTCGGCGTGCTTCGTGCGGGACGAACCAACGGCACGCGCGCTACGCGAAAATGGCGTAAAGGCCGAGAGTGCCAACGCGATCGTCGATCTCTTCGCGATGCCGGACGACCCGGCCGCAGCGCATGCGGTGCAAGGATTCACTCCAGCGCTGGCGCTCTTTCCCGGCAGTCGAGAGAAGGCGTACGACGATGCCGCATTTCTGCTCGAGGTCGCGCGTGAGGTCGCGCGCTCGTGGCCGACGCTCGGCGCAGCACTCTCGATCGCGCGTGGCTTGGATGGCGAACGCTTTGCTTTGGAGGCGGAGCGCGCCGGCTGGCAGGTTCGTGCCACCGGCGACGACGCGATACCATTTGTCTTGAGCGAAAACGGACGGGAGATCGTGCGCGCGTGGCGCGGAGGGCTCGGTCCACTGCTCGCGCGGGTTGCGCTCGTCCTCGGACAAGCCGGAACGGCGAACGAAGCGGCGGCCGCGGCCGGCGTTCCGATCGTCGCCTTCGAACGCGATGGCGACGGCAATGCGAGTTGGTACCGGCGGCGCCAGCGCGGACTGCTGCGCGACGCATTGGCGGTTCTTCCAGGAAACTTCGCCGATGCGGTACGCGGTGTGGGTAGCATCTTGGAAGATTCGGCCCAGCGGCGGCACATGAGCGAAGCGGGCCGCGCTCGGATGGGCGAAGCCGGCGGGGCGCAGCAGATTGCCCGGCGTGTAGTTTCGTTGGGAGTGGGCGCGTAATGCGGCGGCTCATGCCCGCGGCTCTCGGTCTCGTCCAGGCGATGTTGCCGCTCTTTCCGAGTTTCATCGCGCTGACCGCCGTCGCATTTCCGGGCGTTTCACTGCTTCCGCGTTCGGCTACCCTCGCGGTGTTTGGCGCGTGCGGCGTGCTCGCCGTATACGCGGTACCGATGCTGATCCGCTATCCGGTGCGGGGTGGGCAGCCCTTGTTGCTTCCGCTATTGGCTGTTTTCGGCGCGGGGGTTCTGGCGGGTTGCCTTGGGTTCGATCCACGGGCTGGGTTGATCTTCACCGCGATCGGCGGCCTGGGGATCATCTGGCACTGTGCGATCGTCCGATTTTACGACGACCGGCATGCGGCAGTGACGCTTTTATCGGCATATCTGATCTCGGGCACGATCGCATCGGCGGTAGCAATCGCGATGGTCGTGCTGCGCGAGCCATCTTCGCTATTTGCGATCCAACACGGGCGCGCGACCGGCACGTTCATTTTGCCGGGCGAGCTCGCGGGGTATCTCATCGTGCTGTTGCCGGTCGCGTATGCCGTGGCTCGCGTCGCGACGCCGGCGTGGTTGCGCGCGGCCGGTTGGACGACCCTGGCGGTGGGTTTGGTCGCGCTTTCGCTCACGTACTCGCGGGCCGGGTGGATGGGGTTCGCCGCCGCGGCTGCCGTCGTCGCGAGCATTCGAACGCGCCACGGGGTACGCGCCGCGGCGATCGTCATCGGCATCGGCGCGATCGTCGTGCTGCTGCTTTTCAACGCTCACCACGATCCGAGCGAGGATTATACGCGCCTTTCGATTTGGCAGGCAGCCGTGCAAATCGTCGATCGTTTTCCACTCACAGGCGTTGGTCCGTTTAATTTCTCTCGCGTCTACGCCATCGTGCGCGGCCCGGATGCCGACCCGACTGCGTTCCACGCGCACAGTCTCTACCTGACCTTCTTTGCCGAATTCGGAATCGTGGGGGTGACCTGCGTCGCGTGGCTCTTTTGGCGTTTCGCGATTGAGCTGCGCCGGCGGCTGCGCACTGCATCGGGCGCGCAGCGGATGCTGGCATTGAGCGTAACGGCGGGACTGGTTGGCGTCGCCGTGCAAGGGCTCATCGATACCGTGAGTGTGGTGATTTTTGGATTGTGGATGCCGACGTTGGGCTTGGCTCTTGCCGCGGCCGGGCGCGGCGACGGTTCCAGTTCCGAGGCGTAATGCGATTCGGTGCGTGGTGGGCCGCGATTTGGCTGGTTGCAATCGTCGGCTGTAATCCCCAGCCGCCCAAAGCCACGCCGCCGCCTTCCACGCCCGCCGCTCATGCCGCCAGCACCGCGACGCCCCTAGTGCTCCAGATCCGGGGAAAGGGGACGGCGAACCGGCCCGTCCACCTTATTCAGGAAGTCCACAACCGCATCGATTACGATCTGCTTGCAAGCTCGTACGAGAGCAAAGGCCCGCAGGGTGCCGCACGCGCCGTCTTCCAGGACGCCCGAGTCACGTTTCGGGACCAGCATGGAGCGACGATACGGGCGACCGCCCCGCAAGCCGTCATCGATCAAACGGCAAACACCGTCACGCTGCTCAACGGGGTAAGCGCGCGTACGTCTGCCGGTATGACGCTGCACTGCACGCAGCTCGTCTATAAACGAGCCGTTGGCATGCTGCACGGCGACGGTAACGTCGTGGTGACGGATCCGAAGGGCTTTCGCGCGACCGGATCGAGCTTCGATTCCGATATCTCTCTCACACACATGCGGATGCAATGAGCCAACACCCGGCAATTAAACTACGCGGACTCGTCAAGCGGTACGGCGAGCGAACCGTCGTCAACGGCGTCACCGCGGAAGTGGAGACCGGCGAAGTCGTCGGCCTTCTTGGCCCCAATGGCGCCGGCAAGACCACGACGTTTTACATGGTGGTAGGTCTGGTGAAGCCCGACGGAGGCACCGTGGCGCTCGTAGGCGGAGAGCGCGAGATCGACTTGACCGCGGCGCCGATGTATGCGCGGGCGCGCAACGGAATCGGCTACCTCGCGCAAGAGAACTCAATCTTTCGCAAGCTCTCCGTCGGCGATAACATCCGGCTGATCTGGGAGCAAAACGGCGTGCCGCACGACGAACGCGAGCGCCGGTTGCCCGGACTTCTCGAAGAGTTCGGATTACGAGCCTTTATCGACGCGCGTGGAGATAGTCTCTCCGGCGGCGAGCGGCGCCGCGTTGAGATCGCGCGGGCCCTCGCGATCCAGCCCGGCTTTCTGCTGCTCGACGAACCGTTTACCGGCATCGATCCGATCGCCGTCGCCGACATTCAAGCGATGATCCGCCAACTCCGCGATCGCGGCCTCGGAATTCTCATCACCGACCATCAAGTGCGCGAAACCCTCGCGATCGTCGACCGCGCCTACATTCTGAACAACGGCCGCATCGAAGTCTCCGGTACCGCCCAAGAAGTCCTCGACTCACCGATCGCGCGGCAGTTCTACCTCGGCGAAGGATTTAGGTTGTAAAGCCGCGTGACTCTTGGCTCAGCGCGGTGACATCCCGCCTCGGAGACGCTCGCTGCGGACGTCCTGTCCTTCGCTCGCTCGACTCGATTTTTGAGAGAACGAAGTTTTGAAGAACACGTCCTGTGTTGCTCAAAAATCGAGACGCTCCTCAGCAGAACGTTACCGCGCTGAGCCAAAGCCCCGGACTCTTGGGTGATGCGGTTTACGATTCTCGATCGCTACATGCTGACGGAGCTGACGGGTCCGTTCATATTCGGCTTGTCGGCGTTCATGCTAATTTTTGCGGCGACCGAGATCCTCAACATCGGCAAGCTGGTCAGCAACGACCACGCCCCGCTCTGGGCGGCGGTGCTGGTTTTTGCATGGTCCATGCCGGGATACATGGTGCTCGTTATTCCGATGGCGCTGCTGCTTGGGACCCTGCTTGCGGTGCAGCGGCTCTCCGGAGAGAGCGAGATCATGGCGATGAAGGCGGCGGGGATTACCTTCTCGCGCATCGTTGCGCCGCTGCTCCTAGTCGGCATCATTCTTTCGTTCGTCACGCTCTATCTGCAAGAAGGCCTCGTACCGTATGCAAACGATCAGCTTACGGAGATCGAGAACGGCGTCATCAATCACGTCAGCGCCTTTAGTCGGGACCTGACGGTGTCGGCGCCGCTTCCGGGCGGTGGCCGCCAAGTGACCATCGCCACCGCTTACGAACCCCACTCGCGCGCCCTCTTGCACGTCACGCTGATTCAGTACGATAACCACAACGATGCCCGGCAAATCGCCTTCGCCGATCGCGCCGAGTTTACGGCGAACAAATGGACGCTGGAAAACTCCAGCGTCTATCGTTTCAACCCCGACGGCTCCACGTTGGCCGAACCCCGGATCGCGCAGCAGGAGGTCGAGATCGGGGAGAACCCGAGCAATTTAGTGAAGCGGATGAGCAATGACGATCCGGAAAACATGAGCCGCTCGGAGATCGCCGACGTCGTGCGCTCGGGTCAACTGACGCAGAACGAGGTGCGCAAATACGTGACGACCTACCAGGAGAAGCTGGCACGGCCGTTTGCGTGTTTTGTCTTCATTCTGATCGCGATACCGCTGGGTTTGCGCTCGATCCGCTCGAGCGGCAGCACCAGCTTCGGCTTCGGCCTCTCGCTGGCGATCGTTTTCGTCTATTACGTCGTGATGACCATCTGCTCGTTCGCCGGAGAAGCCTTTCTGGCGTACGCGCCGGTGTGGGCCTGGATGCCAAACCTTCTGTTCACGGCCATCGGCCTGGTGCGATTGCGGAGAGCGGCCCTGGTATGAACGTCGTGGAGGTCGTGCGCGGAATCGGAAACGTTGCCGCGGTCATGGCGCTGGCCGGCGTCGTAGCATACGTCGGCGACCGCGTCGGACATCAAGTCGGGCGCAAGCGGCTGAGCTTATTCGGCATTCGGCCACGCTATACGTCGACGATCGTCGCGATCGCGACCGGAATGATCATCGCGCTGGTCGTGACGTTGGGCGCAATTTTTGCCTCCGAGCAGGTGAAGACGGCGTTCTTCAAGCTCAACGCGATCAATCAGCAAATTGCCGAGCTTCAGGCCCGCCAGCGCGATCTCGAAGCCAAGGTCAACAACGGCAAATTGGTCTTCCCGGTAGACACGCTGATGGTACCGTTCTATCGGATCATCCCGCAAACGGCTAGCTCCAACGGACGGCTTTCAACCATCCGCGCCTATTATTTCTTTGCGGTCAAGTACGTGAACGCGACCTATCCGCGCCTCGGGCTTCGGCCGTACGCCGTACCGCCGGACGCCGATAAGAAGCTTACCGGGTTGGCCAACGATCTGTCCACGGCAGCGAAACTCTCGCAGGCCAACGTGATGCTAACGGTTACGTCGGACCAGAATCTGTTCGAAAACGATCAAATTCACTTTGCGATCAACGTCACGCCGGATATCCGCTACTTCCAGAAAGGCCAGGTGATCGCGCAGCTGGTCATTCCGGGCGGCAGCGGCGCAAGCATCAACATCGCACTCAGTCAGCTGCAAAACTACGTTTCGATCACCGCTAGGCGCTACCACCTGCCGCCCTTTCTGGCCGACATGTTTCAGCCGGTGCAGCTCATCCCTGATGCGCGACAGATGCAGCAGCAGATCGCGAAACCCGGAACCTATCTCCTGACAGCCTACGCGGCCGAAGACTTCTACCCTCACATCGGCGGGATTCCGATTGTCATCGTGCTGACGCGCCAGCCGTGACGCAGGTCGTGCTGGGGGTCGATCCGGGCCGGAGCAAAGCGGGTTACGCGCTGGTTGAAGACTCCGGCCAGGTTATCGTGGCCGGCATCGAACCGATCGACCGGCTGCAGGCGCGCGTGGTGGAGCTCCTGTCCGGACGGCGGGTTCGGGCGATCGCGCTAGGGCGTGGGACGAATGCCCGCTCCGTCAAGACCGGGCTTGACCGATTGGGACCGCCGGTCCACCTCGTGGACGAGCGGGACACCAGCCGCCTCGCCCGGGGCCTCTACTTTGTCGACCATCCCCCCCGGGGGTGGCGCCGCCTGATCCCGATCGGCCTTCAGCTGCCGGCGCGCCCGATCGACGATTACGCCGCGATCCTGATCGCGCGCCGCTTCCTTGCAAGGGGAGTCGAGCCCCGAGCTCCAAGCTAAGAAGCCCTGCGTAGCGCGTCCTGCGCACGAAGGGTAATTGCTTCAACGATTCGGGAGGATGCGTGCGTCGAGTCGGTGTCCTCGTGACCAGTGCGCTGGCGGCAAGTCTGTGCTGCGGCATCGCGTCCGCGGCGAGCATGCCGTTCGGTTCGGTGCGACACGATTTAGGCTCCGAGTTGATGCTGCGTCTTTTCGGCGAGACGAGCGACACCAGCGCCTCGTTTGCGGCGGCGCGCGGCGATCGTACGAGCGAATCACCACTGCGCGATCTTGCGCTGAATATTCCCTCCGCCGCTGGCAACAGCGCGGCGTTTTCCTCCACCGAGATCGTGCCGCTGACGGCCCTGCGCGCTCCCTCGACCGGGGCGCCGGAAACCACTAATGTGACTCAGGCGTTCGATCGCAGCCTCATGCGCAACGAGGCGCACTTCGCCGCGCCGTTTCAATCCAACGACGACGTGACGGTGATCCCGTCGAGCGCGTTGCTTACCGCGAACTATCAGCCGGTCGCACCGGTTGCCGCGATTTCACCCGCCCCTGGTACGCTTGCGTTCGACAGCGTGCCGGCGGCGACGCAGTCGGCCACGCTCGCTCCGCTGACGGTGCACTTGGGCGGCGCTCAGTTCGAGGGGAACGTCCAAGGCGGTTCGTCCGATACGCCCGCGCTCTCGTTGCACGATAGCACCTACGGTGCTGGGGCGAACCTGCAGCTGCGGGCCGGCAAGCGGGACATCAACCTGAATCTGACGACGCAGTACGAGCAGCTGCTACGTAACGATAACAGCGGCTTTGCCGCAGCGGTGGGTTCGCCGTCTTCTTGGCAGCTGCCCGGCGATGACGTGCCTCTGGTCGTTCCCAACTACGCCGATCTCAACCGGCTTTCGCTCGCCGCCGGCATTGCGGTGCCGGTCGTGCGCGGATTGACGCTGAACCTCAACTACGGTGCGGAACGCCTGTATGGCGGATACGGATTGCCCGGTCTGGTGAACCTCGATGCGGTGAACAACACTTACGGCGGAAGGCTCACCTTCGACATACCGGACGCATCGAAAACGCTGTCCATTTCCGCATACCAAGAACGGTTTTCCGATAGCGTCCTGCCGACCAACGGATCCACGCAAACGCGTGAGGACGTAAACTTCACCGTTAAGTTCTAAGAGAAAAAACGGTTTCGTCTTGAGCGAGCGGCGTTACGCATTCATGCGATGGTGCGTCGCCGCGGTCATCGCCGGGATGGTTGTGGCCTTTGGCGCGATACAGATGGCCTCGGACGCCTTTGCTTCAAGCGCGGCCGCGGCGGGAACGCTGCCCACGCGCATTCCACCGCGTTTTGGTGCGGCCGTATATGAAGTGCTCGATCGCATCGCGCCGGCCCCCTACGTCGAAGCCACTCTCGCCCAAAGCGCGCTCGCGCGCGGTGATTCGATCGCGGCCCAGCGCTATGCGGTGCGCTTGCCGGCCTCGCCGATGCGGGACGAATTCCTGGGAAAGATCGCGGCCGCGTCGGGTGAGCAAATGCTCGCGCTCGAATACTTTCTGGCCGCGCCCGATGCGGTCGCCGTCGCGCGTGCGGCCGAAGCCCGTGCGGCGCGCAATCCTGCCGCGGGCTATGACCTCGAGCGACTGCTGCGCAATCGGCTAGCGCTCCTGACCACGCATCCCGATGCCGTCGCCGAAACGGATTGGCGCATGGGACGGCTCGCGAATCGAACCGCCTGGATTCAAGTTCCCGGCAGCCCCTTGCAACGCGCGTGGCTGTATCGCGGATTGCGCGCTTTCGAGGCCGCGGTAGCGCTCTCGCCGCTCTCCGAACGATACGTCATCGCGGATGCAAATCAAGCCGATTTGTTGGGAGAGCATCACCGTGCGGCGCAGCTGTTTGCGCAGGCGGTCGAAATCGATCCGGGAAGCGCCGACGCGACGGCCGGTTTGGGCGTCGTCGCCTTACAGAGCGGAGACCGAGCGGCAGCGCTGCGCTATTTGGTGCGCGCACGTAGGCTGGACGCGCACGCGTTGATGGTCCGCGCGCTGGAACGCCAGCTTCAGTGAAGGTTGCGCTCGACGCGCAACTGAGTGTTGGGACGGCCACGGGAATCGGCGAGTACGTGCGGGGACTCGAGCCGGCCTTGCGCCGCCGCGGCGTCGATGTCGCCAGGCTTTGCGAACCGCGGCTGGACCCGTGGCGCTTCGACCGGCGAGTGCTCTGGGATCAAGTGCTCTTGCCGCTTCGCGCCAAAAACAGCGGAGCGACGCTGCTCCACTGCGCTGCGGGTACCGTGCCGCGCCGGATCGGTTTGCCGATCGTCGTTACCGTGCACGACGTCGCGTGGCTCTCCGTGCAAGAACATGCACGCGCTTATGCGCGCTATTATTTTGGAACCTTCTCGTTACGGCGGTACCATCGCGCGGCCAGCATCGTCGTGGATTCGCACTTTTCGCGCAATGCTTTGCTGCCATTAATGCGCGACTTCGACCCGCGGCGCGTGCAGGTGGTCTATCCGGGCGTTGCCGACGACTTTTGCACGCTCGTCCGCAACGCGGGCGATGGCCGCACGATCCTCGTGGTCGGTACGATCGAACGCCGCAAAAATCTCGAGCTGCTAGTTCGCGCGCTGCCGCGGCTCGACCGCGCGCGCATCGTTGCCGTTGGGCCGCACACCGCATACGCCGGCGAGTGCGCCGAGTTGGCGCGCCGGCTCAACGTCGCCGATCGATTGGAGATGCCGGGCTATATTTCGCGAGAAGCGCTTCTGCAGCTGCATCGCGAGTGCGCCGTCGTCGCCGTGCCCTCTCGCTACGAAGGCTTTGGATACGCTGCGGCGCAAGCGCTCTGCGCGGGCGTGCCGAGCGTCGTTTCCGATCGAAGTGCGTTGCCGGAAGTTGTCCGCGGAGACGCGCCTGTCGTTGCGCTCGGCGACGTCGACGCCTGGGTCGCGGCGCTCGGCGCGGCGTTACGAGGTGACGATGATGCGCGAGCGGCGCAGGTGCGCGCGGGCGCAATCGCGCGTTTCTCGTGGGACGCGAGCGCCAAGCTGATGGAAGCGATTTACGGCGCGGTACCTCAGTAAATCGGCGAGCCGGGCGCACCCGGCGCAACGCTGCCGTCATCGGGTGCAAAAATCAGTCGCAGCGGGAGGCTCGAGCCGGCCTCCGGCATCGTGACGATCGTCACGCGTACGAAACCGTGCGCCGGCACGACGTACTGACGCACTTTATAGCGTGAATACGGCGGAACTTGATGCGATTGCACGAGCACGCCGTCGATCAAATAGCTGCCGGTAGCGCGTCCGCCGCGAGGGTTCTCGTAGATGGCGACGGTTTGCGGCCTCGACAGCGGGTTCTCGAGATTGACCACAAACGACTGTAAGACGCCGTAATCACCGGCCAGCGCTTGTCCAAGCAGGTGGTTCGGCAACGGAAGCTGTCCGATCTGCAGCTCCAGGTAATCCTCGTTGACTTTCCACTGCGTTGCGAAATGAAACTCCGCGATCGGGTAGATGCCGCGCGCGTGCTTGCGTGCGCTCTCTAACAGCTCCGTTCCGGCAACGAAGTCGCTGGGATTCTCCGAGGCGTCTTGAGCGAAGAGCGTGAGGTGCACGTTTCCGCCCGAGAGAACCCGCAGCTGCAACAGGTTGCAGACGACGTCACCGGCGGGGAGATCTTGCTCGACGATGTTGATCGACGTGTTGCCACCGATCGTCAACAGGCGTCCTTGATTCTGTGCGATGTTGACGAGAAACCGTTTGGTGGCCGAATGCCCAACCTCCATCTCGTTGGGTGATGGCCCCCCGCGACCGCTGATGAACTGCACGATGGAGGGCTCCCGCGAAAGATTTTCGGCGCGCAAGACGATTCGGCGGTCGGGCTGACCGCGCGGGTTGTAGTGGAAGTAGAGAAAACGCGACGGCTGTTCGTAGCGCAAATCCGCGGTGAAGAGCGAGCCGTCCTCGGTTAGGCGTTCGGGATAGTCGCTCACCATCAGTGAATTGGGCGAGATCCGTGGGACGGCGACGTTTTGCACGTCGACGCGAGTGGAGCCGTCGACTTCGAGCTCGTTGCTCCCCTGAATCAGCACCGGCACGTCGAATGCGGTCACGTTGTCCTGCTCGAGGTTGCCTCGGAACGGGACGTCGTCGGACGTCACCAGCACTTGCGCATCGGGCCGCCGCTGCGCCGCTTCTTTGACGGCGCGCACCACCTGTTCGCGAACGAACTCGGCCGAGGCGGGATCGCCGGTCAGCGCGAGGGTGACGTGCGGCGCGATCGTGCCCGCATAAAAAGCCACCCGTACCGGCACGTCCCGGGTCAGACCCCGCGCATCGCTTACGCGCACGACCGTGACGCCGGTAGTCTTGCCGGTGATCGTTACTCGCTGGGACGCCTGGTCAACGGTCACCATCGCGATCGATGGATCGGTAACGACCGCGCCGATCGGGCTGATCGCCGAACCGACGGTTAAATCCAGCGAGTTTCCTACCCCTACCGTCACGGCCGCCGGCGCGATGGTGATCGGTGGCGGAGTGGGGCCGGGTGCAAGGACCGGGGAGGTTGAAACGGCCGGGGCGGGCGGTGCGGCCGGTGTAGCCGGTGTGGCCGGTGGGGCGGAGGGGGAAGCGGACGGGGACGGCGTGGCTAGCGGAGCGGCAGCGTAGAGCGCGGCGCACGCCGCGATCGGAAGAATCGCTCTATGCAATTTGTGCTTCGGCGCGACTAACGGCCGAGGCCAACAGCGTTTTGTACCCCACGCTCGGGAACAGCACCGTCACGAGATCTCGCTCGGCCCGTTCGACGGTGCCCGTTCCGAACTTGGTGTGATGCACGATGTCCGTGATTCGGAAGCCGCCCGTCGCGGCCCGCTCGTCCACGCCACTGTGAATCGCTCGCAGGCAATTGTCGCACGCCCCGCAGTTGACCTTATCGAAGTCTTCCCCGAAGTAGTTCAGGATGAAGCGACGCCGGCACGACGTCGTCTCGGCGTACTGCAACATCATCGCGAGCTTGCTCTGATCGTACGACTTCTTCGTTTCATAGTTGGCCAAGTTGAGCATTAGAGCCCGATGCTTCCGGACGGCTTCCGTCAAGCCATACGCCGATTTCCCAATGTGTTCGATGTAACCAGACTTCTTCAGAAGCGCGATAATCACTTTGAGCTTCGTAAGCGGGAGCTGCAGGATCTTGCGAAGATCGATCATCGAAACGCCACCGGCCTGATCGCAGAACACCTCGATCGTCCCAAAGACGCGTTGTACCTCTTCCACGTCGGGATACTTGCCGGTGAGAAAGTAGTTCTGGACGCGCGTGTCGCTCATCCGGTAAATGAGAATGCAATGGGATGGTATTCCATCGCGGCCGGCGCGGCCCGCCTCCTGCGTGTACGCCTCCAAAGAGCCGGGCAGATCGTAGTGCACGACGAAGCGAATGTTTGGCTTGTCGATCCCGAGCCCAAACGCGTTGGTCGCGACCACCGCTCGGATCGTTTCGTCCATGAATAGGTTATGGACCGAGGTGCGGTCTTCTTTATGGAGCTTCGAATGATAGACCGCCGCCGGAACGCCAAGCTCGTGCGTCAAGTAGTGCTGCACTTCCAGGGCGTTTTTGATGGTCGCGGTATAGATGATGCCGGTGCCTTCGAGGGCATCTTCGCCTGCGAACAGCGTCGTGAGGATCTTCAGTTTGTCGGCTTCTTTGTCGGCCTTGCGCGATTCGTAAATCAATTTGGGCCGGTCGAATCCGCGAACGATAGGTTTGACTTGTTCGATGCCGAGCTGATGCAGAATGTCTTCCCGGACCGACGGCGTAGCGGTCGCCGTCAGCGCGAGGACCGTGGGGTGCCCAAGCTTGGAAATAACGCCACCCAGTGCAAGGTAGGCGGGACGGAAATCGTGGCCCCACTGGCTAATGCAATGCGCTTCGTCGACGACGAAGAGTGGCACGCGGATCGATTGCAGTAAGTTTAAGAAACCTTCATCTTCAAGTTTTTCCGGCGTCGTGTAGACGATGCGCAGCGTGCCCGAGCGGATGCGTTCGCGGGCCCGCGCTTCCTGATCTTCTGACAGGGTAGAGTTGAGTGCCACGACGTCGGTGATTCCACGCTCGCGCAGCATGTCGAGCTGATCCTTCATCAGCGCGATCAGGGGGCTGACGACGACCGTGGTACCCTCCAGCAAGAGTGCCGGCAGTTGGTACGTAAGGCTTTTGCCGGCGCCCGTTGCGAGGATCGCCAGCGTATCCTGCCCTTGCAAAACGCGCGAAACGACCTCTACCTGGCCTGGGTAAAAGCCGGCGAATCCAAACTTTTCTTGGAGCGCTGTATGCAGATCCACGGATATTTCTTATACCGATCCCAAAATTAGCCAAGCCCCGCTGCTTGGGAAGCAACTAGCATAACCGGTCCTCCTGGCCGTTCAGTTGCAGTCTTACCCTCCGGCAGGCGCCGCGAAACGACCTGCTAAAGTGTCAGCGCCTGTGTCCCTCTATCGTACCTGGCGCCCCTTAACGTTTGCCGAATTGGTCGGTCAGGACGCCGTCGTGCGCACGCTCACCGCGGCGATCGAAAGCGGAAAATTGGCCCACGCCTATCTCTTTTCCGGGCCGCGCGGCTCGGGGAAGACGTCCGCTGCGAAGATCCTGGCGCGTTGCGTCAACTGCGTCAACGGCCCGACCGCCACGCCCGACAATACCTGCGAGAACTGCAAAGCAATCCTGGCCGGCTCGGCGCTCGACGTACTCGAAATCGACGCCGCGAGCAACCGGGGGATCGACGAGATTCGAGCCTTGCGTGAGGCCGTAAAGTTTGCGCCCGCTACGATGCGGATGAAAGTCTACATCATCGACGAGGCCCACATGCTCACCAAGGAAGGTGCGAACGCATTTCTCAAGACGCTGGAAGAGCCGCCGCCTCACGTCCTGTTTATTCTGGCGACGACGGAACCCGAAAAGCTTCCGGTAACGATCCTCTCGCGCTGCCAGCGGTACGCTTTCCGCCGCATCGCCGTTCCGGTGATGATCGAAAAGATGCGTGAGATCGCATCGCGCGAAGGAATCCCGATCGAAGACGATGCGCTGGCCGCCATAGCGTATCGCGCCGAAGGCGGACTTCGGGATGCTCTGACGATGCTCGAGCAGCTCGCGGCATTTTCCGGCGACGCGGTCGCCAACGTTGAGACGCTGGAACTTGCATTTGGCGCAAGCGGACATAACTACGCGCGGGGGCTCGTGGATGCCGCAGCGGCACGTGACGCGACGGCTGCGCTCGGGATCGTCGAAGAAGCCAGCGATTCGGGAGCGGATCTTCTGGTTCTGATTCGTTCGCTGATTATGGAGTTCCGCAATTTGTTGGTCGCGCGCATCGACCCGCGTTTGCTCTCGCGTGACCTCGCGCCGGAGGATGCGGAGCGCGCCGCGCGGCAGGCCGCAGGTCTGACGCAAGCGATGCTGGTGCGCGCGCTGCGGAGCTTCACCGAAGCCTTTTCGCTCGCGCGTTCGGGCGGCAACGCCCGGCTCGAACTGGAAACGGCGCTCCTGCGCTTCATCCTGGCCGGCGAAGACCCAACGCTGGAGGCGCTGGCTGCCCGCGTCGGCACGTTGGAAGAACGAAGCGGCGACGTACCGCGTGTGGCGCCCGCGCCTCCCGCCGGCGAGCCCATTGTGGATGCGCCGGCGAACCCGAAAGGGTCGGAGGCGGAGGTTCCGTCGTTGCAAAAAGTGCGCGCGGCCTGGCAGAGCATTCGCGGCAAGGTTGAAGGCGGACGCCAGTCGTTACGGGCGCCGCTCTCGCGCGCCGTCATCGATTCGCTGGAGCGTGACGTGCTCGTTCTCAAGCTCCCCGATAAATGGAGCGCCGACGCTTTGCGCGATCACGCGAAAACCATCGAGGCGGCCATCGCCGATGTTCTGGGCGTGCCGTTACAAATACGGCTCCGCGTCGATGCGAGCGCATCGCGCGGGAAAGGCTCCTCTCCCGGCAGCGTCGCTTCGATGTCTGAAACGTCCCCCAACCCGAGCGATGCCGACGTGCTCTTCGATTATGCAAACGAACGGATACGGTAGGTTTCCAAAATGAATCAGGCACATTTGATGGCTCAGGTCAAGAAGATGCAGGCTGAGATGACCAAAGCTCAAGAGGAGCTTGCCCAAACGATCGTGAGCGGAAGCGCGGCCGGAGGAGCCGTTACGGTTGAGGTTAGCTGCGATCAGCGCGTGAAGCGCGTGAAGATCGCTAAAGAAGCGGTCGATCCCGACGATCTGGAGACGCTGGAAGATCTGGTGACCGTGGCGATCAACGACGCGTTGAGCAAAGCTGGCGAAACGTCGCAGAAGCGAATGGCGTCGGTAACGGGTGGCATGCGCATCCCCGGACTGATGTGACGACGGTCGCAAGCCCCATCGCTGCACTGATCAACGAACTGAGCAAGTTGCCGACGATCGGGCCAAAAACCGCCGCGCGGCTCGTGTTTTACTTGTTGAACCGGCCGCGTCATGAAGCCCAGAGCCTTGCCGAAGCGATTCTGGCGGTCAAGGACAACGTGTGCTTCTGCTCGATCTGCTTTTCGCTGGCCGAGCACGATCCGTGCGAATTTTGCAGCGACGACCGGCGCGATGCGAGCACGATTTGCGTCGTGGCGGAAGCCAAGGACGTCTATGCGATCGAACGCACCGGTGCGTTTAAGGGCCGCTATCACGTGCTGGGCGGCTTGATCTCGCCGATGGACGGCATCGGCCCGGCGCAGCTGCACGTCAAGGAACTGATCGAACGAATCGGACGCGAACGGCCGCACGAAATTATTCTCGCCACCAATCCAAACGCCGAAGGCGAGGCGACGGCGCTCTATCTTTCGCGATTGTTGCTTCCGCTGGGCGTTGCCGTGACACGCTTGGCGTACGGGCTTCCGATTGGCGGCGACCTCGACTACGCGGACGAGATGACGATCACCAAAGCCCTCGAAGGCCGCCGCGCCCTTTAGGACAATTGGCGATGCCATTTGGCAGTGGCAAATGGTCTAGTTGATCTTAGCTAGAGAGCGGCGCGGCGTTCGGCGCTACGCTTGGGTGCGTCGGGTGTGGGCCGAGGCGCCGTTTCAGCGGCGCCTCGTTATTTCTCACCCTGATGTGACCGAGTCACCCACGTGCACGGCGCCCGGCTCCAGCACGTCGCAGTAAACGCCCATCCACGCGTTGCGATGTTGCGCGAGGAAACGCAGGATGCGTGGATCGCTCGCGGCTCCGTTGGGATGATAGGTTGGCGTAACGCAACGCTCGGTCGCGCAGCGAACGCGCAATCGCACCGTGCCCAGCTGCAGCTCGACACCGATCAGCCCCTCTTCGGGTCGATCGAACTCCGGCGCGGCGCGCACGAAGAAGTTGGGTCGAAAGCGTTCCCACTCGACCGCGTATCCGAGATGTTCGCTCAGCGGCTCGAGCCAGCGATCGACGAGCAGCGAAATTGGCGCATCGTCGAAAAAGTGTTCGCCGCTCTCGAGCGTGACGAGCGTTCCGCGTTCCGCCGCTGCTTGCCGTGCAGCTTCTGCCGTCGTCATCAAATGGAGCCGTTCGTGCTCCTTGCCGCGGTAGGTTTTTCCCGTGCGCGCGTGCCCCGAGCGCACGATCAGCGCGCCGGCGCGGTCGCCTGGAATGCCGGATTGTCCGACCTCGACCGAATCGAGCGTCTCGCCGCGGAGACTCTTGACGGGATAGCGCCGGATCGCGTCAAGCGTGCCGATCAACATCGCGGAAGCGCTTCCCGCGGGGCTTCGAATTCGCCTGGTCGCAACGTTCGCGGGAGTACCAGCGGCCAGTTTCGTAACGCTGTCGGTGCTTACCGCCTGTAACAACGTCGCGACCGTCCCCGCGACGGTCTGGGTACCGGACGGCCACGCCGCCAGGCTCCGTACCTATCGCACGCGCTTCCCGCTTGCCGAAAATCCGATCCGCTCCGCATCACCGGATACGAGATCAACTGCAGCGTCAACCTGAGCGATCCGTATGCGCAGGTCGTCAAATGGAACGGTCCGCTGGCCAATTTGAGGCGATGGTTACCGGGAAGAACGCTTCGGCGATTTTCGAGCGAGCGCATCTCCGCGGGGGTTTTCCAATCGCCTTGCCAGAAGGCGCGCGCGATGGAGCTTCGACCGCTCGGCTTCGGCGAGATCTTCGACCGAGCCGTTACCCTCTATATCCGCAACTTCATCCCCTTCGCGGCCATCGTCGGGGTGTTTATCGTGCCGCTCGCGATCTTGGAATATATCGTCGATCTCAGCTCGCAGCCGCAGTTCGACGCGATGTTTCAGATCTTTACTCATCCGGAAAGCGCGACTACCGCACACATTCCACAAGCGTTCAACTCGCCGCCGGCAGTGATCGCGCTGGTTCTCTTGCTCGTGGTCACCTATGCTATTTGGCCGTTCGCGCTCAACGCCGTTGCCGTGGGTGTCGCGCGCCTCTATCGTAATCGCCCCGTGGAGTTTCGGGCCTGTTACGAAGCGGTGCTTCACCGCTGGCCTCAGATTTTGGGGATGATCGGCATCGATCTGGTTGTGTTCCTGGGATGGTATCTGATCGCCGTCGTGGTCATCGTGGTGTGCGCGGTTCTCATCGGGATATTCTTTGCGGCCGCACCCGGCGTTGCGTTCGGATTCGGGGTCATTTTCGGCCTCATAGGATTCCTCGTGTTGCTTCCGTCACTGGCGCCGCTCCTGGTTGCGCTGATGTTTTCGATGTACGCGGTCGTGATCGAGGAACGCCCCGTGATTGAATCGCTCGTGCTCGGCTTCTCGCGGGTCTTTAATCGCGCCGAATTTTGGCGCGCGCTGCTCTTCGCGCTTGCGGTCTTCGCCGTCATGCTGGGAGCATCGGCGATATTCAGCTTCATTGCGCTCGTGGCGGCCTTTGCGCACATGCCGCTTCTGGAAGCGACGATCGATTCGATCTCCCGCGCGGTCATCACGCCGTTCGCGGTGATACTGCTGGCAATCTACTACTTCGACGTGCGAATTCGGCGTGAGGCGTTCGACCTCGAAGCCAGCCTCGAGCGCCTGACTGCCGCACAACCGGCGTGATCGTCGCGGCCGCGGCGGCGGTTGCACTCGCGACTCCATCGCGAGAGGCGTTGATCGAACGCTGGCTGCGCGCAAACCGTACCCACTCCGCCGCCCGCCTCGAGTCTGCATCCGGCGTTCTATCATCGCAATCGGCGCCTGCACCACCCGATCTGCACGCGCTGGCGCAGCGCGAGTTGGGAACTGCCGGACGCTATCGGCTGACGGAGTCGCCGCCGCTGCCGGTAAGCGAACCGTGGTGGTCGGGTCCCTGGCGCTGGGTGAGCGACCGCTGGAACCAATTCTGGCACGCAATTTTCGGGCGAGTGCACGTCGGTAAAGAAGCGGCGGTGCGCGTCGGCGACGTTCTGCTCGTCATCGTCGGGCTGCTCTTACTCTTCACTGCCTTGCGTTTGTTAAGAAATCTCCAGTTTGCGCGCTCCACGTCGCGCTCCAATTCTTCGCCGCTCGCAACGCCGCCCGATCCGCACTCGCTCTATCGCGATGCCTGCGATGCGGCCAGCCGCGGCGAGTATGGCACCGCGGCGTTGCTGCTCTTCGCCGCAAGCATTGCGCTGCTCGACGGCCGCGGCGCCGTCGTAGTGCGCCGGAGCGCGACCGTAGGAGATTTACGGCGCGAGCTGCGCGCGCACGATGCCACGCTGATCGCGCCCTTCGATGCGATCGCGGCGCCATTCGTTCAAAAAGCCTACGCCGAACGCAGCGTCGACGAACCCCAGTGGCGTCGCGCCCGCACCGCCTTCGATACGCTGGATTATCATCGATGATCCGGCCTCGCCTCGACCTTGTCATCCTCGCGGTATGCGCTCTGCTGCTCGTGCTCCTCGCGTACGAGCGCAGCGCGATCGATAAACCGCGGCCGCCCTCGGTCTACTCCACGTACGACACCGGGCCGAACGGATATCGCGCGCTCTACGAAGTGCTGCGCTCGGCGGGGCTGCCGGTGCGGCGATTCGAACGCGAGCTTGCGACGCTCGACCCTTCGACGCGAACGCTGATCGTTACGGGCTATGAAAACGATCCGTCGGCCAAGGGGCTCGACGAACACGATACGGCGCTGCTTCGCGACTTCGTCGTGAACGGTGGCCGGCTTATCGCGATCGATGCCGAGTTCGCGGGCAAGCAGGACGTGACGCCCGGCGTCGGCACGACGCTGCGCAACGGCGGCGGCGACGCCATTGCGCTGGCGCGCAACTCGTACACCGCGGGCGTCGTGCGAGTGGGCGGCCCGATCGACTGGATCTTTCCCTTCAAAGAACCGCGCGGCATCCCGCTGCTCGCCAACACTCGCGGAATGGTTGCCGTCGCGTACCGGTACGGCCGCGGCGAGGTGGTTGCGATCACCGCGCCGGCGCTCTTCGGCAACGCACGGCTGCGCAACGCCGACAACCTTCGCTTTGCGTACAACGTGATCTCCGGCCGCGGCCCGACGGCCTTCGACGAGTACGTTCACGGTTACGACGATAATCTAACGATGTGGGCGGTGCTGCCCGGGCCGGTGCACGCCGCGATCTGGACCGTCCTCGCGCTCGTTGTGATCGCGCTCATCGGGGCGAACGTGCCGTTTGCGCCGCCATATTCGCCCGATCCGCCCGACGAGCGCGACTCGTCCGACTACATCACGGCGATCGCCGAACTGATGCGGCGCTCGCGCCGCCGTCCCCCCGACAGCGACGTGCTGCGGCACGCAGCCATCGATTTCAAGCGGCGAAAGGAACACCCATGAACACTCCAACATCGGAAGTCGCCGGACGGCTCGCGGCCGGCATGGAGCGCGTCTTGGTCGGCGCGGATCGCCTGACGCTCGGCCTGACGATCGCGCTGCTGGCGCGCGGTCACGTGCTGATCGAAGGCGTCCCCGGCACCGGCAAGACGCTGGCCGTGCGCGCGCTGGCGCTGTTGTTGGGCTTAGATTTTCGGCGCATCGCGTTCACGCCCGACTTGATGCCGTCCGACGTCGTGGGCACGACGGTCTTCAATCCGCAGACGGCGCAGTTCACGACGCGCACCGGCCCGATCGTCGCCAACGTCGTGCTCGCCGACGAGGTGAACCGCACGCCGCCCAAAACGCAGTCGGCGCTGCTCGAAGCGATGGAAGAGGGACGCGTCACGATCGACGGCGTTTCGTATCCGTTGCCGCAGCCGTTTCTGCTCTGCGCGACGCAGAACCCGATCGAGTACGAGGGAACGTATCCGCTTCCCGAAGCGCAGCTCGACCGCTTCATGGTCAAGGTCGAGTCGACGTATCCGCAAGAGGCCCAAGAGCTGGAGCTGCTCGCGCGCACGGCGGCCGGTTTTGACGCGCGCGCGTTGGAAGCGTCGGATATTGCCCCGGTGACGAGTGCGGCCGAAGTTCTCGAGGCGCAGCGCGCCGTACGGCAAGTGCATCTCTCCGACGGCGTGCGTGACTATACGTACCGCATCGTGGCGGCGACGCGCGCGCACCCGCGCCTGACGTTGGGCGCCTCGCCGCGCGCCGGCGTCCAATTACTGATGGCCGCGCAGGCGACGGCCGCAATTGAGGGCCGCGACTTCGCAACGCCCGACGACGTGAAAGAGGTCGCCGACTTCGTGATTCCGCATCGCCTGATCGTCACGCCGGACGCCGAGATCGAAGGCATTTCCGCGCACGACGTGCTCCGCGAAATCCTCGCCAACATCCCGGTACCTCGTGGCTCCTTATCACCCTGAGGTTCGCGGCTGGCTCACACCGCGCTTCCTTTGGATACTTGCGGCCGTCGCGGTGCTCCTCGCGTTGTCCCCCGGCGTCGCGCTCTTCGTGCCGCTCGCCATCACCCTGAGCGTGGCACTCGTAGTCGCAACGATCACCGACGCGATCCTCGGCCCACCGCGATCCACGTTGCGTATTACCCGCATACCGCCCGAGCACTTCGCTCTCGGCGTGCGCGCCGACATCTCCTACGCGATCGAAAACCGCTCCAAGCGCGCCGTCCGCAGCGGCATCATCGAAACGCCCGCGCGAACGTTGCGCTACGAAACGGACGAACTCGTCGCCGACGTCCCGCCGCAGAGCCGCGCAACCGTCGCGCGCCCCGTGATCCCAACCTCACGCGGTGCCGACGAACTGCGCACGCTCTACGTCTGGTACGAAAACCCTCTCGGCCTCATCCGCCGCCGCCTTCGCATCCCCGCCGCGCAAGCGATCCGCGTCTTTCCCGACCTCGCCGCCGTCGAGCGCTACGGCAAACTCCACCTGCGCAATCGCGTGATCGAAGCGGGCCTGCGCCGCATGAAACTGCGTGGCACCGGAACCGAGTTCGAATCGCTGCGCGAATGGAGCGACGGCGACGCGTTTCGAACGATCGACTGGAAGGCCACGGCCCGTCGCGGGAAACTCATGGTCGCGCACCACGAAGTCGAGCGCAGTCAAAACGTGATGCTGCTGCTCGACTGCGGGCGGCTGATGACGCCGCGCATCGACACCGGCCGGAAACTCGACTACGCCGTTACCGCCGCGCTTTCGCTCGCCACGATCGCCGGCCTCGCCAGTGACCGCGTCGGCCTCGTCGCCTTCGCTCACGACATCCTTACCGCGAGCGCCCCGCGCTCGACGCGCTCGTCGATCGCACGCCTCGCCGACACGCTCTATGGCCTCGAACCGCGCTTCGAGGAGTCCAACTACACGCGCGCCTTCGCCTATCTGCGCCATCATTTGCACAAGCGATCGCTGATCGTCTTTCTCACCGACGTGATCGATCCGCTGGCGCAGGCGACGGTGATGGCCGAGGTCGGATCGCTGGCGAAGCACCACTTGCTGATCTGCGTCTTCATGAACGACGCCGCGGTGAGCGCGGCGCTGTCGGAAGAGCCTCATAGCGTAAGCGACGCCTATCGCGCGAACGTCGCGCTCGGATTGGCGAACGAACGGCGCCTCGCCAAGGCCATGCTGGAACGCGCCGGCGTCATCGTTATCGACGTGCCGGCGAAAAAACTCACGACGTCGCTGATCGACGAGTACCTGCGCGTCAAGCGGCGCGGCTTGTTGTAGCGCCCTCGGCGCGCCGTCCGCCGCTAGTTTACATTCGCTATTTCTTTACTGGAATATTCGTCAACGGGCCTTCGCCGCCGACCTGTTCGATGGTATCGCCTTTGGCCATCGACCAGTGATGGACGCCGGTGGGGACCATGATGAACGAGCCGGTCGGCAGCGTCGTCGCCTTTGCCTTGTTGACCGTGTCTCCCGTCCCAAACAAGAGCGCTCCCTTCAGCACCGTGATAAATTCGGGATGCGAATGGTAATGCGGCTGATTGGTGTACCCGTCCGGCATTTCGACACGCACGATGGCGTTACCAGATTTGTTCGGGTCGCCGAGCAGAACTGCCAACGTACTGCCCTTGGCGGGACCGGTGCCGGGCACCCAGTGGAGGCTATCGGGAGTCATCAAAACGGGCGTCCCCATCGACGTGGCGATGGCCACACCCGCGCTGGCCGTCAGCAGCAGCCCAACGAAAAGCCACGAGAAGAACTTCATAGATGCAATCCTTTCCTGAAGTCAACGAGATAATCTTAAAGACTCTATCACACTACTTTAAAAAAGGAACGTTGTTTGGCGTAATGATCCTGGCGATATCGCGAAACATGGCGTTCGCCACGCCGGGAAACGGCTTCTCGACTTGGCTGTTGACGAATACGATGATCGTCGCGCCGGTGTCCGGCATATAGTAGGCTCCGGTATTGTAACCGGTGATGCCGCCGGTGTAACCGTACCAGCCGGCCGAACAACCGATCCCGAGGCCGAACGAGAGGTTTCCCTCACCCGTCGGCAAGCACGTGAGCCGCGCTTTCTGCGTCGCGGCGCTATTGGTCGTTCCGGTCACGTAGGCTTTGACCCATTTCTTCATGTCGGCCATATCGGAAATCATCGCTCCGGCGGCCCACGAAACCGATGGTGCGAGCGCCGCCGATTGATCGATCCACTGCTTCTTTTCGTTTAGCGCGTAACCGTGCGCGTACGGCGCCGGCATGCCCCAGTCCGTCGTCGGAAACGACGTCTGGCTCAGGCCCACCGGAGCCAGTAGGCGGTTGTGGATTTCGGTCTCGATCGTGTGATGCGTGACCTTCTCGACGATCAAGCCCAGCAGGAACCAGTTGGTATTGCTGTAGTTGTACTTCGCCCCGGGGGCGAACAACGGCGGCTGCTTGCCGGCGATCGTCACCCAATCCCGCGGCGTCTGTCGCGTCCACCACGCTGGACCCTCTTTTTGCACCCAGGGAATCGAATACACGTCGATGATTCCGCTACGCATCTCCGCCAACTGGCGCAACGTGATGCGCGTCGCGTTCGGTAGCGCAATCCCGAGCTTGAACTGGCTAATCGTGTCGTTGAGATTGAGTTTCTTCTCGTCTACGAGCTGAAGCATGACGGTCGCGACAAACGTCTTCGTGTTGCTGCCGATCCGAAAGTGATCGTCGAGCGCCATCGGCGTTTTCGGCGCGAGATTCGCATAGCCAAAACCTTTGGTGAACTCGCCCTCCCCAGGCGCCCACACGCCGACGACTGCCCCGGGTATCGGCTGAGAGGCGCCGTACGCCGCAAGCTCTTTATTGACCGCCGCAGCGATTGATTTTTGAGTATCGGGACTGAGTTGAGCGGCAGTTGGGGCCGCAGCGACGCGGGCTCCCGCGTTGCCCAACAGCGAAGCAATCAGCGCGAGAAGCGCGACATTCATGAGCTTCATGACGAATCGCTTTCTCCCTTGAGGCGCGAGCTCCGCTTGCACGTCAGCCAGTTCTGTCTGTTGTAACGTCCCCAACGCGCCGGCCGGCCTGGCTGAAATACAGTATCAGCATAATAGCGGTCAACAGCCCAACTGCTTCACGCACCGAGGCCGGTAGACGCCGCGGCGAAACGAACGCTTCAATCGTACCCGCGACGACTAGCATGGAGGCGACGCCGATGATCAGCGTCCCGGCGCGCCGCGCATTGGCAACGATCAGGTCGCGGCGACGCATGCGCCCGGGATAGATGGCGGCCGCAGCGATTAGCAGTCCGGCCGCCCCGGCGATCTGGATTGCGGTAAGTTCGATGACGCCGTGCGGCGCCACGGTCGCCCAAAAATCGCCGCCGAATCCCGCATTGGTAAAGAGCGCCCCCATTCCGCCGAGCATCAATCCGTTAAAGGCGATGATGTATACGGTCAGCGCGCCCAGCGTGATCGAGCCCGCGAATGCGATGATCGCGACCTTGACGTTATTGGTGATGATCAGCGCCGACATTGCCGGCGCGAAGCTCGGATCGATGGCGAAGTTCGAATCGTGCAGGCTCTTCCGAATTTCCTCGGAGACGAGGAACTTCGGTAGCAGCGCGTAGGCATCGGCCGGATGGTTGCGGACCAGCACGTACGCGACCACCGCGCAAGCCACCGTGATCGCCGTGCAGATCGCGAAGTATGGCAACGACCGGCGGAACTCTCGCGGGAAGACGCGCCCGTAAAAATCGGCAATGCGCCGCAGGCTGCTCTCAGGGGCCCGCGCGTAAACGTGAGCGTGCGCGCGGGCGACTAAGCGGTTTAGATATTCGAGCAGCGCGCGATCGTAGCCGCGTCCTTGAGCGTAAGCGAGGTCGCTCGTCGTTGCGCGGTAGAGCCGTCCCAGCTCGAAGATCTCGTCCGGCGAGAGCGCGCGCTCGCCGCGCTTAAGCAGCACATCGAGCTGCTGCCACGTACCGGATCGGCGCTCGACAAAAGCGGTTTGCGTCAACGTCGGAGGAGTTAGCGAGCCGCGACCGTCGAACCTGGCCGCTGTGGATCGCACGCTTGAGGTTCGAACGCCCGAGAGCATCGCGTTTAGCTACGAACTGGCCGGTTTGGGTAGCCGCTTTCTCGCGCTCGTCGTCGATCAGGCGATCCAAATCGTTACATTGATTGCCATGTTCGGCGGAATCATTCTGGCGGCATCGCGTGCGGCAAATCAACCCGTTGCGACGGCAATGTCTTCCAAAGTTGCCGAAAGCATCGCCATAGCGCTCATCGTCGTTATCGTATTCGTTGTGTTGTTCGGCTACTTCATCGTCTTCGAAGCGGTGTGGAACGGGCAAACTCCCGGCAAGAAGCTCCTGGGTCTTCGCGTCGTGCGCGATGGAGGCTATCCGATCGACTTCGGCGCTTCACTTATTCGCAACCTGATTCGCATCGGCGAACAACTTATCGGCTACTACGTTTTCGCGGCGATCAGCGCGCTGATCTCGCCCGAGAATAAGCGGCTCGGCGACCTCGCCGCCGGTACCATCGTCGTGCGTGACGCACGCCTGGCCGCGCCCCGCGATGCGGGGCAACCCCGGGACGAACCGGTATACGCTTCAACCGCCTACCTCAGCGGCGAAGAGCGCTCGCTAATTAAACGTTTCCTCGAGCGCCGCGACACGCTGAGCGCCGACCGCCGCGGGGAGCTCGCGGCGGAACTCGCCGCGCGCGTCCGCAACCGCGTGCCGCCCGAGCTGGCGCGCCTGGACGACGAGTCGCTTCTCGAGCGCCTGTAGCTCGCCCCGTTGTCAAGGGCCGGCGCGCGGCCTGTTCGACCGCACGCCGGTGCGCATTCTTACGACGTTCGGGTTACTTCACGACGAGCGGCGTCGATGCGATGCCACGCGGATCGGGGATCCCCGTGATGGTCGAGAAGGGCGTGGATTGGCCTTTCTTATAGCCGATCACGTTGCCGTTCTGATTCGATTGGAAGTAATAGTCGGATTGCGTCAGTCCGTTCAACGTCGGCGCGGTGAGGCCGCTGGTGATCGTTCGCGACGGGGTCGTCGTGCCGTAGGCGTAGACCTGCACGTTATTGCTTCCGAAGTTGGAGACGTACATCTCGTCGTTCTGGCCGAACGCGACGCTGATGGTTCCGTTGAGGCCCGTGAGACCGGCGTTCTTCGGAGTCGTCGAACCGGCTGGAATCTCGTAAACTGCGCTCGTCGTATCGCTGCCGATCCAGATGTTGTCCTTAGCGTCGATGCCGACGCCCAGCGCTTGGCCGAAGGAGCCGAAACTGATCGTCTCAAACGGCGTCGTCGCCCCCGCCTTGTATCCGACGATCGTGTCGTTGTTGAGCATGGCGGCGAAGATGTCGCCCTTGGAATCCACACCGATGCCGTAGGGTGCGGCGCAGCCGTTGGTAATCGTCAAGCTCGGCGAAGTCATGCCCTTGGGATAGACGGTGATCGATCCGCCGCTGCCGCCGAGCAGGTTGGCGACGTAAAGCGTTGCTTTCTTGTCGACCGCAAGCCCGAAAGCATAGTCGATGCCGTTGGTGATGGATCCCTCGGACTTCGGGTTGGGTGTCTTGGGGTTGTACATCAGTATTTGATTGTTCTGAGGGTCCGCGACAAACAGTACTTGTTTCCGATGCTTCCTGTCCGGCCACACGTGAGGGAGCGCCCACGGATGCGGGACGCCCGGAACGAGCAGTAGGCGCTCGACGGCCGCTCCTCGTGTGAAGCGCGTGGCTCCCGGTGCAAGCGATCCGGTGTTGCCCGAGCATCCGGCTACGAAGACGATAACGGCCGCTGCGGCGATCGCGCGGCGGGGTGAACTTTCGAACATTCGATTACCTCCGCAACAGGTGGTGAAGTAAGGGCCGAGCCCTTTCCATCCACCACGTCGCGTGCCCTGTGCGATTACCGTTGGGCTCGAAAGATGAAGTGGTACGGAAAGCGCGCATCGCGAATTCGCTGGATGCGTCGCAGGCCGTTGTGCGCGAGGCGATCCCGTGCTTCATTCGGGCTATGAGCGTGTTCGGCCGGCGGCCCGGTGGGACGATCGATGCTTGCGTCCCAGTCGATCACGAGGACGTTCCCTTCAGCCGTCAGCATTAACGCGAGCCGATGGAGCGCATCGTTATCGATCTCGTGGAGCACGTTGAGCGCCAGGATGCGATCGTACGGTGCTCGACGCTGCGCGACCGCCCAATCCGCTACGTCGAAGTTCTCGATCGGTAAGCCCGCCGTGCGGCGGCGAACGATCTCCAGCATTTCGGGTTGCACGTCATAAGCGACGACGTGGACGTCGGGTCGAACCTGCGCGAGCGCAAGCGCATAACGTCCGGTGCCGGTACCGAAATCGAGGACGCGCGCGCCCGAAGGGGCGTCGAGCAACTCGATAATCGCGGCGCTCGGAATCCAGCCCTCGCGTTCGGGCTCGTCCAGCCAAGCGCTGCGCTCGTGCGAGAAGATATAGGGCTGCTTAGCGCCCTGCCCCGGCTCGTGTTCGATCTTGTACCCTCCGGAACGGAATCGAATAGGTTCGCGGTTTCCGCCATGCGAACTCTAAACTCCATGCGTTATGGTGCGTTGCTTGCGGTTCTGTTGTTTGCTTCGGGATGCGCCTCGAGCGTCACGGGAAGCAACGCCTTAATAGCACCTGCCAATACCAGTCTCGTGCAGGCAATCTCCGGGGCGTCGCTTTACGCCGGCGGCCCCAACGTCAACGAGGTCGACGCCTACCCCGCCTTTACGAACAATCCTCAACCCGACGAGCGTATTCTCGCGGGACTCGACGCGCCGACCGGTATCGCCGTGGACCAAACAGGCAACGTCTACGTTTGCAACAATGCCGGTCAAAGCGTGCCGGGGAAGGGCGTGTTCTGGACGGTGACGGTCTACCGGCGCGGACAGACGAGTCCTTTTCGCACGTACACGGACGATGTGTTTTCTCCAGTCGACGTTGCGGTCGCTGCTGATGAAACCGTCTACGTCGCGAACTTCAGCTCGGTCGTGACGGTCTATCCGCCCGGGCACTTGCGTCCTTCGCATATTCTGCGCGCACCCCCGGGCTATGCGCCGCTGGGCGTCGCGGTCGACGCCGCGCGCGACGCATTCGTAAGCTACGTCCCGCGGTCGGGTGGTGGAGGTCGCGTCTACGAATACGCACCTGGGCGATCGCACGGGAGCGATCTTGGGATTACATTTAGTGCAAGCCCGCACGGATTGGCAATCGATGGCCACGGCGACCTCATCGTCGCGGTGAGCAATGCGCCAAACTCAGGATCGAGTATCGAGGTCTTTGCCCCGGGCCAGAAGCGCCCCAAACTGACCATAACCGGACCCTTCCAGCCGTTCATGGTCGCGCTAAGCCGCAGCGGCCGGCGGCTTTTCGTTGCGGATTACGGAACGGGAAACAACGACGGCGGCGTTTTCGTCTATGCGTATCCCGCGGGCACGCTCCTATTCAAAGATACTCAGGGTACCGCAGCCGGCGCATACGGCGTCGCCATCGATCCAAGCGCCCCGTAGGGGCTCTATTCGGGAAACAAGGGCGCTACCGATCCCGTATATGCGGCGATGGAACTCCAGATCGATGCCTTGAACAAGCGCTACGGCAGCGTGCATGCCGTCCGCGATTTCACGCTGCGGCTCGAGCCTGGCATTCTCGGGCTGCTCGGCCCCAACGGCGCCGGGAAGTCGACGCTGATGCGCATGCTCGCCACGGTCACGAAGCCCAGCAGCGGGACGATCCGATTCAACGGAAGCGACGTCGCCAAGTCTCCCGATGCGCTCCGCCGGACGCTCGGGTATCTGCCCCAAGACTTCGGCATCTATCCGCATCTCTCGGCGATTGAGTTTCTGGAATATATCGGTGCGCTCAAAGGCATCCCTCGTCGCGATCTGCGCGCCCGCATCGAGAACCTGCTCGAGCTCCTCAACCTTACGCACGCGGGATCGCGGGCCTTGGGCGGTTTTTCCGGCGGAATGCGTCAACGTGTCGGAATCGCGCAGGCGCTGCTCAACGATCCACGACTCTTGATCGTCGACGAACCGACGGCGGGCTTGGATCCGGAGGAGCGGGTTCGGCTGCGAACCCTCTTGCGCGAAATGGCCGGCGACCGCATCATTGTCTTTTCGACACACATCTGCTCCGACGTCGAAAGCATCGCGACGCGCGTCGCGATCGTCAATCACGGAGCCCTTCTCGCCGACGGGCATCCGTCGGCGCTGGTGCGCGGCTGCGCGTCGCTGGAAGAAGCGTACCTGCAGCTCGTCGCCGGCGCACGAGCCGCGGCGTGACGCGACTTTGGGCGATCTACGCGCTGGCGCGCGCGGATCTGCTGGAACGAACCCGCCGGTATCAGTACGTTGCGACGATCGCCGTCACGCTGCTGGTCGGCACGCTGTTGGTCCCGGCAAAAAACGCCGGATACGAGACGTTTCTCGTCGACGGCTATCGCGGCATCTACAACTCGGCCTGGATCGGCGCGACCTTCGCCATCCTTGCAACGATGCTGCTCTCGCTGTTCGGCTTCTACAACATCAAGAGCGCGGTCGAGCGCGACCGGCAAACCCGCGTGGGCGAGATCGTGGCCGCGACGCCGGTAACGCGACTCGACTATTCGCTCGGCAAGGCGCTGAGCAACTTCCTCGTCCTGGGATCGATGGCGGCGATTCTCTTCGTCGTCGCGATCGCGATGCAGCTCGTGCGCGGCGAGAACACGGCATTCAACCTCGGTGCGATCGCCGCGCCCTTCGCCCTCGTCGTCCTTCCGACCATCGCGATGGTCGCGGCGATCGCGCTGCTCTTCGAAATGCTTCCGTGGCTGAGGGCCGGCCTAGGCAACGTGGTCTATTTCTTCCTTTGGATGTGGTATTTGATCTGGAGTTTCCAGGCCGAGGCGCGCCACGTCCCGTGGTGGCGAGACATGCTCGGCGGAAATCTCGTCATGAGTCAGGTCTGGGCGGCGCTCGTGAAAGTCGATCCGCACGCACGCTTGAACTCGGTCGAGATCGGTGCCGGCGGCGAGCGCGCGCGTCACCTCTTTACCTTCCACGGGTTTGTCTTTACCGGAGATGACGTGATCGGGCGTTTGATGTGGTTTGCGGTAGCGCTCGGCGTAGTCGTGTTGGCTGCGTTGATCTTCGATCGTTTCTCCAAGCCCGCTCGCAGCGCCGAACACGCGAAGCGCAACGGCGTCGCGGCTCGCTGGCAATCGGCGTTCGCGCGATTCAGCGGCCCGCTGGTCGACGCGCTCTTCGGCAGCGACTTCGGTGCGATCGTGCTCGCCGAACTGCGGCTGCTCGTGCGCGGCTTGAGCTTCTGGTGGTACGCCGTGGGCGCGGGCTTCTGGATATTCCAGCTCTTTGCGGATGCCAAGGGGCAGAGCCTCGCCGTCGGATTGGCTTGGATCTGGCCGATGTTGGCGTGGTCGCAGTTGGGCACTCGGGAAGGCGTCTACGCGACCGAGCAGTTCATTTACCCGACGCTGCATCCGATTCGCCGGCAGTTCGTCGCGCAGTGGTTCGCTGGTGTCCTTCTCGCCGTCGCGACGGCGGGCGGTTCGCTCGTGCATTGGGCGGCCGCTGGAAATCCGAGCGGCATCGAAGGCATTCTCGTGGGTGCCATCTTCGTTCCGACGCTCGCGCTCGCGTGCGGCGCCCTCTCCGGCACGACGCGGCTCTTCGAAATCGCCTACCTCGTGCTCTGGTACCTCGGGCCGATGAACCGCACGACGTTCGACTTCACGCAGGGCGCGTACGCGCCGGGCTTTGCGCTCGTCGCGTTCGTGCTGTTCGTGATCGCCGTCGGCGCGCGAAAAGTCCGGCTGCAGCGCGCTTAACGCATCGAAAAAGGGAGCGCGATTGTTATCGCACTCCTCTCTCTAGCTTGCTACGATTCTAGGTTTTGTTAGGCGTAAGCCGGCACGCGATGGGGAACCGTTCGACCCTCTTCTAGGTCGAGCAGGTCCGACCACGACACGATATCGGTGCGGCTAGGAGCGATCTTGTGCCGCAGTTCTTCAAAGTGCTTCAGCGATTCGCCGGACGGCACGGTGGAGAGCCACTTTCTGTTGAACTCCTCGATCGAGCGCGAGTCTTTCTTCGAGACGTATGTCTTCGCGTACCCTTCGATCTCAGAATCATTCTTCGCTTCCCTCACGACCTGAAGGAATGCCTTCGGGTCCATGCCGAGGTAGTCGAAGAGGCCTTGGTCCATCGGGCAATCGTACTTGTATTCGCCAATGGTACCGTGCGCTAACGCCTTCGCTTTGTCGGTCGCGCGAGCCAGCTGTACGATGCCAAGCATCGTTTCGCTGACGCTACGGGGCGAGGATTTGGTTAGATCCATCATAAATTTTCAACTTTCAATTGAGTTTCTTTTTCCTGACTTCTCTAAACCCAAGAGGTTGAATAAAGTTGCACGAACGAATCGATCGCCGACGTGCAGGTGTTTCGAATTCTTTAGCGGTGCCGTGCGTAACTCATAAAGCGATGCATTAGTGGCAAAAACAACAACGAATACCGCCGGCGCGCGTTTTCACCGAACGAATGCGTGTATGAAGCGCTTGGTGCGAGGCGAGCTTCTGCGACCAGCAAGGTCGCACCGGAGGTCGTCCCTAAACGTTGTAGTTCGGAGGTCAGATATGATCGAACGCCGGAGTTTCTTGTGTGCCCTCGGGGCATCCGCGCTGGCGCTGCCGCTGCTCGGTGCATCCGCCGCTAACGCGACGGACCAGCCGCTGGAGCGCGCGCTCGTGCTGAGCGGCGGAGGGGCGCGCGGCGCGTATGAGGCCGGCGTCATCGGTGCGCTCGCGGCCATCGGCGCCGTGAGTGATGGTTCGCCGTTGCTGCCCTATGAAATCGTCTGCGGAGCGTCGATCGGCGCGCTCAATGGCTGGTTCGTGGCGACGGGCCAATACGCCAAGCTGCGCGAACTCTGGTACGGCATCGCCGGACAAGATATCTTGCGCGCGAAGCCGCAATACGCGCCCTTGCGCGACCCCGAGAGCGGATTATTAGATCGCGCGGCTGCGGCAGCACGCTTGATCGGCTTGCTGCGAGATCAGCGCGCGATCTTGCAGAGCCAGCCCGTCTACGACTGGATCTCTCGCAGCATGGACCCCGCGACGCCGCTGCTGATGCCGCTGGTCTTCTCGGTGACGAATCTCACGCTTCAGCGGCCCGAATACTTTTACGTGCGACCGCAGAATCAGGGCGAAAACCTGCCGCAAAGAGTCGTGCACTCGCTGCAGCTAACCCTCGGGCCGCACACGGTCGTACGCGAGGCGACGCCGGGCCTGCTGCACAGCGCACTGTTTGCGTCGGCGGCCCTTCCGCTCGCGTTCGATCCGGTTTTGATTCCGAACCCGGATGGAACCGTGAACGAGTATTGCGATGGTGGCGTCGCGAGCAACTCGCCCGTCGGCATCGCGCACGCGGTTTCGAGCGGAGCCGACGTCGTTTTGCTGGACCCGCCGTTCGAGCCGGAAACCAGCTACGGAGATGCCGTTGAGGTCGTCTTCGGCGTCTACGGTACGATGCAGCGAAAGATACTCGAAACCGAGATGCGCAACGCGTACTTTCAGTCGATCGGCAAACGCACGTTCGCGCGCCTCGCACCGCAAGAGGCGGCCCGTGCGGCGCGGGAAAACCCGACGCTCGCGAAGCTCATGCATACCGTTCCGGTGACCGACCTGCGGTATATTCGGCCGAAGGAAACGCTTCCATTGAATGTCGTTGGATTCAACGACGAGGTAAGCATCGGCAAGGCCTATCGGATCGGCTGGGAAGATGCCGTAAAAGGCTTCACGCCGTACGACTGGCAAACGTTCCAGCTCTAAAGATCGAAAAACGCGAGCGGACGGATAACGATCGCCGTGTGGTCGTCATCGCTCCAAATGGCGCGACTGACGTAAGGGCTCGTCAGCCATGTAAAGGCCGCGTCGATCTCTTCGGGCACAACGCCCTGCGCGCTGCCTTCTCTAGTCAAGCGGTCGTCCAGGAGGCTAAGCGCGACGTCTCTCGTCAGGCGCGGCCTTGCGATGCCATCCTTGAGCTGTTGCGCTAAGCGTTGTTGCGCGAGCCCGACCTCAACTAACAACGACGCAACAACACGTAGCCGCTTGGCGGGCCCGTGAATCTGCGCCCAGGCCACATCGCCGAGCGTATCGACGGCGAACCCTTGCGCAAGCAGCGGTCGCATCTGCGAGCAATCCAGGCGCAGAATTGCGGCCCGAACGAGATCTTCCACAGTCCAAGCAGATACCGCGTGGGCGTGCAGCTCCGCGGCGAAGACGGGCTCCGCGTTGATCGCCGGTGCGACGAGCGCGCAGGAGACAGCATGATAAGTGTCGCGGTAGCGGGACGCTTCAGCCGCCGCATTTGACTCCGCGAGATTGCGATGACCTAGGAGCTTGCACTCGATCGTGACTCGAAATCGAAGTTCGCCGAGAAGGGCGTCAGCATAACCATCGGGCGCGCCGCTGCCGCCGAGGTGCGTAGCGGCAAAGCCAAAAACTGTGAACATATCGCATACGGCTCTCTCAAACGCGACCGAGTCGGTGCCGGAAGCTGCTTTTCGCAACGCCGCAATGGCCGGCGCGGCGCTTGCAGGCGGCTCCGTGGGGATTGTCAGCGGGGCGAGTCCCGTCGTGTCCGTCGCTGGCCAGTCGTCGATCGGGCGATTCAAGCGGAATCGGTGGTCGGGATCCTCGACGATCGTAGGCTTGCGCCCGCGGAACGACTCTCGTTCAATATAGCGTGACAAGGCCCCGTTGACTTGCTGCGGAGTCGCGTCTGAAGGTAAGAGCCGGTGCAGACGGGCCGCGGCCAAAATCTCAACGGTCGATCGCGGCTTGCCGTCCGCTAAGATCGAAAACACGACGTCAAGCAGCGTTCTCGGGTGAGCCATAACCAGCCCGTCCATTCCAAGGTGGGTACCCAGGCCCACCAAATTTGGGCCATGGCCCACCGTCATATTTTCCGGGGAACTACGGCGGCACAATCGCATCCCTTTCGGGAACGCCGATCGTCTTCGTCAACCATCCCAACGGAGTCGACAAGCAACGCATTTTCCACGTAACGACCGTTCCGCTGAGCGTGGACAAGCTACTGTGGCTGATCCACGCGAAGTATGCGATCGAGTTTTACACCTGGGCGCCGACCCTGCTGGACGTCGGAGCGCTCCGATTCGGCCGGATCTTGCTTGAGGCGCCGCAGGGCGTAGATTTTGTGACGGTCAAACTTGCGGGGCTGGCGATGCGCTCGCTACTCTTCGACGTTGCCAAACTCGAAGCAGTTCCGCTGCTCGACGGCGGCAAGGGCATCGCGTTATGGATTCCCTTCGCAGACACGCCGCAGGCAGAGCCGTTACGCGCGTGGCTGCACGCTTTATGCAAGCGCGCCGTCGCGCTACACCCAGATCTCGTCTCAATGGCATACAACACGCATCATGACGGGCGCGTCCACTTGCACGTTGAGAGCAACGCCGCCGGCCGATACAGCGCCGTGCCATATAGCCTTCGCGCACAAGGCCTCACAGTCTGCACACCGAGCCACTGGGAGGAACTTGGCACGTTCGCGAGCGCGAAGGCGTTTCGCTCCGACGCGATTCCCGGGCGGCTGCAAAGCATCGGCGACGTTTTTTCAAGCGAGGTCAAGCTGATCGGCGAACAATGTTTTGCGGGCGCGCCGGCGATCTAAGGCTACTCAAGCAGTACAGATTGAACGACGCCCAGGTTTCCAGTGCCACTCTCGCCGCCTGAGTCGCGCTGACGAAGGGCTCGGCCACAGAAAAATCCACCAGCGGGCTGAACACGGGTAGAATATCCTCTCGTTCATAACGCCCCGGTCGAACGAAGCGCAATAAGCCCTGGTCGCGAAGAATTTGTAGGCTTTGCCGTATCTTGGCATCGATGAAACGATTATTGGGAAAATGACGCTTTAGCTCATCGTGGTACGCGAGCACGTCGGCGAGCGTAAACTCTCGCGGCAGCGCCTGAACGATGCCGCGAATGGTTTCCTTCCATGTCTGCGTTTGCGCCATTCCTCCTCCGAACGCATCGAACTTTAGGAGGCCGTTAGTGAGAACTAGGCTCTGGTCCTTGAGCAAGTCCTTAGGTCTAAGGAGCCTTGACTGGAGTCCGGCGGCGCGCTGACGAAACTTCAAAAGGATGCCGCTTGTCCTAATGCAACGCGCGTGGCGCGATGGTCCAAAGTATAAGGATACCGAGTTTATCATTTACCATTACCCACAGCAGTACTTCGATCAGATAGGTGGTGGCGAGAAGTTCGTCTACTACCGGCCTGCAAGAGATGCAGAGGCCGGCGAGGCGAGCACATATTTCGGGTGCGGAGAGTTGGGAGACTGGTGGACCGATCCCGCCGACCCAACCCACCGTTTTGTAGGGATTCGCAAGCCGATTCGATTCCCGAGTCCCGTGCCGCACGTCGACCGGGAGGGTCGCATGTACGAATCGACGTTCTCGAGTCGAAGCGCCTTTCAGGGCCGATCTGTTCGTTACACCGATGATTTGGATTTCCACCGGATCCTCGATGCTGCCGGTCTCACGGGCGCGGCTTGGCGTGAGGCGCCGACGGTTGATGACGTCCTTAGCGGCTTTGTGGTTCCGGGTCTCTCTTTGGACCCGCCTCGCGACGCCTTCCGGCCGCTGACCGTCGTTCCCGATGGGACGGGCTATCGGCCCACCGGAAAAATGATCGACGTATTTGAGTCGGCGGCCCTTCAAGAACGAGCACGCGGCGACCATCAGCAGACGCTAAAGCTGGTCAAAGCGATGGTCGAGGCGCGCGACGGACATTGTTTGTTCAACAACAATGTCGACCTTCTCGCGTCATTCGCATCGCAAAAGTTGCTTGTCGAAGCAAAGAGTTTGAACGTAAAGAGTGCCGCGGTCGACCGCATGCGCTATGGGATGGGGCAGCTTTTCGATTACGGCGTACGTTATCGTGCCGAGATCGGCCGAGCGCAGCCCGTGCTGGCTTTCGGAGCGCTTCCCTCGGATGAAGCTGGCTGGATTGCAACGATACTTCAGGAAAACGGCATCGCGTTCATCGCCCGGCAACGCGGATCACTGCTGCCAATGAACGACGCCGCTAAAACGCTGCCGATATTTTGCTGAGCATTGGCACCACAATTCGCCAGAAGGCTGCAACAGGGAAGCCGCTTCGCCACCGCGCATTTGCCGCACGTGGCGGCCAGCCTTCAATTCGGAGTCGCAACTGCCGACCATCAATGCGAGGCTTACGACGGACGCGACGACATTCGCGACGTTTGGGAGCACGTGCGCGGGCTCGTTCCACGCGGCAAAGCCACCGACTTTTGGAATCGCTATCGCGAAGATGTCGAGCTCGCGCGTGGCCTGGGCTGCACCGTCTTTCGGCTTTCGCTTTCGTGGGCGCGGCTCGAGCTCGAGCCCGGCGTTTGGAGCGATGAGGCTTTCGCGCACTACCGCGCCGTACTGCAAGCGATCCGCGACGCCGGAATGTCGCCGATGGTCACACTGGTGCACAACACGTGGCCGCTTCACGTTCAGGCCGCCGGTAGCGGTGCGGGACTGCTCGACCCGGGCTTTCCGGATCGCCTCGTACGCTTCGCAACGGAAGCTGCTCAGCGTCTCGGCGATCTCATCGACAGCTATGTGACGCTTAACGAACCCAATCAGCTCGTCTACGGCTGGATCAAAGGCTTTTGGATGCGCGCCTACGCGATGCCGCCGGGTCAGCCGCCGTACGAAAGCGGCGATGCGCAAATGAATGACGTGCTCACGCTCATCCCAAATCTCTTCCGCGCGCATGCGAAGGCGCGCGACGCGATCCGGCGCATCCGGCCGACCGCGCGCGTCGGAACGAACCCACTAGTCTTGGGCCTGCCGCAATGGCTGCAGCGCTGGGTCGACTGTAACGCAACGCACTTGCAGTCACCGAAAGATGCGAAGCGGCAGGCGGCGCGCATCGCGCAATCCGCTTTCGTCGAAGGCGGGCGCGTCGACTGCTCAATCGCGCAGCTAACCATGACGCCCGAGCGCGGGCAGCACTCGTTTTTCTCCGAGCCGTACTATTGCGCGCACCTTGCCGCGCTGCACGCGACCACGTTCGGGCTTCCGGAAAACGCGCATGCGTGGCGCGGCCGCATCGCGGTGGTTGCCGATACGCTGCCGGCAGCCATCGTCGGCAGCTGGCTCCCCGGGGCGACGATTAGTTACGTGAGCGCGATGCCCGATGCCGTTGATGCCTTGCGGCGCGGTGAGGTCGACGCGGTCTTCGACGACGACGTGGCGCTGCGCGAGTACGCCGGCGATACGCTGGGCCTCACGCCGCTTCCTGGTTCGGAGCAGTACTTTGCCGTCGCGCTTGCGTTCGGCAGCCGCACGTTGCTCAACATCGTCGATCGTGCGATCCGCGAGCTTCGGAGCGAGCATCCTGAGATTCCGGATTCGTTCAACCGCAAGACGATCGCGCACATCGGGCGCGAGAAAGAGGCCGCGGCCGATGCGGGGAGGCCCGTTCCGGAAATGGACCGCTCGATCAAGCGCATCCGGCGGCGCGGCCTGCTGCGCGTCGGTATCCATCCGGGTGTGGCGGAGTTGTGCACCGCATCGTCCTTCGACTCCGCTCCCGATGGTCGCTTCGCTCGGGATGACATCAAATATGTCGGGCTTGAGCCGGAGATTGCGCGTCGCGTCGCGCAGCTCATCTTCGGCGATCCCGATCGCGTCGAGTTCGTGCCGTTGCACGGCACGCAGCGTTTGAGCGCGACGCGATCGTGGCTGCATGCGTTACTCGCGTTTCGCAAAAGCTTCGCGATCTTTGGAACGCTGCTTGGCACGAACTGGTGGAACCTCGGCATGGCCGGCAAGCTGCCGGAGTTTCTCTGCCCGCGCGAGTGCGTCGGCACGCTCGACTACGTCGGCCTCGACTACTACTGGGGCGTGCCGTCGTTCTGGCCGGGCGAGCTGCATCGGCTCAGCGCCGCCGCGGACTTTCA